>JBFWXO010000009.1:0-143841 GCA_050187355.1 Vicinamibacterales bacterium
CCCCCGCGCCCCCTCGCCAGGCGGGCGGGACTAACATCTCGGCCGGCATGATCGCGCCGGCCGGGACCGCGTCGCCGTCGCGTCCGCCGGCAGGCACCGAACTCGTCGCCGGCGTGACGACGTTCTTCACGATGGCCTACGTCCTCGTGGTGAACCCGGCGATCCTGTCCACCGACGGGACGGGCGTGCCCTTCAGCGGCGCACTCACGGCCACCGTCCTCCTCTCCTTCTCGATGACCCTGCTCATGGGGCTGTACGCTCGCCTGCCCTACGGCGTGGCGCCGGGCATGGGCCTGAACGCGTTCTTCACGTACACGCTCGTGCTGCAGGGCGGCGTGCCGTGGCCGGTGGCGTTCGGCCTCGTATTCTGGGCCGGCGTGGTGTTCCTGCTGGTGTCGGCCACGGGGCTCCGCGAGTCGGTGGCGCTGGCCATCCCCGCGCACCTGCGCGCCGCGGCCGCGGCCGGCATCGGGCTGCTCCTCACGTTCCTCGGCCTGCAGCACGGCGCGTTCGTGGCGCCGAACCCCGCGACGATGGTGGGCGCCGGCCCGCTGGATCACCGCGCCGTGCTCACGGCGGTGAGCCTCGGCACGATCGTGGTGCTCGCCAGGCGTCGCAGTCCGTTCGCGTTCCTCGCGGGCATGGCCGTGGCGGCCGGCGGCGGCTGGGTGCTGGGCGACGTGCAGGTGCCGGAGCGGTGGCTGAGCGCGCCCGACTTCACGTCGGTGCTCTTCAAGCTCGACGTCCTGGGAGCGCTGCAGCTCGCGCTCGTGCCGTCGATCGTCGCCATCACCCTCACCGATCTCTTCGACTCGATCTCCACCTTCATGGGGGTGTCGCAGGCCGCGGGCCTGGTGGACGGCGAGGGACAGCCGCTGCGCCTGCGCGAGGGCCTGATCGTGGACTCGCTGGCGACCCTGGGCGCGGGTCTCCTGGGATCGTCGCCGGGCACCGCGTACGTCGAGAGCGTCGCGGGCATCCAGGCCGGCGGGCGCACGGGGCTGACGGCCGTGGTCACGGCGCTCTGCTTCCTGCCGTGCCTGTTCATCGCCCCGCTGGCCGGCGCGGTGCCCGACTACGCGACATCGGCGGTCCTCATCGCCGTGGGTGCCTCCATGTTCCGGGCCATCGCCCGCGTGGACTGGGACCGCCCCGAGATCGCGCTGCCTGCCTTCGCCACGGTCGTGCTCATCCCGCTCACGTTCTCGATCACGCAGGGCATCCTGTGGGGCTTCGTGCTCCACGCCACGCTCCACGCGCTCACGGGACGGGCGCGGGAGGTGACGCCGATGGCCTGGGGCCTCGCGGCCGTGGGCGTGCTCCTCCTCTGGCTGGAGCACGCACGGGCCTGACGGGGCTGTCCGGCACCCCCGCCGGGCCGGAGTGACGACGTCCCCCGACGCGAACGGGCTACAACGGACGGATCAGGCCCGCGAGCGGGCGGAGCAGCGTGTACAGCCCCCACGCCAGCAGGCCGATGACGGCCAGTATCACCGCGTATCCGACTGCCATCTTCACCCCGCTCTGGGCGTAGGTGCCGGCGACGGCCCCGGTCACGCCGTTGACGAGCACGCGGTCCGTGCGATCGCGGTAGGTGGACGACACGATCCACACCGGCAGGAGGTCGTAGGTGTAGGTCTGGCTGTCGAAGTCCGTCGCGACGGCGAGATAGCGATAGGTCTCGCGCCTGAGGTCCTCGCGGCAGCAGGCCTCGGCGGCCCGCTCCAGCGCGGCGCGCGCGGCGGCCTGCGCCTTCGCGAAGTCGATCTGCGCGTGCTCCACGATCCAGCCCGCGAGGAACCCGGCGTGGAAGGCGCGGCGCATCTGCTCGGGGAACGGCGCCAGCTCCTTCAGGCGCGCAGCGTCCACCCCGGTCGCGGCGACGTCGAGGGTGTCGAGCTCCAGGGGAAGCTCGCGCTCGGTCCGGTCCCAGGCCTCGATCGTCCCTTGTTTCCTGGTCGACTTGTCGAGGACTTCCGCGAACCAGGTGGCGCGGCCGCGCGCCGCCAGGTGCCACACCGGCACGTAGACGCCGATCACCGTGTCCGTCCGCACCGTCTTCAGGAAGCGGGCGGCTGTGTACACGCGCTCCCGGTGCCAGGCCTTCACGGCCTCGAGCGCCTGCGCTTCGCCGATGCCGAAGGGCCACACGCTGTCGGGGGCGATCGCCGTGTGCACGGCGTACGGCACGAGCGACGGCGAGCCGCAGAACTCGCACCGCTGGCCCACGCGGCCCTCGGCGAGGAGCGACACCGCGTTGCACGCCTCGCACCGGACGGCGGTGCGCCCGCCGTGCGCCATCTCGGCCGGCGCGGCGGCCAGGTCGTGCGGGACCACGACGGCGGCATCGGCAGGCAGTGCGACGTCCGCGGGCACGCCGCAGTGTCCGCACACGAGGGCCTGGCGGTCCACGCTCCAGGAGCAGGGGGCCCCACATGCGGTGCAGGGGTAACGCCCCGTGGCGGTCGGCTCGATCATCGGGCGGCGGCGGGCGCCATTCTACCGGGCCGGAGTCCCCGGGCATAAGATGCGCGGGTGTCCTCGGCCCGCGATCTCGGATTCCCGGCGGCGGTGGCGCTCGTCGTCGGCAACATGATCGGGTCCGGCGTCTTCCTGCTGCCCAGTTCACTGGCGCCGTACGGCGGCACGAGCCTCGTGGGCTGGGCCATCTCCGCCACGGGCAGCGTCCTGCTGGCCCTGGTCTTCGCGCGCCTCGCGCGCCGGCGCCCCGCGACGGGAGGTCCGTACGCCTACACGCGGGAGGCCTTCGGTGACCTGGCGGGCTTCCTCGTGGCCTGGGGCTACTGGATCTCGGTGTGGTGCACGAACGCCGCGCTGGCGGTCGCCTTCGTGGGCTACCTCGATCCGTTCTTTCCCGCCCTGGTGCGATCGCCGGCCGCCGCGGCGGCGATGGCGACGGCCACGCTCTGGGTCTTCACCTTCGTGAACCTGGCGGGCGTCCGCGCCGCCGGGCGCGTGCAGGTGGCGACGACGGCGCTCAAACTGCTGCCGCTCGCCGTCGTCGGCGTCGCGGGCGTCGCGTGGTTCGCGCCGGACCGCTTCGTCGTGGCGACGGAGGACGCGGGGCGCCTCGGCAGCGACACGCTGGCCGTCGTCACGCTCACGCTCTGGGCGTTCCTGGGCCTCGAGTGCGCCACCATCCCCGCGGGCGCCGTGCGGGATCCGGCGCGCACGATTCCGCGGGCCACCGTCACCGGCACGATCGCGGCGGCCGTCATCTACGTCGTGAGCACCATCGGCGTCATGAGCGTGGTCGCGCCGGGCACGCTGGCCACCACCACGGCCCCGTTCGCCGACGCCGCGCGCGTCATCGGCGGCGACGGCCTGGCCGCGCTCGTGGCCGCCGGGGCGGCGATGTCGTGCGCGGGCGCGCTCAACGGGTGGATCCTGGTCGCGGGCCAGCTGCCGATGGCCATCGCCGACGATGGCCTGTTCCCGGCGCTCTTCGGGCGGCGCGACGCGGGCGGCACGCCGGTGGCGGGCACGATCGTCGCCGCCGTGCTCAGCACCGCGCTCATCGCCCTGAACGCCTCGCAGTCGCTCGTGTCCGTCTTCACGCGCATCATCCTCCTGGCGACGCTGAGTACGCTGGTGCCCTACGCGTTCTGCGCGCTCGCGTCGTTCATGGGATCCGCGGCCGAGAAGCGCGCCGACCCGCCGGGCGCGTGGGTGGTGGCCGGCCTGGCGTTCGTCTACGCGCTGGCGGCCATCGCGGGCGCCGGCCAGGAGGTCGTGTACTGGGGCTTCCTGCTGTTGCTGCTGGGGCTGCCCGTCTTCGTCTGGATGAAGCGGTCTCCGGACGGGAGAACCGCGTGACCGAGCCGACCTTCACCGAGCACGCCCGCCTGACGCGGGTCGTCGTCAAGCACGCGCGCGCGGCGTTCGACAGCCAGGCGAGGATCGACGGGGAGTGGCGGGACCTCCGCTACACGGCCGCCCCGGACCTCGGGCGCGCCCTGTCCGAGTACGACGCGTTCCTGGCGCTCGTGACCTCCCGCGGCGCCGAGGCGCTCATGCTGCCGCCAGGCGCCGGCGTGGGCCTCGATTCAATCTACGTCCGCGACGCCTCCCTCGTGACGCCGCACGGCCTCGTGCTGTGCGCCATGGGCAAGCCCCAGCGCGCCGGCGAGCCCGCCGCGCAGCGGGCGGCCTTCGACGCCTGGGGGGTGCCGGTGGCCGGCGCCATCGAGGCTCCCGGCCGGCTCGAAGGCGGAGACCTCGTCTGGCTCGACCGGCGGACGGTCGTCGTGGGCCGTGGCTATCGCACGAACGACGCCGGCATCGCGCAGCTCGGGATGCTGCTGGCGGACGCGGTGGACGAGATCGTGGTCGTGCCCCTGCCCCACTGGCGCGGGTCCGGCGACGTATTCCACCTGATGTCGATCCTGAGCCCGGTGGACGCGGATCTCGCGGTGGTCTACTCGCCGCTCATGCCGGTACCGCTCCGCGAGCGGCTCCTGGACCGCGGCATGACGCTGGTGGAAGTGCCCGACGAGGAGTTCGACCTGATGGGCGCCAACGTGCTCGCCATCGCGCCGCGGACGTGCGTGATGGCGGCCGGGGCCCCGGCGACGCGGCGCCGCCTGGAAGCCGCGGGTGCCGAGGTGCTCGTCTACGAGGGCGCCGAGATCAGCCTGAAGGGCGGCGGCGGACCGACGTGCCTCACGCGCCCCCTGGTGCGCGGCCAGTAGTCGCGAGACCCCCGGCCGCCCCTACGACTGCCGGAGCGCCTTGAGCGGACTGGTCCGGGCGGCGCGGGCCGCGGGCACGAGCGTGGCCAGCGCGACGCCCACCAGCACGATGACCAGCGCGGCCGCGTAGGACGGGAGATCGGTGGGCCCCACGCCGAACAGCACGCGAACGAGCACCCGCGCGGCCGCCAGCGCCGCGGCGACACCCAGCGCCGCGCCGAGAACGCCGAGGCGCATCCCGCGCCGGAGGAAGTCCGACACCACCGAGAGGCGCGTGGCGCCGAGCGCCATGCGGATCCCGATCTCGCGCGCGCTCTGGGCCACGGTGTACGAGACGAGGCCGTAGGTGCCCATCGAGGCCAGGGCCATTCCGGCCAGCCCGAACACGCCGAGCATGCTCGCGATCAGGCTGAGCATGATGAGGGCGCCCCTGAGGTCGTCGGCGAGCGGGCGCGCCGACAGCACCTGCATCTCGCGGTCGAGGGCGACGACGTGCGCCCGCGCCTGCCGCACCAGGGCGTCCACCGGGGCCGCGCCGCGCGTGTGGAGCACCATGTCGGGCCGGTAGGCCTGCTCGAAGGGCAGGTACACGTACGGCCGCGGCGGCTCGTCCACGCGCGAGTACTTGAGATCGGCCGCCACGCCCACGACCACGCGCCAGACCCCGTCGTCGAACGCGAGCCGTTTGCCCAGCGCGGCATCCGGGGCGCCCCAGAACCGCCGGGCAAGCGTCTCGTTCACCACGGCGGTGCGGGCGCCGTCCCGGCCGTCGCGGGCATCGAACTCCCGCCCGGCGAGCAGCGGCACCCGGAGCGTGCGGAAGTACGACGCGCCGACGCTGTTCCATTGGAAGGCCAGGTCTTCCCCGGCTCCCGGCTGGTAGCCGTCGATGGCCGCGCGCCGGACCGGTGAGTCGAGGAACGCCAGCGGCGTGAAGGCGGCCAGGGTCGCCGTCTCCACGCCGGCGTCGGCGCGCACGGCGTCCAGCAGGTCCCGGTAGAAGGCGCGCCCCCGGTCCTCGTCGTAGCCGTTCAGCTTCACGTTCACCATCACTCGCGTCACGTGGCTGGCGTCGAAGCCCGGGTAGGCGTGGCGAGCCTTGTCGAGGCTCCGCAGCACGAGGCCCGCCCCGACGAGAAGCAGGAGCGACACGGCCACTTGCGCCACGACGAGCCCGCGCCGGAACGGGGCGCGGCCCGTCCCGCGCGGGGACGCGTCCTCGTTGATCACGGTCAGCACGTTCACGCGCGAGGTCGTGAGCGCCGGGGCGACGCCGAAGATCAGCGTGCACACGGAGGCCGCGGCCGCCGCGAAGCCGATGGTGAGCGCGTCCACCTCGACGTTGAAGAACACCCGTTCGGGCGCGGCGAGCCGTTCGGCGTACCCGCTCAACCAGCGCACGCCGTTCGACGCGGCCAGCATCCCGAGCACGGCCCCAGGCACGGCGATGACGAGGTTCTCGACCACGAGCAGCCGCAGCACCCGGAACCGCGACGCCCCGAGCGCCAGCCGCACGGCGATGTCGCCGCGCCGCGACAGGCCGCGGACGAGCGCCAGGCCGGCGATGTTGGCGCACGCGATGAGCAGCACGAGCAGGCCCATCGCCGTCAGGACCGCCAGGGCGGGGAGGATCATGATTGGGGCGCCGTTCGGCGTCTTCCAGAACGGGACGACCCGGAGCGCGAGCCGCTCGGCGTCGACCGGCCGCGCGCGCGACAGCTCGTCCCACGCGGGCGCCAGCGCCGCGAGCGCCTGCTCGCGCGACACGCCCTCGCGCAGGAACCCTTGCGGGTAGAAGAACGCGGCGGCGCGGTCGCCGAGCACGCCGGCCGGCGACCCGGCCCGGCTGCCCAGCGAGAAGCCGAGCGCGGGCGCCATCGTCACCGGCACGTACACCTCGACGTCGTACACGACGGTGGTGCCGTGATACGTGGGCGCGACGACGCCGACGACGGTGAGGTCGTGGCCGTTCACCTCGATCGTGCGGCCCACCACGGCGGGATCGGCGCCGAACTCCCGCTGCCAGAGGCCGTAGCCGAGCATCACGACCGGCTCCCGCCCCGGTCCGGCCTCGTCGGACGGCCGGAGGGTCCGCCCGGCGGCCGCGCGCACGCCGAGCGCGTCGAAGTAGTTGCCGGTGACGAGTTCCGCCCACAGTTGCCGCGCGTGCAGGCCGCGTCCCAGCGTGAGGCGCGCCAGGATCGTTCCGAACAGCCGCTCGAACGACCGGTCGTGATCGCGGAGGTACTCGTAGTCGGGATACGACAGCCAGATCGGGCGCCCGGCGCCGGTCTCGCCGTGGATCACGGTGAGGCTGGCGGAGCGGTCCACGCCGGCGACGGGCGTGAGCGCGAACGCCTTCAGCATGGTGAAGACGGCGCCGGTCAGGCCGATGCCCAGGACGAGCACGCCCACCGCGGTGGCGGTGAAGAACGGGCTCTTCGCGAGGGTGCGACACGCCTGGCGCCCGTCGGCGGCCAGGCTGCGGAGGGCTTCGAGCCACCAGGGCGTCCACACCCGGCGGGCGTCCTCGGTCGTGCGGGTCACGCTCCCGAACTCCTTCAGCGCGTCGTAGTGCGCGCGTTCGGGATCGGCGCCGCCCGCCCGGCGGTCTGCCTCCGCCATGGCGAGGTGGGCGCGGATCTCGTCCTGGAAATCGTCCTCGTCCAGGTGCAGACGCCGGCGCCGGAGCCAGTCGCGGAGGGCCATGGTCAGTCTCGGGAGCCCGGGCCCGCGGCGGGCCGGGTCACGCGCGCGATGGCGGCGACGAGCTCGGCCCACCGCGACTCCTCGCGGGCGAGCTGCCGTTTGCCCTCGGCCGTGATCGTGTAGAACTTCGCCCGCTGGCTCGCGTCGGTGAGGCCCCACTTCGCCGTCACCCAGCCCTTCCTGGCCAGCCGCTGCAGGGCCGGATACAACGAGCCCGCCTCGACCTGAAGGACGTCGGACGACTGGCTCCGGATCGTCTGGGCGATGGCGTAGCCGTGCTGCGGCCCCCACTGCAGGGTGCGCAGGATCAGCATGTCGAGCGTGCCGTGGAGGAGCTCGGCGCGGGAGGCGGCCCGGGAGGAGTGGAGCGTCATGGCTATAGACTGTCTATAGCACAGGACGTAGAAAGTCTATAGCCCGTTCCCGCCCGCAGCCGGGGCGCGGGAATCGCGGCGTGCCGCCGGGCTCAGCGGTAGGCGCCGTCCCAGGGAGCGGGTGTGACCCGCGCCGAGCGGCGGTCCGGCGCCACCTCCGGCCGGTTCAGCGTGAAGCGCGTCTCCGGGGTGACGACGGCGTAGTCCATGTAGCCCATGCGCGCGATGGGCCGCATCGCGGCCGTGTCCACGCGGCCGTCCGCCACGAATGCCTCGTCGATGTGGATGGCCACCACCTCGCCGAACACCACGACCTGCGGACGATCGGGCGGGCTCGGGAGATCGAGGGTCTTCCAGAGCCGGCACTCGAGTGCGGCCGGGCTCGCCGCCACGCGCGGAGGCGCCACGACGAGCGCCGGGGCCATGGCGAGCCCCGTCAACGCGTACTCGCTCACGTCGGCGTCCACGGTGGCCGAGCTGAGGTTCATGGCGCTGGCGAGCGCGTGGGTGGCGAGGGAGCACGTGAACTCGCCGGACGCCTCGATGTTCCGCAGCGTGTCCTTCCGGCCCGTGGACGAGAACATCACCATGGGCGGCTGGTCGCCGACGGCGTTGAAGAAGCTGTACGGCGCCAGGTTCACGACGCCGGACGGCCCCAAGCTGGAGATCCACCCGATCGGCCGCGGCGCCACGAGCGCCTTGAACGGGTCGTGCCGGAGCCCGTGCTTCAGGTGCGCCTTCTGCTCGGCGGTGGCGTAGTGCATGAGGTCGCTCGCGATCCGGACGGCGGCGCCCGGCGCCCCGGGCCCGCCGGAAGTCTACAACCCGCGCGGGCAGGCGGGTGATAATCCCCCGTCGCTCGAGGCCGGGGCGGGATCCCCGATGACGGCGGCGAAGGAGTCGGAACCACATGCCCCGCGCCTGCACGATCGCGGCCCTGGCCGCCTGCCTGCTCGTCCCCGTCGCGGCCCGTGCGCAGAGCGCGAACGCCGCACCGGCCCCGGGATCGCCGACCGCGGACGCCCTGCCGATCTACGAGATCGACCCCACCTGGCCGCCCACGCTCCCGAACGACTGGATCCTCGGCGACATCCGCGGGCTGTTCGCCGACGACAACGACCATCTCTGGGTGATCCACATGCCGTCGAGCCTCACGCCGCAGGAGATCGGCGCGGCGGTGAAGCCGCCCATCGCCGACTGCTGCTTCCCGGCGCCGCCGGTCCTCGAGCTGGACCCCGAGGGCAAGGTGCTGCAGGCGTGGGGCGGTCCCGGCCAGGGCTACACGTGGTTCGACCAGGAGCACGGCATCTACATCGACCACAACGGCTTCGTGTGGATGGGCACGAGCAACGGCTACCACGTGATGAAGTTCACGAAGGACGGCAAGCACGTGCTGACGATCGGCGAGCCTGGCGTGAACAAGGGGAGCAACGATCCCGATCACCTCGGCGGCCCCGCCAACTTCTACGTGGAGCCGAAGACGAACGAGCTCTTCATCGCCGATGGCTACATCAACAAGCGCGTCGTCGTCTACGACGCGGGCACCGGCAAGTACCTGCGGCACTGGGGCGCGTATGGCCGGCGGCCCGACGACACCCAGAAGTACACCTACCCGGTGGACGTGAAGAACCCGCCGCAGCAGTACTCGACGCTCCATGGCCTGGTGGGCTCCAAGGACGGGCTCATCTACGTCTCGGACCGGCGGGGCAACCGCATCCAGGTCTTCCGCCAGAACGGCGAGTTCCTGATGGAGCGCTTCGTCCGGCCGGAGACCGGCGGGTCGGGCAGCGGCTTCAGCCTGCAGTTCTCGCGCGATCCCGGCCAGACGCTGCTCTACCTGATCGACGGCACGAACCAGCGGGTATGGATCCTGCGCCGCAAGGACCTGGCGATCCTCGACCGCTTCGGGCGCCCGGGGCGCCAGGCCGGCGAGTTCATCCGCGCGCACATGATCGCCATCGACTCCAAGAACCGGATGTACACGGGCGAGGCCGGCAACGGGCGCCGCATCCAGCGGTGGATCCTCAAGGGCACGCGGCCGGCCTCGAGCGTCAAGCCGCCGGCGGAGGAATAGGCGGGGCCCGGCCGGACAAGCGGCTCCCCTGGCGCGGTCAGGTGCCGCAGAAGGTGCGGTACGGGCGATCGGCCGGCGGGGCCGGGTCGGTGAAGGGCGCCGCGGCGGCGTCGTGATCGTAGGGCCGCGCCAGCGCGGCCAGCAACCGGTCGAGCGGCGCCAGGTCGCCGTGCTCGGCGGCCGAGGCGAGCGCGCGTTCCACGAGGTGGTTGCGGGGAATCACTGCCGGACTCGTCCGGCGCATCAGCGCGCGCGCCGCATCGGCCGGCTGGCCGTCGCGGGCCCGGCGTTCGAGCCACGCCGTCCGCCACGCTCCGAATCGCTCGTCGCCGGGAGCGAGGGCGGCCCCGTCGCCGGGCGCAGCCAGCGCGCGGAACGTGTTCGTGAAATCGGCCCGCGCTTCGTGCATCCACGTCAGGAGCCCGTCCACGAGCGCGGGATCGCCCGCGTCCGGCGTCGCCAGGCCGAGCTTCGCGCGCATGCCCGCAAGCCAGTGCGCCTGACATCGCTCCATGAACCGTGCGAGGGACGCGTTGGCGCGCTCCACCGCGCGTTCCCGGTCGTCGTCCAGGATCGGCAGCATGGCCTCGGCCAGCCGCGCCAGGTTCCATTGGGCGATCGCGGGCTGGTTGCCGTAGGCGTACCGCCCGCCCGCGTCGATCGAGCTGAAGACCGTGGCCGGGTCGTACACGTCCATGAACGCACACGGCCCGTAGTCGATCGTCTCGCCGGCGAGCGACATGTTGTCGGTGTTCATCACGCCGTGAATGAAACCCACCAGCTGCCACCCGGCCACGAGCCGCGCCTGGCGCTCCAGGATGGCGTCGAAGAGCGCGGCAGGCGGCGCCGGACTCTGCCGCGTGTCGGGATAGTGCCGCTCTGCCGTGTAGACGGCGAGCGCCTGCAGGGCCGCGGGATCGCGGTGCGCGGCCGCCCACTCGAACGTGCCCACGCGAAGATGGCTGGCCGCCACGCGCGTCAGGACGGCGCCGGGTAGGGCCTGCTCCCGGTACACGGGCTCGCCGGTGGAGACGACCGCCAGCGCGCGCGAGGTGGGAATGCCGAGCGCGTGCATGGCCTCCCCGATCACGAGCTCGCGCAGCATCGGGCCGAGCGCCGCGCGGCCATCGCCGCGCCGGGAGAACGGCGTCGGGCCGGCCCCCTTGAGCTGCACGTCCACGCGGCGCCCGTCCGGCGTGATCTGCTCGCCGAGCAGGAGGGCGCGGCCGTCGCCCAGTCCCGTGAAGTGCCCGAACTGGTGGCCGGCATACGCCTGGGCGAGGGGCAGCGCGCCATCGGGCAGGGCGTTGCCTCCGAAGATGGCCGCGCCCTCCGGCGTCTCGAGGGCGGCCGGGTCGAGCCCGAGCGACACCGCCAGGCCCACGTTGAACACGACGAACGCGGGCTCGCGGACCGGCGTCGGCGCCACGCGGGCGTGGAAAAGCGCCGGCAGGCTCGCGTAGGAGTGCTCGAGCCGCCAGCCGGCGGAGGCCGCCGCGCCGACGCTCGGTGTCCCGGCCGTCACGGGCGCGGCGACACCATGATGCGCCGGAGCGCGCTGGTCTCGCCGTCGAGCGGCGTGGCGCCGGCCGGGTACTTGTTCATCTCGAGGAAATACGCAATGAGCGTCGCGAAATCCCCCGCCGTGAGGCTTCCGGGGTTGTCCTGCGGCATCTCGGCCATCGTGGCCGAGATCTCGCTGAGCGGCTTGCCGACGTAGGCCCGCGTGAACTCGGCGCCCGCGAACTTCGCCGGCTGATGGCACGTCAGGCAGACTTCCTCGAAGAGGGCCTTGCCCTTGGCCGACTGCTCGGACGTGTAGACGCCGTCTGCGGTCGTCGCCCCCTGGGCGCGGCCGGCATGGACGCTACCGCCGAGCAGGGCGCCCATCGCGGCTGCCGCCATCAATCTCCGGGTCATGAGGTTCATCCTACCCCCGGCGGGCAGGGCCGGCGATATACACTGTCAGCGCCCGGACGGCTCCCCTCGCCTCCGGCATGGACGACATGAGTTCTCAGCTTCTGGTCTTGGCGTTTGGTGCGGCGGTCGGCGGCCTGGTGCAGGGCATTTCCGGCTTCGCGTTCGCGATGGTGGCCATGGCGATCTGGGTGTGGGGCGTGGACCCCAAGCTCGCCGCCGCCATGGCGGTCTTCGGCGGGTTGACGGGACAGATCATGTCCGCCATCCGCATCCGCCGGGGGCTGCAGCTGCACCTCCTGTGGCCCTTCCTGCTCGGAAGCGCCCTGGGCATCCCGATGGGAAACCGGCTGCTGCCCCTGCTCGACCCCAACCGCTTCAAGCTCGTGCTGGGCCTGATGCTGGTGGTGTGCTGCGGCGCCATGCTCCTCACGGCGAAGCTGCCGAAGTTCACGCACGGCGGCCGGCTGGCCGACGCCGGCGCGGGCCTGCTGGGCGGCGTGATGGCGCCCTTGAGCGGATTCAGCGGGCTGGCGCCCGCGCTGTGGTGCACGCTGCGCGGCTACACGAAGGACGAGCACCGCGCCGTCATCCAGAACTTCAACCTGGCCGTGCTCGCGATGACCTTCACCTCGGCCGTGATCTCCGGGCGGATCGGCGCACAGCACCTGCCGATGATGGCCGTGGTCGCCGGCATGCTGATCATCCCGTCGATCTACGGATCGCGCATCTACCTGAACATGAGCCCGGTGGCGTTCCGCAACGGCGTGCTCTACATCCTCGTGTTCGCCGGGACCGGCATGGTGGTCGCGGCCCTCAGGGCGATGCTGTAGCCGCGTCCGGGTCCAGCAGCACGCCGCGGTTCAGCCGCCACTCGGGATCCAGCCAGCGTTTCACCGCGCGCATGGTCTCCAGGGTGCGTGCGTCGTATTGCAGCGGCAGGAAGGCCTTCTTCAGCCGGCCGATGCCATGTTCGGCCGACACGGCGCCGCCGCGCGCCACGACCCTCGCGGCGAACTCCCGATAGATCGCCTTGGCCTGGCCGAGCTCGGCGTCGTCCTTGGGCAGGATGTTCACGTGGAAGTGGTTGTTGCCGGCATGGCCGAAGATGGCGTGGTCGAGCCCCGCGGCCGTGAGGCGGATGGAGTAGAGGTCGTACGCCCATCCGAGATCCGGGTCGGTCACCGCCATGTCGGTGGCGATCTTGTGCAGGCCGGGGTGCGTCGCGCGCCGTTCGGCGATGGTCGCGTTGATGCGCTCGGGGACGGCGTGGCGGAACACGCGGATGTCGTGGAGGGCCGGGGCGTCGAGGCCGGCCACCGCGGCATCGGGATCGGCGCCCACGGCCGCGACGTGCGCGAGGACGCGCGCGGCGGTCGCGTCGTGCGCGGCGGCGTCGTCGTCGCCGAACTCGGCCAGCACCGAGCAGCTGCCCGGGGGAAGGCGGCGCAGCACGCGAAGTACCTCGGGCCTGCCCGTCTCGCGGGCCAACGCGTGCGATCGGGCGTCGAGGAACTCGAGGGCCGTCGTCCGCAGCGCGTGGTCCCGCCGCAGCGCGTCGACGAGGGCGAAGGCCTGGGCGGGCGTCGCGAGGCCTTGCAGGAGGACCAGCCGCGATTCGGACATGGGCGCGAGCCGGAACGTGACGTCGCTCACCAGGCCCAGCGTGCCCTCGCTCCCGATGAAGAGGTCCACCGCGTCGCCCCCCGGCGCAAACAGGTAGCCGATCGCGTTCTTCGTGCCCGGCTTCGGAATGGCGTTCGCGCGGATCGAGCGCGGGGCGCCCCCGTCGGCCAGCGTGAGGACGTCGCCGTCGGCCACGTCCACGCCTCGGCGCAGCGTCAACGTGCGCCCGGACGCGAGCTCCACCGTGAGACCGACGACCCAGTCGCGGGTGGCCCCGAACCGGAACGCGCGCGAACCGGCGGCGTTGGTGGCCACCATGCCGCCGACGGAGGCGCCGGTCTCCGTGGGATCCAGGGGCAGGGACCAGCCGTGGGCCCTCGCGGCGAGCGCGGCCTGCAGCTCGCGCAGCGTGGTCCCCGCAAGAGCGGTGACGGTGGCGGGCGTGGCGTCGAGGTCGAGGCCGGTGACGCCCCGGAGCCGCGCGAGCGAGACGAGATGCGCTGAGGGCTCGGGCACCGCGCCGCCCACCACGCCGGTGCGCGCGCCGGAGACCGCCACGCCGTGGTGCCGGGCCGCGTGCCAGCGGAGCACCTGCCGCAGGGCATCGACGGTGTCGGGTTCGGCGACCGAGGCCACCCGGTCGGCCGTCAGCCGCGACTCGTCGCGCAGGAGGTCGGCGACGTCGGCCGGGTCCGGCGCAAGCCGGAGTCCTGGCGGAGGGTTGAGCAGCGGCGCTGACTGGTCGTGGGCGTGCAGGACAGGCATGAGCGCGGGGGCGTCGGCGGCGCAGCTCCGTCGATCATCCCTCAATCGACCCGCGCCGGCCGCGTACAACAAAACAGGCGGACCCACCGGGGTCCGCCTGGCGCCCGCGACGTCGCGGGCTCAACGTGGACGGGGCTACTTGGCGCCGACGAGCTGCGGCTGGCTGTCGGTGACCGCAATCTGGATGCGGCGCGGCTTCACGGCTTCCTTGAGGGGCAGCGTGAGCTGGAGCATGCCGTGGCGGTGGGACGCGCCGATCTTGTCGAGGTCCAGGAACTGCGGCACCGTCAGCGTCTGCTCGAAGAGCAGGCGGGCGCCGGTCTTCTCGCCGGCGGGTTCCTCCGCCTTGATCGTCAGGGTGTTCCCGGCCGCCTCGATGGACACGAACTTGGGGTCGATGCCCGGCATGGGCACCTCGATCGTCCAGCCGTCATCGGTGGCCGCAGCCTGGAACGACGTGGCCGGGGCCGCGGCGGTCCGCGTCGGCAGGTCCGTCCAGAACTGGTTGAACAGACGATCCACCTCGCGCTGGAAGTTGAACAGGTCGTCGTACGGCGTGGTGCGAGTGAGTCGGAACATGGCGTGTGACCTCCTTACCTCCTTCCGGCTGTGTCGTCGGAAGATGACCAACAACACTCAAATAATATGAGCATTAACCACTAATGTCAATGCCGTAAAAAGACCACTGACGGCAAGAAGTGCCATTAATTCACACTTTGGCGCAAATTTTGTCGGTGAACGGTCCGCTCCTGACCTGGACGGCCGGAACGAAAACGGATCCGGCGCCGGACCACCGGCGCCGGGATAGGGGGAAGGTGTCGGCTACGGCGCGGCCGTCGTGGCGGGCGCCGGCCAGCCCTTGTCGAGCGGCTTGGCGGGATCGGCCGTGATGGTGAGGTCGGCGCAGTGGTGATACGAGTAGCCGCCCGGCTGGTTGTAGCCGTGCTCGGCCATGAACTGGATGACCTGCAGCGTGCACTTGGGGCAGTTGATGTTGGGCAGCGCCACGTCAGCCTCGTAGGTCTGGGGGCTGGCCGGACGCGTGTAGTGCTGGAAGAGCCCGTCGGCCAGGACGGGCAGCTGGGGCGGGCTCTGGATCACGGCCCACACCGAGCGCGGGCCCTTCTCGGTGGTGCGCTCGAACGTCATCGGGTCGGGCGGCAGTTCGTCGCGGGAGTTCACGGCGAGGGCGACGCGGTAGTGGCCGGGGTGGTAGATGGTCTCGAGCACCTTCAGGTGAACCTTCGACCCTCCCGTCACCTTCGTGACGGCCCCGCTCATCTCGGCCTTCGGGTCGGTGCCGCACGGCGCCGCCTTCTGCGGGTCCCCGCGTTCGCTCTCGACTATCCACGATGCCGGCTCGAGGAGCTTGAAGTGCGCGCCGATTGTCTGAGGCACGGCGAGCAGGGCGGCGGCGGCGATCACCGCGGGACTGGCGGACTTGATGAGGTGCATGGCGATCTCCTCGAGGACGGTGACGCGGTCCATCATCGCACGGCCCCCCGGGATGCCTCGGCGCCGGGACGAACGCCGGGGCCGGGGCAACGTTCGGCGCGCCGCATCCGTCAAACGCGGGCATGACCGCCCTCCGCGACCTGGGCTATGCGTGCCGCAAGCTGGCATCGGCCCGCATGTTCACCCTGACGGCCGTCCTGACGCTGGCGTTGGGCATCGGCGGCACGACGGCCATCTTCACCCTCATGCACGCCGTCATGCTGAAGTCGCTCCCCGTCGGGGATCCCGATCGGCTGTATCGCATCGGCGATGGCGACAACTGCTGCGTCCAGGGCGGACCGCAGGACCGGTGGGGCTTCTTCTCGCTGCCGCTCATCGAGCGCCTGACGGCCGAAACGCCGGAATTTGAATCGATCGCGGCGTTCCAGGCCGGCATGAATCGGTTGAGTGTCCGACGGCAGGGCGTGGACGACGCGCCGCGGCCGCTTCGCGCGATCTACACGAGCGGCACCTACTTCACCACGCTCGGGATCAACGCCGCGGCGGGCCGCGTCTACACGGCCGCCGACGACACGCCGTCAGCGGCCCCGGTCGTGGTGCTGGCCTACCACGCGTGGCAGACGCAGTACGGCGGCGATCCCGCGGTCGTCGGCGGCATCCTGGTGGTCGAGGGCCACCCGATGACCGTGGCCGGCATCGGACCGCCGGGGTTCTTCGGTGAGACGCTGCGAGCCGAGCCGCCCGACCTGTGGATTCCCCTGCAGCAGGAGCCGGCCATTGCCGGCGCCGAGACCGCGCTCCTGCACCAGGTGATCCCCGCCTGGCTGCGCGTGATCGGCCGCCTGCGGCCAGGCGCGACCGTGGATGGCCTCGACGCGCGGCTCACGGCCGTGCTGCGCCAGTGGATGATGACCGAAGCGGGCTATCCCGCGAACTGGATGCCCTCGGTGGAGCAGGCGCTGCCGAGGCAGAGCATCTCGGTCGTGCCGGCGGGGGCCGGCGTGGCCGTGATGAAGGAGCAGTACGGGCGCAGCCTCCAGATCCTCCTGGCCGTGTGCGGCCTGGTGCTGCTCATCGCGTGCGCGAACGTGGCGAACCTGCTGCTCGCACGCTCGGTCGCGCGGCGCGGCCAGACGGCCGTGCGCCTCGCACTCGGCGCCTCCCGCCGCGAGATCGTCGCCGAAGCGCTCGTGGAGAGCGTGATCCTCTCCGTCGCCGGCGCCGCCGCCGGGCTCGTCGTGTCGGTCGGCGCCTCGCGGCTGCTGCTGTCGCTGGCCTTCTCGGGCGCATCGCTCCTGGCCTTCGACACGACACCCTCGCTCCCGGTGCTGGCCTTCGCCACCGGCCTGGCCGTGGCCACGGGCCTGCTGTTCGGGGCCGCGCCGGCGTGGTTCGACACGCGGACCGACCCCATCGATGCGCTGCGTGGCGCCGGCCGTACCAAGGGCGACACGTCGTCGGCCGCGCGCACCGCGCTCCTGGTCGTGCAGGCGACGCTGTCGGTGGTCCTGGTGGCCGGCTCCATGATGCTGGCCCGGAGCCTTGGCAACCTGGAGGGCCAGGACTTCCGCTTCGAACGGGAGGGCCGCGTGCTGGTCAGCGTCGGACGCCCATCGCCGTCGATGACGGGCGACCGGCTCACGGCCCTCTACCGAGACGTGGAGGCGCGGCTGGCCAGGATCCCCGGGGTCCGCGGCGTCGGGCTGGCGCTGTACAACCCGCTCACGAACAACTGGGGCGAGGGGATCCTGATTGCCGGCAAGCCGCTGCCGGCGCCCGACGAGCGCACCGGCGCGTCGTGGGACCGGGTGAGCGCGAACTACCTCCAGAACCTCGGCGTGAAGCTCGTCAAGGGCCGGCACTTCTCGGAGGCGGACAGCGAGGCGACCGAGAACGTCGCCATCGTGAACCAGGCCTTCGTGAACCGCTTCTTCAAGCAGGGTGAGGAACCCCTCGATCAGCACTTCGGGCTGAACACGCCCGAGAACGTGAACTCGTTCCGCATCGTGGGCGTCGTGGACGATCCCCGCTTCACGCCGTTCGAGCTCGATCGTCCCCAGCGGCCCATGTTCTTCGTGCCGCTGGCGCAGACCGTGCACTACGCGGACGCCAACATGCAGCGCGTGGAGTCGGGATCGCACTTCGTCGGCGGCGTGCTGCTCGTCACCAACGCCCCGGCGGGCGCGATCGAGCCCCAGGTGGCCAAGGCGCTGGCCGAAGCCGATCCGAACCTCACGGTCATCGGCGTGCGAACCCTGGCGGAGCAGATCGACCGGACGTTCGACCAGGAGCGCGCGGTCGCGGGCCTGGCCAGCCTGTTCGGCGCGGTCGCGCTGGTGCTGGCCGCCATCGGCCTCTACGGCGTCACGGCCTATTCGGTCGCGCAGCGCACGGGCGAGATCGGCCTCCGCATGGCCCTCGGCGCCGACCGTGGCAGCGTGATGGGCCTAGTGCTCGGCAGCGCCTTCCGGCGCGTGGCGTTCGGCCTCGCCCTGGGCCTGCCCCTGGCCGTGGGCGCCGGCTACCTGCTGTCGGCGCAGCTCTTCGGCGTCACGTTCTGGGATCCCGTGGCACTCGGCGCCGCGGCGCTGGCGCTGGCCGCCGCGGCGGCCGTGGCCTCGCTCATCCCGGCCACGCGCGCTGCCGGCCTCGCCCCGATGACGGCCCTCCGCGTGGAATAGCGCGCAGGGCCGCCCTGGGGCCGGTGGATGGCATGATGGCGGCCATGCGCCCGGTGCTCGACCGCTTCCTCCGCTACGTCGCCTGCGACACGCAGTCCCGCGAGGACTCGACGGCCTACCCCAGCACTCCAGGCCAGCTCGTGCTCCTGCGCGATCTCGTCGCCGAGCTGCAGGCGATGGGCATCGCCGACGCCGCCATCGACGAGCACGGCTACGTGATGGCGACCATCCCGGCCACGACGAGGAAGCCTCACGTGCCCGTCATCGGCGTCATCGCCCACGTGGACACGTCGCCCGAGATGAGCGGCGCGAACGTCATGCCGATCGTCCATCGCGCCTACGACGGCCGCGACCTCGTCCTGCCGGACGACCCGGCGGCCGTGCTCCGCGTGGCCGACTGTCCGTACCTCGGCGAGTGCCTGGGCCACGACATCGTCACGGCCTCCGGCACGACGCTGCTCGGCGCGGACAACAAGAGCGGCGTCGCCGCCATCATGACGGCCGCGGAGTTCCTGATGGCGCATCCCGAGGTGGCGCACGGCGCGATCCGCATCGGCTTCACGCCTGACGAGGAGGTGGGCCGCGGGACTCAGTTCTTCGACGTGGCGCGCTTCGGGGCCGTCTGCGCCTACACGCTCGACGGAGGGCCGCGCGGCGAGCTCGAGTACGAGAGCTTCTCGGCCGACGCGTGCACGGTGACCTTCCGCGGCTTCAACACGCACCCCGGCTACGCGAAAGGCCGGATGGTGAACGCGGTCAAGCTGGCCGCGCGCTTCATCGATCGCCTGCCCGCGGACCGGCTGTCGCCCGAGACCACCGACGGCCGCGAGGGCTTCGTGCACCCCTACGCCCTGCAAGCGGGCGTGGACGCCACGTCGGTGCGATTCATCGTGCGCGACTTCGACACGGCCGGCCTCGCGGCGAAGGAAGCGTGGCTGCGCGAGCTGGCCGAGGCCGTGGTCCGCGAGGCGCCGGGGGCGACGGTCGACGTGCGCGTCGAGGAGCAGTACCGCAACATGCGCGAGGTGCTCGATCGCCATCCCGAGGTCGTGGACCGCGCCCGCGCCGCCATCGCCCGGGCCGGGCTGACGGTGCGCGAGCGGGCCATCCGTGGGGGCACCGACGGATCGCGCCTGTCGTTCATGGGACTGCCCACGCCGAACGTGTTCGCCGGCGAGCAGAACTTTCACTCCCGCCTGGAGTGGGTCTCGGTCCAGGACATGGAGACGGCGGTGGAGGTGATCGTGGAACTGGCGAAGGTGTGGGAGGAGGACGCGTAGCGCGGGCGCGCGACGCCGGCCGGGAAGGCAGGCGGCGGCCGGGGCGGACCGGCGCGCCGCCGTCCGTCACTTCTTCATCATCTCGTCCTGCAGGGCCTTGATGCGGCCCGCGAGTCCCCCGAAGTTCGCGCCCACCGTCGCCGAGTAGCCCGTGTACCTGGCCGGCAGCTTCCATTCGGCGGCGGCCTGCTCGGGCGTCTTCCCGGCCTTGAGCTCCGCCTGCATCCAGGTCACCAGGTCTTTGTTGAACTGCGCGAACTCCGCCAGGTCGGCCCAGGTGGTCTCGGTCGGCATGTGGCCGTTGATGATGGTGTCGACGTTCTTGATGCCGGCGTGCGCCTTGGTCAGCGTGTCCGCGATGTGCAGCATGCTGCCGCCGTTGGCGGTGTCGATGAGCGGCACCGACTTGCCCGCGAAGATGTCGCCGGAGTGCACGACCCTCAGCGCCGGGAACACCACCCAGGCGTCGCCGTTGGTGTGGCCGGGCCCGAAGTAGTAGAGATCGATCTGGTCGGCGCCCCGGCCGATCGTCATGCGGTCCTTGAACGTCCGCTTGGCCATGCCCCGGTTGTCGTGTTCCTTGAAGATGGGCATCTTCTCCATGTTCGCCTTGGTGTTCTCCTGCACCACGACGTCGACGGAGGCCGGGAACTCCACGTTGCCGCTCACGTGATCGCCATGCGTGTGCGTGTTGATCAGCATGGTGACCGGCTTGGGCGTCAGTTCCTTGATCTTCTCGAGGATCGGCGTCCCCCAGCCGGGGTTCTTCGCGTCCACGACCGTGACGCCGCTGGCGGTGACGAACACGGCCGTGTTCCCGCCGCCACCACGCAGCACGAACAGGTTGTCCTTGACCTTCTCGACCTCGATCACCTTCGGCGCGTCCGCCGGCTGCTCGGCGCGAAGCGCGCCGAGCCCTCCGACCACGAGCAGCGTGCCGAGCACGATTCCACGTCGCATGCGCTACCTCCACTGCGCCGCTGCCTCTGGCGCAACCGCGGACGGGCGCCCGTCCAGCGCCCCCCAGTGTGCCACCAATCCGGCGCCCGCCACGGCCGGGCCCGTCCGTCACGCGGCCGCCGGGTCCGAGCCGTCCGGTTCGCGTTCCAACGCCACGGCCGTCCGCCGCGTCCAAGCTCCAGTCCACCACCGAGGGAGCCGACGAGATGACCACGCTGCTGATGGCGGCCTTGCTTGCCACCCAACCCGTTGAACTGCGAAGCGCGGACGCCGTGGCCCGGCTGCTCGTGTCCCTGCGCGCGGCCGACCCGGCCGTGTGCGAGCTGGCGGCGCGGGCGGTGACGGGCCTGGGCGGCTGGTGGGGAGACGGCCTGGACGAGCCGATGCCACAGCCCATGCCCACGCCGACGCCGGTGCCCATGCCGATGCCCTTCGCGGGCCGCGGCGGGCGGATGTCCTCGCCCCGCGTGCGGCCCACGGCGGCCTCCCGCTGGGACGCCGGCGTCGTCGACGCGTTCCGGCCGGCGCTCACCGACGAGAGCCGGTGCGTGCGCCGACTGGCCGCGAGGGTCGTCGGCCGGGCCCGGCCCGCCTGGGCCGTGCAGGAGTTCACGGCGCTCGCGAAGGCGCCGGCCCCCGCGCATCGCGAGATCGGCCTGCTGGGCCTTGGCGTGGTCGAGGATCCGGCCATCGTCGCGACGGTCATCCAGGGGCTCGGCGATCGGGACGAGAGCGTCCGTGGCATGGCGGCGTGGGCGCTGGGACAGCTGGAGCTGCTCCAGGGCGTGCCGCCCCTCACGAAGCTGCTGGACGACCCGGCGACGACCGTCCGGCGCAGGGCCGTCTGGGCGCTCGGCCAGATCGAGGACGAGATCGCGCTGCCCGCCCTCGAGCGGGCGCTCCGCGATCGCGCCCCCGACGTGCGGCGCATGGCCGCGTGGGCGCTGGGGGAGCTGGAGTCGGCGAAGGCCGTGGGCGTCCTGAAGGGCGCTGTGGGCGACGCGGACGTGGAGACGCGCGCCACGGTCGCCTGGGCCCTGGGCGCAATCGAAGACGGGAGCGCGGTGGAGGTGCTGGCGCCGCTCGTCAAGGACGTGAACGCGCGCGTGCGCCTGATGGCGGTGTGGGCCCTGGGCGAGATCGAAAGCCGGACGGCGGTGCCGGTCCTCGCGCCGCTCGTCCGCGATGCCGATCGCAACGTGAAGCTGATGGCCCTCTGGGCCCTGGGCGAGATCGAATCGGACGCAGGTGTGACGGCCGCCGGCGCCGGCCTCTCGGATCGCGACCCCGAGGTGCGTCGCATGGCGGCCTGGGCGCTCGGCGAGATCGAGGCGTCGGCGGCGGTCGCCAGCCTGACGCCCCTCCTGAAGGACCCCGACGCCGACGTCCGTGCCACCGTCGCCTGGGCCCTCGGCCAGATCGAGAGCCGATCGGCGCTGCCCGCGCTCGAGGCCGTGCGCGAGGACGGCTCGCCGGCGGTGCGGCGTGCCGTGCTCTGGGCCATCGGCCGGATCGACGATCGCCGTTAACGCACGCGCGCGGACGCGGCGGCCAGGTCCGCACGCCGCTTGCGCAGGAACGCCGCTTCGACCGCATTGCCCGTGACCGCGAGGGCGGCGTCGCACGCGAGCGCCGCCTCGTCGAACCGCCCGAGGCGGCGGAGCAGATCGGCCCGCACCGCGTGGAACACGTGGAAACCGCCGAGCGGCAGCGGTTCGACGAGCGCGAGCGCGACGGCGGCGCCGTGGATCTCCGCTACCGCGACGGCCCGGTTGAGTGCGACGATCGAGGTCGGCGTCAGGGCCAGCAACTGGTCGTAGAGCCGCAGGATCTGCCGCCAGTCGGTCGCCTCCGCCGTGGCCGCATCGCTGTGCACGGCGTTGATGGCCGCCTGGATCTGATAGGGACCGGGGCGATTCCACGCCAGGCACGCCCGGACCAGCGCCTGCCCTTCCTGAATCAGGGGACGATCCCACCGCGAGCGGTCCTGATCCGCCAGGAGCACGAGGTCGCCGTCCGCGGTGACCCGCGTCTGGCGCCGCGATTCCACGAGCAGCATCAGCGCGAGCAGTCCCTGCACTTCGGGGTCGCCGGGCACGAGGGCGTGCAGCAGGCGTCCCAGCCGGAGGGCCTCCACGCACAGGTCCTCGCGGACGATGCGTTCACCCGACGCGGCGGCGTAGCCCTCGTTGAAGATCAGGTAGACCACGGCCAGCACGGCCTGGAGCCGGTCCGGCAGATCCGCCTCGTCGGGGACGCGGTAGGGGACGCGGGCGTCGCGGATCTTCCGCTTCGCCCGCGCCAGGCGCTGCGCCATCGTGGCCTCGGGCACGAGGAACGCGCGCGCGATCTCGGCCGTGGTCAGTCCGCCCAGGAGGCGCAGCGTGAGCGCCACCCGCGCGTTGAGCGCCAGGGCCGGATGGCAGCAGGTGCAGATCAGGCGCAGCCGGTCGTCGGGCCACGACTCGCCTTCCGCCGATGGCTCCGCGTGGTCGGCGCGCTGCAGCCAGTCCGCGTTTGCGTGCCGCGCCTCGCGGCTGGACTCGCGGCGCAGGCGGTCGATGGCCTTGTGCTTCGCGGTCGTGATGATCCACCCGGCCGGGCTCGGCGGCAGGCCCGCGGCCGGCCAGCGCTCGACCGCGAGCACGAACGCCTCCTGCACGGCCTCCTGCGCCAGGTCGATGTCGCCGCACAGGCGCACCAGCACGCTCACCGCACGGCCGTACTCCGCCGTGAAGACGCGCGCCACGGCGGCGCGGTCGAGGGACGGGCCCACGATCAGTGCCGGAAGGGCCGCACTTCGATCGGCAGCGTGGTGGCCAGCGCGAGCTTCCGCCCCCAGTCGAGGGCGGCGTCGAGGTCCGCCGCGCGGACCACGGTGAAGCCGCCGAGGTGCTCCTTGCCTTCCACGTACGGACCGTCGACGACGAGGACCTCCCCGCCGGACGGGCGGAGCACCGTGGCGCTCTCGACGTCGTGCAGCCCGCCGGCGAAGACCCACGCACCGGCCGCCTGCATGTCGGCCGTCACCGCGCCCACGTCCCGCATGATCCGCTCGAGGTCCACGGTGGCCGGCGGAGGGCCATCGGGCTGGTAGATGCTGAGCAGGTACTGTTTCATGTGTGCCTCCGACGGTAATACGAACGGGAGGCGGCCGAATCGACAGCGGTCCGACCCCGGAGCCTGGCGGGGAGCGGGGGCCTACTGCGGCAGCCCGGTGAGCGTCCGGCTCAACTCGTGCAGTTGGCGGCGGGCCGCGGCGTCGGCGGCCTGGCGGTGCGGCGTGCCGGGCTGCTCGCCCACGAAGTAGCTCCCGCTGGGTGCGTCGGTCGCGATGGCGTGCATCACCGCGGCGGCGCCTTCGTCCACCGTGCTCCTGGGCGTGCCGCCCGCGGAGCGGACCATGTGCGTGTCCATGTACGTGGCCGGGTGCAGGGCCTGGACGACGACGCCCTTCCCCTTCAGCTCGTGCGCCAGGTCGATCGTGAACATCACCTGTGCCAGCTTGCTCTGTCCGTACGCCCGGCCAGACGAGTAGCCGCGTTCGAGCATGACGTCCGAGAAGTCGATCGGCGAGGCCGCGATCGACGACACGTTGACGATGCGCGGCGAGTGCCCCTGTTCGAGGAGCGGCAGCAGGAGGTACGACAGGGCGTAGCCCGACAGGTAGTTCACGGCGAACTGCATCTCGATCCCATCGGTGGTGAGGGTGCGCTCCGGCACGATCACGCCGGCGTTGTTCACGAGCAGGTCGAGCCTTGCGTAGTCGCGGCGGAGGTCGGCGGCCAACTGGCGCACGCCAGCGAGCGAGGCGAGGTCGGCCCGGTAGAAGCGGGCCGAGCCCCTGCCGGCCGCCGCGATCTCGGCCACGACCGCGTTGCCGCGTTCCACGTTCCGGCCGTGGACGATCACGTGCGCGCCCTGCCTGGCGAGCGCGCGCGCGACCTCGCGGCCGAGGCCGTCGGTGGACCCGGTGACCAGGGCGACGCGCTGCGACGCCGTGGGAGCGGCCGGCGCGGCACCGGCGCCCGGCTGGGCCTGGGAGGCGGGCGCGGCAAGGAGCGCGATCGCGGCGGCGAGCACGAGAGCGTGGGCGGGCAGGGGTGCGGGCATGGTCAGTGAGTGGCCTTTCCCTGGGCGTCGATGCTGGCCATCACGGACGGCATGTCACCGTCCCGCAGATGACCACGCCGGGCGGGCGCGCCGGAGCGTGCGTGGCGTGTGGGCACGCCGCGCAGTATAGAGCGGACGCGGACGCGCCGGCGCCGCCGGTCGACCGGCGGTTCGAGGGCCTATAATTCCGTCACTCACGGCCGGCCCAGCCCGCTCGAGGTGCTCTCTCGGCGACGGCTCACGGCCAAGACGAGGCTCCTTCCCGGCCCGATGGCCGTCACCCCGAGCGAGACGACGTGCGCGCCACTGTCCCCGACGCCCCCCGCGACGCGGCGCTGACGTCCGACTCCGGCGAGGTCGAGCTGGCGGTCCGGGCCCGGCTGCTCGACCTGTCGTACCACCGGATGCTGCAGTCGGTGGCGGTGTCGCTCAGCGTGCCCCTGATCTTCGTCTGGCTCGTCCGCCCCCTGTTTCCAGCGACGATGCTCTTCTCGTGGCTCGGAGGCGTCTGGGCGGCGGCGCTGCTGCGAGGGGCGCTCTGGCGCGCGTGGAGGTACGCGGCGCCGCCGGCCGCGGACATCCGGCGCTGGACCGTGCTCTTCTGGGCCGGCGCGGCTGCGGCCGCGGCCACCTGGGCGGCGGGCGCGTGGCTGCTGATGGCCGGCGCCGCGTCCGGCGAGACGATGATGCTGGCGATCATGATGCTCGGCGTGACGGCGATCGGCTCGAGCGCGCTCGGCCCGCACCTCCCGTCGTCGAGCACGTTCATCGTCGTGATCCTGGCGCCGCTCGCCGCCGGCATGCTGGCCAAGCCGGATCCGGTCGTGCGCATCGCGGGCCTGGCGGTCATCGTGGCGATCGTCTCGCTCATGGGCACCGTCTATCGGGCGCACCGCGAGCTGGCCAGCATGTTCCGGGCCGAGATCCGTCTGTCGGCCGCCGTCGCGGAGGCCGTGAACGCCCGGACGGCCGCCGAGCAGGCCAGCGCCGCGAAGAGCGAGTTCCTGGCCAACATGAGCCACGAGTTGCGGACACCCCTCAACGCGATCCTCGGCTACAGCGAGATGCTCGCCGAAGACGCCCGCGCCTCCGGGGCGCACTCCACGGCCGCCGACCTCGAGAAGGTCTCGGGCGCGGGACGTCACCTGCTGAACCTCATCAACGACGTCCTGGACCTGTCGAAGATCGAAGCCGGGCGGATGGACGTGCACGCCGACACGGTGGACGTCGCGGCCGTCGTTCGCCGCGTGCTGGACACCAGCGGCCCGCTGGCCGCCGCCGGCGGCAACACGCTGACCGTGGACGGGTTGGCCGCGCTGGGCACAATCGAGTCCGATGCCTTGAAGCTGCAGCAGGCGCTGCAGAACCTGGTCGGCAACGCGTGCAAGTTCACGAGCCACGGGCGCGTGCACGTCTCCTGCGGCCGCGAGCGCGCCGGCGGCGCCGACTGGATCGTCGTGGACGTGGAGGACACCGGCATCGGCATGACCGACGACCAGGTGGCCCGGCTCTTCACCCAGTTCATGCAGGCCGACACGTCCACCACGCGCGCCTACGGCGGCACGGGCCTGGGCCTGGCGATCAGCCAGCGCCTGTGTCACCTGATGGGCGGCGCGATCACCGTCCGCAGCCAGGAGGGCCAGGGTTCCACCTTCACGCTGCGCCTGCCGGCCGTGATCCCGGGCGCGGTCCGTCGTGCCACGACGTAGCGCCGCCGGCGGACGGCGGGCGCGGGGCGCCGCCGCTGTATAGTGCCGGCTGATGAGCCTGGAGTCGGTCAAGTCGTTCCTGGCGGCCCACGCCCCGGACCTCACCGTGATCGAGCTGGAGTCGAGCACCGCCACGGTGCCGCTGGCCGCGGAAGCCCACGGCGTGGAGCCCGGCCGCATCGCCAAGACGCTCTCGCTGCGAATCGGTCAGGACGTCGTGGTGCTGGTCACGCGCGGCGACGCACGCCTGGACAACCAGAAGTACAAGGCCGTGTTCCGGGCGAAGCCGAAGATGCTCGACCTGTCGGAGGTGGAGGCCGAAACCGGACATCCGGTGGGCGGCGTCAGCCCGCTGGGCCTGTCGCGGCCGCTGCGCGTCTACTGCGACGTGTCGCTGAAGGACTTCGACGAGGTCCTGCCGGCCGCGGGTGCGACGAACGCGGCCGTCCGGATCAGCCCCGACCGTCTCGCCGCCCTCACCGACGCCGAGTGGGTCGACGTGACGAAGCGCGCCGGCGAGCCCTCCCCGGACGCGGCCCCGGAGTAGCCCGTGCGGATCCGCGTGGTCGCCCTCATCGCCGCCGTGCTGGCGGCGCCGTCGCTGCCGCGGGCGCGACAGGCCGGCGTCCAGTGGGCGCCGGCCGCCAGTGGTGTCACCGTGCGCCTCAGGGGCATCAGCACGGTCTCCGCGGAGGTCGCGTGGGCGAGCGGCGCCGGGGGGACGGTGCTGCGCACCACCGACGGCGGACGGACCTGGACGCCGCGCCCCGTGGCCGGCGCCTCCACGCTCGACTTCCGCGACGTCGACGCGCTGAGCGCCGAGGTGGCGTACGTGCTGAGCATCGGGCCGGGCGAGGCGTCGCGCATCTACAAGACGACGGACGGAGGCCGCACCTGGGTGCTGCAGCTCGCCAACACCGATCCCAAGGTGTTCCTCGATGCGATGGCCTTCCGCGACGAGGCACACGGCGTCGCGTTCAGCGACTCGGTGGACGGCCGCTTCGTGGTGTTCACGACGGCGGACGGCGGAGACACCTGGACGCGCGTGCCGCCGGATCGGCTGCCGCCCGCCGTGCCCGGCGAGGGCGCCTTCGCGGCGAGCGGATCGAACGTGGCCGTCGATCGGCGCGGCGCGATCTGGATCGGCACGACCGCGGGGCGCGTCCTGGCGTCGGACGACGACGGCCGCACCTGGCGCGTCGTCCGGACGCCGGTGGCGACCGGCGACGCCACGGGCATCTTCTCCATCGCGTTCCGCGACCCACGGCACGGCGTGGTCGTGGGCGGCACGTACACGGACGAGCGGGCAGCCACGGACAATGCGGCAGTGACCGCCGATGGCGGCGCTTCCTGGACGCGGCCCGCGCGGGGGCTCTCGGGGTTCCGGTCCGCGGTGGCGTGGTGGCGCGACGGCTGGCTGGCCGTGGGCCCCACCGGGGCCGACTGGTCGGCCGACGACGGACGCACTTGGTCGCCGGCCGGCGGTGACGGGTACGACGCCGTCAGCATCGCGCCGGACGGCACCCTGGCCTGGGCCTCCGGCGCGGGCGGACGCCTGGCGAAAGCCACGCGGGGCCGCTGACTACGGCCTCCGCTCCCGCGGGGCGCGAATGGGCCGGCCCGGCATGCGGGCGCCAATCTGAACGGGCCGGCCGAAGAGCACGGCCGTCTCGTCCAGTACCCCGGCTCGCACGACGGGCACGCCGTTGACCAGGACGTGGACGATGCCCTCGGACGCGACGGCCGCATCGGTGTAGGACGACCTGTCGATCACGGTCCCGGGGTCGAAGATCGTGATGTCGGCGTAGGCGCCCACGCGGACCCGGCCCCGATCGCGCATCTCGGGCACTCGGCCCTCGAGGCGCCGCGCCGGGTCGAGCGTCATCCGCCGGAGCGCGTCGGGCAGCGAGAGCACGCGCTCGTCGCGCACGTAGTGGCCCAGGATCCGGGCGAACGTCCCGGTCGCGCGGGGATGCGTCGGCCGATCCTCCAGATCGCGGCCGGCATCGCTCGCGAACATCGGAAGCGGATCGGCGATGCCGAGGCGGAGCGACTCCTCGCTGTTCCCGTGCGCGATCACGGACCCGCCCTGGGCGCGGTAGCGTCCGAAGCTCTCACGGGTCAGGCGCTCGCCCGTCGCCGCCCACTGGAAGCGCGCGAACCGCGCGTCGGGCCACGTCTCCCAGTCGTCGTACAACGCGGATTGAATCAGCGTGGCACCGGCGGTGTACGGATACACCTCGGTCGTCACGTCCTGGCCGTCCGCCCGGGCCGCGCGGATTCGGTCGAGCCACGTCTTCACGGCATCGCCGGCCGTGCTGTTCACGTGCGCGATGTGCAGGGCCGTCCCGGTCGTGGCCGCCAGCGCCATCAGGGCGTCGAACCCGCCCGCGCTGCCGCCCAGGTGCGCCATGACGAACGCGCCGTGCGCGGCGGCGACGCGAAACACGGCGGCGAGCTCGTCGGCCGACGCCCCGGGCGTATAGGCGGGGCCCGTACCGACGGCCACGCCTCCGTCCGCGAGTCCCGCCTCCACGAGCGCCACGATGCGCGTCACCTGATCGGGCGTCGCCGGGCCGCGGCCGGGCCCGGTGGGCAGCAGGAAGCCCTTGTCGCCCAGCACCTGCATGCGCGCCCCGATGTGGCTGGCCGCCACGCCAAAGTTGATGAGGCGGGCCGGGCCCAGGCCGCGGTACCAGGCGTCCACGTCCTGCGCGCCGATTTCGATCTCGAAGGCGCTGGTCACGCCGTCCCGGGCGGCAAAGCGGTAGCTCCGATCGCCGTGGGCGTGGCGGTGCAGGTCCACGAAGCCCGGAGACACCACGAGCCCGGTGGCGTCCAGGGTCTCGCGGGCCTCGAGCGGCGCGGCCGACACGGCGACGATCCGGTCGCCGCGGATGCCGACATGGCGGATGCCGTCCAGCCCGGACTCGGGGTCGATGACGCGGCCGCCGGCAATCGCCAGGTCGACGGGCCCGGCGGCCGGCTGGGTCAGGACGGGCGCCGCGGCGGCCAGGAGCAGCGCGGCCGTGGCGAGCGAAGGAAGCGAAGCATGATGGGACATCACGCCCGATTGGACGGGCGGGGGCGGTCCGGTGAATCCTCGAAGGTGTGCGGCCCGAACGGCCCGGACAAGGAACCGGCGCCGGAGGTGAACCGTCAACGGAGACAGCACAGCCATGGGCGCATACGAACTGGCCGTCGTCGGCCTCGTGGGATCCGGCGTGGGTGCCGCACTGGGAGCGCCGCTGCTGTGGGCGGGTCCCCACCGGCGGGACATCCGGCTGCTGGGCGCGGCCCTGCTGCTGACGGCCGCCGTGGCCGCCCTCATCAGTGCGCGTCTGGCGGGTCTGGTCCCGGCGTCCGCCGCGGTGGGCCACGCCGTGAACGTCCTGGGCCTCGTCGCGATGCCTCTTGGGGTCGCGTATGTCAGGTTCGCCGCCGGCTCACTCCGCCCCCTGCACCCCGCGCTCCTGGCCCCCTTGGCCGCCTATGCGGGCGTGGCCGCGGTTCGCGCCACCCTGACCGGCGCATCGGACATCCCGTTTGGCTGGGTCCTCCCGCTCGTCCTCGGACTGACCGGGGTCGCGGCGCTCACGGTGCGCCAGGGGCCCCCGCACCGGACGGGTCTCGTGCCGCCCGAGTGGGTGGTCGGGTTCATGGCCCTGCTGAACGTCGCGCAGATCGCGCGGATGGACCTGGGGCACCTGCCGTTCGTCAGAGCCATCGTGCCGCTCGTGGTGCTCACGGGCGTCGTGGCCCTCGCGGCCTTCGTCACCTGGCGGCAGGCGACGTCGGGCGACGCGTGGCCGGTGCCCGTGGGCCCTCCCGCCGGCCCACGCGCCCGGACCGAGACGGCCACCACCGGTCCGCCCCCCGGGGAGGCGGTCACGCCGCGTTACGAGCGGTCGACCCTGGACGAAGCGGCCGCGGCCGATCTGCGCGCCCGCGTCGATCGCGCGCTGGACGCCGATCGGCTGTTCGCGCGTCCGGACCTCACGCTGGGACTCCTCGCGGGCGCCGCCGGCTCCACCCCACACCTGGTGTCCGAGGTGCTCAACCGCTTCGGCGGCACGTCGTTCCGGGACGTCGTGACTCGCCGCCGCGTGGACGACGTGAAGGCCCAGCTCGGGGATCCGGCCAACGACCGCTTCACCATCGAGGGCATCGGCGCCTCGGCCGGCTTCGGATCGCGATCGGCGCTCTACGAGGCGTTCCGGCGGTGCGAAGGGACGACGCCGACCGCCTATCGGGACCGCTGCCGCCGGCGCGCCTGACTCAGGCCAGCCGCTTGCTGGACCTGAGCGTGGCCAGCCCGATCAGCACCAGGCCGCAGGCCAGCAGCGCCGCCATCTGCGGCCAGAGCACGTCCACGCCCACGCCTTTCAGGAAGATCCCGCGCACGATCACCAGGAAGTAGCGCAGGGGAATCAGGTAGGTGACGTACTGAATCCACTGCGGCATGTTCTCGATCGGGAACGTGAAGCCCGACAGGTAGATCATGGGGGTCAGGAAGAAGAACGTGGCTGTCATCGACGCCTGCTGCTGCGTCTGGGAGATGGTGCTCACGAACAGGCCCAGGCCCAGCGTGCTCAGCAGATAGATCGCAGCGCAGCCGAACAGCAGGGCGAAGCTGCCGCGCAGCGGGATCTCGAACCAGTACACGGCCACCAGCGTCACGAGCACCACGTCGATCATGCCGATGAGGGCGTACGGCAGGAGCTTGCCCACGATGAGCTCCCAGCGCGCCAGCGGCGTCACGTTCAGCTGCTCCAGGGTGCCCACCTCGCGCTCGCGGACGATGGCCATGGCGGACAGGTTCGTCGTGACCACGAGGAGCAGCAGGGCCACGATGCCCGGCACCATGAAGTCCCGGCTCTCGAGGCGGGGGTTGAACCACACGCGGATGTCGGCGTCGATGGGCGCCGCGGCGGGCGCGCCGGGCCGGAGGGCGGCCGCGGTGTCGGCCGAGTAGGCCGCGACGATGCTGCGCGCGTAGGACAGGGCGACGCCCGTGGAGTTCGAGTCGGTGCCGTCCGCGATGACCTGCACCGTCTCCGGGCGGCCCGCGCCCAGCGCGTCCCCGAACCCGGCCGGGATCGTGAGCGCCATCCAGGCGGTGCCGTGCGACAGGTGGCGCTCGACGCTGCCGTCGCCGCTGACGACGTCCACGATGTAGAAGTTGGCGGAGGCATCGAAGCGATCCACGAGCGCGCGGCTGGACGCGGATCGGTCCCCGTCCACCACCAGGAGCGGGATGTCCTTCACGTCGGTCGTGGCCGCGTAGCCCAGCACCAGCAGCTGGATGATGGGCGCCATGATCACGATGCCGAAGAGCCGCGGGTCGGCCCGAAGCTCGATGAGCTCCTTGCGGAAGAGGTGCAGCACCCGCGACAGCGCGCCCGCCATCATCGCCACTCCCGCATGAGGCGCAGGGACGACAGCCCGATCATCACGGCCGCGAAGGCGACGAGCGCGCCCATCTGCGGCCAGACGACGTCGATGGTCGTGCCCTTCAGGACCACGGCCCGCAGGGCGCCCACGAAGTAGCGAGCCGGGACGATGTGGGTGATCGCCTGCACGGCCGCCGGCATGCTGGTGATCGGGAAGATGAAGCCGGACAGGATGAAGGTGGGCAGGAAGCTCGAGAGGAGCGCGACCTGGAAGGCCACCTGCTGGTTCTCGGCGATGGTGCTGATGAGCAGCCCCTGGCCCTGCGCGCCGACGAGGAACAGGGCGATGAGGAGGAGCAGCAGCCACCAGGGACCGCGCTGCGGCAGGCCGAAGAGGGCCATCGACACGAGCACGATGAGCACGGCCGAGACGAACGCGATGGCGGAATACGGAATCGTCTTGCCGATGACGAAGGCCAGCGGGCTGACCGGCGCCATGCGGATCTGTTCCATGGTGCCCCGCTCCTTCTCGCGCACGACCGCCAGCGCCGTCGAGATCACGGCCGTGATCATGGTGATGTACGCGATGAGCCCCGGCACCAGGAAGAGGGCGCTCCGGAGCTGCGGGTTGTACCAGACGCGCGGCTCGAAGCCGACGAGCGGCCTCGGCGTCCCGCCCGAGCCGCCGGTGGCCGCGGCCACGGCCTCGGCGCCCGCCTCCGCCACGATGGCGCCGGCGTAGCCCACGACGGCCGACGCGGTGTTGGCGTTGTCGCCGTTCACGATGACCTGGACGCGCACGGGCACGCGCCTCGCCACGTCGCGCCCGTAGCCCTCGGGAATCACCAGGGCGGCCCGGGCGTCGTTCGTGTCGATGAGCCACTCCAGATCGCCGCCGCCATGGACGGCGCCGGCGTAAACGAAGTAGCCGGAGTTGGTGAACGACGAGATGAGCTCGCGGCTGGCAGTCGAACCGTCGCGGTCCTCCACGGCCAGCGCGATGTTCTTGATGTCGAAGTTCAGCGCGTACCCGTAGAGCAGCAGGAACAGCGCGGGCACGAACACCAGGATCAGCAGCGTGCGCCGATCGCGCAGGATCTGGTGCAGCTCCTTCCGCACCATCGCCCGGGTGGTGACCATCATGCGGCGTGCCCTCCCCGGGCCTGCGCCTCGGTGCGCTCGACGACGTCCAGGAACACGTCCTCCAGCGACGGCGCCACCACGGACGCGCCCTGGACGGCGATGCCGCCGCGCTCGAGCGCCGCCCGGATTGTCGCCGGCGCCACGTCGGCGCCGCGGAGCACGGCGTGGACGGCGGTGCCGAAGATGCTCGTCTTCTCCACCTCGGGCATCGTGTCGAGCGCCGCCATCGCCTGGACCGGCTGCGCCGTGTGCAGCTCCAGGATCGGGCGGTCGGCGAACACGCCCTTCAGCTCGTGTGTCGCGCCGATGGCCACCATCCGCCCGCGGTGGATGATGGCGAGCCGGTGGCAGTGCTCGGCCTCGTCGAGGTAGTGCGTCGTGACCAGCACCGTGACGCCGCCCTCGGCCAGGTTGCCGATCAGGTCCCAGAACTGACGCCGGCTCACCGGATCCACGCCGCCCGTGGGCTCGTCGAGGAACACGATGGGCGGTTCGTGGAGCACGGCGCAGCCCAGCGCCAGGCGCTGGCGCCAGCCCCCGGAGAGGGCCCGCGTCACCGTGTCCTCGCGGCCGCGCAGGCCCGCCATGTCGAGCACGAAGGCGCGGCGCGCGGCAAAGCGGTCGCCGGACAGCCCGTAGACCCCGCCGAAGAACGTGATGTTCTGGTCGACCGTGAGCGCCTCGTACAGCGAGAACTTCTGCGACATGTAGCCGATGGCGCGCTTCACGCGCTCCGGATCGGCGGCCACGTCCACACCACCCACGCGCGCCGTGCCGCTCGTGGGGGCCAGCAGGCCGCACAGCATGCGGATCGTCGTGCTCTTGCCCGCGCCGTTCGCGCCCAGGAACCCGAACACCTCGCCCTTCCGCACCTGGAACGACACGTCGTCCACGGCCGTGAAGTCGCCGAACCGGCGGGTGAGGTGCTGGACGTCGATGGCGACGGCCGCGGTGCCGGAGCCTCGCGGTCCCGGTTCCGGGGCGGGCGCCGGGCCCGTGGAATGATGGTCCGTCACGCTATCGCCCCAGCACGCGCGCCAGGCGCGCCTCCGCCAGGCGGATGTCGGCCAGGACACGCGTCCTGTCGAGCTCCGCCTGCATCTCGGCCAGCTGCGCGTCCAGGACGTCGAGCGTCGTGGCGACGCCCGCCTCGAAGCGATCGTTCACCACCCGGCGCGTCTCCTGCGCGCTCGAGACGGCGAGCCGCGCCGGTGCCAGGGCGGCCCGGCTCGTCGCGACGTCCACGAGCGACTTCGAGACGTCGGCCTGGATCTGCGATTCCACCTCGCTGCGCCGCTCCCGCAGCGCAGTCTGGTTCGCGAGCGCCTCCTGGCGGTCGGCGTTCGCGCGCCCCGAGTCCCAGAGCTGCCAGCTGACGTTGAAAGTGACGTCGAAGGAATCCTCCCACCGTGCCTGCCGGGGGAAGATGCGCGGATTGGGATGCGCCCAGTCGTAGCCCGACGCGAACGAGACGGTGGGCTTGCGGGTGGCGGCGATGGCATCGAGCCTGGCGGCGATGCCCTGGTCGCGATCGGCGATGGCGGCGAGCTCGGGCCGCTGCGTCAGCGCCTCCTGCACGAGGGCCGATCCCTCGGCCGCGGGCGCGGCGCCGCCATCGAGCGGCTCGCTGGGCGCGATCGTGGCCGGAGCGGCGAGCCCCATGAGGCGGGCGAGATCCAGCGTCACGACTTCCACGCGGCCGCGCGCTTCCACGAGCAGGAGCTCGCTCCGGGCGCGCTGCGCCTCGCTCCGCGTGACGTCGTTGGGCGGCAGGAACCCCGCGTCCACGCGGGCCCGCACGTCGGCGAGCGACCGATCCGCCGTCTCCAGCGCCTGCTCCAGCACGCGGACCGTCTCCCGGGCCGTGACGAGCGCCCAGTACGCGCGCGCCACGTCGAGCCGCAGGTCCAGCCGGGCGGCCTCGAGATCCTTCCCGCTGGCCGAGGCCTCGGCCCGCGCCGCGCGCTCCAGCGCGTCGGTGCGCCCGCCGGTGTAGATGGGCCACACCAGCTCCAGGCGCGACCGGTAGTTGTCGGGAATGTCGGGGTAGATGACGCGGAGGCGGCCGTCGGGCTGCGGCACCCCGAACTCCTGGACGTGGTTGGTCCGCGTGTAGCCGGCCGACGCCGTCAGCGTGGGATCGTCGGAGCGGCGGCGCACCTCCACGGCGGCGTCGGCGGCCTGCTGCCGGGCGCGCGCCTCCCCGAGGCGATGGCTGGCCTCGACGGCCCGGGTCACGGCCTCGTCGAGGGTGAGGGTCAGGGCCGGGGGCTGGGCGGACGCGCCGCTCGCGGAGGCGGCCAGGACGGCGGCGACGGACAGGGCGAGGATGCGGGTGCTCATGCGGCGGTCCCTGCCGGCGCCGCGAGGTCGTCCGCGGCGAGCCGGGCGATGAAGACGTCTTCCAGCGTGGGCGTGATGACGCGCCCCTCGAATGGCGCGATCCCGGCGGCGGCGAGGACCTCCGCGAGCCGGCGCCCGGCGGCCTCGCCATCCGCGGCCGCGGGGAACCAGACGTGCAGCCGCTCGCCGAACACCTCGACGTGCGTGTGGTCGGCCGCCCGGATCCGATCGCGCACGGCGCGCGGGTCCGGCGGGTAGGCCTCGAGCCAGGTGCCGGGCAGCGACGTCCGGAGCCGGCCGGGCTGATCCAGGGCGAGCAGGCGGCCGTCGTGCACGAGCGCCACGCGGTGGCAGCGTTCGGCCTCGTCGAGGTACGGCGTGGTCATCACGATCGTGATGCCGCTCTCGACGAAGTGCGAGAGCAGCTTCCAGAACTCGCGGCGCGACACCGGGTCCACGCCCGTCGTCGGCTCGTCGAGCAGCACCAGTTCCGGTTCGTGGACGAGCGTGCAGGCCAGGGCGAGCTTCTGCTTCATGCCCCCGGACAGCTTGTCGGCGAGCCGGTCGCGGAAGCGCGTGAGCTGGGTCATCTCCAGCAGGTGGTCGCGCCGCGAGGCGTAGCGGGTGACGCCGTGGATCTCGGCGAAGAAGGCGATGTTCTCGTCGATGGTGAGATCGCCGTAGAGGCTGAAGCGCTGCGACAGGTAGCCGACCTTGTGCGTCAGCGCGCGGTGATCGCGCGTGGGGTCGAGGCCGACGACGCGAAGCGTGCCGGCATCGGCGTGGAGGAGCCCGCAGATGAGGCGGATGGCCGTCGTCTTGCCCGCGCCGTCGGGGCCGATGAGGCCGAACATCTCGCCGCGCTGCACCTCGAAGGACAGGCCGTCGAGGGCCGTGGCGGCGCCGTAGCGCTTCACGACGCCGGCGAGCTGGATGGCGGCGCTCATGGCTGGGCCGGCGCGGCCGCCGGGGCCAGGGCGAGCTCGGCGTCCACGGGCATGCCCTGCTTCAGCACGCCGGACGTGTTGTCCACCGCGATCCGGATGCGGTAGACCAGTTTCGCGCGCTCGTCGGCCGTCTGCACGTTCCGGGGCGTGAACTCCGCCTTGGGCGAGATGTAGGTGACCGTGCCGGGAATGCCCGCGCCGCCCGCGTCGGTGTACAGCGTGGCCGCCTGGCCCATGCGGATGCGGGGCACCGCCGGCTCGGGCACGTAGACGTCGGCCCACGCGTGGTCCAGGTCGGTGATGACGACGACCGGCGCACGGGGCGCCACCATCTCGCCGGCCTCTACGAGCTTCTGGGTGACGATGCCGGCCACCGGCGACGAAAGCGTGGCGTCCTGCCGCTGGTCTTCCAGCGTCGCGATGGCGGCCTTGGCCGTCGCGATGCGGCTCGCAGCCACAGCCACTTCCTCGCGCCGGGCACCGGCCTGGACCCGCGCCAGCGTCGCCTCGGCCGCGGCCACGCGCTTCTCGGCGGCCTCGAGGCGTGCGGCGGCGACGTCGCGCCGCGTGGCGGCGTCGTCCCGCTGCTTCTGCGAACCGGACTTGCGTGCCAGCAGGAGGTCGAAGCGCTGCAGGTCGGCGGCGGCGGCCTCGAGTTCGGCCTTCGCGGCCGGCACGTCCGCGCGGGCCGCCTCGACCTGGGCTTCCGCCTGCCGGACGTCCTCGACGCGTGCCGAGGCGCGCACGAGCCGGAGTTGCGCTTCGGCCGAGGCTTCCTCCGTGCGGGCCCGGGCGATGGCGAGCTCCACGTCGGTGGCGTCGAGCGTCAGGATACGGGCGCCCGCTTCGACCCGGTCGCCCTCCTTCACGTCCAGCGTCAGCACGCGCCCTCCGACTTCGGGCGCGAGGCGCACCTCCGTGGCTTCCACGTGCCCGGACACCCGCAGGCGGTCCGGATCGGCGGGGGGGGCGCATCCGGCGGCCAGCGCGGCAGGCAGCGCCACGCAGGCCGCGACGGCGGCGCGCCGTCGGCTCCAGGCTGGGTGAGTCATCGCGATCGGTCCTTTGTCTTGGAAGCGGGGGCGGAGGTGAGCATGCGGAGCGCCGTCTCCTGCATGTGGGTGACGACCTCGTGGCGGTCCACGGCCGCGAACATCGGCAGGTGCGCGCGTCCGGGCTCGGCCGCGGCACGCTCCCGGACGGCGTTCATCATCAGCGGGCCCAGGATGGTCATGTAGGCGAGCACGGGATTGACCGGGCGGAACGCCCGCGCGGTGACACCGGCGTCGAGGATGGCGACGAATGCCAGGAAGACGCCCCGCATGAGCGTCAGCGTATCGGGGTCGAGGCGGGGCCCGCCGGCCGACATCTCGCGCATCATGAGCGGCGGAAACCACGGACGGGATTCCCTGAGATCGGCCAGCGCCTCGATGAAGCGGCGGATCTTCGCCGGCGCCGGATCGGGCGCCTCGGCGATGCTGCCGACGGCGGCCCGCACGGCCCGGAGCATGTCGCGCACGACCTCGCGGTACAGCTCCAGCTTGCTGCCGAAGTGGTAGTAGAGCATCGCCTTGTTCACGCCGGCGGCGTGGGCGATGCCGTCGACGCCGACGCCGTCGTACCCGTCGCGCGAGAAGGCCGCGGCGGCGGCCGCGAACACGAGCTGGCGCGTGTCGCCGGGGGCGGCCTGACGCGTGCCCGGCGCAGGCCCCGGCCGCCGGGTTCGGCGGCCGCCGGCCGGCGTTGCCGGCGCGGCGGGAGGCGGGGGGGGCGCGGCGGCGCGGGACCGGGCGGGCCGGCGGCGGGAGCGCAAGGCGTCAGGAGCTGGGGGCATCTAATTAACTAACCGGTTTGTTTAACCCTATGGTTAGTTCGCGAAGCCCCGCCTGTCAAGCCCCCGGGAGGTCGGACGGCGGAAGGGACGCTCCGGCTTTGGGCCGGCGGCGGGGCGACGGAGTGGGGGCGGCCCGAATCGGCCGTTCCCGGGACGCGTCAGAATGGAAGGATGCGCGTCGTCATCGCCGGCGGATCGGGTTTCCTCGGACAGGCCCTGACGCGGTCCCTCTCCCGGCACGGCCACGAGGTGTACGTCCTCACCCGCCGGCCGCGCGGTCCGCGCGACGTCGCCTGGACGCCCGACGGGGAGTCCGGGCCCTGGGCCGAGCGCCTCGAGGGCGCCGGCGCCGTGGTGAACCTGGCCGGTGAAGGCATCGCCGATCGCCGGTGGACCCCGGCGCGCAAGGCGGCCCTCGTGGAGAGCCGCATCCGGGCGACGACGAGCCTCGTAAGGGCCGTGCGGGAAGCGACGGCGCCGCCGGGCGTCTTCGTGAGCGCGTCTGGCGTCGGCTACTACGGGCCCACCGGCGACGAGCCCGTGGACGAGTCCGCGCCGCCGGGTTCCGACTTCCTCGCGCAACTCGCGGTCCAGTGGGAGCACGCCGCCGCGCCGGCCGGGACCGCCTGCCGCGTCGTCCTGCTCCGCACGGGCATGGTCCTCGGCCATGGCGGCGCCTTGAAGCGCATGCTCCTGCCCTTCCGGCTCGGCGTGGGCGGGCGGCTCGGGTCGGGCCGCCAGTGGATGCCGTGGATTCACGTCGACGACTGGGTGGCCCTCGTCGAGCGGCTCATGGCGGACGAGCGGGGGTCGGGACCGTTCAACCTCGCGGCCCCCGCGCCCGTCCGCAACCGCGACTTCACGCGCGCGCTGGGACGCGCGTTGTCCAGGCCGGCCATCCTCCCGGTCCCGGCGTTCGCGCTCTCGCTCGCGCTGGGCGAGCTCGCGCAGGTGCTGATCACGGGCCAGCGCGCGGTGCCGCACCGGGCCGAGCAGCTGGGCTTCAGCTTCGCCTACGGGACGATCGACGTCGCGCTCGCCGCCACGCTCCGCTGACGCCGGCGCTGCGCCGGCCGTGCCTGGAACGGTGCAGGCGTGCCCCCGTCTAATTCAGTGACGACTCGCACGAAGGAGGCGCCATGCATCAGACGGCCACGCTTGCCCAGCCAGACCGGTCGCTCGTGACGACGTGCCATGTGACATACGCGCTGCACGCCCTCGGACTCGCCATCGGCGCCTTCGGCGCGGCCACCGTCGTCGGCTCGTTCGTGTTCGGCTGGCCGTCGATCATCGCCGTGATCCTCAACTACGTGAAGCGCGGCGAGGCCGCCGGCACGTGGCTCGAGTCGCACTTCACCTGGCAGATCCGGACGTTCTGGTTCGCCCTGCTCTGGGCGGCCGTCGTGCTCCTGGCCGGCGCCCCGCTGACGCTCGTGCTCATCGGCTTCGCCGTGTGGGCGGTCGGCCTGTTCCTGCTCGGAATCTGGGCCATCTATCGCATCGCCAGGGGCTGGATGGCGCTGTCCGACGGCCGCCCCGTGGCGTAGGCCGCTCGCGGGCCCGACGACGGCGTCGAGCGGCGTCCGCAGGTTCGTGGCTCATGTCGGCTACATGAACGCGCCCTGACCAGCCGGTATGTCGCCGGCCCCCCCACACCACCGCGGCGGCAGACGAATGCCGGATGCGAGACGGCGAGCGGGTCGTTAACATGACGGCCGGTGTTCCTGCTGTATTTCAGGCTCGGCTTCCAGCACATCCTCCCGCTCGGCGCCGACCACGTGCTGTTCGTGGTGGGCCTGTTCCTGGCGTCCACGACGCTGCCGGCCCTGCTCTGGCAGGTGAGCGCCTTCACGATCGCGCACGCCATCACGCTGGCTCTGGCCACGACAGGCGTGGTCCACGTGCCGCCCTCGATCGTCGAGCCGCTGATTGCGGTCTCGATTGCCGCCATCGCCGTGGAAAACCTCGTCGAACGCGCCTTCCACTGGCGCCGGCCCCTCATCGTGTTCGGCTTCGGCCTGCTGCACGGTCTCGGCTTCGGCGGAGCGCTCCAGGCCCTGGGCCTGCCGCCGGAGGACGTACTCGTCGCGCTGCTGGGGTTCAATCTCGGGGTCGAGGCCGGCCAGGTGGCGGTACTGGCGAGCCTCGCGCTGGCCGTCGGCTGGTGTCAGGGCGCGCCGTGGTACCGGCGTCGCGTGGTGGTGCCCGCCTCGGCGGCCATCGCCGTCGTCGGCCTCTACTGGGCCATCCAACGCCTGGCCTGACCGGCGGCGCTAGACCGGCTTGAACCCGTCGGCGGCGCGAAAGTCGAGGGCGCGGCGTCCGCGCGCGTCGTTCAGGTGCAGCATGTTCACCTGCTCCGGGAAGAGCTCCGTGAAGAGGGCGTCGCGCGCGCTGAGTCCCGCGGTGGACGACACGTCCCTGCCCTCCACGTACACCCAGGTGACGTCCACCTTGTTCTCCAGTCCCACCCAACTCAGCGCCACCGGCGTGCCGTCGGCCCGCTTGAGCTGCAGCGTGCGCCGCACGTAGGCGAACACGGCCTGGTCGAACCCGGGCTGCCCGTGCTTGAGCGCCGGGCCCTCGCGCGCGACCGCCGCCTCGAGGTCGTCCGCGAACAGGCGCAGCGTGCACTCGAGCGTCCGCTCGGCGGCGTTGTGGTCCACCACCGTGAGGCTCATGTAGAACTTGTGCGCGGAGGTCACCGCGGGCGCCGCCGCGACGAGCCCCGTGAGCAGCGCCGCGATCAGGCCGCGCGGCATCCGTCGACGTCTCCTACCACCCGCCCTGCGGCCGCGGCGCGTCGGTGGTCGACTTCTTCTCGAGCTGCTGCATCGGATTCGGCGCGGCCTGCTGTTGCTGCTTGAACAGCTGGAAGCGGGTCATCACCGGCCGGCGCGGGAAGAAATTGTTGGCCAGGTCGGCGTCGGCCGTCTCGAGCTTCGGATCGAGCGTGACCTGCGAGAGTTCCTTGTCCGTCACCACGAGCTTCGACACGTGCTTGTAGTTCCGGCGCCAGATCTCGGCCGGGATCCGGACGTCCTCGGAGGTGCCGTCGACGTAGTCGAGCCTGAGGATGATCGGCATCACCAGGCCGCCGACGTTCGAGAAGTCCATCACGTAGAAGTTCTTGTTCGCCGACAGCAGCGCCTTCTCCTTGTCGGTCAGGCCCGACAGGAACTTCTGGTACGCCTCGCGGTCGGCGGCGGTGACCGCCAGCGGGTCGTAGCGGTTGTAGAAGTCGGCGAGGGCGGGGTTCGCCTCCACCACCTTGGGCGTGGCCTCGTAGCGCTCGGCCGAGACCGTCTTCGGCAGGTCGGCCTGCTGCTTGCGCTGGAGCGCCTTCTCGATCTCGGGGTTGCCCGTGTCCAGCGTGAAATGCCGGACGTCGTCGAGCGAGATGTCGGTGTGATCCGTCGAATAGAACCAGCCGCGCCAGAACCAGTCGAGGTCCACGGCCGACGCGTCCTCCATCGTGCGGAAGAAGTCGGCGGGCATCGGGCGCTTGAACCGCCACCGGCGCGCGTATTCCTTGAACGCGAAGTCGAAGAGCTCGCGGCCCATCACCGTCTCGCGCAGGATGTTCAGCGCCGTGGCGGGCTTCAGGTACGCGTTGTTGCCCAGCTGCTTGACCGATTCGGAGTTGGTCATGATGGGCTCCTGGTTCGGGTCGAGCATGTAGTCCACGACGTTCTTGGGCTCGCCGCGGCGCGAGGGGTAGCTGTCCTCCCACTCCTGCTCGGCCAGGAACTGCAGGAACGAGTTGATGCCCTCGTCCATCCACGTCCACTGGCGCTCGTCGGAATTCACGATCATGGGGAAGAAGTTGTGGCCCACCTCGTGGATCACGACGGAGATGAGGCCGTACTTCGTCCGCGCGGGATAGGTGCCATCCGCTTCCGGACGGGGTCCGTTGAAGCAGATCATGGGGTATTCCATGCCGCCGATCGGGCCGTTCACGGAGATGGCCACGGGATACGGGTAGGTGAACGAGTAGCGCGAGTACGTGTTCAACGTGTGGATGATCGCGGCCGTCGAGTACTGCTCCCAGAGGGGGTTGCCCTCCTTCGGGTAGTACGACATCGCCATCACCGGGTTGTTCTCCACGTTGTGGCCCTGCGCGTCCCAGATGAACTTCCGGGAGGACGCGAACCCGAAGTCGCGGACGTTGTCCGCGTGGAACACCCACGTCTTCTTCCCCGTCGGCTGTCCGGCCTCGGCGGCCCTGGCCTCGTCGGGCGTCACGACCAGGACGGGCTTCGATGCCGTCTTTGCCTGCTCCAGGCGCTGGAGCTGCACGGCCGTCAGCACCTCCTTCGGGTTCTGCAGCACGCCGGTGGCGCCCACCACGTGGTCGTTCGGGGCCGTGATGCGCACCTTGTAGTTGCCGAACTCGAGGGTGAACTCGCCGCTGCCCAGGAACTGCTTGTGCTGCCACCCGCTGACGTCGTTGTAGGCGGCCATGCGCGGGAACCACTGAGCGATTTCGTAGATGTAGTTGCCGTCCTTCGGGAAGAACTCGTAGCCGGAGCGCCCGCCCATGCGCCGGGCGTCGTTGATGTTGTAGCTCCACTGCACGCCGAAGACCACGCTCTTGCCGGGCGCGAGCGGCGCCGGCAGGTCCACCCGCATCATGGTCTTCACGATGGTGTGCGGCAGCGGCTTGCCCGTGGCGTCGGTCACGGCCGCGATCTGGTAGCCGCCCTCGAAGTCGCGGTTCACCAGGGTGTCGAGCACCTGGAAGGTGGGCTTCTCGAGCGAAGGCGCGGGCTGGGTCAGCGCCGTGTCGGAGTCCTTGCGGAACAGGTTCTGGTCGAGCTGCAGCCAGAGGTAGGTGAGCGTGTCCGGCGACTGGTTGACGTAGGTCACCGTCTCCTTGCCGGCGATGCGCTGCTTCACGTCGTCCAGCTCGACGTCGATGTCGTAGTCGGCCCGCTGCTGCCAGTAGGCGCGGCCCGGCGCGCCCGACGCCGTCCGCTGTTCGTTCGGCGTGGGCAGCGTCTCTTCGAGCTGCCTGAACTTGTCGGTGGGATCGCTCTTCGTCTGGGCGTGGACGGCCGGGACCGCCAGGAGGAGGAGGGCCGGCAGAAGGACTCGTCGGGCGGTCATCCGCGTATCGTAAACCCGCAGCGCCGCCGGGCTCCCGACGATCGGTGGCCGAGGCCGGGCTAGACTGGCCGCGGCATGTGGTGCCGTTGGATCGTCCCCGTCCTGGTGGCCGGTGTCCTGACGCCCGTGGTCCACGCCCAGACACCGGGCGGGGGGGCCGGTGTCGGCGTCGAGGCGTGGACGCTGAGTGACGGCACCCGGGCCTACGGCGCCAGTCCGGCCCGGCCCATCAGGGTCACGATCTGGTATTCGGCCGTCGTATCCCGGGACTCGCAGTTCGCCGCGCTCTCCACGCTCGCGATGACCGACTGGGTGTCATCGGCAGAAGCGACCAGCGGCTACGACGACCCTGGCGAGGCGCGGCGCGCCTTCGGCCGCCACGTCCGCGAGTTCTCGGCGTCGGCGCCGACCGAGGCGGCGACCCGGCAGGCCTTCGCCTCCCCGACGGCATCGGCATGGGCAGCCCGGCCACAGGCGGGCCGGCACCCGGCGATCCTGCTCCTGTCCGGCGTGACGGCGCGCGCCTACTTCCACCTGTCGCTGGCCGAGCGGCTGGCACGCGCGGGGTACGTCGTCGCGCACGTCCTGCCCCTGGGACCGGCGCCGGGCCGGGCCGCCAGCATCTCGCGACCCGACGTGGAAGACGCCGCGCGGGACGCCGCCGCCGTGCTCGACTGGCTTCGGACCGACGTGCGCGTGGAGGGCCAGCGGCTGGGCGTGGGCGCCTGGAGCGTCGGCGGCGTGGCGGCGCTGCGGCTGCTGCAGCTTCGTCCCGGCCTCATCGGTGCGGCCGTGAGCCTGGACGGCGCCGCCGGGTACGCCTACGGCCGCGACCTGCTCGAGTCGAGTGCCGCCCCCTCGCAGTCGGCGAGCCGGGTGGCCTGGCTGCACCTGACCGCCGGGGTGCCGAACACCGTCCCGCGCGACGAGTCCGTCCTCCGAGCGCTGGGGGCCGAGATCCGCGAGGCGCCAGGCCTCCGGCACGCGGACTTCGTCACCGTCGCAACCCTGACCGGCGCCAGCCGCGACGCGGTGGACGCCATGGAAGGGCGCGTCGTCGAGTTCCTGGATCGCGCGCTGTCGAAGTAGCGCGCCCAGTCCCTGGCTACCTGGTCCCCGGTCCCCGGTCCCTACGCTTCTTTCCTCACCCCTACGGTGTTCCGCCGGCGTGGCGGGCGAGCGCTTCCCGCCAGGCCGTGCTGGGCTCGGGCGCTCCGCCCTGCCGGTCGAGCACGATGGTGCGCGTGCGATAGGCGACGCCGTAGAACCGCTCGTTCGCGTCGCGGTCCTGCCGGATGGTGCTGCCGTTCAGGGTGACGCCCGCGAAGAGGCCCCGCGTCCGCGAGTAGCTCAGGATCTGCGCGCGCAGCTGGATGTCGGTGCTGGCCGAGGCATCGCGCCCGACCGGGCCGGCGGCCACGGCGGCGTCGGCGCCGATCTTGAACTGGTTGTTCAGGAGCTGGTCGAGCCCGCGCCGGTTCTGGACGACCAGCACGAGGTCCACGGCCTGCGCGCCGATCTGGAGACCGAAGCTGCCGCCCGTGATCGTGAGGAACGCCGGCGACGACCACGCGCCTGTCTTCGGGTCGCGGGCGCTGATGACGCCGCGGCCGCGCTGACCGCCGACGACGAACCCCGCCTTCACGAGCGACGGGAACACGGCGATCGCTTCCGCCTTCTCCAGGATCGAACCGGGCACGGCGCTGTCGCTCGCGCCCATGACCTCGTCGAGGACCGTGATGGCCTCCTTCACGCGGTCGGCTTCCTTGGCGCCCTCCGCCGAGACCTGCGCGCGAGGCGCGGCGGCAAGACCCAGGGCAAGGGCAGCGGCGAGGGACAGCGTCAGTGCTTTCATCCGTCGAGCATAGCGCAGGCACGGCGACGCCCCCGCGGCTGTCGCGGGCATGGCGCGGCCGGGTCCGCGGCGCCTACAGGATGGCCGGCGCGCCGGAACGGAAGTCGCCGCCCAGGACCGCGGCCGAGTCGGCGCCCAGCCAGTCGTCCAGGACGCGGGCGTACACCGACCGGAAGTCGGTCTCGAACCGCACGTCGCCGCCGTTGTTCTCCAGCGTCGGATTGGCCGGGTCCGGCTGGAGCGTCGCGGCCGTGCCGAAGAGCCCGCCCCGCACGCGGCCGCCAATCGCCAGCATGAGCCCGGCGGCGCCGTGGTCGGTCCCCTGGCTGCCGTTCTCGGTGATGCGCCGGCCGAACTCGGAGAACACCACGACGAGCGTCGAGTCGAGCAGGCCCTGGCTCGCCAGGTCGTCGTGGAAGGCGGTGAGGCCGCCGTCCACCGTCGCCATCAGCGTGCGATAGGCGCCGTTCACGGGGTTCTGGTTGGCGTGGGTGTCGTAGCCGCCCGTGGCCACCCAGAACACCTTCGTCCCGATCTGCCGCACCATCGCGCCGGCGACGGCCTGCAGGGCCTGGCCGAACCCGTTGCCGGGGTACGCGACGGCCGGCCGGTAGGTGGCCACCGTGGCGACCCGGTCGAGCGTGGCGAGCGCGGCGCCCGCCGTCGAGTTCACGAACGCCAGGTGCGGCCGGTCGGCGGGCAGGTGCGAGGCGATGCGTGTGGCCGCCGCGCGTTCGAATCCGGCGTCCGCGCCGCCGTTCGGACTGGCGAAGGCGTAGGCGGCCGGGTTGGTGATGGCGGGAACGCCGGTGGTGCGGGCCATGAGCGCGCGGGGCGTCTCGCGTGTGGTGTTCCACCCGACGAGCGGATCGATCGGCGAGGGCAGCGTGTCCAGGTAGCGCCCCAGCCACCCCGTGCCCTGGGAGTTGGCGGGATTCGCCGTGCCCCAGATGTCGGTCCCCTGGAAGTGCGACCGGCTGGAGTTCGAATAGCCCGTGCGCTGGACGATGGCGACCCGGCCCTTGTCGAACAGGCCCTTGAGCCCGGCGAGCGACGGGTGCAGGCCCAGCAGACGTCCCGCGCGGTCGGTGCCGACCTGCAGCACCTGTCCCGCCGGGACGCCGATGGTGGGCCTGCGCGCGTAGTAGTCGGCATCGCCGTACGGCACGAGCGTGCTCAGGGCGTCATTGCCGCCGCTCAAGTACACGACGACGAGGGTCCGGCTGGAACCGGCCTGCGCCCGGGCCAGGTCCGCCAGGAACGCCGGCGCCGCGACGCCGACGGTGAAGGCGGTGACACCGCCTTTCACGAACTGCCTGCGCGTGACGGTCATGGTCCGGTCCCTCAATTGAACTGGTACTCGGCCGCGCCGACGACGAGCCGGGCCAGCCCCGAGGCCTTCGACGCCAGCTGCGCGTCGGTCAGGGGCCAGGTGACGCCCTGACGGAGGTAGTCGAGGAGCGCCGCCGTCGTCTCCCCCGACAGCGGGGCGGGCGTGAACCGCCGCACGTGGAGGTCCAGGAGCGCCTCCGGCGAGTTCCGCGCGGCCGTGGACGCCTGCTGCAGGTTGAAGCGCTGGTTGCCGGCCAGCGCGGACGCGAAGTTCATCCGCGAGAGCATCGACGCGGTGGAGAACCAGCCGGGGCCGAGCTCCCAGCCGTTCACGTCCGGCGGTTCGTACAGCTGCTGGCCCATGTTCACGAGCGGCGTCATGGCGTCGTTGGCGGAGAGGCCCTGCCAGCCCGTCTCCTTGATGGCGCGCACGACATACTCCACCGGCCAGCTGTAGCGGGTGAACGCCGCGCCCTCGTCCAGGAACTCACGGGACGTGAACAGGCGCACGAGCATGGCCCGGATGCTCGTGTCGTTGGCGAGGTAGGTCTCGCGCATGTCCGCCACCAGGGCGTCGGGGGCCGCCGTGAGCTCGCTCACGAAGAAGGCGAAGAAGTGGCGGGCGAGGCGCTCGGCGGTCTCGGGCCGGCGGGCCAGCGCCCTGATGAAGTCGATGCCGTCCTGCTCGCCGTCGGCGGCCGGGCGGGCGGGAATGGTGCGTGACCCGTCGGGCATCACGGCGAAGGTGAACGTCTTCGCGGTGGGGTCGTGCTGGCCGGCGTTGTAGACGTAGGTGTAGTAGCTGGTCGCCGCGGAGGCGCGGTCGCCCTGGAGCCGCAGGTTCCAGCCGGTGAAGACGCGCGCGGCGGCATAGACGTCCTCCTCGGTGTAGTGGCCGACCCCGGTCGTGAAGAGCTCCATCAGCTCCCGGCCGAAGTTCTCCTGCGGGCGCGCCCGGACGTTCAGCCGGCCGTCCAGCCAGACCAGCATCGCCGGGTCGCGGGCCACCTCGATGAGCAGCTCGTCGAAGCGGCCGAGCGCCATGTCGCGAAACAGCTGGATCTGGCCCCGCTGATTGCCGGCCACGCTGGCCGCCTTGCCGTCCATCAGCTTGGTGGCGTGCTCGCCGCCGATCGTGCCCGCGATCTTGGTGTACGCCGTGGCGAAGTGGTTGTGCCAGAAGAGCGCCAGCTTCTCCTGCAGCGGCCGATCGCTGTGGACCATCCGGAACAGCCAGCGCTGACGGGCGTCGTTGATGACGGTGTCGGGCTGGAAGGGGCCTCGCGTGGTCGTGCCGAGGTACGCCGCGTCGCCGATCCGGCCGTCGATGTCGCCGGGCACGCGGTCGTAGTTCAGGAGGGCGCCCACGACCCCGACGAGCGGCAGGCGCGCGTAGCGCGTCAGATCGCGCTCGCTCGCCCCGAACCCCATCCGCCGCAGAACGTGGTCCAGCATGCCCGCCGCCCCCTGACCGACCGGCCCGCCGGTGCTGCCGCGGGAACCGTCCGCCGCCCGATTAGACCGCCGCCGATGGCCGAGGTTACTTCGGGCCGGTCCCGCCCGGCGCGTGCCCCAGGCTGATCAGGTTCGCCATCAGGCGATACGCGCCCGGCGTGCCCGCCGGCAGCTGGCGCCACAGGCCGATCCCGAGATAGAGCCAGCGGCCCGCGCCCACCTTGGCCTCCACCAGCGCGCCGCGCTTCGGGCCGGCGTTGTAGGGGAAGGGCTCAGTGAACTCGACGAGGTCGACGTACTGGGGGTCGCCGGCGGCGAAGAAGTACGTGCCCCGCTCCTGGACCCAGTGCTTCCAGTCCTCGTCGGTGATCCGGTTGGGCGTGGTGAACACGGGGTGATCGGGCACCAGCATCCGGACGGGCGAGTTCTCGTCGGTGACCCGGGTGCTGCTGACCTTGCCCGGATACGGGCCGTACTGGGCCTCGTTGAACTCGAACTTGTTGTAGTTGACGATCACGGTCCCGCCCGCGGCGGCGTAGTCGAGCAGGCGCTGGTTGTAGGCGCGCAGGGCGCGCCGGCGCTCGTAGGCGCGCACGCCCGTCATGACCACGTCGTAGCGCGACAGGTCGCCCCAGGCAAGCTGGTCATCGCTGACGAGTTCCACGCGCGCGCCGAGCTGTTCCAGGGCATCCGGCACCTCGTCGCCCACGCCCATCACGTAGCCCACCGTGAGGTTCGGCTTCACGGCCAGGTCGAGCACCGACACGGACACCTCGGGGGCGCGCAGCACGTGCCGGCGGGTCGTGTGCGGGTATTCGACCACCTGGTATCCCTGCGCGTAGGTGGCGCCGCCCTCGCGCACTTCCGCTCCAACCACGACCTTCCCGCCCTGCCTGGCCTGGGCGGCCAGGGCCGCGGGGGCCGGCGGCGTGAGCGTGAAGCGGACGGTCGAGGCCTCGTCCTCGCGCGTGAACGCCACGGCCTGCGCGGCCGGCGCCGCGGTCCATCCACGCGGGGTCCTGAGCGCCACTTCGGCGCGGGCTCCCCCCTTGGAGTGGTTGATCACGGTCACCCGGACGTCGCGGGACGCGCCGTCGCCGCCGCTGGCGGGCACGACGACGATCTCGGGCGTGGCGCTCACCGCGAACTTCGGCACGACGTGGATCTCCGAGCGCTTCTCGCCGCTGTAGATGTTGCCCTCCGACCGCGTGGCGACGGGCACGGGCATGGCCACGTGCTCCCCTCCCAGCGTCAGCGCCACGGTGGCGACGAACGGCGTCGGACGGAACGGCAGCCCGAACGGCACGTCCGGATCAAGGACGAAGCGGGCCGCGTCGGTCGCGTACTTGAAGTGCGCGGCCGTCAGGCGCGCGTCGGCCGGCACGGTGGCCGTGAACCGGCAGTTGCGCGCGCCGCGCGGCGCGATGGGCGCGGCGGCGCAGTCGCCGTCCGCCGCGGCGAATCCGGCGACCGACCCGCTCATGGTCACGGGCGCCTGGCCACGATTGGCGGCGATCACCTGCACCTGGACGGGCTGCCCGGCCACGACGAGGCCGTCGTTGGCCACCGCGTCCAGCCGCACGTCCGCGGCGAGGACGAGCGCGTCCTGGAACTGGCGCTCCTTGAGCGCCAGGCGATGGTCGATCTCGTAGCGGCCGGCCTCCTGGAGGCCCATGCCGGCCAGGCCCGCGCGCAGCGCGCGGACCGCCTTGAGCCCGGCGGCCAGCGGCGTGATGGCGGCCGCTTCGCCGTGCTCGTGGACCTGGGTCCGCGCCTCGGCAACGGCGGCGGCGATGCCCCCGAGCGCTCCGGTGAGCGCCGCCGGCGGCGCGGCGCCCGCGAAGGCCGCCAGGCCGGTCAGCGACGTGTCGACGCCGTCGAACATCTCCGGATCGGGGCGGTTGACGCCGCCGGCCAGCACGGTGTCGCGCAGGCGGTAGCCGCGGGGGCCGCCGGGCGGGCCGAACCCCTCGGACACGCCCGGCAGCGGCAGCAGCTGCGACATGCCCTGGCACTTGTGCATGCTGCGCGCCTCGCCCGCGATCTCGTTGCAGGTGCGGCCGAGCAGCGGATCGTAGGCCTCGCCGCCCGTGAACTGGAAGATCGTCGAGGCGCCCTCGCCCTGCGGCGCCTGGCCGCGCGGGCCGCCGAAGCCGGCCGTGTAGTAGAACTTCCTGGCCTGCCAGGGACGGAGGCCGGCCGCGATCTGATCGGGGAACGCGTTGGGGTCGGCCGCGGCGCGGAAGGCCTGCGACGTGAGGTGCGACGAGGTCTGGTGGTGCTGTCCGCCGCCCTCGCCGTCGAACACGAATCCGACGATCACGTCGGGGCGGATGGTGCGGATCATCCGGACGTAGTCGCCCAGAATCACCTGGCCGCCCCACTTCTCGAGCGTCTCGTCGATGCTGAACGAGTAGCCGAAGTCGACGGCGCGCGTGAAGTACTGCTCGGCCCCATCGAACTTGTGGACCGCCAGCAGCTCCTCGGTCCGGAGCACCGCCAGCGCTTCGAAGATCTCGGGGCCGATCTCGTTCTGCCCGCCCTCGCCGCGCGTCGCCGTCACGAGCGAGGTCCGGAAGCCCTTGAGATGGCCGTAGTACGCCAGCAGCGCGTTGTTCTCGTCGTCCGGATGCGCCGTGGTCATCATCAGGTTGCCCACCGTGTCGAGCTTCCTGAGGACGAGCTCGAGCGCCGGGCGGCCGGTCATGGCGGCCACCGGCCGGAGCCGGTTCTGCGCCAGCGAGGGCGTGAGGCCCGACGTCAGGGCGAGCACGAGAATGGCGGGGAGGAGCAGCAGTCGGCGCATCGTACAAACAACCTCAGCGGTCAAGCGTACAGGAGTCGCGGCGGTCCGGAAAGAGCACAGGCGTTTCGCGGCGGTCTGGCCGGCCTGTCGTCGGCCGCACGGGGCGGTCAGGCAGCCGGCTCGGCGGGAATCGAGAGGCGGAACGTGGACCCGTGGCCGACCCGGCTGCGCATCCGGAGTGTGCCATCCATCATCTGGACCAGGCGCAGGCTGATGGCCAGGCCGAGGCCCGTCCCGCCCGCCGCCCGCGTGGTGGAGGAGTCCACCTGGGAGAACGGCAGGAAGAGACGGCCGCGCTTTTGCGGCCGGGATCCCGGCCCCGGTATCGTGGACCGTGCACACCAGCCGATCCGCCGATCCGGGCGGGCGGCGCAGCCGGACGGTCACCGCACCGCGTTCGGCGAACTTCACGGCGTTGCCCACCAGGTTCAGCAGCACCTGGCGGACGCGGATCGCGTCGGCCATCACCGGCGCCACCAGGCCGGCGACGGCCCCGGACGCGATCGACGCCAGGCCGGCGAGCCGGCTGTCGAGCGCCCGCACCCATATGTCCAGCCGACGATGCCCGCGAACTCGCCGCGGGAATCGTAGAACGGCGCGTACGCGCTCAGGTAGGTGCGGACGGCCTCGTGCGTCAGCGTGTCGTTGACGACGAGGCCCCGGGTGTCGAGCGCGCGGCGCACACCCGGGTCGTTCCCCTGATAAGGCGTCATCGGCGGGTCGTAGTTCTCGTTGTCCCCGGGCAGGCGGTAGACAAAGGCGGTGTCCAGGACGTACACCGCGTGGTCCTCGTGCAGCACGTGGGTGTACACGTAGATGACGTCCTGCGTGGCCTTGTGGAACCGCACGAGCGGTGCCACCGCGCGCAGGTACGCGGGCGAACCCGCGGTCCCGGCCCGCGCCACCTCGCGGTGCAGGTCGCCGTCCACGCTGGCCGCCGCCACCCGCGCCAGCTGCGCCAGCTCGTTCCGCACCGCCTCGAGCTGGGCCTGCCGCGCGAAGTAGTAGGTCACGCCGAGTCCTAGCGCCGACACGGCGAGGACCAGGAGCACCACGGCCATGGCCTCGCGCAAGGGCCGGATTCGGCTCGTCGCGGCGGCGTCCACGATCACGCGACCTTGGCGACGGGCGGCATCAGGCCGTCCAAGGCGACCCGGAACGTCGAGCCGTGCCCGTCCCGGCTGCGCACGCGCAGGGAACCGGCCATCGCCTCGGTGAGCCGGCGGGCGATGAGGAGGCCGAGCCCCGCGCCCTGGGACCGTTCCTCGGGGCGGCCGACCTCGGCGAAGGACTGGAACAGCCGGGCGCGGACGAACGCCGGCAGCCCCGGCCCGGTGTCGTGCACGGCGCAGACGAGCCGCCCGGGCCTGCCCGGCGCGGGCCGGAGGCGCAACGTCACGTGCCCCTTCGCCGTGTAGCGCACGCCGTTCCCGGCAAGCGTCAGCAGGACCTGGCGCAGGCGGACGGGGTCGGCCAGCACGGTCGCCGCCCGTCGATCCACGACCACGCGGAGATCGACCCCCTTGGCCGCGGCCTCGGGGGCCAGCGTCGCCCGGACCTCCTCGCACAGGGCCGCGACGTCCATCGGCACCCGCGTGATCACGAGACGGCCCGCTTCGAGCTTCGAGTAGTCCAGGATGTCGCCGATCATGGCCGTCAGGTGGCGGCCCGCCTGCACGATGCGCCCGGCGTCGCGACTCATCGTGGCGTCGTCCCGGTCGGCGAACTCCTGCTGCAGCATCTCGCCGTAGCCGATGATGGCGTTGAGCGGCGTCCTGAGCTCGTGGCTCATCATCGCGAGAAACGCGGACTTGCCCCGACTCGACTGCTCGGCGGCGTCGCGCGCGGCGGCCAGTTCCCGGGCGGTCTCGCCGTCGCGCCGGGCGAGCGCCGCCGCCGTGGCGTTCAGGCGGTACAGCACCAGGCCCGCGCAGATGGACATTACGACGATCCCCAGCATCGCCACGCGGACGATCGCGAGGAGCCCCGACAGGCGGTCGTCGAGGGCCCGGACCCACATGTCCGCCTCCACGGCGCCCACCAGCGCGCCCGACGAGTCGAAGAACGGGGCGTACGCCGACATGAACCGGCGCCCGGGTTCGGTCCAGCTCTCGCGCGAGACGAAAGGCTGACGCGTGGCCAGGGCGTGTTGCAGGTCGGGATCGTCGGCCTCGTAGGGCTCCGCCAGGACCAGGCGCTCGCTCGTGTCCCCCGGCTTCCGGTAGAGGGTGGCGGCATCCACGCCGTGCACGATGCCGTGGCTGGTCGGCACGAGCGTGTAGAGGTAGAACACGTCGTCCGCGACCCGCTGGAGGGCGGCCAGCGGCCTGGCGACCCGCATGTAGTCCTGGCCGCCATCCTGGCCGGGGCTGGTGAGCCCCCGGTGCAGGTCCCCATCCACGCCGGCGGCCGCGACCTTTGCCACCTGAAGCAGTTCCCGCTGCACGCCCTCGATGAGGGCCGCCCGCGAGAAGTAGTAGGTCGCCCCCATGGCCAGCGACGAGACCGCGAAGACCACGGCCGCGCCGAGCAGGGACGCCCGCACCGGGTGGACCTGCCGGAGCGTGAGCGCGGAGGTGAGAGCCGACGGCGCCGCGGTCACAGCGGTCATGCGGCCGCCTCCCCGGCGCGGCGCACGAGGATCCCGGGCACGGACACGCGGAACGTCGAGCCGCGGCCCTCGCGGCTGCGGAGCCGGAGCGTCCCGCCCATCGCCTCCACCAGCCGCCGGCTGATCACGAGGCCCAGTCCGGTGCCGCCGGCCGATCGCGTGAGCGACGCGTCCACCTGCGAGAAAGCCTGGAACAGGAGGGCGCGTTTGCCGGCGGGGATGCCCATGCCCGTGTCGTGGATGGTGCAGACCAGCCCCGCCGGGTCGAGCGGCGAGGCACGCAGGCGGACCGTCACGCCGCCGCCATCGGTGAACTTCACGGCGTTGCCAATGAGGTTGAACAGAATCTGGCGGAATCGCACGGGATCCGCGATGCCCTTCGTCGTTCCGGCCCGCGAGAGATCGAGCCTCAGTGTGAGACCCTTGGCGGCCGCCGGGCGCTGGAAGAGCGTGACGAGCTCGTCGAGCAGCGTCGCGAAGTCCACGGGCACGGGCGAGAGTTCGACGCGCCCGGACTCCATCGTGGAGAAATCGAGGATGTCCGAGATGACGGCCGCCAGGTGGTGGCCGGCCTCGCGCACCCGGCCGACGTCGGCCGTCAGGGCCGGCTCGTCGCGCCCGCTCAGCTCCTCGTGCATCAGCTCGCTGTAGCCGACGACGGCGCTGAGCGGCGTCCGCAGCTCGTGGCTCATGATCTCGAGGAAGGCCGACTTCGCGCGGCTGGCCTGCTCGGCGGCGGCGCGGGCCTCCGCGAGATCGGCGATGGCGGCGACGTCGCGGATCTCGGCGGCGACGGCGAGCATGCGCAGCCGGAACACCACGAGGCCGACCACGAACGCCATCGCGACGACGCCGGCCGCCGCCGCGAGCGCGATCCTGCGAAGGCGTGCCAGGCGTGCGTCGAGGGCCCGGATCCACATGTCCACGCCGACGACGCCACCGAACCGGCCACGCGAGTCCCAGAACGGCGCGTAGGCGCTCAGGTACGTGCGCACGGCCTCCTGCTGCGGCCGGGCGTTCACGGTCGCCGACCGCGTCTCGAGCGCCCGCCGGAACTCCGCGTCGGAGCCGCGGTACTCCGCCAGCAGGTGCGAGTGCTCCTCGGTGTCGCCGGGCACCCGGTAGATCGAGGCGCTGTCGAGCACGTAGCGGATGCGGCCATCGCGGAGGACCGCGGTGTAGACGTAGATGACGTCGTCTGACGCCTGCAGGACGCGGACGAGCGGGGCCACCGCGCGCCGGTACTCGGACCCGAGCTCCTGCTCCGGATCGTCGATCGTGGCGTGCAGGTCGGCATCGAGGCGGGTGGCCGCGATGCGCGCGAGCTGCACGAGCTCGTGCTGCGTGGCCTGGAACTGCCACCGCCGCGCCGCCTCGTACGTGACGGCCACGCACGCCGCCGACACCGTCAGGACGACCAGACCGGCGGCAAGGGCATCGCGGAACGGGGGCCGCCCGGCGCGCGCATGGGCAGGGACAGCGCCCCGAGCTTGTGCGGCCGACGGCGCGGCCAGACGATCGAAGTACACGAGGAGGCCATCCCTGATATCGGCCCCGCCGCGCCGGGGCGGCAGCGGGCGAGCCGTTCGGGTGATGGCGCCGGGGGACGGTCGGGCAGCCGGCCGCACATCCGCGCAGATCTGCGACCGCCGACGACGCGCTGGCGGCGGGGCCTCATGGGCCCGCCCGGGTCAGCGGCCGAGGCGCACGAGGAACTCGGCGGCTTCGTAGATGGCGGGCAGTCCGGACGCCGCCGCCACCACGGTCAGCGGCAGAGCCGCCATCGACAGCCCCCGAAGCGGCCGGCCCGGGCGGCCGGGCGGCTCGAGCAGCCGGCGGACCCGCGCCTCGAGGCTGCCGCGGCCGAGGAAGGCGCTCATGGCCAGCGACGGCCCGTCCGACGCCGCGATCGCGAGCCGCGCCACCTTGGTGAGGGCCCGCGCCAGAGTGGCGCCGTTGCCACCCGCCCGCGCCTGCAGGTCGGCGGCCTCCTCCATCGTGGCATCCCAGACGCGCTCCAGCCGGCCAACCGCCGGGCCGAACGCCGGGGTCAGGGCCACCAGCATCCGCAGCAGGTTGTCGTACTCGGCCACGTGGGCGCGTTCGTGGGCCGCGACGGCCTCCAGCTCCGGTTCGCTGCAGGTGCTCAGGACGTCGGCCGACACGAAGAGCTCGGCGCGGCGCACGCCCACGACGGCGACGACCGGGAACGGCGTCTGCACCACCCAGGCGGGGCCATCCCAGCCGCGCACCGCGGCGGGCGCAGCGGCGTTCCGCCACGTCCGGGCGACCTCCGTCGTGGCACGGGCCGTCCGCCAGCCACGAACGGCGACGAGCGTCGTCAGCGCCACGCCCGCGGCCGCGAGCGCCAGCAGGGCGATGCCGATCGACTCGGACCCGGACCGGGGCTCGAAGCTCCAGAAGGCGACCTGGACGAGCGGCGTGAAGACGACGGTGACGGTGAGCGGGGCCAGGCGCGCCTGCGCCAGCAGTCCCGCCCGGGTGCGTACGCCCAGCGGCGCCCACCAGGCGCGGCGCGTCAGGGCGTCCACGGCGGCGATGACGAGGCTGCCCGCGGCTGCCGCGATCGCGAGCGACGCAAACGCGAGGCAGAAGGCGATGGCCGCCGGCGTCACGACTGCTCCTCCGGACGGCCGTGCTCGCGAATGAGCGCGTCGAGGGCGTCGAGCACGTCCTTGTCCTCGCGGCGTACGGCGTCCACGAAGAACGAGACGACCGGCCGCAGATCCGTGGCGCGCGGCCCGAGGATGGCGGCCAAAGCGTCGCCGGCGACGCTCGACAGCAGGTGCTCCCGCGTGAGACGCGGCTCGTAGACGAAGCGCCGCCCCGACTTCACCCGCGCCAGCACCCCCTTCCGGTGCAGGCGGTCCAGGGTCGTCATGAGCGTGGTATACGCGACGCCGGCGAAGTCGGGCGCCAGATCCCGCACCGTCGCGGCGGCGCCGCGCGACCAGAGGTGGTCCAGGACGCGGAGCTCGAGCGTGCCGAAGACCCGCTCGAGCGGATCGGAGGGAGAGAGCGGCGGCATGTGCATGGCGAGTCACTGGCGCCGGTCCGCCCGGCGCCCCCTGGCATCCTCAGAATACGAAGCGGAACCCGATCTGCAGCTGCCGCTGCTCGTACCCGCCGGTCGGCGTCAGATCCTTGCCGCTGGCCGGCACCACGCCGGTCGGAAGCCCGGTCGTGCGATCGACCGCGATCGCCGTCCCGGTCACGCTGGACCACTGGACCGTGTTGAAGAGGTTCTTCACCTCGGCGATGACCTCGGCCTTGCGGGAGCCGCCCACCGAGACCTGGCGCGACAGGCGCAGATCCACGTTGTAGCGCGCCGGAAGGTTCAACGAGTTGCGGCCGACGCCGGCCGGACGGTCGCTGTTGACGCCGTCGTTGTTGATCTCACCGGGGTTCGAGCGCAGGCCGACGGGCACGCCGCTCGCGAACTGCATCGCGACGCCGACGATCGTGCCGTTGACGAGCCCGCGCGTGAAAGCGCCGCCCCCGTCGATGGACGGCCGCGCCACGATGCTGCCGACGAAGGTGTGACGCTGGTCGAGCAGCGTCGGCCCCTTGTCGAAGTCGAGGCTCTCGGGGTTCGTGCGACCCGCGTCGCCGGTCACCGACAGCACGCCGGTGATGGGCGCGTTGTCGACGGCCTTGCCGAGCGTGTAGGAGAAGTCGAACTGGACGCCGTGCAGGTTGCGGCCCGTGAGCTGCGCCGTGACGTTCTTGTAGGTGGACTCACCCAGCGACTCGACCTCGTTGATGACGTTGTATCGCGGATCCACGCGCGTGTTCGCGTTGATGGCCGTGCTGTACACCGGACGGCCGTCGGCCAGCCGCCCGGTCGGGTTCAACAGGTTGATGTTGCTGATCACGGGCAGGTTGTAGCCCTTCGAATACGACAGACCGACGGCCGCGGCGAAGTGGTCGTCGAGCTGCCGTTCGATCTGGACGTTGTTCTGCCAGTTCGACGCCACCTGGAAGTCCCGTGAAACCGTCGTCAGCGTGTTCGGCGTCGCGCCGGCGCCGCCCGACAGGACGCCGGGGAAGGCGGGCGCACCCGGCGTCGTCGGCTGGAACGCGGCCGAGGCCCGTCGGTTCGTGCCGTCGTTGATCAGCGACTGCTCGTAGCTGGCCAGCAGCGCCTGGTCGTACATCAGGCCGGTGTTGGCCCGCAGCACCGTGCGCCGGTCGTCCCCCAGCGTCCAGACCACGCCGAGCCGCGGCGCGATGTTGTTCTTGTCCACGACGAAGTCCCGGGACGTCTCGAACGGGGAGTTCGGGTCGGCCGCCGGCACGTCGTAGAGGTCGTAGCGGACGCCGTACAGCACCTTGAACGAATCCGAGAGCCGCCAGTCGTCCTGCACGAAGAGACCGTAGAGGTTCGACGAGAAGTCCAGGTTGGGCTCGCCGAAGTACTGGGTGAAGGTGTTGTAGCCGAAGCGGTTCGTCCCGTTCGCCGCGGCCAGGTACGACGCCACGGTGGGGAACGTATAGAGCTGGAAGGCGACGCTCGTCCGCGTGTCGGCGACGTGCTGGATGTCGAATCCGGCCTTGAACGAGTGGTCGCCGCGCAGCCACGTGAGGCTGTTGTTCAACTGGGCGACGTCCTGCGTGAACCCGAAGCCCGCGTCGGTGAGGCTCGCCACCGGTCCGCCGAAGTTCGCGACGTTGGCGATGTTGATCGCGGGGCCCGTGCCCGCCTGCGAGCCCGGGACGCGGCCCTGTGCGCGCGTCGCATACTGCAGGCGCAGCTCGTTGAGGAGCGTCGGCCTGAGCGTCGAGACGAGCTGCAGCGCGGTCGAGTGCTGCCGGTCGGTGAAGTCGGTGGCGCGCTGCACCGACCCGATGCCGCCGCCCACGTTGTTGGTGATGAAGTTGTCGAAGAAGATGTAGCGGAACGACAGCCGGTTGGACGAGTTCAGCTGGTGGTCCAGCTTGCCGATGGCGAACTCGGTGTTCAGGGCCGCGGGCATGTAGGCCGGCTCGTTGAGGCCGAGGGCCGCCTGGTTCGCCGCCGTGATCGTGATGACCCGGCCGCCCGACAGATCGCGTTCGGTGTGCTCGTAGCCGGCGAAGAAGTGCGTGCGGTCGCGCACGATCGGCCCGCCGATGTCCACGGTGTAGACGTTGACATCCGTCGGCGGCTTGCCGCGCGACTTGTCGCTCGTGAAGAAGGGATACGCGGCGAACGACCGGCGCTGGAAGCGGTAGCTGCCCTGGCCCTTGAACGTGTTCGTCCCCGACGGCGTGATCGCGTTGTAGATGAGGCCCATCGTCTGACCGAACTCGGGCGCGTAGCCGGTCGTCACGATCTTGACCTCGCGGATCATCACCTCCGACATCGGCATCTGGCGGAGGCCGGCGCGGTCCTTCTGGGTGTTGTTGCTGCCGTCGATCTGGTAGTTGATGCGCATGAGCGCGCCGTTCGACGTGATGCGCGGCACGCCGAACTCCTGGTTCTCGAAGCCGACGACGCCGGGCTGGAGCAGCGCGAAGTTGTAGGGGTTGCGCGAGGTCAGCGGAAGGGTCTTGATCTCGGCTTCGGTCAGCGTGCGGCCGCCCTCGATCTTCCCGAGATCCACGAGCGGCGCGGCGGCGGTCACGGAGATGGTCTCGGTGACGGCGCCGACGCCGAGCTTCAGGCTGATGACGGCGGTCTGGCCGGCGGAGATGGCGATGCCGCTCTGCTCGAGCTTCTTGAAGCCCTGGAGCTCCGCGTCCACGCGGTAGGTGCCGAGCGGCAGCAGCGGCGCGCGGTAGAGACCGCTCTCGTTGGTCACGACGACGCGCGTGTCACCCGTGTCGAGGTTCGTGATCGTGACGGTGACGCCCGGGAGGACCGCACCGGACTCGTCGGTGATCACGCCTTCGATCGACCCGTTGATGGCGGTGGACTGCGCCGCGGCCGGAAGAGCGGCCAGCGCAGTCAGGATGAACGCGAACAATAGGCGACGCATGGGGTGAGTGCCTCCAACACCACAAGTGGTGCAAGGAGGCAGTATACCCCTCAGCCCGAGGCGGGTCAGCGCGTCGCAGGCTCGCCGGACGCCAGCCCGGGCACCTTCGTCACACCTAGGGCACGACCACCGTCACTTCTGCACACGCCGGGCCCATGGTCGCGCCGTTCATGGCCACCACCCGCACGTAGTAGGTGCCGCTCGGCACGCCGCTCCCGCCCAGGCTGGTCCCGGACACCGGGACCTGGTAGGTGCTGGCCCCGGGCGCGTGACCCGCGAGCAGCAGGTAGCCGGTGGGCGTGGGGCCGGCCATCGGCGCCTGCCATGCCAGGCTCACCATCCCGCCCGCGCCCGCCCATCCTGTGAGGTTCAGGGGCGCGGCCGGAGGCGGCGAGCTGCCGTCCACGACGATCGCGACGTCCGCCGACGGCATGCTGCTGCCCGCGGCGTTGGTCGCCACGACGCGCACGTAGTAGACGCCCATCGGAACGCTCGCGGCGGTGACGGCGGTGGCCGAGAACGGGAACATACCGACGTTCGACGCGCCCGGCGCGGTGCCCGCATACAGCCGGTAGCCGGTGGCGGCGCCGCCGGAGGTCGGCGCGTTCCACGCAATGGTGACCGTGGCGCCGGACACCGTCGCATGGAGGCCGCCAGGCGTGCCGGGCGGCGCGACCGGCGGCGGCGGCTGGCCCGACCCGGGATACACGGCCGCCACGGCGGCCAGATCGTCCGACTGCAGCGGCAGGCCCGTCGCGCGGCTGAAGCACGACGACGAGATCGACGGCGCCATGATGGCGGGACGCGCCGACGTGTGGCCGAAGCCGGCGGCGTGGCCGAGTTCGTGCGTCAGCATGTCCTCGTAGCAGCCGGTCGTGAAGCTCGAGAACTTCGACGTCGCGTTGTCCACGACGACCATGCCCTTGAGAATCTTCCAGTAGGCGGTGCCGTTCACGGTACGGACGTCGGTGGCCGAGTAGTAGACGCCGCCGATGGCGAGCACGGAGCTGGAGTCCGAGATCTCGCCGCAGGGATCGTCGTAGGTCACCGAGATCCGTCCGTCGTACTCGGTGTTCGAGAAGCACCGCGGGCCGCGCACCACGCCGTTCTGCAGGCGCAGGGATCCGGCGGCGCTCCACGCGGACAGCGCGTTGGTGAGCTGCTGCAGCCCCCCGCCCGGCATCATCGCGAAGCCGCCGGCCTCGGTGTCGACATTGACGGGCGTGTTCGTGTCGGCCTCGTGCCAGCGCGCGGGCGTGGACGAGAGCAGCGTGAAGGACGGACCGGGCCGGCCGGCCGGCGGCGCGGGCACGGCGGGCGCGACGACCGCCCCGGCGGCCGTCGCCTGCGAGCCCACGAGCGCAACGAGCGCGTCGAGCGCCGCGCGCGAGCGGTATTCGCGCCCCACGACCGTCGTGGGATCGTTGCCGTGCAGCTGACGGTTCGCCGCCGCGGCGGGATCGCCGCCGCCGGACAGCGTCCACTTGCCGCGTTCCAGACCGGCGACGGAGAGCGTACGGTCGCGCGGCCGCACGTCGAGGAACACGAGCACCTCTTCGCCGACCTCGAACTGCGCCTGGCCGCCGACGACGAACGCGGTGTCGCCCACGACGCCGCCGAGCTGCTTCAGGACGACCTGCGCCGGGACGCCGTCGAGGCCCCACGCGCGCGAGACCGCGATGGTGACGTAGGTGTAGATGGTGCCGGCTTCGTCGTCCCAGCCCGAGGTCGCGGCGACGACCTGGCCTTCGACGGCCGCGGCGCTCGTGCGCGCGAGCACGTCGTCGGACACGGCTTGGACGGACGCGAACGACGCCGCCGGCCACGACAGCGCGAGGCCGGCGACCGCTACGGCGAAGACGCGATTCAGCAGGTGTCGCACGGCCGGCAGAAGTGCAAGCGAAGTGCCGCGTCGCCGACACCGTGCAGGCATGCACGGAACCGGCGGGATGTGCCCGCGCTGCACACGCGCCCGCCGAGCGCGTTGTCTGCTCCTGGTACAGCCGATCTCGAAATCGATCGCGCGATTCGTGATCGGCCTGTCAATCCCGTCATTCCACGGAGATCAAACGCGTCAGTCGAGGGCGGCCGTTCGATCGCGTGCCAATGCGAAAGGCTGATGAGTTCCGCGCGGACGCGCGACGCGAGGCCCGGGCGCGCGCGGCGTCTCCCGCGCGGGGCCGGCTGGCGGCGCGATCCGTGAGCGGGGCCGGGACTAGGCGAGCGGGGCGCGCGCGTCCCTGGAGCGGCGGCCCTTGCGGCGGCGCTCGACGCCCATCGGTGCGCCGCGGTTCTCCTGCCGGCGATCGCCGGTGGCCCTGCGCTCGCGGACCATGTGCCGTTCGCCGCGCCCGGCGCCGCCGTCGGACAGCGACTTCGACATCTCGCGCTGCAGGCGCACGGCGCGCCGGGTCGGATCCACGACTTCGAGCAGCGCGTCGTGCACGGTCTTCGCGGAGGTGTCGCCGGAGGGCCCGAAGCGCTCCCGGAGGAACGTCGCGGCAGCCAGCACGGCCTGGCGCTGCCACAGATCGAGCGTCACGCCGCGGCCGTTAGCCATCGAAGCGCACCAGCAGGGTGTCCGGCACGACGGGCGCCTCGGGCTCGGTCGCCGGCGCGGGCTGCGCGAAGTAGTCGCGCATCAGGCCGATGCCCGCCGACACCTGTGCGCCGCCGCGGCGATCGCCTTGGCGGTCGTCGCGGCCGGAGCGGCGCTCGGCGCCGTACGGCGACCCCTGGCTCCCGATGCGGCGATCGGCGCGCCGTCGATCGGGCCGCGGGCGGCGCCGCTCCCGTTCACCCGGCGGCGGGACCGCGAGCCGCGTCGACGCGGCCGGCGGGCGAGGACCGGCGGACGCGCCCGCTCCGGACCGGAACTCCGGACCCGGAGACGGACGCGACGCCGGTGTGGGCGCTGGGGGAGGCCCAACCTCGACTGCCGTACGAAGGCGCGACATGGCGGCCATGGCCGCGTGTTTGAAGACAGTCATCGAACCGTGGACAACAAATCCCCGCCCTGGATCCCTTCGGTGGAAATCCTCGGCCGATTCGCGTCCGCGGCGGGTATGGGAGCAAGAAGCGTGCTCAGGATCGATCTTCTTGCACGCGTCCGAATCCGAAGATCTCGTCGGCCGCGTCGGACGTGCGCTCGATGGCGCGCGCGAGCATGCGGCTGGCCATCCAGGCCAGGACGGGATCGCGGTCGGTGCCGAACGAGAAGAGCTGGTGCGGGTATTGGCGGTGCGGGCCCACGAGTGGAAACCGGTCCGGCGCAGCCACGACGGGAGTGGACCAGCCGAACTCCGGCTTGAGCCCGACGATCACGGGGAAGCGCTTGAGGCACTCGTACATGAGCTGCCCCGTGCGCTGCACGACGGCGGCCGCGCTTCGCTTCTCGTCGAGGATCGGGCCGTCGCCGCCCGTGAGCAGCAGCCGCCCGTCGCTGGTGGCCGTGATGGCGACTTGCGCCTGCGCGTCGAAGAGGACCGCCGATCCGAGACCGACGGCGCGGCGGACCGCCGCCGGCAGCGGCGCGGTGAGCACGTGATAGCGCGCGAATCCGCGCACGTGGCGGTCCAGGGTCGGCGCCAGCGTGCCCGGCGCGTCGGTGCTCACGACGACGCGCGGCGTGACGACGCTGCGCGACCCGACGTGCACGGTGGCCTCGGTGCGCGTGAACGTGATCCGCGACACGGCGCAGCGCTCGAACACCTTCACGCGGGCGGCGGACAGCCTGGCGGCGGCGCCGGCGACGACGCGCGCGGGATCCACGACGCCGGCGCCCGCGATCTGGATGGCGGCCGTGGCGTCGGCCGACGTGGCCTTGGCAAGGCGGCCGGCGGTCAGGGCCGTGGCGGAGAGGCCCGCCGCGTCCCGGACGGCCACCTCGCGATCCCAGCCCTTTGCGCCGACGTCAGCCAGGACGAGCAGCGTTCGCGGCTCGCGCGCGGCAATCCTGGCTTTCTTCAACCCGGCGTCGAGGGCGCGGCCAGCGTCGGCCACGGTGGTCATGAGGGTGCGCGCCATGCGGCGCCCGTGGGTGGCCTCGAGGGCCCGATAGTCGTGAGCCAGCAGGAGGCCGGTGATGCCGCAGGCCGCCAGGCTGTGCCCGGCACCCACCCGCCCCGCGTCGAGCAGGACAACGTCGTGCCCGGCGGCCTTGAGCGCCGTGGCCGTCAGCATGCCCGTGAGCCCGCCGCCGACCACGACGACGTCGGCGCGGTCCACGCCGAGGGTGGTCGGAAACGATCTGGTCCGGGCGGGCGTCGCGAGCGCCCACGGCGAGACACCGTATCGCGTGCGGCTCATCCGAGTTGGCGGGAATTGTAATGGATCGCCCGCCGTCCCCGGAGCGCCCGCGGGTCACGGGCGCCGCCTGCGCTACGGCCGGGCTTCCCGATCCAGCAGCGCGGCCTTGCGTCGGGCGCCCCAACGATAGCCTCCGCTGCCCCCCGCGGCCGGGACCACCCGGTGGCAGGGCACGACGAGTGCCACCGGGTTGGTGGCGCAGGCGCGAGCCACGGCCCGCACGGCGCGCGGGCGGCCGATTGCCGTCGCGATGGCCTGATACGTACGCGTTTCGCCGGCCGGGATGTCCCGGAGCGCCTTCCACACCTGCCATTGGAACGCCGTGCCCTGAACGTCCAGGGGCACGTCGGGCGTGGTGGCCGGCCGGCGGCGGACCGCGTCGGCCACCGCCCGCGCCCACGGCCCGGTCCGGCCGGGCCGGACATCGGCCCGCGGGAACTCGCGCCGGAGCTCGGCCGCCAGCGCATCGTCGGACGCGCCCAGCTTCACCGCGCAGACGCCCTTCGCCGTGCCGGCCACGAGCAGGCGGCCGAGGGCCGACGCCACCACGGAATAGGTGATGGTCTGGCCCGGCGCGCCGAGGCGGTAGGCGGCCGGAGCCACGCCCCGTCCCGTGGGCTTCTGGTCCGAGACGCGGCTGGGAGAGCCGTACCCGGCGTCGTAGGTGGCCGTCGTGACGTCGTGGCCCGCGCGGAGGGACTGTCGGAACCGCTCGGCCCGGCAGGCGGCCTGGAACTCCCGCGGGGAGACCCCCGTGTGCGTGGTGAAGGCGCGCTGCAGGTGCGAGCGGCTGAGCCCGACCTTGCGCGCCAGATCCTCCAGCGCCACGGTCTCGGCGGCGTGGGTCCGAAGGAACGCCGCGGCGAGCGCCACGGCGCGGGTGGCCGCGGAGACGGGACGGTCGCCCGACGGACGGCAGCGGAGGCAGGCGCGGTAACCGGCCTGTTCGGCCTCCGCCGGAGTGCCGAAGAAGCGCACGCGGTCGCGCCGCGGGCGCCGGCTCGGACACGAGGGACGGCAGTACACGCCCGTGGACGTGACGGCGTAGACGAACTGGCCGTCCGCCGTGCGGGCGCGGCCCGCGACGGCGCGCCATCGACGATCGTCGATCGAGAGGGCCGGCGGCATGAAGGCGGAAATCGTGGGCTCGAGCATCATGGCACGAGCGTAGGCCCGGTCCCGGGCGGCGCGCGATCCGGGGCGTGCGGTCGAACCGGGACGCCGCGTCGCGCGAATCCCTCGCGTCAATGGGTCTTAGAATCCGGAGATGCGACGGCGCGTCCTCCGGGCGACGCTCTGGCTGGCGGGAGTGGCGGTGGCGGCCGCGATCACGGCGGCCGTGGGCGCGCGCGTCGCGCTGGGACGCAGCCTGCCGCTGCTGGACGGCGACATCGCGCTGCCGGGTCTGTCGGCGCCGGTGACGGTCGCGCGCGACGGTCTCGGCATCCCGACGATCACGGCCGCGTCCCGTGTGGACCTGGCGCGGGCGATCGGCTTCGTGCACGCGCAGGACCGCTTCTTCCAGATGGATCTCCAGCGGCGGCAGCCGGCGGGCGAGCTGGCCGCGCTGGTCGGGCCGGCGGCCGTCGCGGCGGACCGCGTTCAACGGCGGCACCGCTTCCGTGACGTGGCACGGCGGGCGCTGGCGAAAACCGCCCCCGCGTATCGCGCGGAGCTCGAGGCCTACGCGGACGGCGTGAATGCGGGCCTCGCCGCGCTGCGGGCGCGGCCCTTCGAGTACTTCGCGCTGCGCACGCCGCCCGAGCCGTGGCGGGCCGAGGACACGGTGCTGACGCTGCTGGCGATGTGGGTGACGCTGCAGGGCACGCAACCCGAGTACGAGCAGGCGCTCGGCGCGCTCGCCGACGCCATGCCTCCCGCGATGTTCGAGTTCCTCGCGGGCCGTGCGACCGAGTGGGAGAGTCCCATCGAGGGACCACCGATGGCCGTCCCCCCGGTGCCCGGCCCGGACGTCGTGGACCTGCGTCGGCTCGCGACGCCACGGGCCGCACGGGCCGCGCCCGACGCGCCGCGACCGGGCGCCTGGCCCTGGTGGACGCGCCTGCCGGCGGAGGAGGACGCCACCATCGGCAGCAACAACTGGGCGGTGTCGGGTGCGCGATCGACGACGGGGAGCGCGATCGTCGCCAACGACATGCACCTGCGGCTGTCGGTGCCGAACATCTGGTACCGGGCCACCTATGTCGTGCCCGACGAGGCGCACCCGGGCGCCACGCGGACGCTCTCGGGCGTGACGCTGCCAGGCGGCCCGCAGATGGCGGTGGGCACCAACGGCGACATCGCGTGGGGGTTCACGAACACCGGCGGCGACTGGTCGGATCTGGTCATCGTCGAGCCCGTGCCCGGCGACGCCTCGCGCTATCGCACGCCCGACGGTCCGCGAGCGTTCGACGTCTTCCGGGAGTCCATCGCCGTGCGCGGCGGCGATTCGGTGGCGCTCGACGTCCGCTGGACGATCTGGGGCCCCATCATCGGGCGGGATCACCGGGGCCGCGAACTGGCCCAGCACTGGGTCGCACACGATCCCGCCATCCTGTCGACCGACCCTTCCCGCATCGCGGGCGCGCGGTCCGTGGACGAGGCCCTGCACCTGGCCGTGGGAGCGGCGGCGCCGGCCCAGAACCTGGTGGTCGGCGACGCGGCCGGCCACATCGCTTGGACCATCTACGGCGCGGTGCCCCGCCGGACTGGATTCTCGGGCGAGGTCCCGGTGTCGTGGGCCGACGGCACCCGGCGGTGGGACGGCTACCTCGGCTTCGACGAGCATCCGCGGGTGGTCGATCCCCCGGAGGGCTACGTGTGGACGGCCAATGCCCGCGTGGTCGGCGGCGCGATGGGGGAGCGGATCGGCGATGGCGGATTCGCGGACGGCATCCGGGCCTGGATGATCCGGGACGACCTGGCGCGGCTCGATCGGGCCGATGAGCGTGCGCTGCTCGCCATCCAGCTCGACGACCGCGCGGTGTTCCTCGACCGGTGGCGGGAGGTGTTCCTCCGCGTCCTGACGCCGGAGGCCGCCCGCGCCGCGCCCCTGCGCGCCGAGGCCCGCCGCCTCGTGGACGCCGAGTGGCCCGGCCGCGCCGCCGTGGACTCGGCCGCCTATCGTCTCGTCCGGGTGTTCCGGCTCGAGACCCAGCGCCTGGCGCTGGAGGCCCTGCTGGCGGCGGCGGGCCCCTCGGCGGGCGCCCTCGATCTCTCCCCGATTCGCCGGCTCGAAGGCCCGCTCTGGCGCCTCGTCGCCGAGCGGCCGCCGCATCTGCTGGCGCCGGGCTACGACTCGTGGGACGCGCTCCTGCTCGCCGCGGCCGATCGGGCCATGGCGTCCATGGCGGCGGACCACGGCAACCTGGCGGCGAGCACGTGGGGCGAAGCCAACCGCGCCGACATCGCCCACCCGCTGGCCGCGGCGCTGCCGATGTTGCGGCGATGGCTGGGCATGCCGCGGGATCCGCTGCCCGGCGACGTCTACATGCCGCGCGTCGGAACACCACGCTCGGGCGCGTCGGAGCGGTTCGTCGCCTCGCCCGGGCACGAAGATCGGGCCCTGCTGCACATGCCGGGAGGCCAGAGCGGCCACCCGTTGTCGGCGCACTACGCCGACCAGCAGCACGCGTGGGTCGCCGGCGAGCCGTCGCCCCTGCTGCCGGGCCGCTCCCTGCACGTTCTCGCACTGTCGCCTGCACACTGACCGGGAGAAGTCCCGCGGACGCACGTGCGGCCCCCCGGGTCCGTGGTACGCTGCGGCACCGCCCTCCGGTTCGACGCACATGTATCCCGTCCAGGTCGCGTTGCTCGGCACGGAGGCCCTCGTGATGGCCGCGCTGGTCCTCGGGCTGTTCCGCAGCCGGACGGTGCTCGGGCTCTCCCCTCTCTACATCGTCATCGGCGGGTTCCAGTATCTGGAGGCGTCGCTGTCGCTGCGCGTCGAAGTGGCGCCGGGCTGGGCGATCTATCCCGCGTCCACGGTGATGTTCACGGCCACGCTCCTGGCCGTGCTGCTCGTCTACATCAAGGAAGAGACCCGCGAGGCCCGCAAGCTCGTTTACGGGCTGGTCCTGGCGAACGCGGGGCTGTCGCTCGTGTCGATGCTGGTCGGCGAACACGTGCGCATCCCGGGATCCGAGGTGCCGGCGGGCCTCACGACCTCCGCGCTCCAGGGCAGCGCGTGGGTGGCGCTGGTCGGCACGGTGCTCCTGCTGCTGGACTCGATCGGCATCATCCTCGTCTACGAGTACGCCAGCCGCTTCACGACCAGCATGTTCGCGCGCGCGGCGAGCGCCCTGCTGGTCATCGCCGCCTTCGACAACTGCCTGTTCACGCTCTTCGTCCAGGGCCGCGACCCGGCGCTGCCGCAGCTCATGGCCGCGGGGCTGGCCGGCAAGATGTCCGCGGCGCTCTTCTACGCGGTGATGGGCGCCGCCTACCTCCGCTGGTTCGAGCCCGAGGCGGCGACGATGGGAACCGGTGACGTCGCCGACGTGTTCCAGAAGCTCACCTACCGGCAGCTCTACGAGCAGGCCCGGACGCGGATGACGCGCGACGCCCTCACCGATCTTTACAACCGCGGCTACTTCGACGAGATGCTGCCGCGCGCGCTCGCGCAGGCCGACCGCTACCAGCACCCGTTGAGCGTGATGCTCGTGGACGTGGACCACTTCAAGTCGATCAACGACAACCACAGCCACCTCGTGGGCGACCGCGTGCTGAAGCTCGTGGCCGAGACGCTCAAGGAACACGCGCGGGCCGCCGACACGGTCTGTCGGTACGGCGGGGACGAGTTCGTGGTGGTGCTGTCGAGCGCCGACGGCGCCAGCGCGGGCGCGTTCGCGGAACGCTTCCGCCGGCGCCTGCGGGAGCGCGCGCGGACGGTGCTGGCCGACGTGGACGCCGCGGATCTCACGGTGACCGTGGGCATCGCGACGTTCCTCGAGGACGAGAGCGCCCGGACGCCCGCCGATCTCCTGGGCCTGGCCGACAGCCGCCTCTACGTGGGCAAGCGCGCGGGACGCAACCGCGTCGTCTGGACGGATCAGACCGCCGCCGCGCGGTGAGGTCCGCCCCGCCGACGCTAGAATCGGGCCCTGGGCGGCGACGCCCGGGCCGCCGATGACCCAACGACGCGAGAGCCACCAGGCGCCGGGCGGCGCCACCGTCCGGATCCGGCGCGCGACGCTCGCCGACGCGGCGGTGCTGGCCGAGCTCGGCGCCCGCACCTTCCACGACACCTTCGCCGCCGACAACCGGCCCGAGGACATGGCCGCGCACCTGCAGTCGGCCTTCGGGGTGCCGCAGCAGTCCGCCGAGCTGGCCAGCCCCGACTACGTGACCCTGGTCGGCGAGGTCGACGGCACCATGACGGCCTTCGCGCAGGTGCGGCGCAAGACGCCGCCGGCGTGCGTCGCGGGCCCGGCGCCCGTGGAGCTCCACCGCTTCTACGTCGATCGGCCGTGGCACGGCACGGGCGTGGCCGCGGCGCTGATGACGCGGTCGCTCGAGGTGGCGCGCGAGCTGGGCGGCCGCACGGTCTGGCTCAGCGTCTGGGAGCGCAACCCGCGCGCCATCGCGTTCTACACGAAGCAGGGATTCCGCCGATCGGGCAGCACCGAGTTCTGGGTCGGTCCGGATTGTCAGACGGATCACGTGCTCGAGCGCCCGGTCGGCTGAGGACCGCGCGGCGGCGGGGCCGACGCCCCACGGCCGGCCTCAAGTTCCCGGCGGCCGCGCCGATTCCCCCGATTGTCGGGAGTCCCCAGCGTTGCCGCCGCCCATCACCGAGCTCGCCTTGTCACGCTCGCCCCGCGATCGGGCGGAAGTGCTCTTCGGCCTGTCCGATCGCCTGCTCGACCTCGTCGCCGACCACGCGCCCGAGGACGCGCTCCTCCAGGTCGAGGTCTTCAAGCAGCGCATCGACACCTGGCGGCGCGACCTGAAGCGGGAGGCCGATCCCGCCCGGCTCGCGCATCTCGTGGCCGATGCCGCCGACGGCGTCGCCGGCTTCCTGGATCGCGCGCGCGGCTACCGGGCCGACCGCGAGGCCGAGCTGATCGACCTCGTGAACATGCTGCGGACGGTGCTCGAGGCGGTCCGGGGCGAGTCGCAGCAGTTCGAGAACGAGCTGGCGCGGTCCACGGCGGCGCTCGGACGGATGGTGGAGATCGAGGACCTCCGCGAGCTGAAGCGCGTGCTCAAGCAGGAGGTCGACGTGCTGCGCGAGGCCGTCGCCGAGCACCGGGCCAGTGAAGCCCGCCGCTTCGAGTCGCTGACCTCGCGCGTCCAGACGCTCGAGCAGTCGCTGGTCAAGGCCCGCGTCGCGGCCGCCACCGACGCCCTCACGACGCTGCCCAACCGGGGCGCCTTCGACGTCGAGATCCGCGAGTGGATCGCCCGGGCCGCCCGCGATGGCCGGGGGTTCTCGGTGGGGATGGTGGACCTCGACGACTTCAAGCGCATCAACGACACCTACGGCCACCCGGTGGGCGACCGCGTCATCGTCGCGGCCGCGCGGATCCTCCGGTACGCGGCCGCCGAAGGCGAGATCGTGGCGCGCTACGGGGGCGAGGAATTCGCCGTGCTGCTCACCTCGCCCACGGCCGCCAAGGCGCGGCAGCGCGTGGCGGCGATGCTCGACCTCGTGCCCGAGGTCTACGAGTACGAGCACGACGGACGGAAGGGGCAGATCTCCTTCACGTTCAGCGGCGGCGTGGCCGCCTGGATCGCGAGCGACACGGCCGACTCCCTCGTCAAGCGCGCCGACGAAGCCCTGTACGACGCGAAGCGCCGCGGCAAGCGCCGCGTGGAGGCCCGGCCCCAGGCGCTCCTCCGGTCGCTGCTCGGCTGACCCACCGCCCGTCCCTCGCCGATTCGGGCCGGGCGCCGGCCCCGTCGCGCGCTCGCGCTATCCTCGCCTCATGCGTCCCACCCGACGAGAGTTCCTGTACGCGACAGGCCTGGCCGCAGGCACCCTGGGCACCACCGGCCCTGACGCGGCCGCCGCCGGGCGGCCGCGGCTCCAGGACGGAGGACGCGCCCCGGCGCCGCTGCGCATCCTGATCCTGGGAGGGACGGGCTTCATCGGTCCGCACCAGGTGCGCTACGCGGTGGCGCGGGGCCATCACGTGACGCTCTTCAATCGCGGCCGGACGAATCCCGGGCTCTTCAAGGACCTGCCGAACATCGAGGAGCGCGTGGGCGACCGTTCCCCGACGCCCGGGAACTACGACGCGTTGAAGGACGGGCGCTGGGACGTCGTCATCGACAACCCGACGACGCGGCCCCGATGGGTCAGGGAAGCGGCCGCTGCGGTGCGGGGCCGGGCCGACCACTACGTGTTCATCTCCACGATCTCCGTGTATGCGAGGAACGACGAGCCCGGCGCGGACGAGTCGGCGGCCGTCGCCACCACCGCGACGCCGGACGTCGAGAGCGGGCCGGCGTTCCCGCCGCTGTACGGCCCGCTCAAGGCCCTGTCGGAGCAGGAAGCGCAGCGGGCTTTCCCCGGCCGGGCGACGATCATCCGGCCCGGGCTCATCGTGGGCGTGGGCGACACCACGGACCGGTTCACCTACTGGCCCGTGCGGATCGCGCGAGGCGGCGAGGTCCTGGCTCCGCCCGCCGACGATCCGGTGCAGATCATCGACGCGCGGGATCTGAGCGAGTGGGTCATCCGCTGCTGCGAGCGGAAGGTGTACGGCGTGTTCAACGCGACGGGTCCCCGGAGGCGCTTCACGGTGGGCCAGATGCTGGACGGCATCCGCGGCACGCTCGGCGCCCGGGCGACGTTCGTCCACGTGACGCCCGGCTTCCTCGAGCGGCAGGACCCGCCCGTGAACGCGTGGACCGACCTGCCCGTCTGGGTGCCGGCCTCGGGAGAGACCGCCGGCTTCACCCAGCGGAGCATCGCCAGGGCCCTGGCCGCGGGCCTCACCTTCAGGCCGTTCCCGGACACGGTGCGCGAGACGATGGCGTTCTACCGTCAGCAGTCCGACGAGCGGAAGGCGCAGCTGCGGGCCGGCCTGTCGGAGGAGCGGGAGGCGGCGGCGCTGGCGGCCTGGAAGGCCCGGGCGCGCAAGTAGACGCGCGCGGGCGCGGCTACATCAGCACGTCGCGCGCCGCCAGGACGTGCCGGATGGCATCGGCGGCCGTGTCGGCCATGGCGGTGAGATGGCCCATCTTGCGGCCCGGCCGCGGGTCGTCCTTGCCGTACAGGTGCAGCTTCACGTCCGGCACGGCGAGCGCGGCCGCCCATTTCGGCTCGCCGGGCGCCCAGAGGTCACCGAGCAGGTTCGCCATCGCCGCGGGCCGGAGCAGCGTCGTGGCGCCGAGCGGCAGCCCGCACACCGCGCGGACCTGCTGCTCGAACTGGCTGGTGACGCAGGCATCGAAGGTGAGGTGCCCGGAGTTGTGCGGCCTCGGCGCGATCTCGTTCACCAGGACCTTGCCGTCGGCGGTCAGGAAGAACTCCACGCACAGCACGCCCACGTACGACAGCTCTTCCATGATGGCGCGGGTGACGCTCACCGCCTCGGCGACGGCCGGGGCCGGCATCCGCGCCGGGGCGACCGACAGATCCAGGATGTGGTTCCGGTGCGCGTTCTCGATGGCGCCGTAGTCGGCACACGCGCCGTCGAGGCCGCGGGCGGCGACGACCGAGAACTCGAGCGCGAAGTCCACCACCTTCTCCAGGATGGCGGGCTGATGACCCACGAGCCCCCACACCGCGTCGGCGTCGAGCGGGGAGGTGATGCGATGCTGGCCCTTGCCGTCGTAGCCGAAACTGGCCGTCTTGAGGATGGCGGGCGTGCCCACGCGCGCGATCGCGGCCGTCAGTTCTTCCAGGGACTCCACGGCCTCGAACGGCGTGACGGGGAAGCCCTTGAGGTCCAGGAACGCCTTCTCCCGCGCGCGCTGCTGCGTGATGTGCAGTGCGTGGCCGCTGGGCCGCACGGGGACGAGCTCCGCCGCGGCATCGGCGGCGGCGGTCGAGACGTTCTCGAACTCGAAGGTGACGACGTCCACCTGCCGGGCGAAGGCGCGGATGGCGTCCAGGTCGTCGTAGTCGGCCGTGATCTCGGCGTCCGCGATCTGGCCGGTCGGGGTGTCGATGCCCGGGGACAGGGTGTGGACGCGGTAGCCCATCCGGCGGGCGGCGATGGCGAACATCCGCCCAAGCTGGCCGCCGCCCAGGACGCCGAGCGTGGCTCCCGGCAGGATGATGCGGTTCACGGGAGCGAGTCTTCGCGCACCTGCCGCGTCTGGGCCTCGCGGAAGGCGTGCAGCCGTGCGCGCAGATCCGGGCGCGACGTGGCCAGGACCGCCGCCGCGAGGAGCCCCGCGTTGCGCGCGCCGGCCTTGCCGATGGCCAGCGTGCCCACGGGCACGCCGCCCGGCATCTGGACGATGGACAGCAGGGAATCGAGCCCGTTGAGCGCCGCGCTCTGCACGGGCACGCCCAGGACGGGCAGGACGGTGTGGGCGGCGACCATGCCGGGAAGGTGGGCGGCGCCGCCGGCGCCAGCGATGATCACCTCGAGCCCCCGGGCCTCGGCGCCCTCGGCGAACTCGGCCAGCCACCTGGGCGTCCGGTGGGCGGACACGATGTGCTTCTCGTACGGCACACCCAGCTCGTCGAGGGCCGCCGCGGCCTGCGACATCGTGTCCCAGTCGGACTTCGAGCCCATGACGACGGCGACGAGCGGTGACGGCATGGCGGCGTTGACGCGAGGAAAGCTTACCATCCCGCGCTTCGTCACCGCCGGCGGGCTGGCGCGGCCGCGGCGCGCCCGGCGGGCGCTACACTGGCCGCATGCGGTCCTCGTCTCCGGTTTTCGCCCTTGCGGCGCTGGCGATCGTCCTGGGGGCGCCCGTCAGCGCGCGCCAACAGGCCCCGACCCACCTGGCCGTGCCCTACCGGGAGTTCACCCTGGCCAACGGACTCCACGTGATCGTGCACCGGGACACGAGCGTCCCGGTGGTCAGCGTGAACGTCTGGTACCACGTCGGCTCGGGCAGCGAGAAGCCCGGCCGCACGGGATTCGCGCACCTCTTCGAGCACCTGATGTTCGAGGGCTCGAAGCACGTGCCCGAGGGCTCGTTCGACACGTGGCTCGAGGGGGCGGGGGCCGACAACAACGGGTCCACCACGGTCGATCGGACCAACTACTACATCGACGGCCCGTCGAATGCCCTCGAGCTCATGCTCTTCCTGGAGTCGGACCGGATGGGCTACCTCCTCGACACGATGAGCCCGGCCCGCGTGGACGGCCAGCGTGACGTGGTGAAGAACGAACGGCGGCAGAGCTTCGAGAACCGGCCGTACGGGATGGCCGAGCTCGAGCTGGACGCGATGCTGTTCCCGCCGGGCCATCCCTACAGCTGGTCGACGATCGGCTCGATGGAGGACCTGAGCGCCGCGAGCTACGAGGACGTGCAGGACTTCTTCCGCACCTTCTACGCGCCGAACAACGCCAGCCTCGTGATCGCGGGCGACGTCGACTACGACCGGACGAAGGCGCTCGTGGAGAAGTGGTTCGACGAGATCCCGCGCGGGAAGCCCGTGATGCCCGTGGCGCCGCCGGCGGCGATGCTGACCGGCGTCACCCGCAAGACCATGACGGACCGCGTCCAGCTCGCCCGGCTCTACCTGGGGTGGCTCACCCCCGGATCGCTTCGGCCGGGGGACGCCGAACTCGACATCGTCGCCTCGCTCCTGGCCGACGGCAAGAACTCGCGCCTCTACAAGCGGCTCGTGTACGAGCTGCAGATCGCGCAGGACGTCCAGGCGTACCAGCAGTCGCAGGCCCTGGGCAGCTCGTTCTTCGTCGTCGCCACTGCGCGGCCGGGCAAGGACCTCGGCGAGATCCAGCGCATCGTGGACGAGGAGATCGATCGGCTGGCGGCGACGCCGCCGGAGGCGCGGGAGCTGCAGCGGGTGAAGAACCAGATCGAGGCGACCTTCCTGCGGCGCGCCGAACGCGTGGGCGGGTTCTACGGCAAGGCGGACCAGCTGAATGCCTACTACACCGCCACGGGCACGCCGGACTACTTCGAGGAAGACCTGTCGAGATACCGCGCCATCGACCCGCCGGACGTCTCGTCGGCCGTGAGCGCCTTCCTCCCGCGCGACCGCCGCGTCGAGCTCGTCGTCCTGCCCGAGGAGAAGAAGTGATGTCGGCCGGACGCCGTACCACGCTGGGGCTCGCGCTGGCCTTCGCCGCCGGCCTGTCGCCGCTCGCCGCCCAGCAGCGGCCCGATCGGTCGGCCCCGCCGCCACTCGGCCCGGCGCCGGTGCTGACGCTGCCCGCCGTCCACAAGGAGACGCTGCCCAACGGGCTCCGGCTCTGGGTGCTCGAGCACCACGAGGTGCCGATCGTGCAGGCCAACCTGGTCGTGCTGTCGGGCGCCGGCGGGGACGTGCCGGGCCAGTTCGGCGCCGCCAGCATGACGGCGGCCATGCTCGACGAAGGCGCGGCCGGCAAGTCCGCGCTGGCCCTGGCCGACGAGGTGGAGTTCCTCGGCGCGCGCCTGGCCACGTCGGCGTCCTTCGACGCGTCGGCCGTACGCCTGTCGACGCCCGCCGCGCGGCTGGACGAATCGCTCGCCCTGATGGCGGCCGTCGCGCTCACGCCGGACTTCCCCGCGACGGAGCTGGATCGCCTGCGGACCGAGCGGCTCACGGCGCTCCTCCAGGCCCGCGATGACCCGGCCTCGCTCATCGGGCTCGCGTTCCCGCGGCTGCTGTACGGCTCGGAACACCGCTACGGCAGCTCGGCCGGCGGCACCGAGACGACGTTGAAGTCCCTGAGCGTCCAGGACCTTCAGACCTTCCACCGCGCGCACTACCGGCCGGACAACGCGGTCCTGATCGTGGTGGGCGACACCACGGCCGCGCAGCTGCGTCCCCTGGTGGACCGGTCCTTCGGCGCCTGGAAGGCCGAAGGACCGCGCCCGGCGCCGCTGCCGGTCCGCGCGGCGCCCCAGCCGGGCAAACGCCAGATCTTCCTCGTGGACAAGCCAGGAGCGGCGCAGTCGCAGATCCGCATCGGCCTGGTCGGCGTGCCGCGCTCCACGCCGGACTACGCCGCGCTCGACGTCCTGAACACGATGCTGGGCGGGTCGTTCACCTCGCGGCTCAACCAGAACCTGCGGGAGAAGAACGGCTACACGTACGGGGCGGCCTCGCGGTTCGACATGCGCCGGTCCGCCGGCCCGTTCTTCGCGACCGCCGGCGTGCAGACCGACAAGACGGCGCCGGCCCTGCAGGAGTTCTTCAACGAGCTGAACGGCATCCTGAAACCGGTCCCCGCCGACGAGCTGCAGAAGACCAAGAACTACGCCGCCCTGAGCTTCCCCCGGGAGTTCGAGACCACCGGACAGCTCGCAGCCAAGCTCGAGGAGCTGGCGGTCTACGACCTGCCCGAGGACATCTACGCCAGGTACGTGCCGGCGGTGCAGGCGGTGACCGCGGCGGACGTGGCACGCGTCGCGAAGCAGTACCTGCTGCTGGACCACCTGGCCGTCGTGATCGTCGGGGACCGGGCCTCGATCGAAGCGCCGGTGCGCGCGACGGGCCTGGGCCCGGTCACGGTCGTCCCCGTGGACGACGTGAAGAAGTAGCCGGCGTGCCGGAGCGCGCGGGGCCGGGCGATCAGGCGGAGGCCTGCGTGAACCGGCGGCGATAGGCCGCCGGCGACGCGCCGACCCTGCGCCGGAAGTGGTGCCGCAGCGTCTCGGCGGTGACGAACCCGGAGAGCTCTGCCACCCGGTCCACCGACAGGTCCGACGTCTCGAGGAGGCGCTGGGCCGCGAGGACGCGCTGATGCGTCAGCCACTGGTGGGGCGTCGTGCCGGCTTGCGACTGGAAGCGCCGCGCCAGCGTCCTGAGCGACATCCGGCCGCGGCGCGCGAGCGTGTCCGCATCGAGCCGCTGATCCAGCCGGCCGCTCGCCCAGTCCATGAGCGGCGCGAGCGACCCCTCCACCGGCGGGATCGCCGTCGCCACGAACTGCGACTGGCCGCCTTCGCGGTGCGGCGGCACCACCATGCGGCGCGCGACCGTGTTGGCGATGTCCGCCCCGTAGTCCTGGCGCACGATGTGGAGCCCGAGATCGATGCCGGCGGCGCTGCCGGCCGCCGTGAACACGCGGCCCGACTCGACGTAGAGCACCGACGGCTCCATCCGCACCTTCGGGTAACGCGCCGCCAGCCGCCCGGCGTACATCCAGTGCGTCGTGGCACGGCGTCCGTCCAGCAGTCCCGCGGCGGCGAGCACGAACGCGCCCGAGCACACCGAGAGCAGGCGCGCCCCCCGCGTGTAGGCCGCGCGCAGGGCGTCGAGCATCGCCGGCGGGGGCGGGCCGTCGAGCGCGGGCCAGCTCGGGATGACGATCGTCCCCGCCGTGCGCAGCGCCCGGACCGTGTGCGTGGGCACGATGCCGACGCCGCCCGTGCCTGTCAGCGGCGGCTCGTCGAAGCTGACCACCGCCACGTCGTACCAGGGCACGCCGAGCTCGGGCCGCTTCAGCGCGAAGATCTCCATGACGATACCGAATTCGAAGAGGGCGAGCCCCTCGCATACGAGCACGGCGACCTGGCGGTTGGCCGGTCCGGCGCGGCGGGGCGTCATGGCCGGATCTTAACGCACTCTGGCATTTCTGCCACTCGACGGACGCGCGGCCTCCGCGCGAGACTCGCGGCATGCCAGACCTTCGCTATCCCGTCGGACCGCTCGCCCCCACGCCCGCCTACACGCCGGCCTCGCGCGCCGCGCCGATTTCCGTCCTGGTCGAGGCGCCCTCCAGGTTCCGCCTGGCCGTCGCCGGCCTCGACGACCGTCAACTCGACATGCCCTACCGACCGGGCGGCTGGACGGTTCGGCAGGTCGTGCACCACGTCGCCGACAGCCACATGAACGCGTACATCCGCACGAAACTCGCGCTGAGCGGCGACCATCCGACGATCGTTCCGTATCCCGAACAGATCTGGGCCGAGATGGCCGACGCGAAAGCCGGACCGGTGACCACGTCGCTCGATCTGCTCGACGCCCTCCATGCCCGTTGGACGACGCTCCTGAAGACACTCGCACCGGAGCAGTTCGCGCGCACGCTGCTGCACCCGGAACGGGGCTCGATGACGCTCGACGACGTGCTGGCCATGTACGAATGGCATTCGCGCCACCACCTCGCGCACATCACGGGCCTCAAGGAACGCGAAGGCTGGTAGGCGCCCGGCGCACGCGGTGACCAGCGCGGGTGCTACGCTGTGCCGCGCCATGCGGCTCCCCATCCCTCGCGATGCTCAGGGATCGCGCTCCAGTCAGGCGGTCGTCGTCGAGGCCAGCCCGGTGAACCTGGAGGCGCGAGGCCCCGACGAGGTGCCCCTGGATCGGCCGCGCGCGGCCGACGGCGCCCGAGCGGACGCCGGAACCGAGTGGGACGGCGCGTGAGCGCGCGCGTCCGGTTCGAGTCGTGCGTGGACTCGCTGGCGGCCGCGCGCGCTTCCGGCGCCGGCGGGGCCGACCGCGTGGAACTCTGCGCCAACCTCGACCTGGGCGGCACCACGCCGGCGGCGGCGCTCGTCGCGCGCTGTGCCGCCGCAGCGGGCCTCCCCGTGGTGGCGATGGCGCGCCCGCGCCCGGGCCCCTTCGTCTACGACCGGCACGAGGTGGACGCGATGGTCCGGGACGTCCTGGCGATGAAGGACGCGGGCGCCGAGGGCATCGTGGCCGGGGCGCTCACGGCGGCCGGCGAGGTGGATCGCGAGGCCATGCGCCGCGTGCTCGATGCCGCCCGTCCCCTGCCGGTGACCTTCCACAGGGCCTTCGACGCCGCGCGGCATCTGGACGACGCGCTCGACGCGCTCCTCGCCCTGGGCGTGGACCGCGTGCTCACGTCGGGCGGCGCGCCAACCGCACCCGAAGGCGCCGCGGTGCTCCGGCGGCTCGTGACGCGTGCCGGCCCGCGGCTCGTCGTCGTGGCGGGCGGGGGGGTACGACCGCACAACGTCGGCGCGCTCGTCCGGGCGTCCGGCGTGACGGAGGTCCACGCGCGGCTCATCCGGGAAGCGGCGCCCGCGGGGCCCGGCGGTGACGCCGCGTGGCGGGCGGCGGTGGCCGGCATGGTCGCCGCGCTCGCGGGGTGACGCTCAGCGGAACAGGCTCTTCGCCACGAACCAGACGTTGGCCGGCCGCTCGGCCAGGCGGCGCATGTACCAGGGGAACCAGTAGGCGCCGTACGCGATGAGCACGCGGATGTTCCCGCGCTCGGTGGCCAGGCGCCGCTGTTCGCCGCGCTGGATGCCGTAGAGCATGTGGATCTCGAAGTCGGTGCGGGCCAGCCCGAGGCCGTCGGCGTGCTGTTCGATGCGCCGGATGATCGCGCTGTCGTGGGTGCCGAACACGGCGCGCGAACCGGCCGCCCGCGACGCCGGCGCCAGCATCGCCTGGGCGAGGGCGACGTAGTTGGCATCGACCTCGCGCTTCTCGGGGAAGGCGACGGCGGGCGGCTCGGCGTAGGCGCCCTTGACGAGTCGGATGCCGATGCCCTCGCGAATCATCCGGGCCGCGTCGTCGCTCGTCCGGCGCAGGTACGCCTGCAGGGCGACGCCGACGCGCGGGATCTCGCGACGCAGCCGGCTCACGACGTCGAGCGTGACGTCCACGTAGGACGACTGCTCCATGTCGACCCAGAAATAGCTGCCCGCGTCCATCGCCCGCCGGCCAATCGCCAGCGCGTGGCGGTAGGCCGCCTCCCGATCGATGTCGAGCCCGAGCTGCGTGAGCTTCACCGAGGGCTCGCACGCGACGCCGCGCGTGCGAATCTCGTCGATCACCTCGAGGTAGTGATCGCGGACCGCTTCGGCCTCGCGCATGTCGCTCACGTTCTCACCGAGGCGCGTGAAGAGCGCGCCAACCCCCAGGCGCGCCTGCTCCTCGGCGGCACGGAGCATGTCGTCGGCGGTCTCGCCGGGCATGAACACGGAGACGGCGCGGCGCACGAACGGCGCCTTTGTGCCGTGTTCGCGCAGCCAGCGGTTGTCCGAGGCGGCCAGGAGGAGCGTGCGGGCGACACCCATTCCCTCCACGATACGATGACTCCGTGACCTGCGCGACGAAGCGTGCGGCGGAATCGCGGCCATGAGCCCGCGCGTCGTCGTCGTGGGCGCGGGCGCCGCCGGGCTCATGGCCGCCATCACCGCCCGGGAAGCCGGCGCCGAGGTGACCCTGGTCGAAGGCACGGCCCACGGCGGGCGGAAGATCCTGATCAGCGGCGGCGGCCGCTGCAACGTGCTGCCCGGTGACGCCGCCCCGGATCGATTCGTCAGCGCGGCTCCCCGGACGCTCGTCAGGGCGATGCTCGGCGCCTGGCCGCTGCGCGAGCAGATCGCCTACTTCGAAGACGTGCTCGGCGTGCCGCTGGCGCTGGAACCGGACTCCGGCAAGCGGTTCCCCGCCTCCGATCGCGCGCGCGACGTCCACGACGCTCTGCTGAACCGGGCCGTGGCCCTCGGCGTGGCGCGGCGGTTCGGGGCGGCGGTGCGGTCGATCGCGCCGGCCGGCCGGGGGTGGCGCGTGACGGCGGACGACCCCATCGACGCCGACCGCGTGATCGTGGCGACCGGGGGCCTCTCGGTGCCGGCGACCGGCAGCACGGGATTCGGGTTCGACCTGGCGCGGAGCCTCGGCCTCACCGTCCACCCGACCTATCCGGCGCTCACGCCGCTCACGGCCTCGCCCCACCGGCACGCGGACCTGGCGGGCGTCTCGGCGACGGTGGCCATTGCAGCCGCCCGGCCGGGATCCCGCGACGGCGTGGTGTCGCGCGGCGGGCTCCTGATCACGCACCGGGGCTACAGCGGTCCCGTGGTCCTGGACGTGTCGCACGTCGCGGTGCGCAGCCTGCTCGACGATCCCCCGGAGGCGAGGGCGCGGCTGCGCGTGCAATGGGCGCCGCTCGACGCCGGGGGCTGGACGCGCTGGCTCGGTGCACAACGCGGCCTGGTCCGGACGGCGGTCGGGCGCCACCTCCCGCAGCGCCTGGTGGACGTGCTGGTCGCCGAGGCGGGCGTGCCCCCGGACCGGACGTGCGGACAACTGCGCCGGGAGGAACGCGTGGCGCTCCTGTCGACTCTGACCGAGTACGACCTGCCGTGGAGCGGACACGAGGGATACCGGCCCGCCGAGGTCACGGGCGGCGGGGTGGCCCTGGACGAACTGCACCGGCGCACCCTGGAGTGCCGGCGCGCACCCGGGCTGCACTTCTGCGGCGAGGTCCTGGATGCGTTCGGACCCATCGGAGGCCACAACTTCCACTGGGCCTGGTCCACCGGCCGCTCGGCGGGCCTGGGCGCGGCCCGTCCCCTCACCCCCTGATGGCCTAGAATCGCCGCGTCGAGGCCCGGGGGGAACGGCATCTCCCCGGCAGGCGTCCAAAGCCGAGGCGCTCGCGGTCGGGTCGGCCCAGTTGGGAGTGGACATGGACACGTACTACCACCCGCCGGATCTGGCGAAGTTCTCGGACATCGGGAAGGACGCACCCGAGCTGTGGAAGAAGTTCGCGGAGTGGTACGGCGCCGTCTTCGCCGAAGGCGCCCTCAGCGAACGCGAGAAGGCCCTCATCGCCCTGGCCGTCGCGCACGCGGTGCAGTGCCCGTACTGCATCGACGCCTACACATCGGGGTCGCTCGAAAAGGGCGCCACGCCGGATCAGATGACGGAGGCCATCCACGTCGCCGCCGCCATCCGCGGCGGCGCGTCGCTCGTCCACGGCGTGCAGATGCGGAACCACCTGGAGAAGATCTCCATGTAGGGCCTGTCCGCCTGGTCCCTGGTCCCTGGTCCCTGGTCCCTGGTCGTCCCCGGTCCCCGGTCCCTAGTCCCTACAGGTCACTAGACACCCGTGTCCCTGCCCACCCTCCTCAACCAGCGGTCGCCGCTCGCGGCGCCAGCCGCACAGCGGCAGGTGCTCGCCGCCTTGCCGCTGGTGCGCTCGTTCGAGGAGGCCGTGGCCGCCGCCGGGCACGCGCCGCTGTCGGCCGACGGCGTGAGCGTGCTCCAGATCAACGTCGGGAAGCGGTGCAATCAGGCCTGTCATCACTGCCACGTGGATGCCGGCCCCGACCGGCGCGAGGTGATGGCCGACGACGTCGTGGAGGCCTGCCTCGACCTCCTGGCGCGATCCGACATCCCGACGCTCGACATCACGGGCGGCGCGCCGGAGCTGCACCCGCGGTTCCGGGAGATCGTGACCCGGGCGCGCGCGCTCGGCCGCCACGTGATGGACCGCTGCAACCTGACGATCGCGACCCTGCCGAACTACGCGGACCTGCCGCGCTTCCTGGCCGCCCACGGCGTGGAAGTGGTGGCGTCGCTCCCGTCGTATGCGGCCACCATGACCGACCGCCAGCGGGGCGACGGCGTGTTCGATCAGTCCATCGAGGCGCTGAAGGCGTTCAACGCCGTCGGGTACGGCGCCGAGGGCTCGGGGCTGGTGCTGAACCTGGTGACCAATCCCGTAGGCGCCTTCCTGCCGGCGTCACAGGCGTCGCTCGAGCGGGACTGGAAGCGGGAACTGCAGCGGCGCCACGGCCTGGTGTTCAACCGCCTCTATACCATCACCAACATGCCCATCAGCCGGTACCTCGAGTGGCTCGAGCAGTCCGGGAACCTCGAGACCTACCTGGGCCGGCTGGTGCAGGCCTTCAATCCCGCGGCCGTGGCGGGCGTGATGTGCCGTTCGACGCTGAGCGTGGGCTGGGACGGGCGGCTGTTCGACTGCGACTTCAACCAGATGCTCGATCTGCCGCTCGCCGACGGCGTGCCACGGACGGTCGCCGCGCTCGCCGACGAGCCCGCCCTGGCCCGCATGCTCACCCGCCGCATCGTCACCGGCCCTCACTGTTTCGGCTGCACCGCCGGGGCCGGGAGCAGTTGCGGCGGCGCCACGACCTGAGACGCGCCCCGGCCGCCCTGCAGCCGGCGCGGCCAACGCGCGATACCTGGAGTGGAGGGGGCCTGCCGGCCGGGAGCCGAGGGCTATACTGGGCAATTGTGCTTCCCTCTCACCAGAGGATTCTGCCCATGACACGCGCCATTCTCACCGCCGCCCTCGTCGCGTTCGCCGTCACGGCACACGCCGACGTGACCATCAAGCAGACCATGTCCGGCAAGGCCCTGGGCATCAACGGCAGCGCGTCGTCGACGACCTACATCAAGGGATCGAAGATGCGGACGGAGATGGTCACGGGCGACACCACCCGCGTCAGCATCTTCGACCTCGACACCCAGACGATGTACTCCTTCGACTCGAAGAAGAAGGAGGCCGACGTCTACAGCCTCGGCCAGCTCCAGGCGGACATGGCGAAGGCCGTGGACGTGTCGTCCATCACCGCCAGCTTCGAACCGAACGGCAAGACGAAGGACATCGCGGGCAAGACCGCCACCGGCTACGACATGACGATGTCGGTGCCCACGGCCCTGGGCGGCGGCGACATGAAGATGACGCTCACCATGACCGGTCCTGTCTGGATCGTGAAGGGCGGCCCGGGCGCGGCCGACTGGGCGAATTTCTACAAGCAGGCGGCCGACAAGGGCTTCGTCTTCGGCGACCCCCGGGCCGCGAAGGCCAACCCCGGCCAGTCGAAGGCCATGGGCGAGCTGTACCGGAAGATGGCGGCGGTGGGCGGCATCGCCTACGAGACCGAGATGACGATGAAGATGGAGGGCAGCGGCCCGCTCGCCGGCCTCATGGCGAAGATGGGCGGCGGCACCAGCACCACGACCACCACCGACGTCTCGGCGGGGGCGCTCGCCGACGACCTGTTCGCGCCTCCGGCCGGCTACAAGCTCAAGGAGCGGAAGTAATCCTCGCCGACCTCACCACCTCGCCGCACGTCGTCGCCGTCGAGCTCCGCCCGCCGCGCGCCGAGCTCGAAGCGGCAGCCGGCATCGACGCCTGGATCGACACCTACCACGCGATCCGGGGCCTGGTCCGCCAGGACGTGCGCGTCATGGTGACCGACAGCGCCGTGGGTGCGCAGGAAGAGAACAACCTGCGCCACCTGGTCACCAACCTGGGCCCGGACGTCCCCCGCGGGCGGGTGGTGCCGTTCCTGACCACAAAGCATTCGATCGAGTTCTGCCTCGCCTACGCGGATCAGGCCGTCAACCACGGCTTCCCAGCTCTCGTCGTCCTGGGGGGCGACAAGCACGTGGGACGGCCCCGGGTGGTGGAGCACGCCTGGCAGCTGCGCCGGCTGATTCGCGAGCGCCACCCCGACCTTCCCCTGGGGGGCTGGGCCAACCCGGCCGCCGACACCGCACGCCAGGTGGCCTTCGTGGGCGGCGGCGAGTTCACGGCCGATTTCTACCTGACCCAGATCGTGTCGCACCACGGCGCCGACCGCGTCGAGGCGTTCCTGCGGGAGGCCGAGCGCCAGGGCGTGACGGCGCCCGGGATGTTCGGGGTGTTCTACTACCGGAGCGCCAAGGCCTCGACGCTCCAGACCCTGAGCCGGTTCCTGCCCGTGCCGGTGGACGGGCTGCTCGAGGAGTTCGGGGCCGGCGCCACGCCCGTCGACATCTGCGCCCGGTCGATTCGCGCCCTCGTCGGGCTCGGCGTGCGGCACTTCTACGTCAGCAACCTGCCCCTGGTCCGCACCGCCGCGGTGCTGACGGCCATCCTCGACAAGGCGGGGCTGCAGGTCCGGGCACGCTGACGGCCCGCCCCTGGAGGGCGGCCCGGCGCCCGCGGCTCCCGTTCGAGCCGGGCCGTCACGCCCGCGCGCGGCCGCCGCCGGCCGCCGCGCCGGGGCCGGCAATCGTGGTACCCTTTCCCGGTTCAACTGGCATGCCGCTGCGGCTGATCGTCGTCCCAGCCGCGGGCCGCTCGCCCCTAGCCGCCTGAGTCTCCATGGGTTCCTTCCTCGATTCGCTCCCGATGTCCGGCATCGTGCGCATCCGCGACATGATGTACACCATTCAGAATCCCTTCCGTCTCGACCAGGGAGACGTCAGCTTCGACGCGCCCGAGTCCTTCAAGCAGGGCATGCGGAAGGGCATCGACGGGAACCATACGCACTACCTGCCCACACTGGGCCTGCCGCGGCTGCGCCAGCTCATCGCCGAGAAGCTGCGCACCAAGAACGGCATCCCCGTGGGAAGCGACGACGAGGTCATCGTCTGCAACGGCGGCACGCACGGGATCTACATGGCCCTGCACGCCGTGCTCGAGCCCGGCGACGAAGTGATCTGTCCCGACCCGCTGTGGCCGCCGTCGCTCGCCATCACGCGATCCGCGCACGCCGTGCCCGTGCAGGTGCCGGTGCACGAGTCGCTGGGCTTCCGCTGGGATCTCGACGAGCTCGAGCGCGCGCTCACGCCGAAGACCCGGGCCATCTACATCAACTCGCCCACCAACCCGAGCGGCGGCGCCTTCACGCGCGCGGACCTCGAGCGCATCGCCGAGATGGCGAAGGCGCGCGACCTCTGGGTGTTCTCGGACGAGGCCTACGAGGACGTGCTGTTCAGCGGCGAGCACGTGAGCATCGCGTCGCTGCCCGGGATGTACGACCACACCATCCCGATCTACACGATGAGCAAGAGCTACGCCGTGACGGGCGTGCGCGTCGGCTACGTGGCCATCAAGGACAAGGCCATCCGGTCGCGTGCGGCCAAGGTGGCGCTCTACACGGCCAGCAACGTGTGTTCGATTGCGCAGTACGGCGCCATCGGCGCGCTGGAGGGTCCGCAGGACTGCATCGAGGAGTTCAAGACGGAGCTCAAGATCCGGCGCGATCTCTTCTACGACGGCCTGAAGGAGGTCGCCGGGCACGTCCTCTCCGGGAACCCGCCCGAAGGCGCCTTCTACGCGTTCGTCAAGATCAACCACGACTGGGCGCGTGACGCGGGGCTCGACAAGGGCGAGTCGCTGTCGTGGACGGTCGTGGAGCACATCATCAAGCACAGCCGCGTGGGCTGCGTGCCCGGCGTCGACTTCGGGCCTGCCAGCGAGGGCTACATCCGCTTCTGCACGTGCCGGGATCGCAAGGAGCTGACCGGCGCGCTGGAGTCGATGCGATCGGTGTTCGCGACGAGCGCGTGATCGCGGGCGGTCCGGATGCCGTTCCGGCTCCGGCCGAGCCCCGCCCCGCCACGGGCGGGCGAATCCTATTCGTGGATCTCGCCCGCGCCGTGGCCGTGCTCCTGATGATCCAGGGGCACACCATCGACGCCCTGCTGGCCCCCGAGTTCCGCACGAGCCTCACCTACAACATGTGGCTCTACCTGCGGGGCCTGACCTCCTGCACCTTCCTGTTCCTGTCTGGCGCCGCGTTCAGCCTGACGGCCCTGAGGCACTGGGACGAACAGCGCCGCCCGTCGCGGCGGTCGTTCAAGCGCATCCGCCGCCTGGCCTTCTTCCTCGCCCTCGGCTACTTCATGCACTTTCCGATGGGCCGATTCGTGCACCTGCCGTTCGCGACCGACGAGCGCTGGCGGTCCTTCTTCGCCGTGGACGTGCTGCAGAACGTCGCGGTCTCGCTGCTGGCGCTCCAGCTGCTCATCGTCGTGGCCCGCACGCCGCGGCGCTTCGCCGTCGCCTGCGGCGTCGCGGGCGTGGCCATCGTGATCGCGACCCCCATCGTGTTCGGCATCACCTGGACCGAGCACCTCCCGCTCATCGTCGCGTCGTACTTCTCCTACCAGACCGGGACCCTCTTCCCCCTCTTTCCCTGGGCCGGCTTCACCTTGCTCGGAGCGACCTTCGGCGTCACGGCCGGTCCGTGGGCCACCCGCGATCACCTGCGGCTGCTGGCCCGCGGCCTCTTTCTCAGCGGGGCCGTGCTGGCCGTGGGGGCGGGCCTGGCCGGTCAGGCCGGCTGGTTCGAGTACGGCGTGTCGGACTGGTGGCGGGCCAGCCCGCTCTCGTTCCTCCAGCGCTTCGGGTCGGTGCTGCTGCTCCTCTCGGTGGTGGCCGCGGTCGGCCACCGCGTGACGCGGCTGACCCCGCCGCTGCAGGGCCTGGCCGAGGAGTCGCTCCTCGTCTACGCCGTCCACGTGGCGCTGCTCTACGGGTCCTTGTGGACGGTGGGACTCGGGCCGTGGCTCGGGCCGCAGCCGCCGGGAGTCGTGCTGTTCTGGGCACTGGTGATGCTGGCGTCCATGACGCTGCTGGCGCTCGTGTGGAACAACATCGAGCGGCTCCACCCCCGGCTCGCGGTGGCCTGCCGCGTCGTGTCCGTGATCGCGCTGGTCGCACCCCTGCTCTGAGGTCGCTGCGGGGCCGCGGCGCGCGGCGGCGGCACATCGTGTACGCTGCCGCGATGAATCCGCTCGCGTCCGACTACCAGATCCGGCCGGCCACCCCGGCCGACATTCAGGATCTCGTCGCGTTCACCCTCAGCGAGGCGCTCGACGCCGAGGGCCGCACGCTCAGCCGAACCGACGTCCAGCGGGGCGTCGAGGGTGCGTTCGCCGTGCCGGCGCGCGCACGCTACTGGGTCGTGGAGCTGCGCGGCGCGGTCGTGGCAAGTGCGTCGATCGTGACGGAGTGGAGCAACTTCCGCGGCGGCGACTACTGGTGGATTCAGAGCCTGTACATCCTGCCCGAGCACCGCGGCTCCGGCCTGGTGGACGTGATGCTGAGGCACCTCGTGCAGGAGGCCAAGGCCACCGGCGCGATCGATCTGCGGCTCTACGGCTACAACACGAACGCGCGCGCCTTGCGGGCGTATCAGCGATTCGGATTCCGCGAGGCGCCGTACCTGATTCTCACCAGGTCGCTCATCGGCGGGTAGACCCGGCGGCGGGATGAACGCCTGGGACGAAGCGCGCAGGCCCGCGACCCGGCCGGACTACGATGGGCGTCCGGGGAGCGGGCCGTACGCTCCTGCCGAACCGGAGGATCGCATGTCCATTCGTGGCCGTCTGCTCGTGCTCGGAACCCTCGTCGCGGTGGCGTCGATTGCCGCCCGTGCCCAGGCGCCACGCGCCGGTGTGATGGGCGACCTGCTGGCCGATGTCGACGCGGTGGAGCGGAAGGTGGTCGGCCTCGCCAATGCGATGCCCGAGGCGTCGTATGCCTGGCGGCCGATGCCGGGCGTGCGAAGCGTGGGCGAGGCGCTGACCCACGTCGCGGCCGACAACTACTTCATGCCGGCGGCACTGGGCGTCGCGGCCCCCGCGGCGACCGGCATCTCCGGGACGAACTACGACACGGTCGAGGCGTTCGAGAAGAAGACGCGTTCCCGCACCGAGATCATCGCCGAGCTGGAGCGCTCCTTCGCCTTCCTGAAGGACGCCATGCGCGGAACGCCGGATGCGAAGCTCGACACGACCATGAAGCTGTTCGGCCAGGAGGCGCGCGTCGGGACGACGTGGGTCATGACGGTCACACATCTGCACGAGCACCTCGGGCAGTTGATCGCCTACGCCCGCAGCAACAAGGTCGTCCCGCCCTGGAGCAAGTGACGGCGCCGGCGCGTCAGGCGCCGAACTGCCGGAGGTGATGGTCGGTGTGCTTGTGAATCAGCGCACCCCAATCGTCGGCCGTCATCCGGCCGAAGGCGGGGTGCGTTGGAGCGAGGACCACCGGCCCGTCGAAGCGCGCGAACAGCGCCACGAACGACTCGAGCTCCCGGGCGAGATCAGCGTCTGACGTACGGGCGATCAGCTCCGGGGCCGTGGGCGCCCCCTTCGGCATGGGGAGCAGATGGATCACGAGGTAGCGCATGGGCGCCCACTTGAGGATCGAGGGAGCCTTGGCGTTCACCGTGAGCTCGCCGAAGGCCATCCGCAGGGAGTCGTTCAGGTGAGCGACCATGCCCGCGACACTGAACTGGCCCCACCGTGCCGTGTGGGCCGGCGTGAGGGCCCCCGCCCGCATGACCAGGGCCGTGCGGGCCGGGTGATTCCAGATGGTGGCCATGCCTGCGCATCGTAGCGCACGGCGCCTCCGGTCACACGGGCGGCTCCCCCTGGGCTAGGCGGCGGCCGCCTGGAACGAGAGCAGGATCGAGACCTCGTCGCCCACCAGGAACCCTCCGGTCTCGAGCGCCGCGTTCCAGAGGAGGCCGTAGTCCTTGCGGTTCACGGTGAACTCCGCCTCGAAGGCGATCTTCTTGTTACCCCACGGATCGGTGGCCTCGCCCAGGTAGGTGACCGGGACCTCGATCGTCCGTGTGACGTCGCGGATGGTGAAGTCCCCGGTCACGGCGTAGGTGTTCGACCAGGTGGATTTGACCGCGGAGCTCACGAACCTGACTGTCGGGAACTGGTCGACGCCAAAGAAGTCGTTGGACCGGAGGTGCGCATCCCGGTCCGGGGCGTCGGTGTCGATGCTGGCGGCCTGGATGGTCACCTCGACCCGGGAGTCGGCAGGATGGTCCGGGTCCATCTCGATTTGACCCGAGAAGTCGCGGAACCGGCCGCGCACCTTGGTGAGGAGGTGCCGGACCTGGAATCCCACTTCCGAGTGGACCTTGTCGATGGCGAACGTCTTGGTGGCGACTGAGCTGCTCATAGGTGTTCCCCTTGAAAAAGTGATGACGTTGAGTGTGTAAACACATATATGACCGCGCTATTCCCGTCGTGCGGAGTGTGGGGCCTGAACGGTGCGCTAGTCCTGGTCCTCGGCGCTTCGCACGTCTGCCAGGAGATCGGCGAGTTGCCGAAGCGTTTCCGGGCTGAGGTGTGCCAGCCTGGTGCGGTGGGCCGTCCTGAGTTCGAAGTCCAGCCCGTCGACGATTTCCCGGCCGCGGCGCGTGATCATCGTGCGGACGAGGCGGCGATCGGCATCCACGCGTTGGCGAAATACCAGGCCATCGCGTTCCATTCTGTCAAGAAGGCGCGTCACGTCCGGCACAGCCGTGACCAGGCGGGCGCCAATTTCGTGACGGCACAGTCCGTCCGATCCTGCACCGCGGAGAATTCGGAGGACGTTGTATTGGGTAGGGGTGATGCCGCGGGGCTTCAGCAGCTTCGCGAACGCTCGCTCGAGGACCGCGGCGGTGCGCGCGATGCTGACGTGCACTTCCTCTTCGACGAGGTCGAAAGGCTTGCCCTGCTTCAACTCTTCGTGGAGCGGTCTACCCACGTGACGACGATATGTGTTTAGACACTATGTGTCAAGCGCGTTCAAGGCAGTCGGCACTCGTCCGGCATTTTTCTGGTGTCAGGGCGTGAAACTGGCGAGTCCGGTGACGGTCGGGCGATCGAGTCGCATCAGGACTCGAATCAGAAGATCGACAGCTCCGTCGAAGTCGGAGCGCTGGATGATGCCGGTGTGCCCATGCAGGTAGCGGGTCGGGACGGTCATGTTCACGGCAGGCCGCCCGGTGTCATAGCGCTGGATCTCGGCACCGTCCTCCCCGTACCCCGTCAGCACGTCGGGCTGGAGCGGAATCCCCTGCTGTGCCGCCACGTCGAAGAAGAAGTCGCGCAGCTTCCTGTTCGGGATCATCGAACTGTCCAGCATGAACACGCCCGGCCCCCCACCGAGACGTTCCTGCGCCTGGGTGGGTCCGATGGCCGGGTAGTCGGCCGAGACGCCCGCCTCGATGGAGATGCCCAGGTCCGGCCGGGCTTTGTCCACGGCGGTCTGGGCCCCCCGCAGCCCGATTTCCTCCTGGGTGGTGGCCACCCAGATGACGCGCGCCGGCAGCGTGAGGCCCTCGGCCCGGATGCGGCGCGAGGCCGCAATCATGACGCCCAGGCCGACACGGTCGTCCCACGCCTTGCCGGCGTAGCGGCCGTTGGCCATGGCATGAAACGGAGAGAAGGGCGCGATGCCGTCCCCCGGCCGGATGCCCATTCTGGCGACCTCCTCGCGGGACGACGCACCGACGTCGAAGAACGTCTGGTCGAGCGGCCAGACGGCCGCCCGCTCGCCCGGGGAGAGGACGTGCGTGGTCCGGAGTCCGCTGATCGCCGTGACCGGGCCGTTTCGCCCCAGCACGGTCCAACGTTGATCGGGGAGCGCCTGCTCGAGAATCCCGCCCAGGGTCTTCGCGCGGAGGAAACCGTCGGGCGTCACGTACTGGACCATCAGGCCCACCTCGTCCATGTGGGCCGTGACCATGACGCGCGGGCCCTCGGCGGCGCCGGGGAGCGTTGCGTGAACGCCTCCCAGGCCGTCGTATTCGATGGCGGCGCCAAGGGCCGAGTACTCGTTCACCACGATTCTGCGCACCTCTTCCTCGAATCCGGGCGGGCCCGGAGCCTCGGAGAGCGCCCGCAGCAGGTCGACGATGGCATCGCCGGCTGCGGCGGGCTGAGCCGCCGCTGCCCGTGCTCGCGGGCGCGCCGTCACGACGGCACTCGAGCCGAGGGCGGCCAGGAACGTTCGGCGGGACGGGACGGGGGTGGGCATCGCGGCTCCTCCGGGTCGAATCACTTCAGGTGTCGGCCGCCATCGACGCGGATGGTCTCGCCGGTGACGAAGTCGGTCTCGCAGAGATAGCGCACGGCGCGGGCGATCTCGTCCGCCCCGCCCCACCGGCCCAGCGGGGTGGCCTTCTCGACTGCGGCGACCTCCTCCTGGGACGTCCCCGGCGGGGGCTCGATGGGACCAGGAGCGATGGCGTTCACGAGGATGGCATCTCGGGCCAGCTCAAGGGCCAGTCCTTCAGACAGGGCTTTCACACCAGCTTTGGCCACGTAGTAGGGCAGGTACCCGTCATACCGTGGTCGTCCGCTGGCCACCAGCCAGTCGGCGACGTTCACGATCCGACCGCCGCCGGCAGCCCGGAGATGCGGCACGGCGGCAAGGGAGACGAGGAACGACGCGCGCAGATCGACGGCCATCTGCCGGTCCCACTCCACAGCGCCAAGGGCATCGAACGGGACGCGCACGTAGACCGACGCGAGGTTCACGACGACGTCGAGCCGGCCCAGCGCCGCGACGGTGTCGTCCACGACCTCCCGGCACGCGTCGTCCTGTGCCAAATCGGCGCGTAGCGTGCACGCGCGACACCCTCGAGCACGGACCGCCGCGGCCGCCTCTTCCGCGGCCTCCGACGAGCGCCGGTACGTGAGCGCCACATCGGCGCCGGCGTCGGCCAGCGCCGTGGCGACGGCGCTCCCCATTCTCGCGCCTCCCGTGACCAGCGCCACCCGTCCCCGCAGTTCCACGCGCTCCCCTCCCGGCGGCATGTTACCCGCTCGCGGTATTCTCGGGGCCGTGACGGCCGGGGCATCGGCGAGGGCATTCATGACCGCGGTGTGCGTCTCGATGGCCGTCGCGCTGATGGCGGCGGCGCAACGCGTCGCCATCGAGACCGACATCGGGCTGGAAGCCATCGATCAGGCGATTGCCTTCGCGCAGCAGGCCGAGCGTGGAGAGCGCACGGCCTTCCACGCCGGCTACGATCGCTTCCCGGGCGACGCCGTCCGCAGGATCTCCCTCGTTTCGGAGTACCGTCGCGTCGTCCTCCTGGTGGAGGAGAAACGGCGGCTGCTCGATCGCGGCTACGGGCGGCGCCAGATGATCGACGCGCTCCGCCCCTGGCGAGGGCTCCTGGAAGTGATCGTGGAGCTCCAGTTCCACCCGCAGAACACCTACATCGGCGTGCCCCCGATCGACGTGCTCATCGTGCCGCTCGACGCCCCGGTGACCCAGACCCCGTACGTCGCCGAGGCCACCGATCGCCAGCCGCACTTCGGCGCCTACTGGGACCCGACCCCGATGGACGCCCCCTGGTGGCCGTTTCCGCCGCCGACCGCCCCGGCCCTGAACCGATCCGAGCCCCTGACCGGCGGGTGGGTCCACGCCCGATTCGACGCGCACGCCCTGGGCGGGGGACGCCACGAGGTCGTCATCCGGAATGGGACGGCCACGCTCGGCAGGGCGTCGTTCGACTTCGGCGTCCTGCGGTAGCGGCGGCACCCTCCGGGCGATCCAGGCCCACCGCGGGCCCTGTGGCACAATCGGGAATCTTGGCTCGCCGGCGCCCGCTGTCGCCTTCGCAGTTCCTGGCCTTCACGTTCCTGGCCATGATCGCGGCGGGCAGCCTTCTGCTCGCGCTGCCGGTCTCGGCGGCCGAAAGCCGCCACCTCTCCCTGCTCGACGCCGCGTTCACGGCCGTCTCGGCCGTGTGCGTCACGGGCCTCATCGTCGTGGACACGGCCCGCGACCTCTCGGTCTTTGGCCAGATCGTGGTGCTCGTCCTCATCCAGATCGGGGGACTGGGCTACATGACGTTGAGCACGGTGCTCATCTCGGCGCTGGGCCGCACGGTGTCCCTGCAGGAGCGGCTCACCCTGCAGGAGGCGCTGAACGCGCACGACATGGAGGGCTTGGTCCGCCTCGCCGCCACCGTGCTGCGGCTGACCCTCGTGTTCGAGCTCACGGGCGCGCTCGTGCTCGCGCTGTGGTGGTGGTCGTCGCTCGGTGCCGGCGCGGCCCTCTGGTTCGGGCTCTTCCACGCGGTCTCGGCCTTCAACAACGCCGGGTTCGCGCTCTGGAGCGACAACCTCATGCGCTGGCAGGGCGACCCTGACGAGAACCTGGTCGTCACGACGCTGGTCGTGTCCGGCGGCCTCGGGTTCTTCGACTGGTCCGAACTGCTGCAGCGGAAGGCGCTCGGGCTGCGGCTCTCGATCCACACCCGCCTCGTGCTGCGCGCCACCCTCGTGCTGATCGTGTTCGGAACGGTGGCGTTCCTGGCGCTCGAGTGGAGCAATCCGCGGACGCTCGCCGGCCTGCCGATCGGCCAGAAGGTGCTGGCGGCCTACTTCCAGTCGGTGACGACGAGGACCGCGGGCTTCAACACCGTGGACATCGGCGCGCTGACGGTTCCCACCGTGTTCGTCGTCACGGTGCTGATGTTCATCGGGGCGTCCCCCGGAGGCACCGGCGGCGGCGTCAAGACGTCCACGTTCTCCATCACCCTCGCGGCGCTCTGGGCGACGGTGCGGGGCGAGGACGACACCGTGATCTTCAAGCGGCGTCTGGCGCCCGAACTCGTGGCCAAGGCCTTCTTCGTGTCGCTCATCGCCTTCGTCACCGTGAACGCGGTGGTCTGGCTGCTGCTGCTGACCGAGGGCCGGGACCTCATGCCGTCCCTGTTCGAGACCACCTCGGCGTTCGGCACGGTGGGGCTCTCGATGGGCCAGGCGGGGTCGGCCGTGAGCCTCTCGGCCTTCTTCTCGCCGGTCGGGAAGCTCCTCATCATGCTGATGATGTTCGTGGGACGGCTGGGCCCGCTGACGCTGGCAATCGCCGTCGCGCGCCACCGCAGCTCGAAGCCGAAGCTCCGCTATCCGGAAGGCAAGGTCCTCGTCGGGTGATGCCATGACGAAACGCACGTTCGCTGTGATCGGCCTGGGACGCTTCGGCGCCGCCATGGCCACGACGCTCTCTCAGCTCGGCCACGAGGTGATCGGCATCGACGGGAGCGACGATCGGGTCAACGCGCTCGCCGACCAGGTGTCGCAGACGGTGAAGCTCGACGCCACCGACGACCGCGCCCTGCGCGCTGCCGGCATCCAGGACGTGGATGTCGCCATCGTCTCCATCGGCGAGAACATCGAGGCCAGCCTCCTGGTGGTCACGCTCATCAAGGAGCTCGGCATCGAGGACATCGTAGCCAAGGCCGTGACGCCCCTCCACGGCCGGATCCTCGAGAAGCTCGGCGTGAAGCGCGTCGTGTTTCCCGAGCGCGAGATGGCGATTCGCGTGGCCCACAGCCTCGTCATTCCGAACGTGCTCGACTACATCGAGCTCTCCGGGGACATCTCGATCGTCGAGGTCCCGGCGCCGGGCGAGTTCGTGGGCAAGTCCCTCCGCGACATCGGCCTGCGCGCCAAATACGGCCTGACCACGATCGCGATCCGCCGGGCGGACGCCGGGCAGCCCGGCGGCTTCCGCACGCTGTCGCCGGGACCCGACGACACCGTCGAGGAGGGCGATGTCCTCGCCCTGCTCGGCAGCCACGAACGACTCGGTCAGCTCGAGAAGCTCCTCGAACCCCACCGCGGCCACTGATCTCGGCGCTGCGGGACTTACCATCCGCGTAAGGCGTTTCGCGCGCCGTAAGGCCCGCAGGCACGGAAACGCCGCGCCACCTCACGTCCGCACGGGAAACGTGTCGCCCGGCGACTGGCGTGGATCGTGCGAAGGGCGGCCTGCCGCCGCTGTCGTCCCGACGGCCTGGCGCAAAGGAGATCCCATGCGACGAATGATGATGTACGTGGCCGCCGCGGCGGTCGTGGGGCTGGGCGCGACGACCGACGCCAGCGCCCAGACGTACCGCCTGACGGCGGTATTGTCCGGGGCCAACGAAACGCCGGCGGCCATCGTCACCGGCGCCACGGGCACGGCCGAGGTGTTCGTGAACGTGGCGACCGAGACCGTCACTTACCGGGTCGAAGTCTTCAACCTGCCGAGCGGGGCCGTGGGCGGCCACTTCCACGTCGGCGGGCCCGGCGTCGGCGGGCCGGTCGTGATCGACCTGGCGCCGCCGGCCAACGTCTCGAACGACTTCGTGCTGGCCGGCACGGTCAACCCGTCGGCGCTGCGCGCGCGGCCCGATCAGGGCATCCGCACGTTCGAGGACTTCATCCAGTCGCTGGTCGCCGGACAGGTCTACGTGAACATCCACTCCGCCGTGAATCCCGGCGGCGAGACCCGCGGACAGCTCACCGTTTCGCAGTAGCGCGCGCGGTCGCGCAGACGCGTCGTCCGGCCCGCCGCTTGGCGCGGGCCGGGCGAGCGAACCCGGCAGGGCCAGCGCGTATACTCGATGGTCGCATGAAGCTGACCGTCGTCATGCCCTGCTACAACGAGCGGGCCACGATCCGTGACATCGTCGCGCGGGTGCAGGACGTCGATCTCGGCGAGGTCGACAAGGAAATCCTGATCGTGGACGATGGCTCGAAGGACGGCACCCGCGACATCCTCTCGACCCTCGACGGCAAGGACGGCGTCCGGGTGCTGCTGCAGCCCGTGAATCAGGGCAAGGGCGCGGCGGTCGCCCGCGGCTTCGGGGAAGCCACCGGCGACATCGTCATCATCCAGGACGCCGATCTCGAGTACGACCCGCGCGAGTACCCGCTGCTCCTGCGCCCCATCCTCGAGGGGCGCGCCGACGTCGTCTACGGATCGCGGTTCCTGGGCGCACAGGGCGGACATCGCGTGCTCTACTTCTGGCACTCGGTGGGAAACCGGGCCCTCACGCTGCTCTCGAACGCCATCACGGACCTGAACCTGACCGACATGGAGACCTGCTACAAAGTCTTCGTGCGGGACGTCGCCCGGCGGCTCGACCTCCAGTCGCGCGACTTCGGCATCGAGCCGGAGATCACGTGCAAGATCGCCAGGATGCGCGCGCGCGTGTTCGAGGTGCCGATCTCCTACAACGGCCGCACGTACGAGGAAGGCAAGAAGATCGGCTTGAAAGACGCGTTCAAGGCCGTCTACACGCTGATCCGCTTCGCCCGCTGGTCCCCCCAGGCCGGACGCTGACGCCTCCGGCCGCGAGATGAGCGCCCGCTCGCCGCTCGGCCCCTGGATGCTCGCGGCGGCCTACGTCGCGGCGACCCTGGTGTTCGCGCGGCCGCTCCTCCCGGAGCTGAGGACATCGATCGCCGCCGACTACGGCGACTCCCTCTTCACGGCCTGGATCATGGCGTGGGTAGCGCAGCACCTCACGGCCCTCCTGCACGGCGACCTCGGGGCCTGGACGGCGATGTGGGATCTCCGGATCTTCGCGCCGGAGCACGGAACGCTGACGTATTCCGAGCACTTCATCGGCCAGACGCTGCAAGTCCTCCCGCTGACGTGGGTCGTCCGCGAGCCGCTCCTGGCGTTCAACGTCGTCTTCCTCGCCACCTTCGCGATGACGGGGCTGGGCGCCCACCTGCTCACCCGCCAGCTGTCCGGCAGCCACCGGGCCGGCGCGGTCGCGGGCCTGACGTGCATGTTCAGCGAGTACCGCGTGATCTGGTCCTCGCACCTGCACATGCTGTCGATTCACTGGTGGCTCTTCGCCCTCTGGGCGATCGACCGCTTTGTGGCCACGCGCTCGCGCCGTGCCCTCGCCGGGGCGACGGCGTCCCTCGTGATGCTGCACCTCTCGTCGAACTACCTGATGGCCTACTGCGCGCCGTTCACGGCGGGCTTCGCCATCTGGTCGCTCGCGAGGCACGGCCGGATGCGGGACGGACGCGTCTGGGCGCTCCTGACGGCGGCCGGCGCCGCGTCGGTGCTGGTGGTGCTCCCGCTGATGCTGCGCTACCTGGCGACCCGCGCGGCGCTGGGCGTGACGCGGTCCACGGCGGAAATCGCCGCCAGCTCGGCGTCGATCGACAGCTACGCACGGGCCTGGCCGTGGTTCGGACCGCTCCTGGCGCTGGCCGTGACTGGCGCCGCGGTCGCCCGCCGCCATCCGGACTGGCCGTCGCGATCCTCGCGCCTCGCGCTGCTGGGGCTGGCGCTGATGGCCATGATCCTTTCGTTCGGCCCGGTCGTGCAGGTCGGGCGGGCGTCGATGCCCGGACCGTACCAGCTCCTGTTGTCCTACGTGCCGGGCTTCGCCGGCCTGCGCGTGGCCGAGCGCTTCGGAGTCATCGCCTTCGCGCTCTGCTCGGTCCTGGCGGGATTCGGGGCCGTCTGGCTCAGCCGGTGGCGCGTCGGGGCGGCCGCGGCCGCCCTGGCCACGGTGCTGGCGATCCGGCCGGCGTTCGCAACGCCCTTCGTCATGAACCGCGAGGTCATGGCCGCCGACCAGCCGCCCCGGCCCGGCCACCTGCGACCGGGTCCGACTCCGCCCGCGATCTACCGGTTCGCCCGCACGCTGCCGCCGGACGCCGTGCTGGCCGAGTTCCCGTTCGGCGTGCTCGGCTACGAGATCCTCTATTCGTACTTCACCCTCGTGCACGACCATCGCACGATCAACGGGTACAGCGGCGTGCTGCCGGCCAGCTTCCTGGCGCGCGTGGGGCCGCTGCACGACCCCCTGGTGCAGCCGGATCGAGCGTGGGCCGCGCTGGCGCCTGCGACCCACGTCATCGTCCATCCTGCCGCCTGGGCGGACGACACGGGCGACCGGATCCGGGCCTGGCTCGAGAGCCGCGGAGCCACGGTCGCGGCCCGCGCCGACGGCGCGTGGCTCTACGCCCTGCCCGTCCGCGCGTCCACCAAGTGAAAACGGCCGGCACGGGCGTGCGCCCTTGCCGGCCGTTCCGTGACGTTGCCGGGCCAGCCGCCAGATCCTGGCTGCCGGCCGGCGGGTGTCCGCGCTAGGCGAGCACCTTGATGACGACGCGGCGGTTCTGCGAGCGGTTCGCGCGCGTCTTGTTGTCCTGCACCGGCTTCTCCTCGCCGAAGCTGATGGCGTTCATCTTGTGCAGCGGCACCTGGTGCTGCTCGTAGAGGTAGCGCTTGACGGCATCCGCGCGAGCCTGGCCGAGCTGCATGTTGTAGGCGGCATCGCCGGTGTTGTCGGTGTGGCCCTCGATCTCGACCCAGATCGCCGACTTCTGCTCCTTGATCTGCGACACCATCTGATCCAGCGCCGCCTTCGCCTCGTCGGACAGGGCGGCCTGGCCGCTCCGGAACTTGGCCTGATCGTCGGTGAGCACGGTCTCGAAGATCAGCTTGCGGGTGGACGCCTCGACGGCCTCCGCCTTGGCGACGGCTTCCTTGCCGACCGCCATGGCCTGGGAGCCCGTGTTCTGGGCGGTCTGAGCCGCCGCGTTGGCCTGCTGCGCCGACTGGTTGGCCGCCTGGGCCTTCGTGTCGACCTCGCCGATCCGCTGCTCGGCGACGCGCACGCGCTCCTGGGTCTCCTCGAGCGACTTGCCGAGCGTCGTGACCTTGTCGTTGACCTGGCCAACCTCGGTCCGGACGAACTTCTTCGTCGCGCACGCCGGAGCCACGGCCAGGGTCACCGCAAAGCAACTCACCATGAACAATGACTTCTTCATGTCCTCTATCCTCCTGGACGCCGTCGTTTTTGCTAGTGGGATCTGTCTGGGGCCACTAGAACTCGTTGCTGCGACTGCGCGCGCCGGCGACGTAACCGCCGCGCGCCCGAACCGTCAGGTTCTTCCTCGTGGTACGAATCTCGATTGGGTGCCACCCGGCATCGGCGCCGGGCTCGAATGCGATCAGGTACTGCTCGCGCAGCTCGCGGACGACCTGCCGGGCGATCTTGCTGGTGTCCGACGGCGTGCTGGCGTAGAACAGCTCCCCGCCCGTCCACGCCGCGAGCTCGCGGATGGTGCCGACCGCCGCGGGCACGGTCTCGTCGTGCGCAGGCCGTCCGTTGGCGTCCGGGTTGTCGATGGGCAGCACCACCGCGATGACGTACACCGGCACGTCGATCTCGCTGGCGATGCCCGACACCTCCGCCGGCGTGAGCCGGCTGGCCGTGTCGATGCCGTCGGTCAGCACCACGATGGCGCGACGATGGTTGGCGCGTTCAGAGATGCGCTTCGCCGTGTCGGCGATCGCATCGTGCAGCGAAGTGGCCCCGAACGGATCGACCTCCCCCAGCGCACCTTGCAGGGCACGCGTATCGACCGTAAACGGGGCCACCTCGTGCAGCCGGCTGTCAAAAGCAAACAGCGCGGCCTCGTCGCGGCCGTGCTCCAACCAGGAGAGCACATGGTGCGCCGCAAACCGTGCGGCAAGCGCTCTGGACGCGAGGTCCATGCTGCCGCTGACATCGAACAGAATCGCAACGCTGACGGGCGCCGCTTCGCGCCGGAACTGGGCAATCGGGCGCCGGACCCCGCGGTCGAGCACCTCGAAGTCACCCTCGGCCAGGTCCACGACCGCACGGCCGCGGCGATCCCTGACGGTCGCACTCACCGTCACGAGATCCACGCCGGACCGGAACACGCTGCCCGTCTGAGGCTCGCTCCCGGTCTGACCTGTCTCGCCCACCACCGGGGTCGCCAGCAAGGCGACGATGGAGGCGATCACTACCCGCTGCATGTCCATCCCCACAACCAACCCCCGTGCCATGAACAGTAACTACTGACTGTAAAAGGCTTATCGGCAATGGCGGTGCTGGCGAGAGCTCCGGGCAGCCCGGCGAGGCAGGTAAGACTTACACCACCATGTAATCTCCGCAGCAGTTGGTGGAACCGCCTGCACACTCTGACCCGTGCCGGACCAGGTACGCAGGTGCCTGGGGCACGGGCCGTCGCCTTCCTCTGTCGGGTCGCGGGCCAGGCGGGGCGGTGCCGGCCCACTGTTAAGCTGTGAACGCCATGGGCGCGACCGCAGCCACGTCCTCCTTCCCCGCCGCCCGGCGGGTCGCACGGTTCACCTACGCCATCCGGCAGGTCGTCGCGGAGGCCCGCAAGGTCGAAGCGACCGGCATGCGGGTCCGCTACCTCAACATCGGCGACCCCAACGCATTCGGCTTCGAGACGCCGCCGCACCTGGTCGAGGCGGTGGCGCGGGCCATGCGCGACGGGCACAACGGCTACACCCCGTCTGTCGGGATCCAGCCGGCGCGCGAGGCGGCGGCGGCGGACTTCGCGGCCCGCGGCGTGGCCGTCTCGCCCGACCGCGTGCTCATCACGTCGGGCACCTCGGAGGGCATCGAGCTGGCGCTCACCGCCATGGTGGACGAGGGCGACGACGTGCTCGTGCCGTCGCCCACCTATCCGCTGTACACGGCCGTCCTCGCGAAGATCGGCGCCACGCCCGTGTACTACCGGACGGATCCGGAGAACGGCTGGCTTCCCGATCTCGATCACATGGCTTCGGCCTGCACGTCGAGGACGCGCGCCCTGGTCCTGATCGACCCGAACAACCCCACCGGCGCGATCTACCCCGAGGCCACGCGTCGTCGGCTGATCGACTTCGCGCTGGAGCGCGGGCTCGTGGTCCTCGCCGACGAGGTGTACGGCGATCTCGGATTCGACGGACCGGTGCCCGCCCTGGCGGCCATGGCGCCCGAGGCGCCCGTCATCTCCTACTCGAGCCTGTCGAAGGCCTACCTCGCGCCTGGATGGCGCGCCGGCTGGATGGCCGTCGGCGCCACGCCGCGGCTCGACGAGGTGCTCGCGGCCATCAAGAAGCTCGCCGACGGGCGGCTCTGCAGCCCGGGCCCGATGCAGCACGCGGTCACGGCCGCGCTCACGGGCGATCGCTCGCATCAGGTGGCGTTCCGCCAGGCGCTGAAGGCGCGGGCCGACCTGACGACGGCCCGGTTCAACGCCATGCCCGGGATGAACGTGGTGGCGCCGCGGGCCGCCTTCTACGCGATGCCGCGGGTCGCCCTGCCCCCGGGCCGGACCGACGAGGACTTCGTCCTCGGGCTCCTGCGGGCCAAGGGCATCCTGTGCGTGCACGGATCGGGCTTCGGACTGCCGCCGGACGGCGGGTACTTCCGGGTCGTGTTCCTCGCGGCGCCCGACGAGCTTGCGTCGATCTACGACGAGGTCGCCGACTTCGCGCGGGAGTTCGGGCAGGCCTGATCCCGTGCCGGGCGTGCTGCGCGGTCGCGTCCTCCAGGCCGTCGCCGCGCTGCTGCTGTTCGTCGTCCTGACGGCGGTCATGACGTGGCCGGTCGCCGCGGGAGTGGGACGCGACATCCCCGCCGACCTCGGCGACTCGCTGCTGAACATGTGGATCATGGCCTGGGACGCCGAGGCGTTCGTGGGCATGGCCGCCGGCAGGATGTCGTTCGCCGATCTCTGGAACGCGAACATCTTCGCGCCGACGCCGCTGACCCTCACCTTCTCGGAGCACCTGGTCCCGCAGGCGCTCCAAGGCCTGCCGTTCTTCCTCGCCACCGGCAACATCGTGCTCGCCTACGACGTCGTGTTCCTCTCCACCTTCGTCCTGTCGGGTCTGGGCATGTTCCTGCTGGTGCGCGAGCTGACGGGCAGCGCCCGGGCGGGACTCGTCGCCGGCCTCTTCTACGCGTTCCTGCCGTACCGGCTCGGCCAGTTCTCGCACATCCAGACCCTGTCCTCGCAGTGGATGCCCTTCGCGCTCTACGGCATGCGCCGCTATTTCGACACGGGGCGCCTCCTGCCGCTGGCGGGAGGTGCGGCGGCGTTCGCGCTGCAAGGCCTGTCGACGGGGTACTACCTGTTCTACTTCGCGCCGGTCTTCGCCGCCTACGTCGTGTGGGAGATGGCCGTCCGCGACCGCTGGCACGACCTCCGCGCCTGGCTCTCGCTCGTGGCCGCGGGTCTGGCGGCCATCGCCGTCACGATGCCCTTCCTCCTGCCGTACCGGCAGGCGCGGGCGCAGTTCGGATTCGAGCGTGCCTACAACGAAGTCCTCGGCTACTCGGCCGATCTGTACGCCTACGTGAACGCGCCGCCGCAGGTACATGTCTGGGGGCCGATTCTGAACCGCTTTCCGCAGCCGGAAGGTGACCTGTTCTTCGGCGGCATTCCCTGGCTGATGACGTTGGCCAGCATCGGCCTCTGGGCGTTCCGGGCGCGCCTCACGTCGAGCGGCACGGCCCTGGGACACACGCCCCTCACGGGGCGCCTGGCCGTCGGCCTGATGGTGGCCACGGCCGCCGTCGTGGCCGCGGCGATGCTCATCGGCCTCACGGGAGGCGGCACGTGGACGATCGGCGGGGTCGTGCTGCGGGCCACGAGCGTTCGACGGACGCTGGCCGTGGGCGCCGTGTTGCTCGGCGCGGGGCTGATCGTCTCGCCGCGCTGGCGCGAGGCAGCCCGATCGAACCCCGCCGACCTGACGCCGTGGCTCGTGGCCGCCCTCGCCTTCGCGATCCTGATGTCGCTCGGCCCGGCGCCGCGCGCGGGCGGGGTGCGCCTGTCCGGACTGGAGCTGTACCGCGTCTTCTTCGATCACGTGCCCGGCTTCGACGGCCTCCGCGTCCCGGCCCGCTTCGCCATGGTGGCGGCGGCGATCCTGGCCACGCTGGCCGGCTATTCGCTCGCGGCCGTCGCGCGCTGGCCAAGGTTCGGCACCGCGGCGCTCACGCTCATTGGCGCCGCGTTCCTCGCCGAGTCGTACGCGGCGCCCGTGCCAGTCAACGTGAACTGGGAGGCGGATCCGCGCTACGAGCCGCCGTGGAGCGAGGTGCACCGGCTCAACGAGGGCCCGCTCGCCTACCGGCACCTGCTCCTGATGCCGGGCGACACGGTCGTGGTCGAGCTGCCCTTCGGCGACCGGGCGTGGGACCTGCGCTACGTCTACTACGCGGGCCTGCACGGCAAGCGGATCGTCAACGGCTACAGCGGCTACTTCCCCGACGACTATGGCCGGCGGACCGCACAACTCCAGGCGGCGTTGCGGGCGCCCGAGGCGGCGTGGCGGGCCGTGACGTCGGCGGGCGCCACCCACGTCCTCGTACATGAATCGGCGTTTCGCGGCGCCGAGGGCCCGGCCACGACCCGCTGGGCGGAGACCATGGGCGCGACCCGCGTCGCGACGTTTGCCGACGGCGGCGTGCTGCTCGCGGTATCGCGGCCGTAGCGCCGGGGCGTGGTAGGCTCGCTGCCGCCAGGCCTCCCGCGTCCGATGCATCTCGTTCAGCTGGCCCTGATCGCCGCCGAAGCGCTCGTCATGACGCTCGTCGTCTTCGGGCTCTTTCGCACCAGGGCCGTCACGGGCCGTTCGTCGCTGTACGTGGTGCTCGGGGGCGTGCTCTACCTGCTGTCGTCGACGCCCCTGCGCGTCGAGATCGCCCCGGGCTGGACCGCGCAGCCCACGTCCGCGGTGATGCTCGGCGTCACGTTGACCGCGCTCCTGCTCGTGCACGCCGCCGATGGCACCCGGCACACGCGCCGCCTCATCTACGCGTTGGCGCTCGGCAACGCCGCGCTCACCTTCGTCGCGCTGGTCGTCGCCCAGCACGCGCGGATTCCCGGCGCCGAGGTCCCCCTGGCCCTGACGTCGCAGATCGTGGCTCGGGACGCGGTGGAGGCGCTCGTGAGGGCCGGCGGTCTCTACGCGCTGCTGCTCGGCGTCGTGCTGGCCTACGAGGCGGTCGGCCTGGTGGTCGTCTCGGTGCCGACGCGGGCGGCGGCCGCCCTCGTGGGCGCGCTGGTGACGGGCGCCGCGGTGATGGCGGCCCTGACGCAGTGGGGACAGCCGCACCTCGGCCAGGTGGTCGCGGTGGAAGCCGCGTGCGGCGCCGCGGTGGCAGTCTGGTACGGCGGGTGCCTGTGGGCGTACCTCCGCCTGTTCGAACCGAAAGTGGCGGCGGCGTCCGGCACGGGCGAAGTCTCCGACGTCTGGCAGGAGCTGACGTACCGCCAGTTGTACGAGCAGGCGCAGTCGCGGCTCACGCGCGACTCGCTGACCGGCGTGCACAACCGCGGCTACTTCGACGAGGCCTTCGCGCGGGCCGTGGCACACGCCGCGCGTTACCAGGAGCACATGAGCGTGCTCATCGCCGACGCCGACCGGTTCAAGTCCATCAACGACCGGCACTCGCACCTCGTGGGCGACGAGGTGCTGCGGCGCTTCGCCGGGACCCTGGTCGAGGTCGCGCGGTCGTCCGACATCGTGTGCCGGTACGGCGGCGACGAGTTCGTCGTAATCCTGCCCAACGCCACCAAGGTCAACGCGCAGGCTCTGGCCCACCGCTTCCAGCGGCGCCTCCGCGAGCGCCCCCTGGCGCCGCCCCAGGGCCTGGAAGCCGTGGAGATCTCGGCCACGGTCGGCATCGCCTCGCTGCTCGAGGACGCGCCGGACGGCGGGGCGCCCGACGCGCTGCTGCACCTGGCCGACCAGCGGCTCTATGCTGGCAAGCGCGCCGGCCGTGACCGCGTCGTCGCTGATGACGCGCCGGCGCCGCGGGAGTAGCGGACCGGCCGCCGGAGCCTAGGGGCAGTCGGCCGACCACGTGAAGAGCTTCCGCCAGAAGCTCTCCTCGCTGTCGGTCGGGGCCGTCGACCAGCCGTCGGCCAGCGAATCCGGCACCGTGAAGCGGGCCCGGCTGCCGCCGAGCTCCACCTTCTCCATCCCCTGGAGCAGGCGGATCGCGAAGACCCTCAGGGCGATCCGCCGGCCGGCCTCGCGGTCGAACAGCCGCTCGAACGGCCGGACCAGGTGATCCGCGGCGTCCACGAGCGCCTGTTCCAGCGGGAAGCGTGGAACGCCGAGCCCGTCGGCGACGTCGGCGGGCAGGAATTCGCGAATCAGGCTGGGCGGCAGCGGCGCGAGCGCCGCCGGCACGTTGCGCTGCATCATGTCGAGCAGCGCGGCCGTCATCTCTTGCCCCTCCGGCGACGGCGACACCTGCCGGCGCTCGATCGTGTCGGTCACGAGCGCGGTCTCGACCACCGTGCCGGGCAGCAGCGCCGGCTCGATGCCCATGAGGCGGCCGATGTGCATCCAGGTGGCCGTGTAAGCGGCCTGCCCGGCGGCGTCGAGCGTCACGCCCATGTGGGCCAGCCCGCGGAGGATCACCCAGGAGAACGTCATCAGCGTGCCGAGCAGGTCCTCCTGGTTGATGGGCACGCCGAGATCGTCCGCCGCCCACGGCCGCGCCGGGTCGTGGACGATCAGGTGCCGCACGGCCGCGTGCATCAGGCGGACCTTCTGCACGGTCCGCAGGCCGCGTCCTTCGGGCGACAGGCCGCCCGGGCTCAGGACGTCGATGATCATCTGCGCCGTCTCGAACAGCCGGCGCGTCGGGCGTTTGGCCAGGTACGCCGTCCGGTGCAGCACCTGGACGCCCTTACGTGCCGCGTAGGACGACGGCAGCGACGAGCAGCACAGGACGACGAAGATCTCGGGCCCGTGGATCGCGAACAGCCGCTCCCCGGCGGCGACGGTCGGAGCGTCGCGGACGTCGGTCGTGTCGGTCGCGTCCAGATAGTCGCGCAAGGGCGCCGGCAGGGTGGCCGGGACGATCTGATCGTCCACGACGAGCCGCGTCATCAGGCCGCGCACGGCGTCGGTGCCGCCGGTCGCGAACAGCTGGCCGACGACCGCATCGGCCGGCGGATCGCCGCGCCGGCGGGCCTCGTCGAGTGCGTGGTCGGACCATCGGTCCGACGGTGACCGTGGAGCGGCGCTCATGGCGCCGTATGATACCGGCATGCCGGCCACGACGATCGACGGTGTCATCGCACAACTGCAGGATGTGATCGACGAGTGCATCGCGACGGGCTCGCGGCTCGGCTACTTCGCGGCGCTGTACAAGCGCATGACCGAGGCCGTCCGCGCGGGCCTCGCCGGCGGCGCCTTCGAGGACGGCGCGCGGATCGAACGGCTCGACGTGGCCTTCGCGACCCGGTACCTGGACACGCGCAGCCGCGTGGCGTCGGGCGAGTCCCCCGGCGTGTGCTGGCTCCAGGCCTACGACGCGGCCGGGAGCGCGAAGCACATCGTGCTGCAGCACCTCCTCATCGGCATCAACCCGCACATCATGATCGACCTCGGCGTGGCGGCCGCGCGCACCTGCCCGGGTCCCGCGCTGGCGAGCCTGGAGAAGGACTTCGGCACGATCAACTCGATCATCTACAGCCTGATGCCGGTGGTGGACACCGAGCTCGACGCGCTCTCCCCGGTGACCAAGGTGATCGACCGGGTGGTGGAACCCCTGAAGGACCGCGCGATCTACGACGCGCTCGAGAAGGGCCGGGCCACGGCCTGGGCCTTCGCGCAGTCACTGGCGTTCCTCGACCCGCCCGCGCAGGCGAGCCGCATCGGCGCGCGGGATCTCGAGATGCGGCTGGTCGGCGATCTCATCCTGGCGAACGGGCCGGTGGTGGACGTGATCCGGCGCCGCGAGAGCCAGGACGTCGCCGCGAACATCCGCGACCTGGCGGCCCCGGCCGCCGGCTGAGGTCGGCTCATTTCCCGCGGAACTCCGCGAACCAGTTCTGGACCACCGTGATGCGCGGCCGCGCCTGCGCGCGGTCGGCATCGCGGAGGACGAGGAACGTCTGTCCGTCCGGGGCGGGCGAGTAGCCGGCCGTCAGCCTCGCGTTCGAGGTGGTCTCGGCGAAGAGAGGGGTCGGCGTCCCCGGGGGCACGCGCGCGCCCGGGTCGAACGGCACCGACAGCAGATGCCCCGCCGCATCTACGTAGAACAGCTCGCGGCCGGCCGGGTTCCACTGCGCCTCGGCGCCGCTGGCGGGCGAGACCTGCCACCGCGCCCGCGGCTCGGGGTAGGCGGCGACGAAGACGTCGGGCCGCCCGGTCGCCGTCGTGCCGTAGGCCAGGAACCGCCCGTCCGGTGACACGCGCGGGCTGAAGTCGAAGCCGTCCGTCCGCGTCAGCAAAGTCTGCGCCGGCGGAGTGCCGAGGGTCGTGCGCCAGATGTCGGTGCGGGTGCGGGGATCCAGGAGGACGTGCGCCAGCGCACGCCCATCGGGGGCGAAGTTGGCCATGCTGCCCCCGGGCACGACCACGCGCCGCTCGCCGGCGCCATTGGCCTCGCCTACGCAGATGCCGCCGTCGCGGCTCGTCGCGCCGCAGCTGTAGGCCACCAGCCGGCTCGCCGGATCCCAGGCCGGATCGCCGCGGACGCCGTCGAACGTGAACTGCGCGGGCCGTCCCGACTCGACGTCGAAGATCCACACGTCGTCGTGCTCGGGGCCCTGCCGGACGACCGCCACGCGCGTGCCGTCCGGGGAGAGGGCGGGCTGACGGAGTCCGCGGACCGGCTCGGAGACGTCGCGTACCGTGCGGCCCGAGCGGTCCACGAAGCTCAGGCGCTCCACCCCCCAGAGCTCGTCGGTGACGAAGACGAGCGTGCCGTCGCGGGCGAGGCTGGGCCTGAGCCCGCTCGGCGCGACCAGGAACGGCTCGCCGGTGGCCGCCAGCGTCGCCGGGTCCACGGGCACGGCCCACACGCCGGGGTTCCGGTCGATGCGCTGGTACAGCAGGTGGCCCGTGTTCGAGTACACCGCGTGCCGGATGACCTGCGGCCGCGGGCCGAAGAGCCGCCGCCTGACGCCCCGCTCGAGGACGTCGATGGCGTACTGGCCGTCGGTGAGGTGGGAGACGACGAGGGTGCCGCGCAGATCCGGCAGGGGCACGAGGTCGTGAAAGTCGCGCTCGCCCGGCTCCGGCGGCAGCACGAGACGGGCGTCGCCGCCCTGGGCCGGCACGTCGTAGATGGGACCGTTGCCCGTCGTGAACGCGATCACGCCGTCGGCCGACCACGCCAGGGCGCCGGCCTCCACGAAGGTGCCGGCGGCCGCCGTGACCGTGGCCGGGGCGCCCGAGGCCGCCGCGATGCGCTTGACCTCGGTGCCGACGACGAAGGCGAGCGACTCCCCGTCGGGCGACCAGGTGGGCGCGACCGCACCCGCCGTGCCCTCGAGCACGCGCGACTCGAGCTGGCTGAGCTCCCGGATCCAGAGACGGCCGTCCCGCGGATAGACGATGCGCCGGCCGTCCGGGGAGATGGAGACCCCGGCTCCGGGCCCGCTCTCGCCGACGTAGGTGCCCGGCATCTGGCCGAGCCCGTCCACCATCACCTCGAACTTGCGCAGGGCGCCGTCCGCCCCCGACCCGCCCCGCCACCAGCCGGGCAGCAGCACGACGGCCGCGGTGACGACGGCCAGGCCCCCGAGCACCAGGAGCATGGTCCGATCCATGCGCGGGCGCGCCACGACGACGCCGCCGGACAGCGCCGCGCTGGTATCGGCCTCGAAACGGGCGTCGGCGACGTCGCGCAGCCGCTGGCGGGCGTCCTTCTGCAGGCAGCGCTCCAGCGTGGTCCGGGCGCCCGGCGGCGTGTCGGCCGGCAGCCGGCTCCACTCCGGCTCGTCCTGCAGGATGGCCGTGATCGCGTCGGCCTCGGTGGGTCGCGCGAACGGCGCGCGGCCGGTCAGCATCTCGAAGACCACACAACCCAGGGCCCAGACGTCCACGCGGCGATCGAACGCATGACCGCGCAGCTGCTCGGGGCTCATGTAGCGGATCGTGCCGAGGAGGGTCCCGGTACGCGTGTCGGCGTACGCGGGCGACCCGGAGCTGACGGGGCTGGCCTTCGCCAGTCCGAAATCCAGCACCTTGACGGCGCCGTCGGGACGGATGCGGATGTTGGCGGGCTTCAGATCGCGATGGATGACGCCGTGGTCGTGCGCGAAGCTCAGGGCCTCGGCCACCCCGCGCGCGATCCGGAGCGCCTCGGCCGTGGGCAGCGGCCCGCGCCGGCACCGGTCGGCGAGCGTCTCGCCCTCCACCAGTTCCATGACGATCGCCGGCCGGTCCTGCCAGGCCTCGATGCCGAAGATCGTGGCGATTCCCGGATGGTTGAGCGAGGCGAGGATCAGCGCTTCACGCTCAAGCCGGCCGGGGAGGTCCGGGTCCCGGGCGTGCTCGGGCAGGAGCACCTTGATGGCGACGTGGCGCTGCAGCCGCGCGTCGAGCGCGCGATACACCTCACCCATGCCACCGGCGCCCACGGTGTCCAGCACTTCGTACGGACCGATGCGAGAACCTGCGGGAAGTGGCATCGACGAACGCTCCCGATTATAGAGGGGCGCTCTATACTTGGGCGCATGTCACGGCCCGACCCACTCGCGTTCCTCAACGACGAACTCGCGGCGCTGAAGGCGCAGGGGCTCTACCGCACGCTGCGGGTGCTCGAGGGCGAAGCCCTGGCGCACGCGGTCTACGACCACAGATCGGTCGTGAACCTCTCGTCGAACAACTACCTCGGGCTCACGACGCATCCCCGGCTGCGCCAGGCGGCGCTCGACGCGGTCCGGGAGCTCGGCGTGGGATCGGGCGCCGTCCGCACCATCTCCGGCACGATGGCCCTGCACGTCGAACTCGAGCGCCGGCTCGCGGCGTTCAAGAACGTCGAGGCCGTAGTGGTGTTCCAGAGCGGCTTCGCGGCCAATGCCGGCACGGTGTCGGCGGTCCTGACGAAGGACGACGTCATCATCTCGGACAGCCTCAACCACGCCAGCATCATCGACGGCTGCAGGCTCAGCCGTGCGCCCATCAAGGTCTTCCCGCACAAGGACGTGGCGGCGGCGCGGGCGATCCTGCAGGATCTGCCCGCCTCGCAGCGCAAGCTCCTCATCACCGACGGCGTCTTCTCGATGGACGGCGACCTGGGCCCCTTGCCGGCGCTGTGCGACCTGGCCGACGAGTTCGGCTGCATCATGATGGTGGACGACGCCCACGCCAGCGGCGTCTTCGGCCGCCAGGGTCGGGGCACGGTGGACCACTTCGGGTGCCACGGCCGCGTCGACATCCAGGTCGGGACGCTCTCGAAGGCCATCGGCGCGCTGGGCGGATACGTGGCCGGCACCGCGGCGCTCATCGACTTCCTGCACCACCGCGCCCGTCCGTTCCTGTTCTCCACGTCCCATCCCCCGGCTGTCACGGCCGCGTGCATCGCGGCGCTGGACGTCCTCGAGACAGAGCCGCAGTGGATGGAGCGTCTCTGGGACAACACGCGCTTCTTCCAGGCCGGCCTGAAGGGCCTGGGGTTCAACACCGGCCACAGCGAGAGCCCGATCACGCCCGTCATCGTCGGCGAGGCCGCGCTCGCCATGAAGATGTCCGACCGCCTGTTCGCCGAGGGCGTCTTCGCGCAGGGGATCGGGTTCCCCACCGTCGCGCGCGACCAGGCCCGGCTGCGCACGATCGTCTCGGCGACGCACACCCGAGAGGACCTGCAGTTCGCGCTGGACATGTTCGCGAAGGTGGGCCGGGATCTCGGCGTCATCTAGCGCGAGGAGAACCCGTGCGCATCGCCGACATGCACTGGCAGCAGGTGGAGGAGTACCTCCGCCACGACGACCGGGCCGTGCTGCCGCTGGGCAGCACCGAGCAGCACGGCTACCTGCGGTTGACCGTGGATTGCATCCTCCCCGAGCGCGTCGCCCTCGACGCGGCCGAGCCGCTGGGGATCCCGGTGTTCCCGGTCGTGCCCTACGGCGTCACGCCGTACTTTCGCGACTTCCCCGGCACGATCTCGCTTCGCGTCGAGACGCACCTGCGCGTGGTGGGCGACATCCTGGACGGGCTGGCGCACACGGGCTTCCGGCGCATCCTCATCGTCAACGGCCACGGCGGCAACAACGCCGTGCAGCAGTTCGCGCTGGAATGGGCGGCGGACCGGCCGGCCTGCCGCGTCCTCTTCCACAACTGGTGGAATGCGCCGCGCACGTGGGCCAAGGTCCAGGCCATCGATCCCGTGGCGTCGCACGGGTCGTGGATGGAGAACTTCCCCTGGACCCGGCTGCCTGGCGTGGCCATGCCGGACGTCCCGCGCCCGATGGTGGACCTGGCGCGGGTGCGCGCGCTCGATCCCGCGGCCCTGAAGACCTACTTGGGCGACGGGAACTTCGGCGGGGCCTACCAGCGCGCCGACGACGAACTGCTGGCCCTGTGGCAGGTGGCCGTCGAGGAGACCCGCGCGCTCCTCACCGGCCCCTGGGGCGGCGAGGCCTGAACCCGGGGCGGCCGATGCGGACGCTGGTCTGGGGATCGGGAGCCATCGGCGGGACGCTCGGCGCGTATCTGGTGCGCGCGGGCCGGGACGTCACGTTCGTCGACACGGCCGTCGACCACGTCGAGGCCATCACCGGCCACGGCCTGCGCGTCACCGGGCCTCTCGACGAGTTCACCGTCCGCGCACCGGCCGTCACGCCGTCGGCGCTCTCCGGCACCTGGCCCGAGATCATTCTGGCGACGAAGGCCCATCACACCGGGGCGGCGGTCCGGGCGCTGGCGCCGCACCTGCAGCCGGACGGCTACGTGGTGTCCGCGCAGAACGGCTTGAACGAGCTGGCGATCGCGGAGGTCGTGGGACCGGCGCGCACCGTGGGCGCGTTCGTGAACTTCGGGGCCGACTACCTCGAGCCCGGCGTCCTGCACTTCGGCGGGCGCGGCGCCGTCGTCGTGGGCGAAATCGACGGGCGGATGACCCCGCGCGTGCTGGCCATCCGCGATGCCTGGAGGCACTTCGACGAGCGCGCGACGACGACGCCCAACATCTGGGGTTACCTGTGGGGCAAGGAGGCGTACGGCGCGATGCTCTTCGCGACGGCGCTGTCGAACGAGTCCATCGCCGATGCGCTCGCCGACGTGAAGTACCGGCCGATCTACATCGCCCTGGCGCGCGAGATGCTGGCGGTGGCGGCGGCCCGGGGCGTGAGACCGGAGCCGTTCGACGGCTTCGATCCGAACGCCTATGCGCCCTCGGCTCCGGCCGGCGCCGCCGACCGGTCGCTCGACGCCCTGGTGGCCCACAACCGGCGATCCGCCAAGACCCACAGCGGGATCTGGCGCGACCTGGCCGTGCGCAAGCGGCCGACGGAGGTGGACGCACAACTGGGCATCGTCGTCACCCTGGCGGCGGAGGCGGGCATCCCCACGCCCCTCACCGCGCGCCTCGTCGCGCTGATCCACGACATCGAACGTCGGGGCCGGCCGCTGGCGATCGAGAATCTCGACGTCCTGGCGGCGGCCGTCTCCGAACCGTGACCCCGGCATGACCCTCGACTTCACCGGAAAGACCGTCATCGTGACCGGCGCCGCCCACGGGTTCGGCCGGGCCATCAGCCAGGCCTTCGCCGCGCGCGGGGCCGCCGTGTGGGCGTGCGACGTCCTGGGCCCCGAGATCGGGGAGACGGAAGCGCTCTGCCGCGCGGCGGGCGGAACGTGCCAGGGACGTGTCGTGGACGTCCGCGATCGGGCGGCGGTCGACCACCTGGTGGCGGACGCCGCGGCCGCGACGGGCCGGGTGGACGTCCTGGTGAACAACGCCGGAGGCGTCCTCGGCCAGGTCGGCCGGCCGCTCGAGGCCGTCACCCCCGGGGATTGGCAGGCCATCTTCGACGTGAACGTGACGGGCGCCTTCTACTGCGCCCAGGCGGTCGCCCCGGGCATGAAGGCCGCGGGCGCCGGCCGCATCGTGAACATCTCGAGCGGCGCGGGGCTCGGGGTGAGCCTGACGGGCATCCAGGCCTACGCGTCGGCGAAGGCGGCCCAGATCGGCCTGACGCGCCAGCTCGCGCACGAACTGGGTCCCTGGGGCATCACCGTGAACAACATCGCGCCGGGATTCGTGCGCTCGAATCCGACGACGGAGCGGCAGTGGCAGTCGTACGGCGAGGACGGCCAGCGGCAGCTGATCGGGCGGATTGCACTGCGGCGGCTCGGCGCACCCGAGGACATCGCACACGGCGTGCTCTTCTTCGCGTCCGAATACGCGGGCTGGATCACGGGGCAGGTGCTCTCGATCGACGGCGGCAAGTGATGGCGCTCGATGCCGTGCTGGCGCACCTGACGACGAACCGCGACCGCGTCCTCGCGTCGCTCCTCGAGTTCGCGGCCATCCCCAGCGTCAGCACCGACCCGGCGCACGCGGCCGACGTGGCGAGGGCGTCGCGATGGGTGGCGGACCGCATCGCGGCCGCCGGGCCCTTCGACGTGCGCGTGCTGCCGACGGGCGGGCATCCCGTCGTGTACGCCGAATGGCTGCACGCGCCGGGGCGGCCGACGGTGCTCGTCTACGGCCACTACGACGTCCAGCCGCCGGATCCGCTGGAGAAGTGGACCACGCCGCCCTTCAGTCCCACCGTCACCGACGGCCGCATCTACGCGCGCGGCGTCTCGGACGACAAGGGGCCCATGCTCATCCCGATCGCCGTGGCCGAGGCCTTCTTCGCCGCGGCCGGCGGTCCCCCCGTGAACCTGAAGCTCCTGTTCGAGGGCGAGGAGGAGATCGGCAGCCGGCATCTCGAGGCCTTCGTGATCGCGCACCGCGATCGCCTCGCCGCCGACGTCCTCGTCTCGGCCGACGGCGCCATGTGGCGCGTCGACGAGCCGTCCCTGACGGTCGCCAGCCGCGGTCTCTGCGGCCTGGAACTGACCGTGACCGGCGCGGCGAAGGATCTGCACTCGGGCCGGCACGGCGGCGGCGTGGCCAATCCGCTGCACGGCCTGGCGGCGCTGATTGCCTCGCTGCACGACGCCAACGGCCGGGTCGCCGTTCCCGGGTTCTACGACGAGGTCCGGGAGCTGTCGCCCGCCGACCGAGCTCACATCGCCGCGCTGCCGTACGACGAAGAGGCCTATCGCCGGCAGGTCGGGGCCGCCGCGCTGGTCGGCGAGCCCGGTTACTCCACGCTCGAACGGCAATGGACCCGGCCGACGCTCGAGGTCAACGGAATGTGGGGCGGCTACGAAGGCCCCGGACAGAAGACGGTGATTCCGAGCGAGGCGCACGCCAAGATCACGTGCCGGCTGGTGCCCGACCAGGAGCCGGCGGCGATTGCGGGGCGCGTGGCGAGGCACCTCGAGGCGCGCGTTCCGCCAGGGACCCGCCTGTCGTTGCGCCTCTCGGACCACGGTTCGCGCGCCGCGTCGATCCCGACCGATCGTGCCGCGCTGCAGGCGGCGGCCGACGCGCTCCGGGCGACGTACGGCGTCCGGCCGGCGCTCGTGCGGATGGGCGGCACCGTGCCCATCGCGGCCATCTTCCAGCGTCACCTCGGGCTGGACACCGTGTTCTTCTCGTTCTCAACGGCCGACGAGGACTTCCACGCGCCGAACGAGTTCTTCCGCGTGCACCGCCTGCACGAGGGGCTGGAGGCCTGGGCCCGCTACTGGACCCGGCTCGCCGAGCCCTTGTCGTGACGGCGGCGCGGGCCGACGGCCCGTGGGCCGTGCCCGGTGATCCGCGAGCCTCGGCGGCGATAGGCGGAGGACGGGAACGCGGCTACCGGCGGGCACCGCTGCCGGGCACGACGACGAACGTGCCGTACATCATGTCCGAGTCGAGCTCGATCGTGCGGAGCCGCGTCCGGGCGTCGGCGGAATAGACCTCGATCGTCCGGCCCGCTTCGTACAGGTAGAGCAGCCCGCCGGTGCCGGCGCTCATCTGCATCCGCGTCCTGGTCGGCACCTCGACGCGGTTCGTCACCTTGCGCGCCTCCATGTCGATGGTCCACAGCTCGTGCCGGCCGATCTCGGCGAGAAGGATGTGCGCGTGCCGGTGGTCCGGCGCGACGCGGAACGAGATCCCCGACGTCGGCTCGGGCCCGAGCGGGAACACGTCGACCGACTTCGCGGCCAGGTCCACCTGGCCGACCACGAGCAGCCGCCGGTTCATGATGGCGTCGCGCATCGTGAACAGGACCGTGACCTTGCCCTGCGAATCGGCCGAGTCGTCCCACGCGCCGGGCTCGAAGCGTCCGAACGCCGGGTCGGGCGGCAGCGAGAGCTCCCACTCGTCCACCTGCGCCATCGTGGCCGCGTCGAAAATCGTCACCTTCTCGCCGAACACGTAGAGCAGCCTGCCGTCGGGCGAGAAGCGCAGCGCGACGTTGTAGTAGTTGGGCTCGAAGCCGAGCCGCCACGGGAACGTCTTGATCACGCTGTGCTGCGCGAGGTCGTAGAGCAGGAACTCCGGTTCGCCGATCTCCCACCGGTCGATCTGCTTGGTGGACGTCCGCGCCAGGATGAGCATGGTGCGGTGCGAGGGGTCGGCTTCGTACGTGAGGGCACGGACGTGGCGGCGGGCGTCGCTCAGCGTGAAGGTGTCGACGCTCTGGCGGCTCGCGACGTCCACCACCTCGAAGCGCTCCTGGTTGGCGCTCTGGACGTAGAACTTCGTCCGGTCCGGCGAGAGGCGCACGATGTAGGGCGACCCCGTCTTCAACGGAATCTTCGAAATCGCGCCGGTGGACTCGTCCACCGCCGTGATGTGGCCCGAATACGACCCCACGTAAATCGTGCCCGTCCCGGTGGGCTTCCACTGGGCGGAGAGCGGAGCGGCGCTGAGCGCCAGGACGAGGGAGGCAGCCAGGACGCGAAAGGTCATCGATGGGCATTGTGCCCCGGATCGGGGCGATTCGGCGGAATCGTGTGAGAATGCGCCCGGCGGCCTCGGACGCCCGGGACGGGCGGCCCGCCGGCCCCGCCGGCCGCCCCGGGCGGAGCGGCGGCGGCCCTGGAACCCCCCGGTGGACCCGGGCGTAGTACGAGGCGAGATGCCCCCAATGTCACGGGCGCGCGACTTCTTTGCGGCCTACACCCAGGACCTGACGACCGAGGAGCTGGGGCGCGTCTTCACCCGCGATGCGCCGGAGGCGTACCGCTTCTTCACGCGGGGCGTGGACAGCAAGGCCTTCCGGGCCCTTCCGTGGCACACCCGCGCGCTCCGCTGGACGCAGGCGTTCTTCGTGGCCTTCACGATGCGGCTGACGCCGGCGCGGCGGCTGCTCTACGGCCTCGCGCTCGTCGCGGCGGCCGTGGGCGTCGTCGAGCTCTTCCGCGGCGTCACGATCTTCGGCGTGCCGATCGTGATTCCCCCGTTCTTCTTCCGCGTGGGCGTGCCCACCCTGGCGTTCGCCCCCGGCACGAACTGGCTGATTCTGGCCTTCGCGCTGATGAACTTCCTCGTCCTGCTGGAGGTGTTCGACCGGCTGTCCCTCAAGCGCGACCTGGAAGTGGCCCGCGAGATCCAGCTGGCGATGCTGCCCGACGGCACCTGGTCCGCTCCCGGGGTCGAGGCCAGCGGCATGACCCGGCCCGCCAACACGGTGGGCGGCGACTTCTACGACATCCTGCCGCGCCCGGACGGCCGCGTGATCGTCGCGCTCGGCGACGTGGCCGGAAAGGCAAGTCCGGCCGCCCTGCTGATGGCGCTGTTCCTGGCCATGCTGCGCACCCTCGTCGACGAGAACCTCGAGCCCGCCGAGCTGGTGCACCGCCTGAACATCCAGGTGTCGAAGCACGCACCGCCGTCACGCTTCATCACCCTCTTCCTGGGGCTGTTCGACCCGGTCACCGGCGACATCGAGTTCGTCAACGCCGGGCAGACGCCCCCGCTCCTCCTGCGCACGGGCGGCACGCTGGAGCGCCTGTCCACGGGCGGCGTTGCGCTGGCGATGTTCGAGGGCTCGACGTACGAGTCCGGCCACGCGCGCCTGGATCCCGGCGACGCCCTGGTCATGTACAGCGACGGCATCACGGAGGCGGAATCCGCGGCCGGCCAGATGTTCGAGGAGTCCGGCCTCGAGGCCGCCGTGCGCGCGACGCCCGGGGTCTCCGCCGCCGTGCTCAGCCGTGCGGTCTTTCGCGCCGTGGACGACCACCGCCGGGGCGAGCGCCTCGCGGACGACCTCACGGTCCTGGTGCTCAGCCGGCCCGTCGTGCCGCCGGTCCCTGACTTCGTCACACCCGGCGAAATCCGATAGCTCGCTGCCGTCGTTCTGGCGTCTAATCGAACGATGGGGCGGGCAGTCGCACTGACGGCTGTGCTGCTGGCGTGTGCGTGCCCGGCGCAGGCGCGTCAGGCCACCGCACAAGATGCCGACGAGGCGCTCATCGCCCGCGCGCTCCAGCGCATCGAGCTCGCGCTCTCGACGAGCGACAAGGATGCCTGGATGGCCATGGTCTCGCCCAACGCGGACCAGGGCGCCGCAGCCGAATTCTTCGACGCGGCGCTGCCGCGCGGCGTCACCCGGGCGGTCGTGCGCGAGCGCGATCGGCTGCCGCTCGACGGCGCGCTTCCCGGCGACGGCTACCACCTCACCGTGGAAGTGTTCATCGAGGCCGGGCCGCGCGGTCAGCTGTCGACGTGGCGGCTCGACATCCGCCGGCCGGCCGGCGCCGTCGCCGAGCCGGGCACGGACGACACGCCGTGGCGGGTCGTCGCCCACGACCGCCTGTCGCAGGTGGACGTCCTGCACCGGCTCGCCCTCAACGCCGATCGGATGTACCAGGCCCGCGACCTGGTGATCACGTCAATCGACTTCGAGCTCCGCCTCACGACCGGCTCGGTGTTCGTCGCGGACACGGCCGAAGGCGTGACGGCCGTCATCCTGCTCGGCGACGGCACGATGACCTTCAGCCCGACGCCCAAGACGGAGCAGGGCCAGGTCCGGCTCTTCGCCGGCGACGACAAGGTGGAGAGCCGCTTCGACGCCGCCTACGTCCGCATCAACCCGTACGACTTCGAGCAGCACCTCTCGAGCGGCGCGCTGACCGTCGCGGCCACCGACGGGCGGATGCTGAACCGCGCGAGGGAGATCTTCGACGACGAGGTCGCCAAGTCGTTCAGCCTCGACCTGAGCGACATGAGCCGCGACACGTGGTCCATCCTGCCGCAGCCCGGCGACCTGCTCGCGGAGGTCCGGACGCGCCGCTTCCGCACGCTCACCTACGCCAGGTCCGGCAGCGAGGCGGAAGACGTGACGTTCTTCAGCCGCGAGCGGCAGCGCAACATCTCGCTCTACGCCTCGCCGCAGAAGCTGGCCAGCCGCGGGCTCTTCTACGACGAGGACGACCTGACCGAGTACGACGTCCTCGATCACGAAATCGACGTCGAGGTCTTCCCGGAACGGGAATGGCTGGCCGCGGTCTCCACGCTGAAGCTCCGCGTGACGGCGTTCGTCCTGGGCGCGGTCCAGCTCAGGCTGGCCGACAACCTGACGGTGTCGTCGGTGACGAGCAAGGAACTGGGGCGGCTGCTGTTCCTGCGCGTGCGCAACCAGAATGCCGTCATCATCAACCTGCCGTCGCCGGTCTCCAGGGACTACGAGCTCACGCTGACCGTGCGCTATCAGGGCCGGCTGGAATCGCAGGAGATCACGTCGGAGTCGATCCAGCGCGGTCGGTCGCGCCCCGAGGACGTGCCGTACGTGCCCGCGGAACCGAACTGGCTGCTGAGCAACCGGTCCTACTGGTATCCACAGGCGCCCGTCACCGACTACGCCACGTCCACGCTCCGCGTCGTGGTCCCCGCCGAATTCATGGTCGCCGCGACCGGCACGCCGGCCGCGAGCGAGCCCGAGCCGATGGCGCCGCTCGAAGGCCGTGCGCGTCAACGCTTCACGTTCCGCACCGGCCATCCGGTCCGGTACCTCGGGGCCGTCGTGAGCCGCATGACCCGTGTGGACGCCGCGACGGTCGCGCTCGACATCGTCACGCCGCCGCCCCCGCCGCCGCCCAAGTCGGTCACGCTCGCGGAGCTGCTCGCGCCGCCGAAGCCCCGCGCCGTCGGCGCGCGCAACACCGTGGATCTCGTCACCCTCGGCAACCGCCGGCAGGAAGGCCGCGCGCGCGACGCGCTCGAGACCACGGCCGACATCCTGCGCTTCTACGCGTCGCTCATCGGAGACGTCCCGTACCCGTCGTTCACGGTGGCCATGCTCGAGAGCGACCTGCCGGGCGGGCACAGCCCGGCGTTCTTCGCCGTGATCAACAACCCGCTGCCCACCACGCCGTTCGTGTGGCGCAACGATCCGGCGACGTTCAGCGACTTTCCGGAGTTCGTCCTGGCCCACGAGGTCGCCCACCAGTGGTGGGGGCAGGCGGTGGGCTGGAAGAACTACCACGAGCAGTGGATCAGCGAGGGCATCGCGCAGTACTTTGCCACGCTGTACGCGCGTGAGCGGCGCGGCGATCAGGTGTACCACTCGGCGTTGAAGAACCTGCGCCGCTGGGCCATGGAGCACTCCGACCAGGGCCCGATCTCCCTCGGGTACCGCCTGGGCCACATCCGGAACGAGCCGCGGGTCTTCCGGGCCCTCGTCTACAACAAGGGGGCGGCCGTCCTGCACATGCTGCGCCGCCTGATCGGCGACGACGTGTTCCTGACCGGTCTGAGGCGTTTCTACGCCCAGTTCCGGTACCACAAGGCCGGCACCGACGACCTGCGGCTGGCGATGGAGGCGGCGAGCGGGCGTGACCTGCAGCGCTTCTTCGAGCGCTGGGTGCTCGACTCGTCGCTGCCGCGCGTCCGGCTGACGTCGACCGTGCGCCCGGGGGCCGTCGAGATCGCTTACGAGCAGTCGGGCGACGTCTTCGACGTGCCGGTGACCGTGACCATCCAGTACACGGACGGCACCAGCGAGGATCGGATCGTCGCGCTCACGGAGGCCAGCGGTACCGCGGTGGTCGAGACCCGGAACGTCGTCCGCAGCGTGGACTTCAACCGCGACGACGCGGCCCTGGGCCACTTCGATCGTCGTTGACCCCCGCGGCCGCGGTCACGGATATTGGTAGAAGTCGGCGATGGCGCCGACGCCGGCGCGGATCGCCCGCTGCCCAGACGCGCGCATCTCGGCCGTCACCGGGATGGAGACGCCGGCGGCGGAGCCGTCGAGCGTGAAAGCGTAGTCCCGGAGCTCCACGCCATCGGCGACGTACAGGCGGTCGCCGGGTTCGTTCAACCACGCGTAGACGCTGCCGTAGCTGGACGCCATCAAGCCGAACGGATCCCGCGGCGGCGGCGGCGCGCCCGTCTTCCAGACCAGGGGCCGCCCGAAGATCGGGGCCGGCGGTGTCACCTCGTGGCCCAGCAGCGCGTAGAGCGTGGGCGTGATCTGGGTCGTGAAGACGGGCGACGCCGGATCGCTCTCGAACGCCGCGCGCGCCGACGCCGGGAGGTGCACGATGAGCGGCACCTGCACCACCTCCGGGAAGAGCGTGTAGGCGTGACCCCAGCGGCCGCCCTCTCCCAGGGAGTCGCCGTGGTCCGACGTGAGCACGATCACGCTCTCGTCGTACAGGCCCCGGCTCCGGAGGTCGTCCAGGAACTGGCCGAAGCAGCCGTCGAGGCGCCGGACGCGCGATGCGACCGGTGCGTAGAACCCCGGGTAGGCGTCGTCGTCGACCGACGTCTTCCCTTCCCGGCCGAGGACGGCCACGTGCACGTCCTGCGGCAGCGTCCACACGAACGCGGGCGCGCCGTCCGGACCGAGCCGGCCGAGCCGGGCGCGCAGATCGTCGATCGAGGGACACAGCCTGAAGTCCGCGACGTCCCTGCCGCGATCGAGCGCGTCCAGCGAGTCGTCCCTCGGCATGATGACGTTCACGATGTTGTCCATGCTCATCCACCGGGCGTAGCCATGGCGGTCGAGGAGCGCGTGCAGGGCGTTCATCGGTGCGAAGGGCGTCACGTACTGCTTGTGCAGGATCATCCCGCCCACCCAGATCGACGGCACCGACAGGCCCGTCGCGCCGTAACGGGTGAACGCCTTGTCGAACACCGTGCTCTCGGCGGCGAAGCGCTGGATGGCCGGCGTGAACGAGACGGCCGGATTGTAGGGAGCCAGGTAGTCGCGGCGGAGGCTGTCGATCGCGAAGACGAAGACGTGAGGCGGCCGTCCCGTGGCGGCGCCCGACTCCAGATCGGCGAGGCGCACCGGCACCGGTGCCACCGCGATCGACCGGCCGATGTTCGTGTTCGCCTGGAGGTAGTCGAAGAATGCCACGCCGGCCGGCCCGGCGTCGCCCGGCGCGGCGGCGTCCGGCGCCGTCGGCCGGAGCCAGTCGCGTAGCGCGCGGAGCCCGGCGTCGTGGACGGCCCATGCGTCGCCGGCCCCGGCGGCCGCCTCGAGGGTCACGGGGCCCCACGGAAGGCGGCCCACGGCCATCAGGTGGGTGGCGAGTATCGCCAGGCTGAGCGCGAACGGCGCCGCCGCGGGCATCGGCACCCGCGCCGGCACCCACGCCGCGCAGGTGGCCAGAGCCAGGACCCAGAGCGCGACGGCGCCCAGCTTGGCGACGGCGAAGTTCCAGTCCATGGCCGTGCTGCCGGCCCTGAACGCCACGGCCACGCCGACGAGCACGAGCCCCCAGCCGAGGCGCCTGGCGACCGACGCGGGCCGGGCCCACGCGGGCAGCGCTCCGGCCAGCACCAGGCTGACGTCGTCCCCGTCCTCGTGGCCGCGGCGAAGCCCGCGCCCGCCGACGACGAGGCCGAGGGCGGCGCCGAACGCGAACGCCGCAATCCGCGAGGCGATGTCGCGCTGCGACACGGCCGTGAGCACGATGCGGGCCGTGGCGAGGCCCACGAGCGTCGCGAGCAGCGCGAGCGCGCCAATCGCCCGCCACCGGGCCGGATTCGGTGCCAGATCCGAGAGCGCGCGCACCACGGTGACGGCCAGGAACAGGCCCGCGAAGAGGACGGCGTGCGCCGTGACGCTCTGGATGATGCCGGCGGCCGGCGCGGCGCCGGCAGCGGGCACGATGACGCTGGCCGCCCAGGACGCGAGCGTCGCGAGCACGGCCGCCGCGGCCGCGACGGCGGCGTCGTGGCCAAGCCTCTCCTCGGACCCGCCGGCGGGACGGCGAGACGCCAGCGCCACGTCCAGCGCCGAGAGCCAGATCACCGGTACCAGCGCCCCCGCGCTCAGAGCGAGCGCCCAGGCGCCAGGCGTCAGCCGCACGAGGGGTGACGAGATGGCGGCGGCGACGCCGAGCAGGGCGAGGATCCAGACCATGACGGGGCCGGTCGTCATCACGGCGCGGTGACGGCGGTGCGGCCAGATCGCGCCGGCCGCCAGCGGCGCCAGGAGCAGAGCAAGAACGCCATGCGAGCGGGCGAAGCGCGCCAGGGCCGGCACGAGTTGCGGCTGCAGGAACTGCTCGTAGACGAACGGCACCGACGCGAGGAAGGCGTACGCGGACGTCAAGAGGCACAGCGCGATCAACGCCGCGCGGCAGAAGGCCGGCAGGACCCTCACGACGCCTCCTTCGCGGATGCCGTCCGTGCGAGCCACGTGCGGACCTCGTCGGCCCGGCTCGGATCCAGCCGGCGGGCGGTCTCGAAGCGGACGCGCGCCTCCGCGGGGTGTGCGTCGCCCATGTCCAGGATGCCGAGCGCCACCTGAATGTCGAAGTAGTCGGGCGCCAGCGTGACCGCCTTCTCCAGGTAGCCGCGGGCTTCGCGCGGATGGCCCGACCGCTGTTCGGCCAGGCCCGCCACGAGGAGCGCATCCACGTGGTCGGGTTTCGCCGCAAGCACGCCCGAGGCGAGCGCCAACGCCTCGGCGAGCCGGTTCGTGTGCAGGCGGAGACGCGCCAGCCCCGTGGCGCTGTCGTAGTGGACGGTGGCCATCGCGATGGCCCGTGCATAGAACTCGGCGGCGGTGTCGAACCGCGTCAACCACTCGTTCCCCAGTCCCACGAAGAACGCCAGTTCGGGATTCCGAGAGTCGGACTCGAAGCAGCGCTCGAACGCGCTCAACGCCTTGTCGAACTGGCCAAGGCGGCGATACGCCTGGCCGATCTGCGGGCAGGCCTCGGCCGGCAATGGCGCGCGCTCCATGAACAGCTCCAGGGCCGCCGCCTCGTCGGCCGTCTGCTCGAGCCCGTGGTGAATCTGGGCGAGACGCCAGAGGTACACGTGCTGGTTCGGAAAGCGCTCCGTCAGGGCGCGTGTTGGCTCGAGTGCCTGCTGCAGCTGGCCGCCCTCGAAGGCATCGCGGCTCTGGGCCAGCAGCGTCTCGACGTCGGCGCGATCCGGCCCGGCGGCGTCGACGCCGGAGGCGGCCGGAACGCCGCCCGGTTGCCCGGGCGGTCCGACGCGTTCGGACCGGCATTGCGGCATCGGACCGAAAAGGCCGACCCAGAACGCCACGAGCGTGCCGCTGGCCAGCGCCAGGCGGGTCCGGCTCGACATGCTACTTGGGCCCCGCCGTGCGATCGAGCCACGGCTGCACTTCGGCCCGGCGCGACGGATCCGCGAGGAACGCCGCCTCGAAATGGCCGCGCGCCGATGCCGTCCGGGAGTCCGTGTAGTCGAGGATGCCGAGCGCGAGCCGCACGTCGAAGTACTCGGGCGACAGGCGTGCCGCCAGCTCGAGGAATCGGCGGGCGTCCTGACGGCGGCCCGCGCGCTGTTCGGCCAGGCCCGCCACGAGAGCGCCCTCGACGTGGGCGGGCACCCTGGCAAGCACGGCGACCGCGCGATCGCGCGCCGCGGTGAGATTTCCCTGGTGGAGGTCCAGCCGCGCGATCGACACCTCGTAGTCGTAGCCGGGAGGGGCCATCGCGATCGCGCGCTCGTAGATCTCGCGGGCGTGTGCGAGCGCGCCGGCCCATTCGTGGCCGAGCCCCAGGAAGTACACCAGCGTGACGTTGCCGGGCTCCGAGGCCAGGCAGCGCGCAAAGGCGTCCACGGCATGCTCGAACTCACCGAGACCGCGGTAGGCACGGCCGATCATGGGGCACGCCCTGGCGGGCTCCGGCGCGATCGCCATGAAGCGCTCCCAGGCCGCGATCTCGTCGGCGGGCCGGTGCAGGTGGTGGTAGATGTCGGCCAGCCTGGTGAGGTAGGCGGGCCGCTCGACCCTCGCGACCAGCTGCAGCGTGGCGGTGAGGGCGTCGTCCCACCGCTCGGCCTGAATGGCTTCGAGCGCCGAGGCATCGGCCGCCCGTTCCACGGCGTCCGCATCCGGCGCCGCGTTCAGCCGGCCCTGCGCGGCCACGGTGAAGGGCGCGAGGAGCAGGCAGGAGCACGCGGCCGCGGCCACCGAGCGAGTCCAGCCCGCCGTCATCAGAACGACACCGAGAGCGACGCACCCACGGTGTGCTGCCAGAGGGGTCGGCGGCCGGCCCGCTCCTGCCGGCTGGTGCTTCCCGACACGCTCAGCAGGGTGCGGCCGAAGAGCATCTCGGCGCCGGCGCGAAGCGTGTCGGCATCGAGCTGCTGCAGCTCCGCGCGGTCACTCAGCTCCTCGCGGCTCGACCCACGGCTGTAGCCGGCCGTCAGGAAGCTCTCGCCGTCGCCGCGAATGTACCGGCGGACGACGCCGTGCACCGACAGGGAGTCCTCGGGACCGTCGTAATCCGGCACCGAGAACACCTTGCCGGTCACCATCCAGTTGCCGACGTACTTCGTGAGGGTCCCGACATAGATGTCCGTGGGCGAGGCGAACGCCAGCCGGCGCATGCCGACCGACGCCTCGAAGCCGCGGCCGACCGACTGGTAGAGATCGGCGGCCATCCGGTAGTCGGGAAAGAGCCTGTCGTCCTTGGCGCGGCCGTAGGAGACGAAGCCGTAGGTGCCGGGGCGGAAGGTCGGGTAGAACTCCACCTCGAACAGCCGGTCGTCGAGTCCGAAGCGTTCCGCGCGGCTGACGCGCCCGATCAACGCGCCCGCCGGAGTCTGGCGGGAGAGCGCCACGGACCGCTCGTTCCACGACGGCCGGCCATCGCTGAACCGGTCCTCGGCGTATCCCATCGTGACCGTCCAGGGGCGCAGGGCGGTGTCGAGCCGCCGCTTGAGCGCGCGGCCCTGAACGTGCCCGGGATACCGCGCCAGGAGCGCCATCACGACGTCGCGCGCCTCGCGCGGCTTGCCGAGGCCGTCGAGTGCGCGCGCCTCGAGCAGCATCCACTCGACGTCGTACGGACGCTGCGCCCGGGCGGTGGCGGCCAGCTCCCTGAGCGTGTCGTACCGGCCGGTCCACCAGGCGACGTTCGCCAGCGCCACGCGGGCGTCGTTGTAGGTCGGCGCCTGATCGAGCACCCGGCGGAGTTCGCGCTCCGCGTCCTCGTAGCGGCCATCCCACGACAGGACGACGCCGAGCAGCAGCCGCGCATCGGCGTCGCGCGGCGAGGCCTGGAGGAGGCCTTCGAGCATCTGCACGGCCTCGGCGCGGTGGCCGGCGACCGCCGCGGAGCGCGCCGCCGAGCGCACGTCACCCGCCTGGGCCCACACGGGTTGAGCGGAAGCCAGGAAGACGGCGATCGCGGCGGCGAGGCCCGTCGCCACGGCCCGGGTCGGCGTGCGTGTCATGTACGTCTCGTTTCGGCCAGCCGAGTACGCGCCTGCAGCGGCCGACGGGCGATTCGCGGCGACCACCGTCACCCGATCTCGTTGACCTGGCGCTACTTCCGGCTCAGGGAGTGCCCAGGTCTGCACAGACCCGCGTGGTATGATCCGCACCGCCATGGAACAGGTGACGCTCACGATCGACGGCATGCCGATCACGGTGCCCAAGGGCACGACGGTGTTGCAGGCCGCCATTCGGGCCGGCATTCAGGTGCCCTACTACTGCTACCACCCAGGGTTGGGGATCGACGCCTCGTGCCGGGTGTGCCTGGTGAAGATCGAGAAGATGCCGAAGCTGCAGACGTCGTGCTCGACGCCGGTGGCCGAGGGCATGGTGGTGCACACCCAGGACGCCGAGAGCGTGGAAGCCCGCGCCGGAGTCTTCGAGTTCCTGCTCATCAACCATCCGCTCGACTGTCCGGTCTGCGACAAGGGCGGCGAGTGCCCGCTGCAGGATTTCTCGTACTCGTTCGGCAACGTCCAGAGCCGGATGGACTTTCCGCGGCGCACGTTCGATGGCGAGGGCGTGAAGGCGGACGTGGACTTCGGCCCGACGCTGATGCTCAACCGCAACCGCTGCATCATGTGCACGCGGTGCGCGCGCTTCATGCGCGAAGTGGACGGCGACGCCCAGATCGGCGTGGTCGATCGCGGCAACGGGAGCGAGATTGCCACCTTCAACGAGCAGGGCGTGCACTCGCTGCTGTCGGGCAACCTCATGGACGTCTGCCCGGTCGGCGCCATCACCACGAAGCAGTACCGGTTCCGGTCGCGGCCGTGGGACAACCCGAGCGCGGTCGACACCATCTGCACGGGCTGCTCGAAGGGCTGCGCGACGACGGCGTGGCTCAAGGCCAAGCCCGAGTGGGCCAAGGGCTCGCAACTGGTGCGCGTCACGCCGCGCTACAACCCCGACGTGAACGGCTACTGGATGTGCGACATCGGCCGCTTCCAGTACGGGTGGGTCGAGGGCAGCGATCGGCTCCGGCGCCCGCAGATGAGAACGCGCGACGGCGCGGATCAGCCGGCCACGTGGAAGGACGCGCTCGCCCGCGTTCGCGACCTGCTGAACGACGCGGGCCGGCGGGATCCGGCGTCGGTGCGCTTCCTGGCGGCCGCGCACGCGAGCCTGGAAGAGCTGTTCCTGCTGAAGCGCATCGCGGTCGAGCTGAAGGGCGAGGCCGGCGCCGCGCACGTCTCCGTGTCCTGGCGCCGCTCGGCCAAGTCCCAGCCGGCGGCGACGAAGTTCGTCATCCCGGCGACCGACGCCCCGAACGTGCTCGGCGCGCGGGATCTGGGGCTGGCCATCGGCGCGGGGCTCGACGGGTCCGCCGATCTGTCAGCGCTGCGCGCCGCCGCCGACGCGGGCGCCGTGGACGTGCTCTACGTGGTCGACCCCGGCCCTGGCGGCTCGCTGGGCGACACCGCCTGGGTGGTCGAAGCCCGGACGGCCGGCCGCATCAAGGCGCTCGTGTACCAGGGCGTGCTGGCCGGTCCGCTCGCCGCGGCGGCCGACGTGGTCCTGCCCGGGGCGGCCTGGGTCGAGAAGGACGGCTGCTTCACGAACGATCAGGGCCGACTCCAGGCGGCATCCAAGGCACTCGTGACGCCCGGCGAAGCCGTCGAGGACTGGCAGATCCTCACCAGCGTGGGCGCGGCCCTGGGCCTCCCGATGGCGTATGAAACCGGAGCGGCCGTTCGAGCCGACCTCGCGCGCGCGCTGGCCGACGTGCCTGCCTACGCGGGGCTCGGCGAGCAGACCTTCAACCGTCCCGTGAGCGCCGAGACGTGGCTGCAGGCGTCGAACCCGTCCGAACGCTGGAAGTGGGAAGTGATGTACCGCGACCTGCCGCCGGTGAAGGGCCACAACGTCCAGATGGAACACGCGGCGAAACCGTCCGCGATTCCCCTCCGCCTCGTCACCGAGGAACTGGGCCGCGGATCCGACTAGGGCCCGGTCGCCGATCGATCCCGGCACGGCATGCGACGTCCCATCGTCCGCTGGTCGGTCTTCGTGATGGCCGCCGCCGTGGCGGCAGGCTGCTGCTATTGGGCGGCGCGCCTCGAACAGCAGGCCGCGGAGCGGCGCCGCGTCCAGACGGCGGCGGCGTCCGACGGGCGGGCCATCCAGGGTGCTCTGACCGACGCGCGCCGCGCCTTGAGCGCCATGGCCTCTCCGGGACAGGCCGCCGTGAGCTGGAGCCGGCAGGCCACGACGTCGATCGCGGCGGTGCGGTCCCGTCTGAGCAAATTGTCCGGCCTCGATGGCGCCGGCGCCCTGAAAGGCCTGTCGGAGCGCCTGGATCGGCTGGCGGATGCCGAGAACCGGGTGCGGGAGAACGCGGTCGGCGGGCGGCCGCTCATGGCGAGCGACGTCGCCTTCGGCGAGGCCCTGCCCCACGTCGATGCCATCGACTCGCTGGTGGCGGACACGGTCTCGACCATCTCGGGTGAGGCCGACCGCGCGGTGGCCGCGGCCCGCGACGGGCAGCTCGCAGTCTTGGCCGGAGCCTTGGCGGCCCTGGGGCTGGCGGCCCTGATCCTGGTGCCCGTGCCCGCGTACCAGGAGCCATCCGGCGCCGAGAAGGAGGCGCCGTCGGCGGAGGCCGCCCGCGGCGCGCTGGACCTGTCCCTCCGACCCGCCCTGGCTGACGCCCCCGCGTCGAAGGCCGCCGAGACACGCCCGGGGCTCGACCTGGCGCCCCTCGCCGCGGTCTGCGACGGCCTCGCCGGCCTGGCGCGCGGCGACGAACTTCCGGCGATGCTGGACCAGGCCAGGTCCGCGCTAGCCGCACGCGGCTTGGCCGTGTGGCTGACCGATGGCGATCGGAGCACCCTCCAGGTCGTCGCATCGGCCGGCTACGACCTTCGCGTCGTCAGGCGTTTCCCGGCCGTGCCGGTGTCGGACAACAACCCGACGTCGAGGGCGTACGCCACCGGCGGGCCGGTGGTGACGCCGGCCGGCGCCGGACAGCCGGCTGCCGTCACGGTGCCAATCAAGGGCGCGAGAGGCACGGCCGGCGTGCTGTCCGCCGAACTGCTCGATGGACGGATCGGCGACGACGAGACGGTCGCCCGCGCGCGCATCGTGGCGGCGCAGCTCGCCGCGCTCGTGGAACCCCTGCCGCGTCGCGAGGACCAGGACGCGCCGCCGACCGGACGGGCCGAGAACGCCTGACCGACGCGACGCCCGCGCCGACGTAGCCGTCGCCGGCGCCCCTGCCGGTCCGCGTCAGGCCGGCCGCCGCGACCGCATTCGCCGCTCGACTGCGGGCTGGTCGATCGTCGCCTTGATCGTCGCCGGCTTGCGGTCGCGAATGATCTCCAGCGTGACCTCGCCATTCTTGGGGGCCTCGGCGAGCTCCTCCATCAGTCCACGGGCGTCGGTGACGGACGTGCCGTTCACGCTGGTGATGACGTCGCCCGCCTTCACACCGGCCCGCGCCGCGGGTGAGTCGTCGGTGACGCTCGCGACCAGCACCCCGCCGTCCTTGGCGCCGAAGTACTCGGCGAGCTGATCCCCGAGGGTCTCCGCCTGCACGCCCAGGCGTGCCCGGCCGCCGAGCGCCGTCCGGCCGTCGAACCGGAAGTTGAAGGCAGGCCCGGCGATCTCGGGAAGCTCGCGAAGGCGCGGCAGGCTGCGCTCGAGTTCCTCCCGGATCTGCGGGCCGAGCCTGGCAGTCCATCCGAACTCCGCGTTCTCGGGGGTGACCTCGAGCGTCTGCCGCGCGGGGCCGCGCTGGACGGTCATCTTCACGGCGCGTCCCGACGGCGTCTCCTGCACGAGACGCGAGAGCTGACGCGCACTCCGCACCTGCTCGCCGTCGAACTCGAGAACGACGTCGCCTTCCTTGACCCCGGCCTTGGCGGCGGCGCTGTCCTTCGGCACGTCGTCCACACGCACGCCCCGGGCGCCCGCCTCGTCCATGTCGCTGACCATCACTCCGAGCTGGCTGCCGCGGCCGTCGAGGCTGACGACCTGCCGGTCGCCGGCGGCGCCGACGAAGACGCCCGCGCCACGCCGGCCGTCCGGCTGATCGGTCCGTTCTCCACGGGTGCTCCACGTCTGCGCGTCGCCGGTACGCGCGGCGAGGCCCGCCACGGCGACGGCGACTGCCGTCGCGAGCAAGCCGGTGATGACGGCCGTTCGATGGCTCTTCATGTCCACTCTCCTCGATGCGCGGGACCGACGCCTCGCGCGCCCGGGGTCCCGCGGTCCCTTCCATCAGACGCCGCCCCTGGAGCCTTGGCCGGCAGTGCGCGTCCGGGAGGGGGCCGTATACTGGCGCTGCTGCCCATGGACCGAAAGGCCGAGATTCTCGAGCGCGCCGGACGCGAAGGGGTGAAGTTCCTCCGGCTGCAGTTCACCGACATCCTGGGCGTGGTGAAGAACGTGGAGGTGCCGGATCGGCAGTTCGCCGACGCCCTCGACGGCCAGGTGCTCTTCGACGGCTCCTCGATCGAGGGATTCGTCCGCATTGAAGAGTCCGACATGTACCTCAAGCCTGACCTGGACACCTTCCAGGTCCTGCCGTGGCCGGACGCGAGCGGAGCCAAGGTGGGCAGCGTCACTTGCGACATCGCGAATCCGGACGGGTCCCCGTTCGAGGGGTGTCCGCGCTCGGCGCTGAAGCGCGCGATCGCCCGGGCCAAGGTGATGGACTACCGCATGGTCGCGGGCCCCGAGGCGGAGTTCTTCCTGTTCCAGCGCGGCGACAGCGGTCCGACCACCGTCACGCACGACACGGCGGGCTACTTCGATCTGGCGCCGGTGGACAAGGGTGAGGACGTGCGGCGCGAAATCGTGCTGGCGCTGGAACAGATGGGATTCACGGTGGAGGCGGCCCATCACGAAGTGGCGCCGGGGCAGCACGAAGTGGACTTCCGCTACGACGACGTGTTGCGCACGGCCGACAACATCAGCACTTTTCGCTTCATCGTGAAGAACGTCGCCCAGCGCAACGGGCTGCACGCCACCTTCATGCCGAAGCCAATCTACGGCGTCAACGGGTCGGGCATGCACACCCACCAGACGCTGCGGAAGGGCGAGATCAACGCCTTCTCCGACCCCGACCGCGAATGGCAGCTGAGCGCGACCTGCCTCCATTACATCGGCGGCCTGTTGCGTCACGCGCGCGCGTACTGTGCGGTGACGAACCCGCTCGTCAACTCGTACAAGCGGCTGGTGCCCGGGCACGAGGCGCCCACCGCCGTGGCGTGGTCGGAGCGCAACCGCAGCCCGCTCGTCCGCGTCCCGGCCGCGCGGGGCGCCGCCACCCGCGTCGAGTTGCGGCTGCCCGACCCGTCCTGCAATCCCTACCTGGCGCTGACGCTCATGCTGCGAGCGGGCATCGACGGCATCGTGCACGAGATGGACCCGGGGCCCCCGGTCAACAAGAACATCTTCAAGATGAGCCACCGGGAACGGCGGCACCTGCGCATCGACGACCTGCCGGCAACGCTCGCCGAGGCACTCGACGAGCTGGAGAAGAGCGAGCTCGTGCGAGATGCCCTGGGCGACCACATCTTCGCGCACTTCCTGGCCGCCAAACGCGACGAGTGGGACGCCTACATCCGGCACGTCTCGCCGTGGGAGCGGGACCGGTATCTGAGCGTGTACTAAGGGCCGCGTCCGCCGGGGTGGGACGGCAGGGGCCTGAGCGGCGCGCTTGCGGGCCCTGGCGGGTCCCCCTCGGAGGTCAGACGTCCCTGCTCCAGGACGCCCGGACGTGACGGCCGGGGCGCGTCCGGCCGGCCGGTCCGCCAAGAAGCGGCTGTTTTCTGCGGGAATCGTACACCGGCGTGCCGGGCACCGACATCGGCACGTCTCTTGATTGTCGGTAGGATCGAGCGCGGCGGATCACCGGGGTGCGCTTCATCAGGCAGGCGCTGGCATCGCCGCATCCCGGCAGCAGGTTCACGATCCGTTGCGCTCACCGACAATGGCCACAGGAGGGCCACCCATGCGCGTCCCGCTGAAGATCGTCTGGTCGGCTCCACCCCTGCTCGTCATCGTGATGCTCGCGGGCGCGTGCGCGTCAGTACCGGGCCGGCCGCCCATCCAGCAGGTCCAGTCGCAGCCCGGGCGGTTCGTCGACCACTCCGTCACCCTGACCGGCACGGTCACGACATCGTGGGGCGTGCCGCTCGTCGGCTTCAACGTCTACCGCATCGATGACGGCACCGGGGAAATCACGGTGGTCTCCACCAACAAGCGAGTCCCGGGGCGGGGCGCTCGCGTCGAAGTGCGCGGGAAAGTCGAGGACGTGGCCGTCCTGGGTGGGCGGCCGCTGGGCCTTCACGTCAGGGAGCAGCGGCTTCGCTATCGCTAGCTAAATTATTGAAACCCAAAGACTTCGGAAGCCTTTGAAGCGCAGCCGCAGCGCGGAGAAGGCTTTCGAATCGCGCCGGGTCGACGATGTCCCACGTCAGCCCGGCGCTTCTTCTTTGCCCGACCTTGTGAAATCAGGTACAATCTAGGGCTCGTGGAGCAGCTCGAACACCCCTCACCGCTCGTCGATCTCGTGAACGCTCTGCTGGGGCCCACCGGCATTCACGTTCCCGACTACCTGGTGTTCTGCGCCCTGATCGTGCTCTTCCTCGCGGCAATCGGGCTCATCGTGCGGTCCCGGCTCAGCGTCGAGAATCCCGGCAAGCTCCAGATCGTGCTCGAGGATGTCGTGGGCTTCCTGGTCGAGCAGCTCGAGAACCTGATGCCCCACAAGGGCAAGAAGTTCCTGCCGGTCGTCGGCACCGTGTTCCTCTTCATCCTCATCGGCAACCTGATGGGGCAGATTCCCGGGCTTGGCGCGCCGACGAGCAACGTGAACGTCCCCTTCGCGCTGGCGCTGGTGGCCTGGCTCTACTACCACTTCGAGGGCGTCAAGGCGCAGGGCATCGTGAACTACCTGCTGCACTTCGCCTTCCCGCCGGGCGTCCCCAAGGTGATGGCGCCGCTGATGCTGCCGATCGAGATCATCAGCCACCTGTCCCGGGTGATGTCGCTGACCCTGCGCCTCTTCGGCAACATCTTCGGCGAGCACCTCGTGGTGCTCATCATCGGCAGCATCGTGCCCTTCATCGCCCCGCTGCCGATTCAGGCGCTCGGTCTCATCGTCGGACCGCTGCAGGCCTTCATCTTCATGATCCTGACGGCCATCTACCTTTCCGCCGCGACGGCGGTGGACGAGCACCACTAGGCCGCCCGGCCGGGCCTCGACTCACGCCAGGATCTTCACGACGACCGCGGTCTGGTCGTCCGTCTGCTCGGCCTTGCCGCGAAACGCCTCCATCGTCTGGAAGATCCGATCGACGATCTCCGCGGCGGGCCGGTCGCGCAGCGTGCGCACGACCTCGCAAATCGGATCTGCGCCAAGCTCGTCACCCGATTCGCTGAAGGTCTCGAAGATCCCGTCGCTGCAGAACACGAAGACGTCGTTCGCCTCGGCCGGGACCTCGACCTCGTCGTAGGTCGTAGTGCCGAACGAGCCGAGGGGCACGCCGGGCATCTCGATTTGCCGGCACTCGCCGCCGTCGCCGCTGCACCGGATGGGGAACGGCAGGCCCGAATTGGCCATCGTGACGACGTGGCGCTTGAGGTCGAACACCGCGTAGCACAACGTGCAGTAGTACTCCTCGAGCTGGCGTTCGTGGAGGATGCGGTTGATCGACGTGAGCGTCGGTCCGGGCCCGCTCCGTTCCTGCATGGCCCGGCGGCGGTAGGTGCGGCCGCGGACGACCTCGCCGGCGAACACGCCGTAGAGCGCCGCCGGAACGCCCTTTCCAGAGACGTCGCCGACCGCGACGATGAGCTGGTTCGGTTCCGGCGACAGGAAGTCGTAGAGGTCGCCGCCCAGCTCGCGCGCGGGCTCGAACCGCCAGGCGACGTCGACCGACCGGAGCCGCTTCGGCAGCTCCCGCGGAAGCATCGCCATCTGGACGCGCTGCGCGAAGCGGAGCTCCTTCTCGAGCCGCTCCTCGTTCTCGCGCAGCGCCTCCCACAGCCGCGCGTTCTCGATGGCCACGGCGGCCTCGGCAGCCAGCAGCTTCAACACCTCCACGTGGCGCTTCGAAAAGGCGTTCAGCTCGGGGCTCTCGAGGTCGAACGCGCCGATGCAGCGGTCCTTCACGAGCAGCGGCACGACGAGCTCCGACTTCGCGTCAGGGACGGCGTTGATGTAGCGCGGGTCCTTCGAGACGTCCGGGACGAGCACGACCTCCTTGTGCTGCACGGCGTATCCGAGCAGGCCCTCGCCGACCCGGACGGCCGACGTGTCCGCGCCCTCGCCGTAGTGGATGGCCACCTTGAAGTCGATGAGCCCGGTCGCCTCCGTCAGCAGCGCGATCCCGAACGTGCGGTAGTCGATGACGCGCTTGACGAGGTGGGCGACCCGCGTGAGGAGCTCGTCGAGGTCGAGGATGGCGCTCATCTCGTGGCCGACCTCGGCCAGCATCTCCATCGTGTCGGCGTACTCGCGCTCCGACGCGAACAGGCGCGCGTTCACGATCGCCTGCGCCACGGGCGCGGCGAACGCGCGGAGCATGGCCTCGTCGCTCTCGTCGAACGCGCTGAGCCGGCCGCTGAGGAGGTTCAGGGCGCCGATCGACTTGCCCTTGTATCGAAGCGGGACGACGAGCGATGACCGCACGTTGGGCACGATGGCCAGGTACCGGGGGTCCGTGGAGACGTCGTTCAGGAGGATCGAGCGCTGCTCCTGGACGGCGGCGCCGACGGCGCCCTGGCCAGGGGCCAGTCGGACCCGCCTGGCGGCCTCCTCCGGGTATCCCTCGGCGTAGGCGATGCGCAGCGCGCTCTCGTCCTCGTCCATCAGGTACACGGAGAACACGTCGAAGTTCGTCAGCCGCGAGATGAGCCGCGGGATGGCGCTGAGCAGCTCATCGAGGTGCAGGAATCCCGTGACTTCTCGACTGAGCGCGAACAGCGTCGCGAGCCGTTCCTGGTCGGACGGCCGGACCGGCGGGCCGTTCGGCCCGGAGGTGGCGGCGGTACTCATTGCCGAGGGGAGACCGGCTTCGCCGGCTGGCCGGACACGTGCCCGGTCACCCAGTCGTGGATTCGGGTGAGGCGGTCCTGCTGGTGGAAGTACTCGCTGATGCCGTGGCCTTCGCGAGGGTAGAACACGAGTTCGGTCTCCTTGCCCCGGTCCTTCAATCCTCGATACAGCTCGAGGGACTGGCCCGTCGGGACGCGTTCGTCGTTCCCGCCGTGCAAGATGAGGGTGGGCGTCGTCACGCGGTCGATGTGGCTCATCGCCGAGCGATTGACGTACAGCGGCAGCGTCTCCTTGTCGGCGATGCCACCGAAGTACCCGACGAGCACGTTGGGAATGTCGTTGGTGCCGTACATGCTCCAGAGATTCGTGAGGCCCGCGCCGACCATCGCGGCCTTGTAACGCGTCGTCTGCGTGATCGACCAGGCGGTCATGTAGCCGCCGTAGCTCCAGCCGATGAGGGCCAGACGGTCCTTATCCGCGATGCCCCGCGCCACCAGCGCGTCCACGCCCGTCTCGATATCGCGGAAGTCGCCGCCGCCCCAGTCGGCGACGTTGGCGCGCAGGAGCTTCTCGCCGTAGTTCGTGCTGCCGCGAGGGTTCGGGTAGAACACGACCCACCCCTCGCCGGCCCAGACCTGGCCGCCCTCGAGGCCGCCGACGCGGTAGTTGTTCACGTACGCTCCGGCCGGTCCGCCGTGCGCCACGACGAGCAGGGGATAGCGCTTCGCCGGGTCGTATCCGACGGGCTTCAGCAGCACGCCCTCGATGGCCAGGCCGTCCGAGCTCTTCCACGACACCACTTCGGTCTCACCGAGCTGGAACTGCCGCGCCTCGGGGTTCACGTCCGACACGCGACGCGGCGAGGCGAACCGCGCGTCGGCGACGTAGACGTCGGCCGGGGCCGCCGGCGAGTCCATCGTGAGCGCGACCCGCGAGCCGTCCCGGCTGAAGGATCCGATCTGCAGCGTCCTGCCCTTCGTGAGCTGCGCGGCGTCGCCGGTCGTCACGTCGAGCATCCAGGCCTCGGTGTACGCGCGCGTCCCCGCCGCGAAGATCAGGCGGGTGGAATCCGGGGTCCAGTGCAGCGTCCCGGGATCCACCGGGAGACGCCCCGTCGCATCGCGCGTCTGCTTCGAGGCCCAGTCGTAGATCATCACCCGCGACTGCCCCACGGTGCCAGGCGGCGTGCCATCGCCGATGGCAGGCGCGGCGACGGGCTCCGACAGGTACGCGAGGGACCGGCCGTCCGGTGAGAAGCGGGGACTGCCGTCCGGCCCGAAGTTCGTGCTGATCTTCTGCACGTCCTTCGTGGTGGTGTTCGCGACATAGACGTCGCGGCGGCCATCGCGGAGCAGCGCCGACGGGCCGGCGGTGAAGGCCACGTGCGTCGAGTCAGGCGCCCACGACAGCGGACCCAGGATCGTGAACTCCGTGCCGCTCGTGATCCGGGTGGCGTCCTTGCTGTCGAGGTCCGCGATCCACAGGTGCACGGGGCGGGCGAGCCGCTCGAACTGCCGTTCGTCGTCACGGCGTTCCACGGCGGCCTTCTCGTCCGTCGTCTCGGCGTCGGCGGCGGTGAACGCCACGTGCCGGCCGTCAGGCGCCCACGCATACTGATCGACGTCGGCGGCGGCGGTCGTGAGGACCCGGGCTTCGCCGCCGTCGCTCCGCATGACCCACACCTGGGCCTTGGCCGGATCGCTGCCAGTCGCCCGCGCTGCGACGAAGCTCATGTAGCGCCCGTCTGGCGACCAGGACGGCTGGGTTTCGCGGTCCCCGAACGTGACCTGGCGCGCGGGGGCGCTGGCGTCGGCGGGGGCCTTCCAGACGTGACTGCGGCTCTCCTTCTTTCCGGCCTTGCCGTCCTGCCATTCGCGCACCACGAACAGCACGGCCTCGCCCCCCGGGGAGATGGCGGGAGCACTGACGACCCGCAGGGCGAGCACGTCGTCGAAGGTCACGGGCCGGCTCTGCGCGAGCGACGGCGAGGGCAACGCGAGGGCGGCAACCAGGCAGCAGGCAAAGCGCACGTCGTCCTCCCGGCGCGCCACGAAACGCGCCAAACGTGCAGTATAGAGCGTTCTCGCCCTGCGGCGTTCTGGCGTGGGATACTACGGGCGCCCGTGGATTCGCTCACTCTTCCGCTCGACCAGGCGGCGATCGCCCGCATCCTCCCTCACCGCTATCCGTTCCTGCTGGTGGATCGCATCACGGCCTTCGAACCCGACGTGCGCATCGTCGGCGTGAAGAACGTCACGGCCACCGAGCGTTATCTCTCGCCGCCGGACGAACAGGGACGGCAGGTGCTGCCGCCGACGGTGTTGACCGAAGCCATCGCGCAGGTCGGGGGGATCCTGATCCTGGCCAAGCCGGAACATGCCGGGCACCTCGTCTACTTCCGGGGCATCGAGCGCGTCCGCTTCAAGAGCCACGCCGTTCCCGGCGACTCGATCGACATCGAGGTCCGGGTCGTCCGGCTCAGGAGCCGCATGGGCGTCCTGACGGGGTTCGCGCGGGTCGGCAGCCGCCTGCTCGTGCATGGAACCATGACCTTCGCTATGGGCCCCAAGGCGGACGGCACCGGCCACGAGGGCTGAGTCCCGGGTTCAGGCTGTCGACCGTCCGCGGTACAGCACGCGGCCGAGGCGGCGGTGCCAGGTCGTGAACTCGGGATCGCCACCCGCATCGTCGAGTGCCTGACGCACCTGGTGCAGCTTCGCATCGAGCTCGTCGATGGCCGCGAGGATGAACGCCTCGACGCTCTTGGGCTCCACCGGCGAGCCCCTGTCCCTGGCGCCGTGGTGAGCCACGACGAGGTGTTCGAGCTCGGCCCTCAGGTCGTCCGGGAACCCGCTGATGCCCTTCACGGCCTCGCGGACCATCACGAGGCCCAGCGCGATGTGGCCGACGAGATTGCCGTCCCGCGTGTAGCTGATCGCGCCCGCGTCGTACGCCAGTTCCTGCAGTTTCCCGATGTCGTGCACCACGGCGCCCGCCACGACGAGGTCCTCGCTGGCGCCGTAGTGGCGGGCCAGCGCCTTCCCGGCCGTCGCCATCGACAGGACGTGCTCGAGCAGGCCGCCCCGGTAGGCGTGGTGGATCTGCTGGGCCGCCGGCCACTCACGGAAGGCAGACTCGTGGTCGGCCAGCAGGCGAGCCAGCAACACCCTCAGGTGCCGATCGCCAACGCCCTGGACGAGCGCCGTCAGGTCACCCCACATGTCGCCGACGGGCCGCGGCGCCGACGGCACGCAGTCCTCCTCGCGGAAGCCCTGCGGTCCGTCCTGATCCCGGTTCACCCGGCGCAGCGAGCTCGCCACGATCTGGAGTTCGCCGTTGTGGGTCCCGGTGCGGCCCTCGACCCGGACGAACTCTCCGGCGTCGAATTCGCCCTTCAGCCGGTCGACGCCCTCGAACACGCGTCCCGCCACCTGTCCGGACGCGTCCTGAAGCACCAGGGCGAGGTACTCGCCGCCCTTGCCGACGCGGACGTCCTTCCGCGCGCACAGGTAGAAGTTGAATCCGGTCTGGTCGGACTCCAGCTGGCGGACCGGCGGAAGGCGGCTGCTCACGTCTGGAAGCGTACACCACGTGATTTCCGGGGTTGGAGGTCGGAGTGAACTGCTAAAGTACGCGCATGCGAACCTCCATCCGAGTGGGGGCGCTCGGCGTCGGCCTGGCGCTGCTCGCGGGCGTGGGCCTGGTCGCTCGCCACGCTCCGGCCACCCGGCCCCAGCCGGCCGCGGCCCCGCGCCAGCAGGCCCCCAAGGTCACGACTCCTCCGCTCGTCACCACCGGCTACGCCGCGGCAAGGCCGCTCGGGTTGACGCGGTCGGTGTACGACTTCGCGGCTCAGCACCCTGAGGTGTTGCGTTACGTCCCCTGCTACTGCGGCTGCGAGGCCGAGGGGCATCCGCACAACGAGTCGTGCTTCGTCCGATCACGCGACGCCAAGGGCAACGTGACGCAGTGGGACATGCACGGGTTTGGTTGAGCCGTGTGCATCGATGTCGCGCGTGACGCGATGCAGCTGCACAACTCCGGTGCCGACCCGGGCTCCATCCGCGCCAGCATCGAGCGGAAGTGGACCCCGCACTACTCGACGAAGACGCCGACCCCTCCCGTGCCCGTCAAGAAGCCGTAGGGCGGTGCCTTGGATAGCGTGATCGACGACCGCGCTGCAGCCTTCGCTCGCCTGTTCGAGGCGGTGCACGAAGGCGTCTACATCGGCCGTATCGGATCGTCGTCGTCGTCCACGCTCGCGGCGAATCCCCACTTGAAGCTGGTCCTCGGCTTCCCGCCGGAGGCTATCGAACGGGAGGTCCGGCCGTTCGACCTTGCCCGGTTCGTGGATGCGCAGGCACGCACCGCGTTTCTCGAGCGGCTCTCCGCCGCAGGATCGGTCGCCGACTACCTCTTGCGCCTGCGCCGCGCCGACGGCACGCCGGTCTGGATCGAGGTGACGGCCACCGCCGATCCGCCCGGGCCGTCCGGCGAGATGCGCGTCGAGGCGCTCGTGCGCGACGTCAGCGAGCGCAAGCAGATCGAGAATCAGTCGCGCGACCTGTACTACCAGCTGCTGCAGACGGAGAAGATGGCCGCCCTGGGCCAGACGATCTCCGGCGTGGCGCACGAGTTGAACAACCCGCTGGCGACCATCCTTTCGTGGGCGGAGCGCCTCGCGCAGCAGGTGTCGGGCGACGACCCCATGCGGCGGGGACTGGACGTCATCCTCGGCGAGTCGGAGCGGGCGGCCCGCATCGTGCGCAACCTCCTCACCTTCGCCCGGAAGCGTCAGAGCACGCGGGCGATGGTGGACGTGAACGAGGTGATTCGCGAGACGCTGAGCCTCCGCGCCTACGAACAGCGGATCACGAACATCTCGGTGATTCCGGCGCTGGCGGCCGGCCTTCCTCCGGTCTTCGCCGACGGGCACCAGGTGAAGCAGGTGCTGCTGAACCTGCTGATGAACGCCGAGCAGGCCATGCTCGGCGCGAACGGCCGCGGCACGATCGTGATCCGCACGTGGCACGACAGCGCCAGGCAGGTCGTCGTGCTGGAGGTGAACGACGACGGACCGGGCGTGCCGGAGGATGTCCAGGGGAAGATCTTCGATCCCTTCTTCACGACGAAGGAGGTCGGGAAGGGCACGGGGCTCGGGCTGACCGTGGCTTACGCCATCGTCCAGGAGCACGGGGGGCGCATCACGCTCAAGTCACGAAGCGGCGCCGGTGCGTCGTTTTTCGTCGAGTTTCCCGTGACCCCGGCGAAGGCGGTGGTGGCCCGACGCCACGCGGCTCCGCCGACCGAACGGGATGTCTTCCGGGGCGCGCGCGTACTGGTGGTGGAGGACGAGGCGGCGCTGGCCAGCGCCGTCAACGATGCGTTCGTGGAGGCCGGCTTCGTGGTGGATCGCGCCGGCGACGGCGAGGAGGGCCTCGCATGCGTCGCCGAGCGCCATTACGACTTGATCGTGTGCGACCTGAAGATGCCGCGCGTCGACGGCATCCGGTTCTACCGCGCCATGACGGCGGCGACGCCGGCGCTGGCGCGTCGCGTGATCTTCGTGACCGGCGACGTCGCCGGCACCGAGGCAGAGCGCTTCCTGGAAGAAAGCGGATGCCGGTGGCTCTCGAAGCCGTTCAGGCTCGCGGACTTGCTGCGCGCGGCGCGTGAGGCGCTCGCGTAGTCGATCACCACGCCGCGGCGCTCGGCGCGATCGTCGGTGCCGGTGGCAGCGAGCGGCTCGGAGGTCTGCAGGGCGGCGCGCGCCATGCGCGGACGGTGCTCGAACGCCACGACGGCCTGGCGAATCGCCTGGATCGAGGTGACGGGCGTGGCGTCGGGTCCGAGCGCCTCGCGGAGACGGCGCAGCGCTCGTGCATGGAGCTGCGAGACGCGCGACTCGTTCACGCCGAGCTCGGCGCCGATTTCCTTCATCGTCACCTCGCCGTAGTAGTAAAGGGCGATGACGCGGCGCTCACGCGGCGGCAGGGATCCGATGGCCGTGCGGACGCGATCCTGAACTTCCTTGCGCTCGTAGGCCGCGTCGGGGCGCTCGCTCTCCACGGGCACGAGGACCGCGGGCAGCTGCGACTCGTCGACGTTCTCGGCGCAGGAGAGCGGCGAGGTCTGCTCGATGGTGTTGATGCGGACGATGACCTTGCCGAGACGCTCCTCATCGGAGCCCACGGCTGCGGCCAGGTCGGCGAGGGACGGCTCGTGGCCCAGCGAGAGGCGCAGCCGCTCGCGCGCGGCCTCGAGTTCGCGGCGCACGCGGCGCACGCCACGGGGCCACGCGTCCTTGCGAAGCGCGTCGATCATGGCGCCTCGCACGCGGCGCTCGGCGAAGGTCTCGAACTTGATGCCGCGCGACTCCTCGAAGCGCTTCGCGGCATCGATGAGGCCGATGACACCGTCCTGCACCAGGTCGCCCAAGTCGATGGAGTGCGGCATCGTGGCGGCGACGCGACGTGCGAGGGCCTCGACGAAGGGAAGGCCTGCTTCTACCCGGGGGTTGATCTGCTCGACTGTCTGCTCGGCGCTCATCGGAATCGGGCTCCAGTTTGTCGACCGGGGGTTGGTGACGCCCGGACCCCCTTGCATCGGCAATGCCAGAATCGCCCAGTCCTTCCGCTTCAGGCGCGATCGCCGCAAAATTTGTGGCTAAGTGCTTGATAGTTAATGGCTTACGGATTCGTCGTGAATTGATGTAAAGAGACAGGAACACGTGGGCAGTCTCGTCCAGGCCGTCAGCACACTGACGCTGCCACGACGCGCAGGCCAAGCCCATGACGGCTTGACGAGCGCCAAATTTGGTCTGGGATGGACGAGGATTGGCGGGGCGGCTAGATGCCGGACTGCTCGCGAAGGCTGCGGGTCGCAGCCATGGCTTCGAGAGCAGCGTGAATCACGTGCGAGGCGCGGGCGCGCTGCACGGGATCCACCAGCTTGAGCTCCATCAATTCGGCGTTGGCGAGGATCACGCCGAGCTGATTGCCAAGCTGATGAAACAGGCCACGCAGGGCGTCTGGATGCGCCTGTGGGCCTGTTTCCGGTGAGATGGTCGACGACTTCACGGGCACGCTCGCGGTCGAACCAGTAACCGCGGCAGGGCTATGCCGCGGGGCTGGAACCGGCGCGGGCGCTGCCGTCGGGCTGACGCCACAGCGTATCCACGAAGATCCGGATGCTGCCGCCGGCCGTCCGAACGTATTCGACTTTGCCTGCCGCGATCCAGTTGTAGATCGTCCGCCGGCTGACTCCCACGAGCTCGCACGCCTTCATGATGCTGATGGTCTGACGTTCCACGGGTGGTTCTCCTTCACAGGCTGGTATCGGATGCTGAGTGGTGGGGATTAGGGCAGGGTTGTGCCACTCCGGTCAGATTTCAAGGTTGACCTCACGCCGACTACGCTGTCAGGATATTGACGCTCGCCGCCCCTGTCACGCAATTGACCGAATCTACCCATCTCCTCCTCGTCGATGACGAAGACGGTCTGCGCACCGTCACCGCCGAACGGCTGGCTGACGCTGGCTACACCGTAACGGAGGCGTCCTCGGGAGAGCAAGCCCTCGAGAAGCTCGAGCGTTTCGCGTTCGACGTGGTGATTTCGGACCTCCGCCTCCCCGGAATCGACGGCCGCGAGGTGCTCGCCGAAGCCCTCCAGCGTTACCCCGGAATCGTCGCCATCGTGGTCACGGGCTATGGGACCGTGAAGGACGCCGTCGACGCCATCAAGCGCGGCGCGGCCGACTTCATCAGCAAGCCGTTCCTCTTCGAGGAGCTGCTGCACGTACTGGATTCTGCGCTCGAGCAGCGGCGCCTGCGCTCCGAAAACGCGTACCTCCGCGAGCAGCTCGAGCAGCGCGACGGATTGCCCGGCGTCATCGGGCAGAGCCGCGTGATGCGGTCGCTGTGCGAGATGATCGAGGCCGTCGCGCCCAGCGGGTCCACCGTCCTCATCTCCGGCGAGACCGGTACCGGCAAGGAGGTCGTGGCCAGGGCGATTCACCAGACGAGTCCCAGGCGCCACCACCGGTTCGTCGCCTTGAACTGCAGCGCCATTCCGGAAAGCCTCCTCGAAGCGGAGCTCTTCGGCCACGCCCGCGGGGCCTTCACGGGGGCGGTGGCGACCCGCCAGGGGCGGCTCGAACAGGCCGACCACGGGACACTGTTCCTCGACGAGGTCGGCACGATGTCCATCGGCCTGCAGCAGAAGCTGCTGCGGGTCCTTCAGGAACGCGAGTTCGAACGCGTCGGGGAGAACCGCACGATCAGGGTCGACGTGCGGGTCCTGGCGGCGACCAATTCGGACCTGGCGAAAATGGTCGCTGACGGGACGTTCCGTGAAGACCTGTACTACCGCCTGAACGTCATTCCCCTGCAGCTGCCGCCGCTTCGCGAGCGCACCGACGACGTCCCCCTGCTCGTGCAGCACTTCGTCCGCAAAGTGCTGGCGCGCGACGCGGACGGCGAGGTGCCGGACGTGGTCGTCTCACAGGACGCGATGCGCCGGCTGATGGCGTATTCGTGGCCAGGCAACGTCCGCCAGCTCGAGAACGCCGTCGAGCGCGCGCTCATCCTGCGCGGCTCGCGCCCGAATCTCGATGTTCCGGATCTGCCCCCTGAGATTCAGGCCGTGCCTGTCGAAGCCGCGCCCGTCGTCGAGTTGCCCGACGCCGGCATCGACCTGCCCACGGTGCTCGCGCGCATCGAGCGCGATCTCATCGCCAGGGCGCTGGCGCGCACGCGCGGGAACCGCGCCGACGCCGCGCGGGTTCTCGGCCTGAAACGGACGACGCTCGTCGAGAAGCTGAAGCGCATCCCGGATCCGGGCGCCCTGTGATCCCGCGGGGCGTGTCGACGGCTGCCAGGGCCAGCGGTCAGAGCGAGTAGGATCGTCGGATGCCACCCCGCTATGCGTATTGGACCATCCTGGTGGATGGAGGGCCGACGGCGTTTCGCGCCGCGGAGCCCGACGAGCTGCTGCCGACCCTGAAGCGCCTCCAGGTGAAGCACCCCGGCGCGGAAATGCGGTGGTTCCAGAAGGGCCGGCTCTGGGAGTCGCGCGACGATGCCCGCGACAAGCTCGCGGCGGGCTATACGGTGGGTCCGGATGGCTCGCTCGTTCCGCCATCCGAGGAGGTCCGGCGGACCAAGAGCTGGCGGCCTGGGGGCGAGCATCGCGATCCGCGTGAGAAGTTCCAGCAGGCCAAGAAGGCGAAGTGGGATCGCTTCAAGAAGACGGTGCGGTCGCGGTCCGGTCACGGGCGATCGGGCGGTGATCCCGAGGTGTTCCAGCCGTTCGAGGGCGACGAGCGGCCGGCGGACGCCGGCGACGCCAAGGACGCCGCGCTGGATCCCGAGCCAATCGAGCTGCCTGACTCCGAGGTCGACGAGCACCGTGAGGACGACGCGTCGGAAGGGCCGGCGGCAGACGGCCCCGTGCCTGAGACCGCAAGGCGAAGCCGCGGGAGCTCTCCTGGTGGCAAGCCGGCGTGGCGGGATCGCGGCCCCAAGGCTTTCGATCGCGGCGGCGACCGCCCACGCGGTCCCAAGCCCGAATGGCGCGACCGCGGCCCCAAGCCCTTCGCCCGCGGCGGCGACCGCCCACGCGGCCCCAAGCCCGAGTGGCAGGACCGCGGGCCCAAGTCCTTCGACCGCGGCGGGGATCGCCCGCGTGGCCCCAAACCCGAGTGGCAGGACCGCGGGCCCAAGTCCTTCGACCGTGGCGGAGATCGCCCGCGTGGCCCCAAACCCGAGTGGCAGGACCGCGGCCCCAAGTCCTTCGACCGCGGCGGGGATCGTCCACGTGGCCCCAAACCCGAGTGGCAGGACCGCGGCCCCAAGTCCTTCGACCGCGGC
>JBFWXO010000010.1:0-130895 GCA_050187355.1 Vicinamibacterales bacterium
CCTTCCTGAGGTGCTCGGCGGCCTCGGCTGACCGGTTCAGGGCCAGGAGGGCGTTGGCCAGGTTGTAGTGGAGATCCGGGTAATCGTCGTTCCGGGCCAGGCCGTCGCGGTACACGCCGAGCGCCTCGTCAGTGCGTCCGCTGGCCCGGAGCGCGACGCCGAGGTTGTTGTAGGCGGGCGCGTAGTCGGGCGCGATCTCGATCGCGCGGCGGTAGCGGGCGACGGCGTCGTCGATCCGGCCGTCGTCGTAGAACGCCGAGCCGAGGTTCGTCTCGGCGATGGCCCGGCTCCTGTCGGCGGGCAGGAGCGGCAGGAACGCCACCGTCGCCAGTGCGACGGCCCCGGCCGCCGTGGCGGCCAGGCGCGTCGTCGAGGCCCTGGCGGCAAAGCCCCGCACATCGGCCAGCGCGGCGCCCGCCAGGGCGGCCAGCAGGGGCACGAGCGGATAGCGGTAGCGCGCGAACACGTAGAACGCCACCGTGGAGACGGCCAGCGCCGCGGCGACGGCATACCAGATCGCCAGCCGCCCGCGGGCGGCCCACGCCGCCACCACGCCGACGAGCGCCAGCGGCACGAGCACGCCGAAATGCGTCACCGGCCCGAGCACCTTCAACGGCCACGACCTCTCGGCATGCGCTTCGAGGCTCTCCGTGTCGATCGCCTCCCGGGCGTTCACGAGCAGGGCGGTCTTCCGCGCCATGAGGCGCAGCCACGCCACGGGCTGTCCGGTGATGAAGTCCACGGCACGGCCGGTCCAGTACGCGGACACCTCGCCCGGCGTCAGCGGGCGTCCTTCGGCCCGCTCGGCCAGTTCGGTGGCGTCGATGCGCTCGAACTCGGGCGACCCGCGTCCGAAGCGCAGCGACTGGTACGAGCCGTCCGCCCCGGCGTGGTTGCCGATGTAGAGGTTCGGACCGAACTGCGAGGTCGTGAGATAGAGGCCGCCGCCCACGGCGTAGTTCCGGGCCAGCACCGGGCCCAGCAGCAGGACGAGCCCGACGGCCAGCCCGCCGAGCGCGCGCCACCGGCCGGCGCGTTCCACCGGCGCCCAGCGCCATGCCCACACGGCCACCACGACGACGAGCGCCAGGGCGTTCTCGCGCGTGAGCGACAGCGCGCCCAGCGTGGCGCCGAGCAGCACCCACCACCCGCGCCGTGCGGCGCCGCCCGTGAGGAGGACGGCCGTAATCGCCATCACCCCGGCCACGAAGAGCACGTCGAGCGTGGACTTCTGCAGCAGGCCGTCGAAGAAGATGGCCGGCGCGTAGAGGGCCAGGATGAGGCCGGCGGCCACTCCGGCGCGCGGCGACACCAGCCGACCCACCGCCACGCACACGAGGGCCGCCGAGGTCGCCCCGAGCAGGGCCTGCACGATCCGCGCGGTGCCGGCATCGCCGCCCAGGGCGTAGACGACGCCCAGGAAATACGGGTAGAGGGGCGCCTGGTAGAAGACGTCGGCGCCGAGCCAGTCGCCGGCGGCCAGCCGTCGCGCCCAGGCGTCGTAGCCCCTCGCGTCGCCGAGCAGCGTGGCGAAGTACGGCGAGGCCTGCATCTGCCACAGGTGCAGCAGCCGCACGGCCAGCGCCGTCGCGAAGACGGCCAACGTCCCGCGGGCGGCCGGGAACGGCGCGGCGCCCGCGGATGCCGCGCGGGGCACGGCGGGCTGGCGGTGGGAGCGGCGGGCGCGAGAGGACACGGAAGGGACGCCGTCGGTGGACGCGACGATTATCGCGGCCCCGAGAGCCGGCGCTCAAGCACGGGGCCGCGCGATGCCTCGTCCGGCCGCCTCGTCCGCCTCACGGTCGAGCCGCCGCCGCCCCGGCCGGCCGCGCGTACGCGTAGTGCCCGGCGCGGTCCACGACGACGGGCGTGCCGAAGAGCTGCCGGAGCGGCTCGGGGGCGAGCATCCGGCCGGTCGGGCCGTCGCCGGCGATGCGGCCGCCCTGCAGGAAGATCACACGCCCGATCTCGGGGACGATCTCCTCGGTATGGTGGGTGACGAGCACGAGCGTCGTGCCGTCGCGCGTCACGCGCCGGACGCGCTCCATGAAGTCGTGGCGGGCGGCCAGGTCGAGCCCCGTTGTCGGCTCGTCCAGCACGAGCACGCGCGGCTCGGTCACCATCACGCGCGCCAGCAGCACCCGGCGGGCTTCGCCGCCCGACATCTCGTGCAGGTACCGGTCGGCCAGGTGCGCGGCGCCCACCTCGTCGAGGGCCGCCTCGGCGCGTGTCCGCATCTCCTCGGTGACGGCGCCGTAGCGCAGGATCCCGTGCGAGGCGAGGAACGCGGACACGACGGCGGTGCGGGCCGTGATCGGCCCCTCGCTGTTGCCGGCCACGAGCCGGTGGTGGAGGGCGGAGGAGATGATGCCCAGGCGCCGGCGCAGCGTGCCGACGTCCCAGCGGGCCTCGCCGAGGACGCGGACCGCGGGGCGGCCGTCGTCGTGCGGGACGGCCCGCTCGTGGTGCGTCAGCAGGCCGACCAGCACGGACTTGCCGGCGCCGTTCGGCCCGAGGATCGCCGTGTGCTCGCCCTCGTGAATCGTCAGGGACACGCGGTCCAGGACGGGGCGTCCGTCCTTGACCACGGTGGCGTCCAGCAGTTCGAGAAGCGGCTCCGGCACGGGCGTGATGATCGCACACCCGTTCCGGGCGCGCGCTACGGCGTGACGGTGGTGACCGACAGGCGGCAGCGCGGGTATTGCGATGGCGCGCCGGGCCAGAACAGGTAGGCGTCGAACTCGTACTGTCCCTCGCGGCCCGGGCGAATCTCGACATCGGCGCTGAACTGCCCCGACCGGCTGAGGTCGGCGAAGGCGCGCTCGTCCTTGTCCTCGTCGTCGTCGGCCGGCCAGAAGCGGAGGAGGATCCGCGAGTAGTCGGAGCGGTCCTGCACCCGGACGCGCCCGGCCACGGTGAAGCGCTGGCGCTGATGGAACGCCGTGGCCTCGTCCATCTGGCCGTCGTAGGGGACGACCGCCAGCACGTCGTAGTCGTCGGCGAAGTAGTCGTAGAAGGTGCGCGCGACGGGCCGCAGGTCGGACCTGCCGTCAACCGCGTCACGCTCGACGTCATACGCCGCACGCCCATCCAGGCGGCCCCCAGAGTAGGATTCGCGGCATGCTACGCCATTCCAGGTCAGCCGTGCGGCCCATTCGTCCCGCCATGGTCCTGCTGTCCGCGGTGGTCGGTACCGCGGTCCTTGCCGCGCAACCCGCCACGCCCACGCGGCCGCATCACCCGGACATCAAGTACCAGAGTCCCACCAGCCTTGGCGCGGCCAGCTACGCCAAGATCCTCTGCTCCGCCGTGTTCGTGAGCGGCCGCGACGTGGAGGAGGCGCGGACGAACAGCGCCTACTTCCTGATGGCCGCGCCGGATCGCGACCAGCCGGTCACCGTGGACGTGGATCGCGCCGCCAGGCGCGTGCGCGCCACCGTGAAGGGCATCACCCGGACCGCCGCCTTTTACGGCGACCAGGGCTGCGTGATCCACCCGGAGGGCGAGGACGGCATCCACTTCACGCCGACGCCCGTCCGGACCACCCTGCCCGACGCCGCCGCGCAGCCCTGGCCGATGGGCGATGCCCCGGTCGCCGCTCCCTGGCCGGCCGGCCTCGACAAGGCCAGGATGCAGGCCGCCGTCGACCTGGCGTTCTCGGACCCCGACGGGCTCACGGCGGCGATGGTCGTCGTGCACAAAGGGCAGATCGTGGGCGAGCGCTACATGCCCGGCATCACGAAGGACACGCAGCTCGAAAGCTGGTCGATGGGCAAGAGCCTCAACGCGACCCTCGCCGCCCTGGAGATCCAGCGCGGGTCGTTCGGGCTCGACGACCCGGCGCCCGTGCCGGACTGGCGCCGGCCCGGCGATCCGCGGGGCGCCATCCGCGTGCGCGACGTGATGCAGATGTCGAGCGGGCTCAGCTTCACCGGACAGGACGACCGGCACCTGGATCCGCGGACCCAGTATCACGATCACTTCTTCATCTACGCCGGCGCCGTGGACGCCTACCAGTACGCCATCTCGTCGCCGGTCGAGTTCGCCCCCGGCGTCGTCGGGCGCTATCGCAACTGCGATCCGATGACGCTCGGCTTCCTCGTGCGCCAGGCGGTGGAGGGGCGGGGCGAGGCGTATCTCACCTATCCCCAACGGGCGCTGTTCGATCGGATCGGCATCCGGCGCCAGGTGCTGGAAACGGACCCGTGGGGCAACTTCCTCATCAGCGGCTACGACTACGGCACGGCCAGGAACTGGGCGCGGCTCGGGATGCTCTACCTGCAGGACGGCGTGTGGAACGGCCAGCGGCTGCTGCCCGAGGGCTGGGCCGCCTTCGTGTCCACGCCGGCGCCGGCCTGGGTCCGCAAGGAATACGGCGGCCAGTTCTGGGTGAACGGCGAAGGCCAGTGGAACCTGCCGCGCAACGCCTATTTCGCGTCCGGCGCGGGCGGCCAGCACACCTTCATCGTCCCCTCGCACGACCTGGTGGTCGTGCGCATGGGCCATCAGCGCGGCGCGCCGGCCGGGACGAAGACGCTCAACCAGGCCCTGGCCGCCATCGTCGCCGCGATCGACGCCTCGCGGGCCCGCTAGCCGCCGCTCCGGCTAGCGCAGCTCGATCTGCGCGGTGCCGAACACGCGCCGGTCGGCCGTGCGGAGCACGATGCGGTAGTCGCCCGGCGCGAGGACGCCCTGACCGGGGCGCAGGGCCTCCCAGAGCCGGAAGCCGCCCCCGTGCGCGACGATGTCGATGTTCCTCGACCCGCGCACCAGCCGGCCGTCGTGGTACCAGTCGAGCACCACGCTCGCCGGGACGTTCGACGGCGCGAAGACGGACACCACCACCACGAGGCCGCCGGGCAGGGTGGACGCCTCGGCGCTGCCCGACAGATCGCCCGACGTCTCGAGCGTCGTCCGATCCAGGTCGCGCGCGAAGGTGGCGGCCTCGAGCCTGAGGGGCACGGGCGGCACGAACTGCGGGGCGCGGATCGCCACGGCGAGGAGCATCACCGCCGCGGCACCCGCCTTCACGCGCGCGGCCAGGCTCGTCACCTGCCCACGGACGGCAATCGGCACGGCGCTGGCCACGGCGACGACGGCCGCCATCGGCGTCGCCACCTCGGGCCCCATCGACAGGACCATCGGCAGGAGCAGGTTCAGCCCGGCGAAGGCGACCGAGACGAAGAAGACCAGCCCGAAGACGGCGCTCTCGCGGAGCCAGCGGTCGAACACGAGGTCCAGGCAGGCGAGCACCGCCAGGGCGGCCAGGACCAGCGGAAACGCGACGTTCCAGGACGGATAGACCGTGGAGTACCAGTAGAACGGCAGCAGGAAGAAGAGCGTCTCCTGATACATCACGCGGGTCAGGTAGGACGCGACGCCCTGGCGGAACCGGGCGGAGGGGTCCCGGGCGTCCGCGGCGCGGTCCGGCCGGCTGAAGAACAGCGTGGACACCCACGTCAGCGCGAGGAATCCGACCACCCACGGCACGAACCCGTAGCGTTCGTGCGCGAGCCACAGGACCACGACGCCCCAGGCGAGCGCCCACAGCGAGTGCAGGATCCAGAACGTCCGCCGGTGGCGGCGCCACGACCCGGCGGCCCACGAGGACGGGGCCGCGCCGTCCTCCGTCGGAAGGTCCACCTCCGCATCGTACCTTCGGGCGGCGCCCGGCCGGGCGGGCCCCGGTCCGCGTTCGCGCCGATTGCCCGGCGCCCGGCGGCGAGGATAGGCTGGGCCGCAATGCACCACCTCCTCATCCTCACGAAGCATCCGGACGAGTACCGCCGGCTGGTGGACGCCGCCGGGTGTCCGGACCTGGCGATCGTCGCCTCCGCCGACGTCGCCGACGGCCTGGCGCGCGGGGCCCACAGCGACATCCTGCTGGGCGATCCCACGCGCGTCCGTGAGGCGCTCCCGGGCCTGCCGCGCCTCGTCTGGGCGCAGCTCACCTGGGCGGGCGTCGAGCCGCTGCTCGACCCGGCGCTCCGGCGCGACTACGTGCTCACGAACATCCGCGGCGTGTTCGGCCCGCTGATGTCCGAGTACGTGTTCGGCTACCTCCTGGCGATCGAACGCAAGATCGTGCCGCGGCTCGCGTCCCAACAGGAGGGCCGCTGGGACGCGACGCTCCCGGGCACGCTGCAGGGCAAGACCCTCGGGCTCGTCGGCGTCGGCTCGATCGGCGCGCACCTGGCGGCCACGGCCCAGCACTTCGGGATGACGGTCCACGGCTACACGCGGAGCAGCCGCGATTGCCGCCACGTCGACCGCTACTTCCACGGGCCCGCGAAGGCGGAGTTCGCCCGCGATCTCGACTACCTGGTGGCCGTCCTGCCGAACACCGACGACACCCGCGCCATCGTGGACGGGGAGATGCTGGGCGCCCTGCCGCCGCGCGCGGTGGTCGTGAACGTGGGGCGCGGCCGGACGCTCGACGACGACGCGCTGGTGGCGGCGCTCCAGGCGGGGCGCGTGGCGGGCGCCGTGCTCGACGTCTTCCCCGAGGAGCCGCTGCCGGCGTCGAGCCCGTACTGGCGCACGCCCAACACCTTCATCACCAGCCACACGTCGGCGCCGAGCTTCCCGGCCGACATCGTCGGCGTGTTCGTGGACAACTACCGCCGGTTCCACGGCGGGGAGCCCCTGCGCTACCGGGTGGACTTCGAGCGCGGGTACTGAGCGGCCGCGCCGGATTCACCCTCCGGTGCGCCCGGCCGATTAGACGGGGCGGAGCCATGTCCCCGCGCCCCGACTCCGTCGCCCCGGCGCCGCCGCCTGCCGACCGCGCCTCCCTCAGGCAGGCCATCGTGGAGCGCTTGCAGACCTCGCTCGGCAAGTCGCCGGCGACGGCCACGGACCGCGACTGGCTGGCGGCCGCGTCGCTGACCGTGCGCGACCACCTCATCCATCGATGGATGGCGACGATGGCCGGCTGCTACGCTGCCGGCGGCAAGCGCGTCTACTACCTGTCGCTGGAGTTCCTGACGGGACGGCTGCTGGCGAACGCCCTGATGAACCTGGGGCTGTACGAGCCGTTCCGCGACGCGCTGTCCGACCTGGAGCAGAGCTACGACGCGCTGAAGGAGGTGGAGCCCGACGCGGCCCTCGGCAACGGGGGGCTCGGCCGGCTGGCCGCCTGCCTCCTCGACTCGATGGCCACGCACGCGCTGCCCGGCTACGGCTACGGCCTCCGCTACGAGTACGGCCTCTTCTACCAGCGCATCGAGGACGGCGCCCAGGTGGAGCAGCCCGATCCGTGGCTGCGGTTCGGGAACCCGTGGGAGCTGCAGCGGCCCGAGGTCTTCTACCCCGTGAAGTTCGGCGGCCGGGTGCAGGAGTACGCGGACCCGCAGGGCCGGCTGCGGCACGACTGGGTCGATGCCGAGGAAGTCATGGCCCTTGCGTCGGACACGCCCGTGCCCGGCTACGGCACCGACACGGTGAACCACCTGCGCCTCTGGTCGGCGCGGTCCTCGCGCGACTTCGACCTCAAGTACTTCAACGAGGGCAACTACATCAAGGCCGTGGAAGCGAAGACCGCGTCGGAGAACCTCTCGAAGGTGCTCTATCCGGACGACACCACGAGCCAGGGCCGCGAACTGCGCTTCAAGCAGCAATACCTCCTGGTGTCCGCGTCGCTGCAGGACATCCTGCGCCGCTTCGTGACCGAGCACGGCGACCTGGCGGCGCTGGACCGGCACGTCGCCATCCAGTTGAACGACACGCACCCCTCGATTGCCGTGGCCGAGCTCATGCGGCTCCTCGTCGATCGCTACGGCATGGGCTGGGACGGCGCCTGGGCCGTCACCCGGCGGACCTTCTCCTACACGAACCACACGCTCATGCCGGAGGCGCTCGAGACGTGGCCGGTGGAGCTCGTCGGGCGGCTCCTGCCCCGGCACCTGGCCGTCGTCTACGAGATCAACCGCCGCTTCCTCGACGAGGTGCGCCGGCGCGCTCCGGGGGACGAGGGGCGGGTCCGGCGGCTGTCGCTCATCGGCGAGGACGGCGTCCGTCACGTGCGGATGGCCCACCTGGCCATGGTGGGCAGCCACACCGTGAACGGCGTGTCGCGCCTGCACACGGCGCTCATGCGGGACACGATCTTCGCCGACTTCCACTGGCTCTGGCCGGACCAGATCGTGGCCATCACCAACGGCGTGACGCCGCGGCGGTGGCTGCACCACGCCAACCGCGACCTGGCGACCCTCATCACGGGCGCCATCGGCGACGGGTGGGTGCGCGATCTGGGCGAGCTGAGCCGCCTGGCGCCTCTGGCCGGCGATCCGGCCTTCCGGGCCGAGTTCCGCCGCGTGAAGCGCGCCAACAAGGTCCGCCTGGCGGACCTGGTCGCGCGGAACCTGGGCGTCACGGTCGATCCGGACGCGCTCCTCGCGGTCCAGGTGAAGCGGATCCACGAATACAAGCGCCAACTGCTGAACGTCCTGTACGTGGTCGCGCGCTACGCCCGGATCCTCGAGGGCCGGACATCGGGCCTGGCGCCGCGCACCGTGCTCATCAGCGGCAAGGCCGCGCCCGGCTACCGCGCGGCGAAGCAGATCATCCGCCTGGTCCACGGCGTGGCCGACGTGGTCAACCGTGACCCGGCCGCGCGGGGCCTGCTCACGGTCGTCTTCTACCCGAACTACAGCGTGTCCAACGCCGAGCGCATCATCCCGGCCTGCGACCTCTCCGAGCAGATCTCCACGGCGGGCACGGAGGCCTCGGGCACGGGCAACATGAAGCTCGCGCTGAACGGCGCGCTCACGATCGGCACGCTCGACGGCGCCACGGTGGAGATGCGGGAGGCCGTCGGCGCCGAGCACTTCTTCACCTTCGGGCTCACGGCCGCCGAAGTGACGGCGTGGCGCCAGGCGGGGTACCGCCCAGGCGAGGTGCTGCAGGGACAGCCGGAACTCCGGCACGCCCTCGATCTCGTGGCCCGCGGCGTCTTCTCGCCCGGCGATCCCTCGCGATTCCACGACGTGTGCCGATCGCTCGTCGAGGGCGGCGACCCGTTCTTCGTCGTCGCCGACTTCGCCGCCTACGCCGCGTGCCAGGATCGCGTGGACGCCCTGTGGCACACGCCGGACGCCTGGGACCGCGCCGCGATCCTCAACGTGGCCGGCATGGGCGCCTTCTCGAGCGACCGGATGGTGCTCGACTACGCGCGCCAGGTCTGGGGCCTGGCCGGTCAGCCCCGGGCGAAAGCCGCGTAGGCGTCCCGGACTACCGCAGCGTCTGGGTGCCCGGTTCGAAGCGCATCGTGGCGGCCATGATCCGCTGGTCGCCGGTGGCGGGCAGCACCGGGAACACGGCCACGACCCGGCCGCCGCTCGCGTCGATGCCGTTGTAGTCGCCCAGGAACGACGATCGCGCGCAGCAGTCGAAGGGCTCCACCGGCAGCGCGTAGTTCGTGAACGTGCGCCCGCCGTCCACGCTCCGGGCCAGCGTGACGCCCGTCATCGTGCCGGACTGCCCGCGACGGTCGTGGAACACGACGTTCACGGAGCCGTCGGCCGGATCCACGGCCATCCACGTGAAGAGCTGCGCGGCGCCCTTGGGGTCGTCGTTCACGCGGACGGGCGCGGCCCAGGTCTTCCCGCCGTCCCTGGACGCGAGCAGCCAGACGTCGGTGTCGCCGGGGCCGCTCCGCTCGTCGATGAAATTGACGTAAAGGCTGCCCTTGTCCTTGCCGCCGCTGAGGTCCACGGCCGTGACGGGCATGCCGTTGTGCCGCTCGACGCCTGGCAGGGGCAGATCCCAGCCGCCCGTGAGCGTGGTGAGCACCTTGTCGGCGCCGAACGTCCAGCCGCCGTCGGCGGACGTATCGAACTCGATCCCACGCGGGCCCGACCACGCCACGTACACCTCGCCGTTCGGCCCCACCGCGGGCACGGCGCCCTCCACGGTGTCGTCGTCGTCCTTGGCGCCGCCGCTGCCGTCCGAGATCCGGACCGGCACCTGGAACGACCGGCCGCCGTCCTTCGAGCGCGCGAACCAGATCCCGGTCCGGTCGGCCGGGTTGGCGCTGCCGTACACGTCGAAGCGCGTCCACGCCACGTAGACGTTGCCGCGGTGGGGCGATCCGGCCGCCCGGTCCACCACGGTCCAGGGCTTGTCCTCGAAGGGGATGGCGGAGTTGACGTGATCCACCACGGCGACCGCCGGTTCCCACGCGATGCCGTCGGTGGACCGGCGCACGTGGATGCCGGAGAAGGCGCGCTCGGGCCGATCGACGCGGATGCCGTCGAAGGCGATGAAGGTGTGGAACGCCGTGCCGTCGCGCCCGAACGTGATGACGTCGTCGCCCTGCACGCGGCCGCCCGGATGGGCCGCCGGGGCGCCCGTCCAGGTGAGGCCCCCGTCGGTGGACACGTAGCTCCAGTTGGTCGACCGCGGCTGCTGGCCGGGCGGGTTGGCCTGGATCAGTGTCGCGATGACGTGATCGGGGCTCGTCGGGTTGATGGCGACGGAGGCCTCGGCCGGGCGCCGGGCGTCGGGCGCGCTGAGCGGCACCACCCGGATACCGGCGGGCGCCTGGGCCTCGAGCCCGCGGTTCGCGAGCGCCGCCGGCGCGAGGAGGAGCGCGGCGGCCGCGAGGGAGCGGATCGACATCCGCTGATGATAGACGGCCCCGCGGCTACGGGAGGGTCCCGATGCGCAGGTCGTAGAAGGCCACGGGCCACGCGGCGCCGCGGCGGCGGGCCAGCGGGCCCGGCGGGCGCGTGTCGGACGGATCCACCCGCGAGACGCCGAGGCTCCGGAACGCGAGGCGATTGAACCCGCGCCTGAAGATCCGGGCGGCGACGTCGGCCTGGATCGTGAGGGTGGCGGTGGAGGGCTCGGGCACGCCGGCCGCGAACTGCCCCACCTGGACGCCGTTCACGTCGACGGCCAGGGCGGCCTGCACCACGGGCTCCTCGAGACGGGTCCTGGTCGTGAGCGTGATCTGCACGCGGCCCGGCGCGAGCGCGAGCGGGACGGTCATGGTGGCCGGCGTCGCGCCGATCCACCAGGCCGAACCCCACTCGTCGCCGGTCGGCGCCTCCCAGCCGTCGAGCAGGAACCTGTCCACGCCGCGATCGAAGCGGACCTCGAACCCGGGACCGGGGACCACGGGGGAGAGGACGTCGTACTTGTCCACCGGGAGCCCGTTCTTCCAGGCGAACCACACGTTGGCGGGGAACGCGAACGGGTAGGCGTACGGCGCGACCGTGGCCACCTCGGCCTGCTGGCGCACGAGCCGCCCGAAGTTCACGGCCTCGTCCTTGGGCAGCGCGCCCGTCGTGTACTGGACCATCAGCAGGTGGTTCCACCACAGCGCGCCGACGGCCAGCGGCGCGATCGCCACGAGCGGCCGACGCACGACCCACTCGATGGCGAGCGCCAGGCCCGGGGCCAGCAGCACGAGCGCGCTCGTGAACCGCCGGCCGCCGAACGACCACCCGCCCGCCCAGTCCTGCGTGGCCCCGTTGGCCCAGGCCGTGGTGAAGAGCACGACGAGGGCGGAGGCGGCCCAGCGGCGCTCGCGCGCCAGGTAGGCGATCGTGCCCAGCGCCGCCACGTACACCACCGGCGTCCACGAGAAGAGCCCGTGCCACGACGAGAAGAGCGTGTCGATCCAGCGCGAGTGCCACGGATCGAAGTAGCCGCCCTGGCCCATGAAGTTGTAGCGGTAGCGCGAGAGCAGGATCGTGCTGTGCACGGCCTGCAGCACGATCCACGGCAGCGCGCCCAGGAAGGCCCAGCCCGCCAGCGGGAGCGCGCGGCGGAGGCGCGCCGGCCACGGTTCGGCCGTGGCGAGCACCAGGAGCGCGGGCAGGATCGCGAACGCGGCGTCCTGAGAGCGGACGGCGAAGGCCGCGCCCAGGAGCGTGCCGAGCAGGAGACTCTTCCTCCGGCCGCCCGGCCCGCTCGTGGCTTCCGGCACCCACCGCGCGGCGGCCACCGAGAAGAGCGCCGCGACGCCGAAGGAGGCGGCGTGGGCCATCGACGGCTCGTAGACCATGTACCAGAAGAGCGGCGTCGCCCCGAAGACGAGCGTCGTGGTCACGAACGCGATGGCCGTGGCGAATCGGTGGCGCAGGTGCCAGTGGAGGACCAGGAGGCCCACGGCGCCGAGCGCATACGACGACAGCAGCGCGGCCCGGATGTAGGGCAGGCCCAGGCCGAGGGTGGTCGGGTCCGACGGCGCGGCCCAGGCGCCCACCGCACGTCCGGCCGCGTCCGCCAGCGCCACGGTGAGATACAGCGGTGCCCAGATGAGGGTGGGCCCCACCGGCACGACGTGATTCGGACGCGCCGGCTGGCCGAGGACGGCGAACTCCCGCGCCACGTCCAGGTCGCGATCGAAGACCAGGCTCCTGAGCTGCGCGAAGTAGGTGACGCCGTCGGTCGTGATGCCGTGCGTGTCGGGCAGCAGCACGCCCACGCCGTAGAGGAGGACGAGCCCCACCGCGTGCACGTCCGCGGTGTCGGCCAGGTGCTCCCGCCAGGGACGTCCGCGCCGCCGCGCCCATCGCCACGACGCCAGCGCGAGGACCGGCAGGCCGGACGCCACCACGAGCCAGGGCGAGGGACGGGACGGCAGCGTGAGGAGCAGCCCCACCCAGAGGGCGATGCACGCGGCGAGCACTGCGGCCGATCATACCCCGCGGCCTTCGACCCGCCGCGCCGCGGCCGCGCCTCGCGACGCTGGTGTACTGTCTTGGCGGATGTCCTGGAGAGACGCCGCCGTGGGCGCGTTGCTGGCGGCGCCGCTGGCCGCGCTGTGCCTGGTCCACGGCCACGCGGTGGGCTACTACGCCGCCCTCAACGACTTCTGGGGAAACGCCTTCGCGGCCAACACGTGGGCGCCGTCCGCGCACGCGCTCTGGAACGGCTTCTATCCGCCCGGCTATCCCACGCTGCTCGCGTGGCTGCCGGGCAGCCGGCTCGTCGTGAGCGCCTACGCGGCCAACGTGGCGGCCGGCTGGGTGCTGCTCGCCGTGGTCTTCGCCGGCGTCGCACGGCTGGGCGGCCGGTGGGCGGCCGCGGGCGCGCTCGGCCTCGTGGCGCTCCATCCCGACGTGGCGACGCAGGTGCTGACGACGGGCGCCGACGCGCCGTTCGTGACCCTGGCCGTGACCGGCGCCCTGCTGCTCCATCGGGCGGCGACGTCCGGCTCGACGGGCGCCGCCGTCGGCGCGGGGCTGTGCCTGGCCGCCGCCGGCTGGACGCGGTATCACGGCTTCGTCTTCGCGTTCGGCGCCCTCGCGGCGGGCCTGGCGGTGGGCGGCAGGCGCGCGGTCCGTCCGCTGGCCATCGCCGCGTCGATCGTGGCCGCGGCGGGCGTTGGCCTGCTGCTGCTCGGCGCCGCGGCCGGCGACATGGGACGCCTGCAGCGCGCACAGGCGTTCAACGTGTTCAAGGGACACGTCGGCGCCGTGAACTGGTACCACCTGGACCCGGGGACGCTGCCAGGCTCGGTCGGCGAGGCGATCGCGCGCGATCCGGCGGCCTTCCGGAGGAGCTATCTCGCCTATCTCCTGCCGCACGCCTGGCTCGCGGTGCTGCCGCTCGTGGCGGCGCTGGCGGCCCGCAGCCGGGAGGTCCGCAGCTTCGCGGTCTTCGCGGGCGTGACCGCCGCCGTGTTCGCGCCGCTCGTGGATCTGGGCGCGAGTCCCCGCGGCGTCGCCGCCGCCGTCCCCGTCGTGCTGGCCGCGGTCGCGCTCGTCGTGGGCGACCTGGTGCGTCGTGTACCGGCCGGCAGGCGCACGGCCGCCGCCGGCCTCGCGGCCGCCGCGCTCGCGGGATACGCCGCCGTGGCCTGGGTGCCCGCCACGCGGGGCTTCCTCGCGGACGTGCGGCAGCAGGCGGCCACCGCGCGTGCGCTCGACGCGCGGCTCACGGCCGATCGGGTCCGGATCGGCGTGCAGGTGTTCACGGACTTCGACTTCTATTTCCTGGACGCGCCAGGCTGGCAGGTGACGTCGTACCATCCGCGCGCCATCGGCGGCTGGCCCAGCCTGGACCTGGCGGGCTACGCGGACACGTTCCCCGCGCCGTCCACCGCCAGCCTGGACCGGTTCCTCGACGACTGCCAGGCGATGGGCGTCACGCACCTGGTGCTGACGCCGAACGCCGCGGCCATCCAGCCCGATCTCGGACGGCTGGCGACGGGGGAGCGCACCAGTCCCCGGGTACTCGAGGTGGACGGCATCCCCGGCGTCCGGATCTTCCGCCTCGTCGGCTGACCCGGAGCGGCTAGGCCGGGGTGGCCTGCGCGGCGGCGTGCAGCGCCCCCACGTAGCGGGACGACGGCCGGATGATGCGGTTCCCGCGGGTCTGCTCGAGCACGTGCGCCATCCAGCCCACGACGCGGCTCACGGCGAAGGTCGGGGGATAGAGGGCCGGCGGCAGGCCGATCTCGTGCAGCACGATCCCGGCGTAGAACTCGACGTTGGTCCGCAGCTTCCGCTCGGGATACTTCGTGTCGAGCAGGTCGAGCGCGATCCGCTCGACCTCGACGGCCAGGTCCACCATCTCGCCGCCCAGGGCGAGCGCCGTCGCCTTGAGCACGGCCGACCGCGGATCCTCGGTGCGGTAGACGCGATGGCCGAAGCCCATGATCCGCTGGCCCGAGGCGAGGCGGTGCTCCACCCACTCGCGGGCCTGGTCGCGCGTGCCGATCTCGCGCAGCATGTCCACGACGCGGCTCGGCGCCCCGCCGTGCAGCGGGCCCGAGAGCGCGCCGACGCCCGCGACCGCCGCGGCCGCGACGTCCGCGCCCGTGGAGGCCACGACCCGGGCGGTGAACGTCGAGGCGTTGAAGCCGTGGTCGATCGTGAGGAGGAGATAGCGCTCCACGGCCCGCGCGGCCTCGTCGCTCGGCGGCGCGCCATGGATCATGCGCAGGTAGTCGGCCGCGAGTCCGAGTGACGGATCCGGGGCCACCGGGGGCTGCCCCTGGCGCACGCGCCACAGCGCGGCCACGAGCGTGGGCGTCATCGCGGCGAGGCGGAGCGCCTGATGCTCCCGTTCCCCGGGCGTCTCGTCCAGCCACGGCCGCAGGTCCTGGCCCGCGAGCGACAGCGCCGTCCTGAGCGCCGACATCGGCGGCCCGACCCTGGCGATGGCGGGCAGGGCGTCGAGGACGAACGCCGGCAGCGTCCGAAGGGCCGCGGTCTCCCGCCGGAACGCCGCCAGGGCGTCGGCATCCGGCAGCGTGCCGTGGTGCACGAGGTGCCACGCGGCCTCGAAGGGCCGGCTCAGGGCCAGCGCGGGGGCCGAGTAGCCGCGGTAGTGGTAGTAGCCTTCGTCGCCGCGGACGTCGCCGATCGACGTCTCCGCCGCGACGACGCCCTCGAGACCGGCCGGAGCGTCGATGAGGTGTGCCATGGCGGTATGATCCGGCCGTCAATGAGATTGATCAATCTTGATTGGAGATCAAGCTGATGACGAACCCGGCCCTGGTGCCCGCCCGCGAGGCCGCCGCCCGCCTCGGCGTGAAGCGCGCCACGCTCTACGCCTACGTCTCGCGCGGGCTGCTGACGCGGCACGCGCTGCCGGGCCGGCGCGGCAGCTGGTTCGATCCGGTGCAGCTCGACGGGCTGTCCACGCGGGCCCGCGAGCCGCAGGAACGCCGGCCGGATCTGCGCATCACCTCCGCCGTGACGCTCATCGATCGGGGGCGGTACTGGTATCGCGGCCAGTCGCCGGACGCGCTCGCGGCCACCCGTTCGTACGAGGCGGTGGCCGAGTTCCTGTGGTCCGGCCTGGACGACGGGGCGCCGCCGGCATGGCCGCCCGTGGACCGCGCGGTGGAGCAGGCGCGGCAGGCCGTCGCGGTGCTGCCGTCCGGCGCGGCGCCCACCGATCGCCTGCGCGTCATCACCTCCGTGCTCGGCGCGTTCGATCCGCTGCGGCTCGATCTGCGTCCGGCCGGGGCGCTGGCCACGGCCCGACGGCTCGTGGCGTCGGTGGCGGCCGTGGTGGCGCGGCGGCGGGGCGGGTCGGTGGCCGCGCAGGTGGCGTCCTGGATCGGCGTGCCGCGCGGCCGGTCCGACGCGGTGGACGCCATCGACGACGTGCTGATCCTGCTGGCCGATCACGAGCTGGCCGCCTCGACGCTCGCCGTCCGCGTGGCGGCGTCGTTCGGCGCCGAGCCCTACGCGGCCGTGGGCGCCGGCCTGGGCGCCATGTCCGGCACCCGCCACGGCGCCGCGAGCCGCCGCGTGGAGCAGGCGTTCGCGGCCATCGCCCGCGGCACCTCGCCCGCCGATGCCGTGGGGCCGCTGTTCCTGGATCCGGCCGCCGTGCCGGGATTCGGCCATCCGCTGTATCCCGATGGCGATCCGCGCGTGCCGTCGATCCTCGCGCTGGCGAAACGGGTGGGCGACACGCGGCCCGTGGAGCCGCTGCTCGAGACGATGCGCCTCCAGGGAGTCACGGGACCGAACACCGACTTCGCGCTGGCCGCCTTCACGTCGGCGCTGGGTCTGCCGCCCGGCGCCGGTGAGGCACTCTTCACGGCGGCGCGCCTGGCGGGCTGGCTGGCCCACGCGCAGGAGGAGTACGCGGCACGGTCCGACTTCCGGATGCGCGCCGTCTACACGGGACCGCGGCCGCACGTGCAGGGGGATGCTTCATAGCGGCTAGCGGCTAGCGGCTAGCGGCTAGCGGCTCGGGGCTTGGGGCTTGGGGCTCGGGGGCGGGATCCGCCGGGCGTCACTGCCCGCCCGCCACCTGCGGGCCGGAGGTCCGTGCCAGGTAGTAGAGGGTGCCGGGCACGGTGCCGTCTTCCACCAGCGCGAAGCCGGCGTCCGTGAGCTCGGTGCGCCAGCGCTCGGCGGCGGTCTGCGGGCCGAAGTAGCCGTGGTGCGCCAGGAACGGGAACACGCCGCGGATCCACCGGTCGTTGTTGATCACCAGGAGCAGGAACTCGCCGCCGGGCCGGATCACGCGGCGCATCTCGGCATAGGTGCGCTGGCGATCCGCGCGGTTCAGGTGATCGATGGCGAAGGCGCTCACGGCGCCGTCGAAGCTGGCCGCTTCGAAGGGCATCTCGCGCATGTCGCCGGTCGTGACGTCCAGCCGGTCCTCGGCGCCGGCCGCCCTGGCGTTGGCCCTGAGCCGCGCCTCGGTGTTGTCGCTGATGCCGTAGGTGGTGGCGAAGATGTCGAGCGCCGTGACGCGGGCCCGCGGCCGCGACAGGAGGACCATCAGCGTGGATCGGCCCGATCCGGCGCCGGCGTCGAGCACCGTCACGTCGCCGCCGGGCAGGAAGCGGTCGGTGGGCAGCGGAATGGGCACGCTGAACCCCATGACGGCGTTCACGACCACGGCGCTCGCGAACGCCCAGACGGCCAGCGCCCCGAGTCCGGCGCACCACCAGACGGCGCGAGTCCTCCAGGCCGCCCACGCCGCCAGGGCGAACACGGTGCCGGCCAGCGCGTGGCCGTAAGTCCACGGCCAGTCGTACCCGAAGTCGTAGCGGAAGAGGTCCATCATCGCGTCACCGTGCCGTTCCATTGAAAGACGTCGCCGAGCGGCACGTCGAAGACGGCCGCGATCTGGAAAGCCATCTCGAGCGACGGCGAGTACTTGCCCAGCTCGATGGCGTTCACGGTCTGCCGCGTCACGCCGATCCGATCGGCGAGCGCCTGCTGCGTCATCTCGCCGTGGGCGGCGCGCAGGTCGCGGATGCGGTTCGTGACGGCGTGGCCCACGTCAGGCCCCCCGCCGGAAGAGCACGATCTCGGTGCCGAACTTGACGAGCTCGGCAAGGACAATGGCGAACAGGATCGCCTGCTGCATGATCCAGGCGCTCCGCGTGGCGTGAATCACGGCAGCGCTCAGGAGCGCGCCGAGGACGAGCACGGGGAAGGCCAGCCGCGTAGCGCGCATCTCGATGAGCCGCTCGCGCTCGTCGCGGGGCGAGCGCGCCTCCTTCGGCGCGCGGATGGCGATGACCGCGTGCAGGACGAGCTCGAGCACCACGAACACGGCGAGCAGCGTGAAGGCCGTGGTGGTGCCCTCGCGGCGCCCCATCCGATCCGTCAGCGTCAGGTAGGAGTAGTAGAAGAACGGCGTGAACACCACGAGAAGCGACAGGAAGGAAATCCACGCGCTCTTCTCGCGGAAGGACATCTCGTCGAGCATGTCAAAGATTCTAGACACGTCGGGCCTCCGGGTGTCAAGAAAATTGGACACAATATACTTGGCTAACCTCTAGATCTGGAAGCGTGGTAGGCTTCGCCGCCCTCTTCCGGAGCCGTTCGAGCGAGAACCGAATAGCCCGATAATGCAATATTGCATATTCGCTACGGGAACGCTAGGATGCCGGGATGGCGGTTGCTTGAGTACGAAGACGAACGAGGGCGGCGCCTCTTCACGGACTGGTACGAGAACCAGCCTGCGGATGCTCGCGCCGTCTTCGAACCGGCTTGGAGCTTCTTGAGCGCGAAGCTTGATCCGGCCGACTGGCTCGCCTTCGGGGATCGGTTCCTAGAGTGCAAGAAGCAGCATCTTGGGCTTCACGAGATCAAGTTCAAGTGCCCAAAGAATTTACGGATAGGGCGATTGGCTGATTGCCAGTACCGGATTGCCGGGCACTGGCGTCCTCACGAGAGAGAGTTCGTTGCGCTACGCGGATGCTTTAAGGCTGGGCGACAAGACTACGAACCAGCGAACGCGTTTGACGATGCGCTGAAACTTCGACGCAGACTGCTTGCTGGCAAGGGAGCAACACATGAGCGCAGATTCTGACCTTTGGGAGCGTTGGGCGCAGAGCAAGGAGTTCCGCGATCAGTACGTTGAGTCTCACATGAGACAGTCGATTCCATTCCAGGTGCAGGAGATGCTGAAGGCGCATGGAATGACTCAGGCTCAGCTTGCCGAGGCCGGTGGCTTGAACCAAGCATCCGTGTCGAGAGCTGTCGATCCGGACTATGGCCGGATGACCCTGACCTCAATTGCGAGAATCGCCAACGGATTTGATGTGGCGTTTCTGGGGCTCTTTGTGCCTTTCAGCAAGCTCGAAGAATGGACTAGATCGCTACCTGGGCAGGCTGTCGCGCCCGCCAAATTCTCTCAGGAAGACCGACGTCGGCGGCCGGTGAAGAGAGAGTTTGTGGTGGTTTCCAGCAGCAACAGCCCTCGGGCTCAGGGGGCACTGAATTTTTCAGACCCACTACGTGCCGTGCCCAATCACATCGTCGAAGTCGAGGCGAGCGGATCGGTTGATTCGGACGAAGTACTGGGGACTAGCGACGACGTTGAAGTCGCCGTGGGGGCCGCATCGTGAAGAATCAGAAACTTGAGCGGCGGCAGGAGATTGATACCGCCGCGTCGTTCGTGTCCACCTACGCGAACAACGTTCTTCTGGCGATGTCCCCATGGGATTTCAGACTGACGTTTGGCGTGATCGTTGAGGGCACCAAGCGGCTGCTGCGGATCAAGAACGAGTGCGAGGTCTACATGTCTCCACAGCACGCCAAGGCGTTCCTAAGGCTCCTTGAGAGTCGAGTCGCTGACTACGAACGAAAGTTCGGCCCTATTCCCATGCCGCCGCAGCCTAAGGACGATGAGGCCGCTGAAGGGGACGCTTCGTAGAAACAGGTTGTTGGTGGCTGCTCTTTGATGACGAGAGCACCCTTCGAAGACCCTCCGAGAACCGCTGGAACGCTCCCACTTCATCATCTGCGGGAACGTCTACGGCCGCGTCTCTTGTAGGGTCTGGCTTTGGCTTCTCTCTCACGTTTGCGGCAACTCCGAGCCGGTGAGCGCGCTGTAGGTCAGGCGCTTGCCGAGGATGCCCGACAGACCGAGCTTGAAACGCTCGGCGTCGGTGGTCTTCCGCTCGTTGAATCGGAACGCCTGTTCATCGAGGTAGCGGAACAGGTGGAACGGCTCCACGCTGATGTAGGTACCGCCGAGAGTCCGCTTGAGCATCGACCAGTAGGACTCAAGACCGTTGGTGTGAACCTGCCCGTCAACGTAGTTCTGCGCGTGGTCGACGACCTGATGCTCGAAGTCGTGCTTGAGCACGTCATAGGAGTGCAGGGCGTCGGTGTAGACGTTCGAGCCAGCGGCGACGTGGCGGTCAACGTGGGGCAGCAGGTCGCGGCGCTTGTTGCCAGCCACCACCACGGTGCGGACGCGCGACGCCTTGCCCTTGCCGCGCTCCAGCAGGCCCATCACGGCGGTCTTACCCTTGAAGCCGCCACGCGCCATCATGGCGCGGCGCTTCGCTGGATGGACGTTGCGAGCCTTGCCGCCGATGTAGGTTTCGTCCACTTCGACATCGCCGCCCAGCTTGCCACCATCCTCGCCCTGCAACGCAAGGCGCAGACGCGACAGCATGAACCACGCGGTCTTCTGGGTGACGCCCAGCGCGCGGGCCAGCTCGTAGCTGCTGATGCCGTTCTTGCAGTTGGTGAGCAGCCACAGCGCGGGCAGCCACTTCTCGAAGCCGATGGCCGAGTCCTCGAAGATGGTCCCGACCTTGAGCGAGAACTGCGCGCGGGCGTGGCCCTCGTAGCACTTGTAGCGGCGCTGCTTCGCCAGGTAGGCCACGCGCTCCGAACCGCAGTGCGGGCACACCGGCTTGCCGTCCGTCCAGCGCACGGCCTCAACGGCAGCACGGCAGTTCTCGTAGTCCGAGAAATACAGGATGGCCTGCTGGAGGGTCTTGGGCTCGGCGGCGGCGTTCATGAGCCAAGTCTGGCAGGAAGCTAGCGGTTAGTCAAGTATATTATGTCCAGAAAATTGGCCACATGGTTCGGCGAGATGCGGGACGCGAGTCATCGGCGCCGCCCACCTCGAGCTGCCCCGGACCCCCAACCGACGCCGGCGCGACCGGGGCGGACCCGCGCTGCCCCTCGTCGCTACCTGCCGTACCGGCCGACGATGTGTTCGATGCGTTCCGCCAGTCCTGCCTTCAGCTCGCGTTGCGTCTCCCAGAACAGCGTGGGCAGGTCCTTCAGATCGAACGGCAGCTCCGTGCCCTTCCTGGCGATGAGGATGACGTCCTTGCCGAGCCCCTTGGCGTAGCCGACCTCGTAGAACACATTCGAGCTCAGCTCGGTGACGTCCGCGATGACGAAGGCGCTGTTCCGAATGCCCCGCAGGATGCGCGGAAGAATCGGTTCCGACGACGCCGACTCGTCGGTGCGCTCGGCGTCGAAGTGGTACGTCTGGCACGCGTCCTTGCAGGAATCGAACACGTCGATGAACTCGGGCTTGAACGACATGATCGTGAAGACGCTTCGCGGCAGGACCAGCCGCTCGGCCAGGCGCACCACCTGACTGGCGTAGTCGGTCATGTCGTCGGTGATGACGTTGAGCGTTTCATAGTCGTCACCGTCGTCGGCGTTGACCTCCCTGAGCCGCACCTGCTCCCGGGCGTAGATCTTCTGCGCGGCTCCCCCGAATCGTGGAATGCCGAGAATGCGCTTCCTCGCGAGCTGGGCCCAGTTCTTGGCCCAGAAAGTGCCTTCACCCCCCGCCACGAGGATCACCGCGTCGGCCTGGTCGATCTGCTCGGGAACGACCAGGTCGGCGTGGTTCATGCCCCAGTCCGACAGCGCGGAGCGACGGACGGTGCCCACGGAGTGGGCCGGCGTGTCGGTCTCGAGGCAGTAGCTGACGATCCGGTCCTTCGGACTTCCCGCGTTGCCCTTCAGCCACCCTTCCGCGGCGGTGGCGATCTCCCGGTCGACCGATCCCCTGCACCCGGTCAGCAGGACATGGCCTCGCGAGGCAATCGCCGTCCCCAGCGCGGCGACGAACTCCCGGCACAACTCTGGATCTCGCGGCACGTCGCAAAGACCCCCCGACGTAAATCTTCATGGTGCTCGTTCTCCAAGCCGGAGCGCCTGGCCAGGGCATGGAAGGCCACGCGCCTCTGGCAGACCCACGCGTACGGGAGTCTAATCCCGGTGCGGTCGGGCCGGAGGGGATCACGGCGGGCGCCGTGCTTCGATCGCCGTCGACCGGAACGGGGCGGCGGAGGCTCAGGCCGCAGGCGTCGCGCGGTCGTCGTCGGTGACGAACGATCGCAGGGCGGTCCTGACCGCGGCGGGGCTGCGCACCGAGAAGCGGGCGTGCTCGCTCGGCGTACCGACGGCCACGGTGACGACGCTGGCCGGCAGGGCGCGGAAGAGGTCGTCGTCGGTCCGGTCGTCGCCGAAGGCCAGGACCGCGGTGTCCGGCGTGACCACGCTGGACACGTGGCGGCCCACCACGGCCTTGCTGACGCCGCGCAGGCGCACCTCGATCACCTTCTTGCCCTCGAGCACCTCGAATGGCTGGTTGCTGAGGGCGTCGCCGAGCAGCATGCGCAGTTCGTGCGCCTGCCGGGGGCCGAATTCGCGGTGCGCGCGCCGGTAGTGCCAGGCGATCGACGCGCTCTTCCGCTCGACGAACGCGCCCGGCGTCGCCTCGGCGAACTGCGTGAAGATCGGCACGAGGCGCTCGAGCCACGCCGGATCGAGGTCGGACGTGGGCTGCCATTGGCCCGATCCGACCGGGCGCCACCAGAAGCCGTGCTCGGCCCACAGCGAGACCGGCAGTGCGCCGAGCCACGACTCGAGCGTGTCGCGCGGCCGGCCGCTCACGATCTCGATGTCCGTCCCGGGCCGGCCGCCGAGGTCCCGCAGCAGATCCACCAGCTCGTCGTCGGGCGCCGCCAGTCCGGGTGAGCGGGCGAACGGGACGAGCGTGCCGTCGTAGTCGAGGAGCAGCCGGAGCGACGGCGCCCGGCGGGCCTCCTCGAGCGCCGTGGACAGGCTGGGCCCCGGGGCCGCCGCCGGCCGTGGCAGCACGGCCGGGCGCACCTGGCCCATCGCCTCCATGAAGGCGCCGGCCCAGGCGTGAACGTCGTGGCTGGCCACGCGCTGCCGCATCTTGGCCATGCGCGACCGCCGCTCGGCGTCCGGCATCGTCAGGGCGCGCCTGATGGCCTCGGCCACTCCTTCCACGTCGTACGGGTTCACCACCAGGGCGCCGTCCAGCTCCGCGGCCGCGCCAGCGAACTCGCTCAGGATGAGGACGCCCTCGCCGTCGACGCGCGAGGCCACGAACTCCTTCGCCACCAGGTTCATGCCGTCGCGCAAGGGCGTGACGAGCATGACGTCCGCCGCGCGGTACAGCGCCGAGAGCTGTTCGGGGGCGACCGACTGGTGCAGGTAGTGCACGGGCGCGGACCGCGGCGTCCCGAAGCGCCCGTTGATGCGGCCCACGGCCTCCTCGACCTGCGGCCGGAAGCGGCGATAGGCGTCCACATCGCCGCGGGAGGGCACGGCCACCTGGAGGTAGCGCAGGTCGTCGCGGAGGTGGGAATCCTGTTCGAGCACACGCTCGATCGCCTGGAGGCGCCGGGGAATGCCCTTGGTGTAGTCCAGGCGATCCACGCCGAGCACCAGGTGGCGTTCGCCCACGTCCTGCCGGATCTGCTCGACGTTGGCCGCCACCCGCTCGGAGCGCGCGAGCCCGTCGAACCGGCCGGCGTCGATACCCATCGGGAACACGCCCAGTCGCGCCTCGCGCGCGCCGAGACGCACGCGGAACACGTCGGCCTCGACGCCGTCCACGTGGAGCAGCGATGCCAGGAAGTGCCGGAGGTAGGCGAAGGTGTGGAAGCCGATCAGGTCCGCGCCCAGCAGGCCGTGCAGGATCTGGCGGCGCCACGGCAGGATGCGGAACACCTCCGAGGACGGAAACGGCACGTGCAGGAAGAACCCGATCGTGGCCTTGGGCAGGCGCTCGCGCAGCATCGCCGGCAGCAGCATCAGCTGGTAGTCGTGCACCCAGATGAGGTCGCCCGAGCGGTAGTGATAGGCCACCACGTCCGCGAACGCCTCGTTCACCTGGCGGTACGCCTCCCAGCCCGTGGCGTCCACCGGCACGCGGTCGATCAGGTAGTGCAGGAGCGGCCACAGCACGCGGTTGGCGAAGCCGTGGTAGTGCCGCTTCACCTGGTCGCCCGACAGGTAGACGGGCACGATCGCGCGTTCCTCGAGCATCTGCGACAGCCCGGCCAGCTGCTCGGCCGAGTACGACGAGACGTCGCCGGGCCACCCGATCCAGAGCCCCTGGGAGCCGGCGTGCCACGGGCCGAGCCCGGTGGCGAGTCCGCCGCTGGAGGCGACGACACGTACGCCGTCGCCGTGCCGCTGGGCGGTCACGGGCAACCGGTTCGACACGATCAGGAGCCGCCCCGACGTCATCGACGCATGCTACCATCTCGTTAGTTTGAGCACAAACCATCGGCGTCCCCGTCATGCGCCCCTCACTCCGGAACTCGATTTCCTGCAGCTCCTGTGGGCCGTGGCCCATCGCCTCGAGACCGCGTCCAAGCGGATGCAGTCGCGCGTTGGCGTCACCGGTCCGCAGCGGCTGACGCTGCGCCTGATCGGGCTGCGCCCGGGCCTGTCCGCGGGCGAGCTCGCCGCCGCGCTGCACCTGCACCCCAGCACGCTCACCGGAGTGCTCCACCGCCTCGTCGCCCAGGGCCTGGTGGCGCGCACCGGCGATCCGGACGATGCCCGGCGGGCCGTGCTGCGCCTCACGCCGCGCGGCGCCGCCGTCAACGCGCGGCGGTCCGGCACCGTCGAGGCCGCGGTGGCCGAGACGCTCCACGCGGTGGGCGAGCGCGACCGGCGGGCCACCACCCGCATGCTCGAGTACCTCGCGGGCCGTCTCGGCGAGGCGGACGCCGAGCGGCCGGCGCCCGCGCGGCGGTCGGCCGCCCGCACGGCGCGCCCGGCGGCATCCCGATGAGATCTCCCGTCCCGCCGCCGCGCACCCGCGGCGCCATCGATTCGGGGCTCGCGTGATCTGGCTGGAGTTCGTCGTGGTCGCCGGCCTCATCGTGGCCGGCGGCGTGCGCCTGGCGCGCTACGGCGACATCCTGGGCGAGAAGAGCGGCCTCGGCCGGACGTGGGTTGGCGCGGTGCTCCTGGCCGCCACCACGAGCCTGCCGGAGCTCTTCACCGGCTTCGGCGCCACGGTGCTCCACGACCTGCCCGACATCGCCGTGGGCGACGTGCTGGGGAGCTGCATGTTCAACCTGTTCATCCTGTCGTTCATGGACGCGGTGCATCCCGAGCCGCTCAGCACCCGCGCGCACCAGGGGCACGCCCTGTCGATCGGCTTCGGCGCGCTCGTGGTGGCCGTCGCCGGCATCGGGATCGTGGTGGGCGTCCGGACGCCCACCGCCGCCGGGATCGGCATCTGGTCGGCGGCGCTCGTCGCGCTCTACTTCGTGGGGATGCGCGTCATCTTCGCGCACGAGAAGCGCCGCATCCACCGCGAGGCGCAGGAGGTGGCCGAGGAGCTGCACTACGCCGACGTGGCGACGCGCAGCGCCGTCCTGCACTACGCCGGCGCCGCGCTGGTCGTGGTCGGCGCGTCGCTGGCGCTCCCCGGCCTCGCCGGCGACCTGGCGGAGCAGACCGGCCTCGGCACGGCGTTCGTCGGCAGCCTGTTCGTGGCCATCACGACCTCGCTGCCGGAAATCGTGGTGTCGATCTCGGCGGTGCGGATCGGCGCCATCGATCTCGGCGTCGGCAACGTGCTGGGCAGCAACCTGTTCAACATGCTGATCCTCGGCCTCGACGACGTCTTCTATCGCGGCGGCTACCTGCTGGCCGACGCCACGCCCGGCCACGCGGTGTCGGTCCTGGCCGTGATCGCCATGTACGCCCTGTTCCTCATCGGCCTGACCTACCGCGTGATGACGAAGCGATTCGCGGTGGCGTGGGATACGAGCGCCATCGCCGCCGTGTACGTCCTGGCCGTGGGCCTCGTCTACGCGCTCGGCGGCTAGGCTCGCCGCGGCGGCGGCGGCCCGGTTTCCACCTCGTCGCGCAGGATCGCGTAGAGCAGCTGGTCGGTGACGCGGCCGTCCTTGATGGCGGCGCGGCGCAGCCGGCCCTCGAGGCGGTAGCCGGCCTTCTCGAGCACCCGCGCCGACGCGGCGTTCCAGGCGAACGGCAGCGCATACAGGCGCTCGAGGTCCGCGTGCTGCCTGAACGCGTGCCGCGTCACGGCGCCGACGGCCGCCGTCGCGATGCCCCGATTCCAGTACGCGGCCCCGAGCCAGTAGCCGAGCTCGGCCGACACGCGCTCGACGTCCGCGTGCCGCTCGAAGCCGATGCCGCCCACGGCCGCGCCGTCCACGACGATGGCGAACACGGTCGGCGGCGATTGCCGCCCGGCGGCCGCGATGAAGGTCTCGGCGTCGCCGAGGCCGTAGGGATGCGGAAAGCGGTCGCGGAGGTTGAGCCAGACGCGGCGATCGTCGGCGTGGCGGGCGAGCGACGGCGCGTCGGCCGCCAGGAACGGGCGCACGGTCCCGACGGGCAGCGTGAGTTCCATCGCGTCGCCTCCTTCGCCTGGTCGGCGCCGCTGTCTAGCCGCGCCGCTGGTAGAGCTGAATCAGGTTGCCGCAGGTATCGGCGAAGACCGCGATCGTGACCGGGCCGGCGTCGGTGGGCGGCTGGGTGAAGGCCACGCCGAGCCCCGTCAGCCGGCGCCATTCCGCCTGGATGTCGTCCACCTCGAACGCCGTGAGGGGGATGCCCTGGGCGAACATCGCCTCCCGGAACGTCCGGGCCGCCGGGTTGGCGTTCGGCTCGAGCGTGAGCTCGACCCCCGGCGCGCCGGCCGGCGACGTGACGGTGATCCACCGGTACTCGCCCACGGGGATGTCGTGGTGCTTCTCGAACCCGAGCACGTTCGTATAGAAGTCCAGCGCCTTCTGCTGGTCGTCCACCATCAGACTCGTCAACGCGATTCGCAGGGCCATCGATGTCGTGTGCCTCCGGGCCGCACTGTGCCATTGGACGGGGCCGGCGCGCTTCTCGAAAACTGCGGCCACGCCGGCAGCGCCGCCATGAGCGACAGGCACCCGGGGTGCCGCGCGGCCGGCGGCCGGCCCGGGACGGCGACGACCGCCCGCGCCCGGCGCCGGTAGGCCGAGGGCGACTCGCCGAACGCGCGGCTGAAGAGGCTGCTGAAGCTGCCGAGGCTCGAGAAGCCCACGTCCAGGCAGACGTCGGTCACGGTGCCGCCCGCCGCCAGGCCGTCCTTCGCGCGCTGCAGCCGGGTGCGGACGCGGTACTGGTGCGGGGTGGCGCCGAACACCGCGTCGAAGCGCCGGATGAAGTGGAACGGCGACATCCCGACCGCCGCCGCGACCGCGTCGACGGTGAGGCCGTGGCAGGAGCCGTCGCACAGCAGGTCGCGCGCGGCCGCGAGGCGGCGAAGGCCCTCGGGAGAAACGTGCATCGGCAACAGTATGCCCGGTGGCCGTCCCGAAGGCGATCGCGCCCCGCCTTAGAGGATGATCGGCGGGGGCTTGCAGCCGTCCACCAGCGGGTGGACGACCCAGCCGTTCGCGGGGTCGTCCCCGCTCCCGCCGTCCACCGCGTCGTCGGCGTCCTTGATGCCGGCGCACCAGCGCTGCACGAACGCCGTGATGCCGGCGTCGGTGTCGAACGGCGGCGGCCACGTCACCGGCGGATCGTGGATGACGTCCATCTTGGGCAGCGGGAGCCGTCCGACGACCTCGCACGCGAGCACCGGGTGCATCTCGTTCCAGCCGTGGTGCAGCGAGTCGTAGACCCACGTCCCCTTCACGGCCACGATGTCGCCTTTCCCGATGATGAGCCGCGGATCCACGTCGAGCGGGTTGCCGGCGCCCTGCAGCGCGGGCGGGGCCGTCACCACGTCCACGATGTTCACGAGGGTGAGGAACACCGCCAGCAGGATCAGGATCGCGCGCAGGACGTCCGGCACGAAGAGCGCCGCGATCAGCAGGGCGAGGATCACCTTCGCCCACTTGAGGAGCTCGGCGATGCCGTCGCCCTCGAACTCCGAGTGCAGCGACGTCACGTACTGCTTGTGCCCTTCGTCCTGGACGTAGGCGCGGCCGATCGCGAGGACGTCGGGGTGCTCGGCCACGATGTGCCCCTGGACGCTCGTCCAGTACTTCTGCGTCGGCTCGGCGTAGGTGACGGGACTGCCCGCGAGCAGCACGTTCATGCTGAAGTCGTTGTCGCCGCCCTTCTCGACCGGATCGGCGGGCCCGAGCCCGGTGATGACGCCCACGACGCACTGGTCGTGCCCCAGGCAGATCAGGCGGCCGTGCAGCCACCAGTCGAGGTAGACGACCGCGGAGGCGAAGAACGCGATCGCGTAGAGCAGGGCCGGCCCGCCGAGGAGGACCACGGCAATCCAGGCCAGGAACTCGCCGGAGAGCAGCATCAGGAAGATGTTGCGGAAGCCGATGGCCGTGAACGACAGGTCCACGTAGTCCGACGCGCTGGTGCACGAGGTGTAGTGCTTGGCGGCCATGGAGGCGCTCCTTCGCGGCCCTCAGGCGACGCGGGCGACCAGCGTGACGCCGCCCGCGAACGCGCCCTCGGCGTAGGCGTTGACGTTGAAGGGCTTGTCGCCCGTGAAGCCGGCCGGCGGCGTCACCTGCACGTGAATCGTGACCTCGTCGCCGCCCGCCAGCGTCGGCGTGGCCGGCGAGATCGCGACGGTCCAGTCCGCCGGCACGGTGAAGTCCGCGGCGCGATGCCGGGCCACCGTGCGCTGGATGCGGGCCGAGCGGAGCTCGCCCCGCGGTTCCTGGCCGCACTCGGGCAGGTCCAGGGGCGTGTAGGTGTCCACCGTGAACGAGTAGCGGCGCGCCGTCGGCCGGTCGTTCCTCAGCTGGAAGGCGAAGTTCGCCGGTGACTGGGCCGGCACGACGTCCACGTTGTTCTGGCCGAGGTTGTTGGCGGGGTTCACGTCATCGGCGCAGGTGAGCGCGATCTGGAGACAGAAGTGGCCGGCGGTCGCGGGCGTGACCCAGGGCAGCCTGGCCTTGGCCGGATGGCCGGCCGCGCCCTTGGCGCCGACATCCACGGTGGTGGCGCCGATCGGCGTGGAGGTCGTCGCGACGCCGAAGGTCAGGAACGACGCCGTGACGCCGAGGCCGATGACCGGGGCCGTGAAGGAGTTGTTCCAGATCGTGGCCTCGATCTCGTACGCGGTGTTCGGCTGGAGATCGTGCTCCGGGACGACCACGCCGTTCCTGAGCAGCACGATGTCGGGGTTGTCCCACGTCACCGGCAGCCCGAGCTGGGTCAGGTACGCCTGGGAGTAGATGCAGGGGTCGGGCCGCCGCAGCGCCGGGTGATCCACCGTCAGGCAGTCGGCGCCGGTGTTCCGGGCGGGGTGCGGCAGGCGCTTGTTGGCGATGCGGACCTTGAGGCGGGCCCACCACCGCCGCAGGGTCTCGACCAGGCCCGTGAACCACTCGTAGCCGATGGCCCGGGCCAGCAGCACGACGACTCCAACGACGGCGCGCACCACTCTCATGGCTGCTCCTTGACCGGTCGGGGAGGGAGGGCCAAGCGTAGTCGAACGGCTGAGGTGTCGCAAGCGTGCTCCCGGATCCCCCGGCCCGGAGGATCGGGCCGGCGCGGGGCCTGCCGCGCGGGACCTGCCGCGTGCCGCTCAACGGGCGGCGCGGTACGGCGCGAAGTCCCGCCAGATCTGCTCCAGGATCTTCGGGTCGACCGTGACGGTCTCGGCCTTCCCCGGCTCCTTCTCGGAGAAGATCTCGAGCGTCACCGTGCCGCAGGCCGGGGTCAGCGCCTCGGGCGTGAAGACGTAGAGCCCTTCGTGGACGGCATCGGTCTCGGTCACGCGGCGTTCGAGCAGGAACGGGTGGATGGGCGTGACGTCTGCCGCGCCGCACAGCGCGCGCAGGCGGGCGAACCCGGGCCTGAAGTGCCGGATCGGCGGCAGCGCCAGGCCCTGCGTCATGGCGAGGCCGCGCGCCACCGTCGTCCAGAACCCCTCTTCCTGCTTCGGTGTCACCCGCAGCAGGAGGACCGTGGGCTGTTCGGCCACGTATCCGGACCAGTTCGCGTAGTCGATGGCGTCCCGGCTGGCGTACACGAGCACGGGCGTCACGAACGCCACCTCGAATCCGGGGGTGCTCGCCGCGTACGGCTTCAACGCGCCGGCCCGGCCCTGCAACTGGCCCTTCAGCGTGTCCTCGGAGATGGCGACCGCCGGCTCGACCGGCCGCGGCGCGGGACTCGGCGCGGGCGCGGATGCCATCCGCGTCCGCGCGACGGCGAGGGCCTCGCAGATCGCGTCGGCCCGCACCACGCGGGTGTCGTCGCGCGGATCGCCTTCCTTCTCGGCCAGCCGCGACGTCAGCCCCACCATGCCGCCGCCGATCGCGAACACCGGCCCGCCCAGGGTGTCGTCCTCCAGTCCGAGGTCCGCGATCATGGTGCGGGAGCCGACCCGGCCCAGCGTGCCTTCCGTCATCCGCACGGGCCGTCCGCGGGCCCGTCCGAGCGCGACGATCGGCTGGCCGTTGGCGAGCCCGGCCGGTGCCTGCGGCGTGCAGTCGAGGGGCGCGGGCGGGGCCTGTGCGAGGGCGGCCGGATCCACCCACACGATGGCGACATCGGCGGCCGGATCGGCCACGAGGACGCGCCCCTCGCGCTTGGTGGCCGGGTCGATCTGCGCGTCGACGACCGGCGCGTCGCCCACCATCTGCCGGCTCGTCGCGATGAGCCCGGCGGCGTCCACCACGACGCCCGACGCGTGGGTCGTCGGCGCCCACACGGCGACGACGCTGCGATCCCAGGCCAGGAGGACGTCGGTCGCATCCGGCGGGCGAGGGGGCCGTCCGGCGGTGTCCGCGGCCGTGGTCGCCTCCGCGTTCGCGGCGGTGAGGGCCAGCGTCGTCTCCGCGCCCGCCTTCACGTCGACGGTCTGCATCCACGAGTACGCGGTGCCGCCCAGCACGACGGGCGCGTCGGATTCCACGGTGTAGTTGCCGGCGGGCAGGCGCAGCGTGGCCGTACCGTCGGCGCCGGTCACGAGCCGCCGCGGGCCCGTCGTGGGCGGGTTGTCGCTCACGAGGAGGACGTGGCGGGCCAGCGGCCTCGGCGTCAGGCCCGGTCCGGCCACCGTGACGCTCACGCGCAGCACGCCCGGCGGCTGTCCGGCCGCAGCCAGCACCGCCGCCACGATCAGCGATACCCGCCACATCGCCCCATCTTGGCGGCCTTTGCCGCGAAAGGGAAGCCGGCCGGGCGGCGCGTCCGCGCCGCCGCCGATCCTGATAGCCTGAAGCGCCTGCATGTCACTGCGAACCAGCGCCACGACACGGACCGCCACCCGGCGCTCCGGGCGCCGGCGGGTCGCCGCGCCACTCGTCCAGCCCGGGCGGTCCTGACCAGCGTCGAGAGCGGCCTCCGCTACCGCGTCGGCCCGCCCCTCGGAGAAGGAGGCTTCGGCCAGGCCTACCTGGCCGTCCGCATGGGCAAGAGCACCCGCGTGCCCGGCATGGTGTGCGTGAAGGTGAGCACGAAGCAGGACGGCTGGCTGCGAGAGGCCTACTTCGGGCTGCTGCTCCACCAGCATCCGCGCGCGGTCGCCGTGTTCGATGCCTTCCCCGTGGTCGACGGCGGCGGCCGCCTGCTGTACTGCCTGGCGACCGAATACGCCCGCCACGGTGACCTGGCGTCGTACCTCGCGCGGCATCCCGCGCCGTGGCGCGAGCGCGTCGTCCGGCGCGAGATCGCGGGCGTGCTGCAGGTGCTCGGCCGGCTCCATCGCGGACAGCTCCTGCACCGGGACCTCACGCCCATGAACGTCTTCGTCTGCGACGCGCTCCGGCTGAAGCTCGGCGACTTCGGCATCGTCCGGCAGCAGGGCGACAGGAAGGGCGTCGCGGCCCGCACGCTGAACCCGCTGATGGCGCCGAGCGACGTCTTCCGGGGCGCGGCCCCGAAGTGGCAGGCGCGCGACGACGTCTACCAGGTGGGACAGCTGATCGGGATGCTCGTCAAGGGCGACGCCAGCAAGCGCATCCGGACCTCGGAGGTGCGCGACCTGCCGTGCACGGACCACCTCAAGGAGATCGTCTACCGCTGCATCGGCGAGCGGCGGAAGCGCTACGAGAGCGCCGACGAGCTGGTGGAGGCCCTGACGACGCCGCCCCGCGCCGTGGCGCCCGGCCGCGTCGCGACGCTCAAGGGCGCTCGCCTGGTGTTCACGGGCTTCCTCGGCGTCACGCGCACCGAGGCGGCCCGGGCGGCGGCGAAGGCCGGCGCCGCGGTGCAGTCCGGGCTGTCGGCCCTCACCACCGTGGTCGTGCGCGGCCGTCCCAACCGTCTGCAGGCCGCCGGCCGGGATGGCGGCAGGAAGCTGCTCGAGGTGAAGCGGCTCCGCGAGCAGGGCGTGAAGGTCGTCGTGATCTCCGAAACCCGCTTCTGGACGCTCGTCGGGCGCCGCCCGTAGGCCGCCTCAGAAGTCCCGACGTTCGAACCGGCGGCTGCCCAGCGCCAGCAGCGCCGCCGCTGCGGCGCCCGCCGTGAGCAGCCCGACCCACGGCAGCGCGGCATGGCGGAGGTAGCTCTCGCCGCTCATCGTGGTGAAGACACCCGGCCAGGGCACGACGTATTCCAGGGCGCCGAGCGCGACGGCCCCGCCGAGCGTCAGCAGGAGCGGCCGCCAGACGCCGCTCACGACGGCGGAACATCCGAGGGCCGCGCCGTAGAAGGCCGAGCCGCCGGCGAAGAGGCAGAACGCATGCACGGCGACGGCCCCGGCCGGATAGCGTTGGCCGATCGTGCCGGCCAGCAGCGGAATCGCGAGCGACGGCAGGAGCGCGAGCGCGGCCAGCCCCGCGAGGTCGGTGGCCGCCCGCACCGCGAAGATCCGGCGTCGCGACACCGGCAGCGCCGCCGTGAACAGCTCCGCCCCGCCAGGTCCCGAGGGCACCAGGCCGCCGCTGCCGAGGACGGCCGCCGCGAGCACCCACAGGTGCAGCAGGTTCTGGTTGAACCACTGGTACCAGACGTAGCCACGGAAATCGCGCTGCGTCTCCACCGCGTCCCGGATCAGGCGCGCGAGCCGGCCGTCGCCGGGGTCGAGCGCGGCGGCCGATCCGCGCAGGCGCATCATTTCCGGGTACTGGATCACCACGCCGCACGCGAGCACCGTCAGGACCGCCATCCAGGCGATGAGGCGCCACCGCGCGTCCACCCAGGCCTTGTGCCACAGCATCGTCATGCCTCCGCCGCCACCACGTCGAGGAACAGCTCCTTGAGCGGCACGGGCGAGACGTCCACCGACGCCGGCCCGAGCGCGCGCGCCTCGGCCACCACCTCGTCGACGTCCGAGAGCGCGAGCACGCTCAGCACCCGGCCCTCCCGGCGGATCCGCGCCGCCCCGGGCGAGGTGAACCGCGCGTCAGGCGCCTCGCCCGTGAACACCACCTGGACGCGCCGGACCGTATCGCGCAGGTCGTCCAGTTCCCCGCTGAGCACGGTCTGCCCCCGGTCGACGATCGCGATTCGGTCCGCCACCTGCTCGATGTCCGCCACCTGGTGCGACGAGACGAGCACCGTGCCGCCGCCGCTGCCCACGTGCGCGACCAGCGCCTGCAGCACCTCGTCGGCGGCCACCGGATCGAGTCCCGACGTGGGCTCGTCGAGGATCAGCACGTCGGCGCCGCGGCAGAACGCGAGCAGCAGCGCCAGCTTCGCGCGCATTCCCCGCGACAGCGCCTTCACGGGCCGGTCGCCGGGCAGCCCGAAGGCGCGGCGGTAGCGTTGGTCGAGATCGCGCCGCCAGCCCGGAAAGAAGCCGGCAGTGAAGCGGATCATCTCGTCCACGCGGTACCCGTCGTACAGGCTCCGGTCCTCGTCCACGAAGGCGATGCGGCGCCGGATGGCGACGCCGGACGCGGGATCGGTCACGTCCAGGCCGCACGCCCGCGCCCTGCCCGACGTCGGGTGCGTGAGGCCCACCAGGACCTTGAGCGCCGTGCTCTTGCCGGCGCCGTTCCTGCCGAGCAGCCCGCAGATCGACCCGCGCGGCACCTGCAGCGTGAGGCCGCGCAGTGCGGCCACCGCTCCGTACGTCTTGTGGAGGTCGTCGGTTTCGAGATCGTAGGGATCAGCCACGGCGGGGTCCTCGGGAGGTGATGCCGGCGAGCTCGGCTTCGAACAGGCGGCGGATTTCCTCGTCGGTCACCGACCGGCGGCGCAGGCGCTGGATGGTGTCCGACACGAGGGTCTGTGCCGCCCGCATGGCGTCGGTGACGTCGGCGCGGGGCGCGCGGGCCCGGACGAACGCGCCGGCGCCGTGCCGAAGCTCGATGACGCCCTGGTGCTCGAGCTCGCGATACGCCTTGGCCACCGTGTTCGGGTTGATGACGAGCGTCTCGGCGAGCGGGCGGATGCCCGGGAGCTGGTCGCCCGCGGCCAGCGCGCCCGTGTCGATGGCGTGCTTCACCTGCTCGATGATCTGCAGGTAGAGGGGGATGCCGGATCCCGGGTTGGGGCGGAGCAGGAGCGTCATGCCACCGCCCCGGCGCCGGCGGCCGGCACCCGGACCGCCACGATCGTGATGTCGTCGAACTGCGGGGTGCCGTCGGCGTGCCGATCGGCCGCCGCGAGCACCTGCTGCACGACCTGCCCGGCGGGCAGCCGGCCCGCCGCCTGGAGCGTCTCGTGCAGGCGCGATTCTCCCCAGGTGTCGCCGACGGCGTCGAGCGCGTCGGTCACGCCGTCGCTGTAGAGCAAGAGCAGGTCGCCCCGATCCAGCCGGAGTGCGCGGACGCCGTAGGTCGCGTCGGGCACGAGGCCCAGCGCGGGGCCCGTGACGTCGAGCGCCCGGATCGCGCCCCCCGCGCAGCAGAGCGGCGGCTGGTGGCCGGCGTTCACGTACTCCAGGGTGCGCGCGCCGGCGCGCCACCGTCCGCAGAAGAACGTCGCGAAGCGGTTCGGCGCCGATCCGTCATACAGGCGGCGGTTCAGATGGCCCACGAGCGCCTCGAGCGGCAGGGCCTGTTCGAGGTGCGCGTGCAGCGACCCGCGGAGGGCCGCCATCAGCAGGGCGGCGGGCAGGCCCTTGCCCGAGACGTCGGCGATGACCAGCGTGGCGTCATCGTCCGGGCCCGGCACGACGTCGTGGTAGTCGCCGCCGACGCCCAACGCCGGCCTCGACACCGCCGCCACGTCGAGTCCCGCGACTGCCATTGACGCCGGCAGCAGCCGCTGCTGCACCTCGCGCGCTTCGGAGAGCTGCCAGGCGAGGTCCTGGCTCCGGGGCGATGGCGCCGGATCGGGCCGCCGGCCGGACGGCGGGGGGGCGGCCGCCGCCTCCGCGCCGTCGCCGGTCACGCGGACGCGGCCGCGTTCGTCCCGGCGGAAGACGCCACGGTCGGCGAGCAGGGCGTACGCGCGCTCGACGGCTCGCGGGTGGACCACGAGGTCCTGCGCGAGGGCCCCGGGCGCCGGCAGCGCATCGCCGGGCCGGAGCATGCCCGAGGCCGCCGCCGCGCACAGCTGCGCCGCGATTTGGCGGTAGATCGGGTCGCCCGAGGACACGGTCGTGCGCAGGTGCAGGGTCATCGACGGGAGCCGAACTGAACTACTGATATAATACAGTAGAACTGTTCGGGAAGTTCCGCCCCTCCGCGGCCCCTCGACCCGGCGGCCCCGCGGTCCCCGATCTTTCCTGTTGCGGCCGCCGCGATTCGGACGGATGATGCGCCCCTTCCCCCGGCGCGCCTCCAGGATGGAGGAGCGGACATGAAGCGGACCACTGTCGCGATCGCGGCGCTTGCCGCCTGCGTCGCCGTCGTCAGCACCCGGCCCGTCGTCGCCCAGCACCAGGGCACGGCCGTCTTCCGCCTCGTCGAGGCCACAGTGGCGGACGTCCAGCACGCGCTGCAGACGCGGCTCATCACGTCGGAGCAGCTCGTCCGGATGTACCTCGCGCGCATCGCCGCCTACGACGACGCCGGCCCGGGCGTGAACGCGTTCATCTACGTGAACCCGAACGCGGTCGCCGAGGCGCGCCAGCTCGATCGCCTTCGGCACCCGGGGCGCGCGCGCAGGCCGCTCGACGGCGTTCCCGTGGCGCTCAAGGACATCATCGACACGGCCGACATGCCCACGACCGGCGGGTCGCTGACGCTCGTGGGCTCGACGCCGCCGAAGGACGCCTTCATCACGAAGAAGCTGCGCGCCGCCGGTGCCGTCATCCTCGGCAAGCTGACCCTCACGGAGTTCGCCAACTTCATCACGACGGGCATGCCCGCCGGCTACAGCGGCTACGGCCAGTACGGCTTCAACCCCTACGATCCGCGGCCGCTGCCCGGCGGCGACGGGCGGCCGGTGCTGACACCGGGCGGCTCGAGCTCGGGCTCGGGCATCGCCGTGAACGCGAATCTTGCGACGCTCGCGGTGGGCACCGAGACGTCGGGCTCGATTCTGAGCCCCGCGAATGCGAACGGCGTCGTGGGCATCAAGCCCACCGTGGGCCTCGTCAGCCGGACCGGCATCATCCCGATCACGGCGGACCAGGACACGGCCGGCCCGCTGACCCGCACCGTGGCCGACGCCGCGCTGCTGCTCGGCGTGCTCGCCGGCTTCGATCCGGAGGATCCCGCGACCGCCGCCTGCCTCATTCCCGGCATCGGCCACACCGACTACACGCAGGACCTCGACAAGAAGGCGCTCACGCGCGCGCGGATCGCCGTGCCGCCCTTCCCCGCCAACCGCAGCGACATCATGGTGGCCGCCATCGACGCGCTCCGGGCCGAGGGGGCCTACGTGGAGCTCATCCCGGCGCTGGCGCCGCAGCTCGGCATCTGCGTGAGCGTCCCGGCGCCGGCCGGCTGCTCCACGGTGCTGCTCTACGGCCAGAAGCGCGACATGAACGCGTACCTGGCGCGGCGGGGTACCGCGCCCGTGCACACGCTCAGCGACATCATCGCGCTCAACAACGTGATTCCAGGCGCCCTCAAGTACGGCCAGGTGATCTTCGAGGCCGCCGACATGCTGGACCTCTCCCCCGGCAGCCCCGACACGCTGCGCTACCTCGACGACCGCGCCCAGGACCTCCTCCTGGCGCGCGGCGCGCTCGATGGCGTCTACAGGGGGGCCGACGGCGCCTTCGGCACCAGCGACGACTTCGACGCGATCCTGCTCTCGGGGAACAACCAGGCCGGCACCGCGGCGAAGGCGGGCTATCCCAGCGTGAGCGTGCCCGGCGGCTTCCTGCCCCCGGCCGATCCGGTGGAGAACCCCTTCCCGTCCACCGTGACCTTCACGGGCACCGCCTTCTCGGAGCCGCGCCTCATCGCCCTGGCCTACGCCTTCGAGCAGGCGACGAAGCACCGCGTGCCGCCCGACAGCACGCCGCCGCTGCCGACCGACGTCGTGCGCCGTCACGACTAGCGGCGGACCCGCCGGCCGCGCGTTCCTCGGGACGCGCGGCCGCTGGCCTCGGCCGTCCGTTAGAAGAGGACCTTCGCGGCCAGCTGCAGGACGCGCGGATCGCCCGCGGTCGTGATGCTGCCGAAGGCGGCCGACCCGAACACGCCGTTCGGTTGACCGAAGGACGGCGTGTTGGTGACGTTGAACGCCTCGACCCGCAGTTCGAGCGCCGTCGCGCTGCCGAGCGGCACCCGCCGGATCAGCGCGACGTCCAGGTTCCGGTGGCCCGGGCCGCGCACCGGATTGCGCGAGCTGCTGCCGATCGTGAAGGCCGGCGCCTCGGCAAACGCGCGCGTGTCGAACCAGCGGGCCGCCGAGCGCTGGCCCGCCGGCAGCCGGGGATCCCCCACGAGGTTGGGCCGCTGCGTGCCGAAGCCCGCGAAGCTGTTGTTGTTGGTGGCCTGCGTCACCGCGACCGGCATGCCCGACTGCAGCGTCACGGCGCCGGTGAGGATCCAGTCGTTGACGACGGCGCCGACCACGCCGCGCGGCGCCCACGTGCGGTTCGCCCCGAACGGAAGGTCGTAGATCGCGGACGCGGCGAAGACGTGGGGAATGTCGCCCGTCGAGTAGTCGCGCTCGAGGCGGCGGTTGAACGTGTCGGCCACCGGGGAGTTGGCCACCGGGCCGGTGAGGATCGACGCGTCGAACACGGACGAGGCATCGTCCATCAGCCTCGACCGCGTGTAGCTCACGAGGCCGGACAACCCCCGCGAGAGGCGCTGCTCCAGCTTCACGTAGGCGCCGTGATAGCGCGTCGTCCCGACGTTGTTGCGATAGAGGCTCACCGTCGTGTACTGGGGAAACGGCCGCAGGAGCTGCCCGGCGGGGATGGTCGGGCCGCCGAGCGACGACGAGCGCGGGACGATCCCGAAGTAGGGGTTCGGCACCCGCGCCTGCAGCGCCGGCCCCAGCGCCAGCTGGTCCACCGTGAGCTGGTTGAGGTTGGTGTCCGGCAGCCCGACACGCGTGATCGTCGAGCCGATGTAGGCCAGTTCGAGCGACAGGTTCGAGGTGAGCTCGCGCTGCACCGACGCGTTCCACTGCTGCACGTAGCCGGAGCCGAGGTCGCGGTCCACCGAGAAGACGCCCTGGCCGAGGCCGGCCGTCGGCGTGAGGGGAATCGGCGCCACGCTCGGGCCGTCCGCCAGCACGAACGCCGGCACGATGTCGTCGAGCGACCGCTGCGACACGGTCTGCAGGAACGGGAAGACGGGGGCCGTGAAGGGCGTGGTGATGCCGGCCATCTCGATCCACACGACGCCGTAGCCGGCCCGCGCCAGCGTGCGATCCCCGATCCGCCCCACCACGCCCAGGCGTGGACCGACGTTGTCCGTGTGCAGCACGCGCGCGGCCCTGGGGACGCCGTTCCGTCCCGCGTACTCCAGCAACTGCGTCTGCAGGTTGAAGACCGCCACCTGGTCGCTCGCCTCGGTGGACGGAAAGTTGAGCGTGTAGCGGACCCCGGCATTCACCGTGATCCGGTCCGTGAGGCGCCAGTCGTCCTGGAGGAAGTACTCCTGGATGTGCGCGCGGTGCCGGATCTCGTCCCGCTGCAGATCGATGGAGAAGCTGTTGACGCGGCCCAGGAGGAAGCTGGCCAGCGGCGTGCCGGTGCCGGGTGTCCCCGGCAGGTCGGTGAACGTGGCCGTGAAGGCGAAGGCGCCGGTGGGTGAGGGCGGCTGGATCACGTCGAGTCGCTCCCACCGCAGGTCCGCCCCCGCCTTGACGGTGTGCGCCCCCGCCATCCAGGTCAGCGTGTCGGCCGCCTGGGTGACGCTGGTCCCGAAGTCGGACGCCGTGTTCGCCGGCGAGCCGAGCTGCTGGTAGCCGGCGACGGCGAAGGTCGGCAGCGTGGTCGGAAATCGCGCGCCGGTCGGGATGCCCGGCAGGCCGAGGGTTGACGAGACGGTCCCGCTCAGCTCCGCGGCACGGCGGCGCACGCGGCGCCGCGTGTCACCCAGACGCAGCTGGTTCAGCACCCGATCGGAGACGGCGCGCTGGTGGCTCGAGGCGAACGACCAGGCGGTCGTCGTCTGTGGGCCGCGCGTGCCGGCCGTCACGCCGCTGCCGTCGGGCAGCGGCGTCACCGGGAGGACGCGCTCGCGGAAGCGCGTCAGCCGCGCGAAGGCGAGATCCCGGGCCCCGAACCGGTGGTCCAGCCGGACGCCCAGCAGATCCTGATCGACGCGCTCGTCGGCCACGCGGCGGTAGTTGTTCGCGGTGCCGGCGCCGGTCGGGAGGGGGTAGCGCTCGAGGAGCGCCCGCGCCACCGGATCGAACCGGGCCGCCGGAATCGCGTTCCCGGGAAACGGGATGCGCGTGGCGGCCGTCGCCCCGGTGGCCGGGTCGTAGATCACGGGCACGCGCCCGCCGATCGCCTCGGTGAAGATGCCCTGGCGCTGCAGCACGGTGGGCACGGTGGAGATCGCCGTGCGCCCGATGGTCTGCCGCTGCCCCTGGTAGTCGGCGAAGAAGAACGTCCGATCCCGGGTGACGGGACCGCCGGCGACGCCGCCGAACTGGTGGCGCCGGAAGCGCGGCGCGGCGGCCCCGGAGGGGGCGAAGTAGTTGCGGGCGTTCAGCGCCTCGTGGCGGAAGAACTCGAACGCGCTGCCGTGAAGGGAGTTCGTCCCGGCCTTCGTCGTCAGGTTGACCACGCCGCCGTTGAAGCGGCCGAATTCGGCGGGCGGGCTGTTGCTCTCGATCTTGAATTCCTGGATGGCGTCGAGGTTCGGGAAGAACGCCACCTGGCCGGGCTCCGGCTGCAGCACCGAGATGCCGTCGAACAGGTACTCGTTCGTGCGCGGCCGCCCGCCGTTGATGCGCGGCAGCAGCGAGCCGGGCGGCAGGGCGACGCCCGGGACCAGGCTCGCGAGCGTGATGAAGCTGCGGCCGTCGAGCGGGACGGCCCCGAGGGTGCGCGCCCCGACGACCTGGCCCAGCGAGGAGGTCTCCCGCAGCAGCGGCGCGTCGGCCGTGACGGTGATGGCTTCGCTGACGCCGCCGACCTCGAGCCGCAGGCTGAGGCGAATCGTCTCGCCCGTCGCGACGCGGACGCCCTCGCGCGCGACCGGCCGGAAGCCGCTGAGCGCGGCGGCGACGCGGTAGACACCCGGGGCGAGCCCCACCGCCACGAAGCCGCCGTTCGCGCCGGTCACGACCGTGCGCGACCGGTTCGTGTCCACGGCGGTGGCCGTCACGACGACACCGGGCAGCGGGACCGCGTCCGGTCCGATGACGGTCCCCGCGATGGCGCCGGCGCCGATCTGGGCCGCGGCCGCCGGAGCCAGGCCGCCGAGCACGAGGGCGCACGCGCCCGCTGCCACCCGTCCGCGCCATCGCGTCATGTGCCGCGACGGACTCTAGAACGTTCTATTTCGTGAATCAAATCGCATTGAAGCGTATTGAAGCGAATCACCTGAACCCGCTGGCCCGACAGCGCCCGGCCGCGTATACTGCCGCCGCCCCGCGGCGTGGCCCTGACGCCGGCCCCGGGCACAGGCGATGCCGCAAGGTGCTGACCGCGTGCCGACGGCCTGGATGCCCCGGGCCACCGGGCCTGCCCGGGCGACGCCGGCCCTGACCGCCGCCGCTCTGGCCCTGGTGCTCACGGCCACGGCGAGCCAGGCCGGCCAGACGCCGCGCCTGCTGGCGGGCGCGGCCGTCGAGGACATCACCCCCGTTCCGGGCTTCGCCAACGGCGGCCACTCCCGTGAAGGCGCCGTCGCTCGCGGCTACTGGGGCCGGCTGACGGCGACGGCCCTGTACTTCGAGACGGACACCGGCGACGGGCTGGCCCTGGTGTCGTGCGATCTGTTCGCCGTGGCCGCGGGCCTCCACGCGATGGTGGCGGAACGCCTGGCGGCGCCGACGGCCGGTCCCGCCCTGCGCGTGCCGCGCGAGCGTCTGGTGATCGCCGCCACCCACACGCACCACGGTCCCGGGAACTTCCTGAGCTCGGCGGTCTACAACAGCCAGGCCTCGGCCCGCTCCGGGTACAGCCCCGCGCTGCGCGAATTCCTGGCCTCGCGCATCGTCGAGGCGGTCCGCCGCGCCGCGGCCGACGCGCGCGCCGGCGCGGCCTCACGGATCGACGTCGCCACGCACGAGGTGAGCCCGGAGCTGTTCATGAACCGATCGCCGAAGACCTTCCTGCGCGACGGCGCGCACGCCGAGATCCTGGCGGCGCTCGGCGGGGGCATCAGCGGCGACGCGGACGCCTGCGCGGCGGCGCGGCGCGACGGCGAGCCGCGGTCCGACTGGCGGCTCGACGGGTGTCCGCGGCTGCGGGCGGTGGACCGTCACGTGACGGCGCTGCGGGTGTGGCGCGCGGGACGCCTGCACGCGGCGGCCGTGTTCCTCAACGTGCACCCAACCGTGATGCGTCCGGGCACGCCCGTCACCACCGCCGACGTGTTCGGCGTGGCCCGCGCGCGCCTGGCGGACGTCGCGCCGGTCGTGGCGTTCTTCAACGGCACCGAGGGCGATGTCGTCACCCGCCGCCGGGCGCGGCACGCCCGCGACCTGGCCGGCCTCGGCCAGGCCCTGGCCGACGAACTGAGAGTGGCGCTCCAGATGCCGGGCGACGCGATCGATGCCGGCGGCGGCGTCGCCGGCCGCCTGCACTTCGCCGCACCCGGGGACGTCGAGCAGGACACTACCGGGACGTGGCGGCTGGCCGGCGAGGCGATGGCCGGCGTCGCCACGCTGGGCGGGGCCGAGGGCGACCGCACGATCTTCTGGCGCCTGGGACTCGTGCGCCCGGCCGCGCGTCGCCGCCCGCGCGGCGAGCACGGCGTGAAGGTGCCCGCGCTCGGCTGGTTCCGCCGGTTCATCGCGGCTCCCACTGACTTCCCGCAGGCGCTGCCGATCGGCGTGCTCACCATTGGCGGCCTGCGCCTGGCCACGGTGCCCACCGAGGTGAGCACCGCGACGGGCTGGCGGATCCGGCAGGCGGTCGGCGCGCTCCCGTACGGCCGGTTCGAGATCGTGGCGCTGGCCGGCGAGTATGCGTCCTACACCGCGACCCGCGACGAGTACGGCGCGCAGGACTACATGGGCGCGTCCACGTTCTGGGGGCCGGAGGAGGCGGGCTTCCTGGCCGCGGCGGTCGCGCGCCTGAGCGCGGAAGCGCCCGGCATGTCCGGCACGCCCGGGCCCGATGCGCCCGGCCGCTGGCGGGAATTCGGACCGCGGGACGTCGGCGGCCGCCGCTCGCGCGTGGTCGACGGCTTTCGGCGCCTTCTCGACGGCGGCCTCGTGAGCCGCCGTGAGCTGCCCGTGTTCGAGTGGTGCGAGCCGCCGCCGACGACGGTGGGCGCCGGCGTGCGGACCGTGACCGTCGTCGAGACGGGCGGTGGCGGAACGGCGGACACGGACGTCCTCGTCGTGCTCAACGGCCGCCCGGCCACGACCGGCGCGCGCTGGGCCGCGATCTGGCTGACGCCGCTGTGGGCGCCCGCGCCGGCGGCCTACCGCTTTCGTGTCACCACGCCCGCGGCCGCGCTGGAGTCGGAGCCATTCACCCTGGGGCACTCGCCGCCCGGCGCCTGTCCGCCTGCCGCGTTCCACTAGCGCCGGGGAGAGAATCCGCGCGCCGGGTCCGTCTGACGACCAACGCTCGGCAACCCGGCACGCACGCTGACGAGGGGGCGAAGGGAGATGCACGATGGTCCAGACACGTTCTGCTGAGGGCGCGGCGCTTCGCGTCCGGATCGCGGCCCTGTGCCTGCTGGCGCTGGTCGCCGGCCCGCGCGCCGAACGCCGGCCTCCGCCGCCGCCGTTCCCGCCGGCGGCCGCGCCCGACGCGCCGGCGGCGTGCTCGACGCGTCCGGCCCTCGCTCGGACGTGGGACGCGGCGTGGCACAGCCTCGGCATCGCGCCCGCCGAATCGCCTGAGGCCCTCGGCGACTTCGCCGCGACCCGATGGTTCGGATCGCGCAACTGGTTCCCGGTGGACGGCCAGGCCCACCTGTTCTGCGGGCGCTTGTCGGAATGGAGCCTCTACGACGGGCAGCCCTTCACGGCGCACGAACTGGACATCCACCCCAACATCGTGCCGGGTGCGGGCTTCGAGTACCTCATCGACGATCTGCCCTCACGCGCGCAGCACGCCGTCCGCCGGTGCCGCGACGGCCGCGATCGGTCCTGCATCTACGGCGAAGCGACGGCGTCGACGGAGATCACGACGTGGCTCCTCGGCGCCACCGATCCGGGTCGGATCGCGACGGACCGGTACCAGGACTCGGCGGCATGCATCTACGGGCCGTGGGTCATGGAGCGCGTACACGGATGGCTGCCCGAGATTCACCCGTTCCGCCAGTTCTGGGCAGCCGAGGACCGCGGCAGCACGGAGCGCGTCGCGCTCGTGCTCACTGGGGACTCCTCGAATCGCTACGGCGACCCGGACCAGTTCAAGGCCTATGGCCCGCGGCCGCAGCCGCGTCCCTGGACGCGCCGGGGCCTGCGCGAGCGCCTCGGTCTCGCGTTCGAGATCGCGGCCGGCGGACGTGGGGAGATCGCGATCGCCGAGTCGAAGGTTTTCGGCCTGCGCCGGGGCGCGCCGCCCCCCACGGTCACCCGGTCGTTCGGCGACGCGACACTGCGCCTCGACATACCGGCGTGGATGTCGGTCGACCGCACCGAGGCGTGCTCGGCCGAGGTGGAGGGTCGCCCCGTCGTGCGCGGAGTGGCGTGGCTCGACGCCGCGCTGGACCCGCCCCTGGATTCCAAGCCGAACGAAGCGGCGGGGGCGGCGCTGTCCATCAGCCGGCGCGGTTTCGCGCGACCGGTGCCGTCCGCCCATCTGGCCATTGCCCCCGTCTCGCCTGAGCCGCCGACGCCGGCCGCTCCGCCGACCGACGAGGCGCGCGAGCCGATGCTCACGATGGAGGTCCTGGACCTGCGGACCACCGACGCCGGGCCGTACGCGGAGCCGCTCCAGCGCACCGCCGCGGCCTGGGGCCTCGAGCCCACCGCTCGCGACTGGCACGCCCATGGCCGCCAGACGCTGACGGTGCGCGCGTACTACACGGGGCGCTCGGTGGAAGCCCGCGAGAAGGCGGCTGAGCTGAACCGTCGTATCGGCGACGGGCAGGGGAGCCTCGTCGATGTCACCTGGTCCTTCGAGCCCGTGCTGCTGGACCCGGACGGGGCCGCTCGTCCGTCGGTGGGTGGTCGCGCCGGTCCGCAGCAGTACGGCATCCTCGTGGCGGGCGGCGATGCGATTCGCACGCACGTCACGGGCATCGGCGGACCCACCGCACTCAAGGGATCGCGGGAGGGGATGTGGCGGTCGCTCGTCGAGGTCACGCCGCCGGGCCGGGCCCTCGGCGGCGTGCCCCGTTGGTCGCCCCGGCTGCGACTGACGGCGAGACTCGCGGATCGGGAAGGGCGCTCGGGCACGTTCTCCTACGACCTGCACACCTACCTGCCTGTGTTCGCCGAGGTGTCCAAGCGCCAGGAGCCGCCCGCCACCTTCCTCCTGGCGGTGGCCAGGCGGGTGAATCGCCCCGCGGTGCCGCCGGCGGAGATCGCGCGAACGCTCGGGCGGGACTGGGCGACGCCCGCCGGCCCGGACGATGCGGCAGCGCGGCGCGCCCGGATCTTCCGCACGGCCTACCTGACCGCGGCGCGCGACAACGATCTCGATCCCGACGAGTGGCTGGCCCTGCTCGACCACGCCCGGCGCTACGCCGACGCGCGCTGGCCCTGAAGCCGGGCGCAGCTGCCAGCGGGGGCGTTGCGGCACGCGGCGGCGGCCGGGGCGAAGGTCAGGCGACCGTCGAGGACGCCGGCGCGGGGGCCGGTTCCCCCGCTGTCGGCGCTCCCGCCCCGGGCGCGGGGGCGTCCGGCGTCCCGGCCTGGACCCACGCGTAGCGCTGCACGGCGATCGAGACGACCGTCAGGCTCACGGTCGCCGCGGCAGGCCCGGCGGGAGCCTCCTGGGGGTCGGCCGGCGGCGCCGCGGCGCCCCGGCGGCGGGCGTCCACGGCGGCGAGGGCCTGGTTGAGCTCGTCCTTGCCGATGACGCCGTCGCCGTCGGCGTCGACGCGGTCGAATGCGCGTTCGAGGCGCCGCCCGAGGCGGCCGACTCCGTGGCCGTGGTGGTGGTCGTGACGTCGCGAGTCCTCGGTCCGGCCGTAGCCGCCGCGGAGCAGGCGGCGCGCGCCGGCCCTGAACTCGTCCTCGGTGACGGCGCCGTCCTGATTGGCGTCCAGCGCCCCGAAGAGCGCGTCGGCGCGGTTCGGCTCGCGCGGCACCGGCGCGCCAGGCACCGGGGGCACGGCGCCATCCTCGGACCTGGCCGCGTCCGGCGCGTTGGCCGGGGCGGCGGGGGCGTCAGGCGGCGCCGCGCCGCCCGACGACAGGGTGACGCGATCGACCGGGGCGGCCGGGGCCGCCAGCCCGAACGACGACGACACGGTCAGCTGCACGGCCGAGAAGGAGAACGTCTGCGCGATGCCGTTGATGGTCACCTGATCACCTCGCTGCCCGGCCCTGGGGACGGCCTGGCCGCCTAATCGGCGGCCATTTCCGTGGCTGGATGTCCTGAATGGGGACACCCGGTCGTCCGCGGCCGCCGCAGCTCGGACCGGCCTCCGAGGCCCGATGGCGGGATCCGCCGCCAAATCGCGATTCATGGGCAGGTGCACCCATGACCCCCCGGACCCTCACCGTCGTGACCGCCCATCCGGACGACGAGTCCCTCGGATTCGGCGGCGCCATCGCCCGCTACGCGGAGGCGGGCGCCGACGTCACCCTCGTGACCGCCACGCGCGGTGAACGGGGCCGCTGGCGCGGCACGCCGTTCGGCGCCGATGGTCACCCCGGGGCCGACGCGCTGGGTCAGCTCCGCGAGGCGGAACTGCGCGCGGCGGCCGGGGTGCTGGGCGTGCGGCGCGTGGACCTGCTCGGCTACGGGGATCAGGGCGTGGACCGGGTGCCGCCGCAGTCGGCCATCGCCGCCATCGCCGCGCATCTGCGCCGCGAGCGCCCGTCGGTGGTCCTCACGTTCGGTCCCGATGGCGCCTACGGGCACCCCGACCACATCGCCATGTCGCAACTCACGTCCGCGGCCGTCGTCGCCGCCGCGAATCCCGCCTTCGACACCGGCGACCCCGACGCCGGCCGGCCGCACGCCGTGGCGAAGCTCTACTTCCTGGCGTGGCCGGAAGAGGCCTGGGCCGCCTACCAGGCGGCGTTCACGACGCTCGTGAGCCGAGTGGACGGGGTCGAGCGCCGCGCCGTGCCATGGCCGGACTGGGCCATCACCACTACGATTGACACCAGCGCCGTCGCCGACCGGGTGTGGCGGGCCGTGCAGTGCCACGACTCGCAGATCTCGGGGTACGAGGCCCTGCGCCGCGTTTCGGATCGCCACCGGGACGCCATCTGGAGCCGGCTGTCGTTCTACCGCGCGTTCAGTACTGTCAATGGCGGGCGCACCACCGAGCGTGACGTCTTCGAAGGACTGCCCTCATGAACTCCGTCGTTCCGACCACCTCGTCCGTGCGCTCGTCCGCCGCGCCGCTGGCGATGACCGCCGCCGATTTCCGCGCCCTCGGCCACGGCCTGGTGGAGCAGCTGGCGGATCTCCTGGCAGCCATCCCCTCGGGTCCCGTGACCCGGGACGCCACGCCGTCGCTCGTCCGCCGGGCGCTCGACCTCGAGGGCCCGCTGCCCGAAGCGGGCACGCCCGCCGCCCCCCTGCTCGCCGACACGGCCGCCGGGCTCTTCGCCCATTCGCTCTTCAACGCGCATCCCCGGTTCTTCGGGTACATCACGTCGTCGCCCGCGCCAATCGGAATGCTCGGCGACCTGCTGGCGTCCGCGCTCAACGCGAACGTGGGCGCGTGGGCGCTGTCGCCCGCGGCCACCGAGCTCGAAGCGCAGACGCTCCGCTGGATTGCGTCCTTCATCGGCTATGGCGCCGGCGACGGCGTGCTCGTGAGCGGCGGCAACATGGCCAACATGGTGTGCTTCCTGGCCGCGCGCGCGGCCAAGGCGCCGTGGAACGTCCGCGAGGCCGGGATCGCCGGCGAGGGCCGCACGCTGCGCGCCTACTGCTCGGCCGAGACGCACACCTGGATCCAGAAAGCCGCCGACATGTGCGGCCTGGGGACGGCCTCCGTGCGCTGGATCCCGACCGACAGCCGGCAGCGCATGGACGTCGCGGCGCTGGTCGAGGCCATCGACCGGGACGCGGCGGCGGGCGACGTGCCGTTCCTGGTGGTCGGCACGGCGGGGTCGGTGAGCACCGGCGCCATCGATCCGCTGCGTGAGATCCACGCCGTGTGCCGCGCCCGGAACCTGTGGTTCCACGTGGACGGCGCCTACGGCGGCGTCGCCAACGCCCTGCCGGACGCACCGCCCGATCTCGGCGGGCTCTCGCTGGCCGACTCGATCGCCGTGGACCCGCACAAGTGGCTGTACGCGCCGATCGAAGTCGGGTGCGCGCTCGTGAAGGACGCCGACGCCCTGACCGGCGCGTTCTCCTATCACCCGCCCTACTACCACTTCGGGGAGGAAGCGACGAACTTCCTGGACCGCGGTCCGCAGAACACGCGCGGGTTCCGCGCGCTCAAGGTGTGGCTGGCGCTGAAGCACGTGGGCGCCGCGGGCTACCGCGCCATGATCGGCGACGACATCGCCGTGGCCGGGCACCTGTGGGACACCGTGGCGCGGCACCCCGAGCTGGAGGCCGTCGGGAAGAGCCTCAGCATCGTCACGTTCCGCTACCTGCCCCCGGCGCTCCGGGCCGGCATCGGCCAGCCCGAGACCGAGCGGCGCCTCGACGCCATCAACCGCGAGATCCTCGACCGGCTGCAGCGGGGGGGCGAGGTCTTCGTGTCCAACGCCGTGGTGGACGGCCGCTACCTGCTGCGGGCCTGCGTGGTCAACTTCCACAGCACGCCGGCCGACATGGAGGCCGTGGCGGAAGTTGCCGTGCGGCTGGGGCGGGACGCGGCCGCGATCGCCCGCTGACGCCGGGCGGCACGAACCTGCGTCTGAGAATCGCGCCACGATCGTGCTCAACCGGACGGCGTCGGTCGCGAAGTCGCGATGGCATTGTGGGTCGGCAGCCGTCTCGGGCCGCAAGCGATCACGGGCGCGACGCCCGGGGTTCTCCTATACTGCGGCCAATGGATGCCGCACCGCTCCTGGCGCAAATCGGACGTGCGCTGGACGACGTCGGCCTGGAGGCCGTGCTGATCGGCAATGCCGCCGCCGCGCTTCAAGGTGCGCCGGTGACGACCGTCGACTTCGATTTCCTGTTTCGGAAGACGCCTCGCAATCTCTCGAAACTGAAGGCGCTGGCGCGGGCGCTCAGGGCCACCATCCTCCGTCCCTACTACCCGGCGTCCGACCTCTATCGCGTCGTCAGGGACGACGACGGGCTGCAACTGGACTTCATGGGGACGGTCCACGGCCTGCGCTCGTTCGAGGGCGTGCGTGACCGGGCGTCGGTCGTCGAGGTGGGCGGCGCACGGATACTCGTCGCCGCGCTCGCGGATATCATCAAGAGCAAGCGCGCGGCCGGCAGGCCTCGCGATCTGGCCGTGCTCGACGTGCTGGAGATCGCCCTTGAAGAAGCGCCCAAGCCGCCGCCGTCGCCTCGCCGCACTCGCGCGCGAAAGCCGTCGCGAACTTCGTGATCGCGTCAGGCGATGGCTCGCGCTGCCGGTGTCACGGCGCACCAATTTTCTGAGGACGCGCGTGCGTTGGCGAGGCAGCGCCCTGTAGAGAGCGGCGCGCACGACCATCGCAGGCCCACCGGGCCCGTCGGGGCGAGGCACGACTCCCGCCACCTGTGTAATACCAGCCCCCGTGGGCGCGCCTACCGCGCGACGGCGCAGCCAGGGCCTGCAACCGTGCTTCCAGTCTGGCCAACTGCGCCCGCAGCGCCGCGTCCGTCGCCTGCAACGCTTCGACCTGACGACGAAGCGCGGCGATCGCGGGCGATGAGTCCTCACTGGTCGGGGCACTCGCCTGACTGCCAACGGTCCCTGTCCCTGTTGCGACCGGTGCCGTCAGCGTGCCGAGCTGGCCGTCGGCATCCACGAACACCTGGACGGCCGGTCCGCTGAGCTGCGTGCCGTGGATGCCCGCGATGAACGTCCGGTTCTGGCCGGCGCCGCCGCTGTACGGCAAACCGAGGCGCATCGTATTGGCATCCGTGGCCGTCCCGACCACCTCGGCGCCCAGGAACACGTTGTACGACCCCGCCGTGGCGTTGAGACCCGCGTTGAACCCCACAGCCGTGCCGAACGATCCCGTGGTGTTGGACGCGCCGGTGCCATTCGATCCCAGGGCCTGTTCGCCATCGGCGGTGTTGTAGGCGCCCGTGGTGTTGGCGTACAGCGCGGCGCGGCCGCTCGCCGTGTTTAAGTAGCCGGTGGTGTTCAGGCTGAGGGCGTCCTTGCCGACTGCGGTGTTGTAGGTCCCAGTGGCGTTCGCGACGAGGGCTCCAGTGCCGATCGCCGTGTTGGGTGTTGTCACTACCAGCGCTGTTCGAATAGAGGGCCCGGCTTCCCATCGCCGTGTTGAAGAATCCATCGCTATGGTTCAGCGCGGCGATTCCCACGACCGTGTTGTCGGGCCCACTGATGTTGTTGCGGAGCGCCCACCCTCCAATGGCAGTGTTCCTCTTGCCTGTACCTGCAGGTCGTGTCCAAAGCCTGTGCCGGTAATCGGGAGCACCCCGTCGAACGGATGCACCGTGACGCGGTGAATCGTGGGAGGCGCCACGGTCTGCGCGGCCGCCCCGGGAAGGCCCGGTGCCGCAATGAAGCCAAGGATGACAAACGCGGTCAGCGGGTGTCGCAGGTCTCATCTCCAGCGGCTGGCCCTCGGCGGCGCGCAACAGCGCCCGCGACTTCCACGGTTGAGGTGGCTAATCGACGTCCGACAATAGACGAACACAGGCCCGACGCAAGGCGACGTCGGCAACGAATGAACCCCTGGTCGTTGATCGGAACGGCGTCCGGGCCATGGAAGTCATCGTCCCAGGTAAACCTTTCCCCGCGAGACTCCGTCTATTACTGTCGGTTGCTGAGAGGAGTCGTATTTCTCTCCAAAATAGTGGCGAAACCATGGGAATCGACGCGGGGCTCATCAAGGGCACCCTGGATCTGCTGATCCTGAAGGTGCTGTCGCTCGAACCGATGCACGGCTGGGGCATCACCCAGCGAATCCAGGCCCGGTCGGGCGACACGCTGCTCGTCCAGCAGGGCTCGCTCTATGCCTCCCTGCACCGGCTGACCCGGGAGGGCCGCATCGCGTCGGAGTGGCGCGATACCGAGCACGCCCGGCGGGCCCGGTACTACCGCCTCACGCCGGCGGGAGAGGCCAGGCTCACGGCCGAGGTGGAGCAGTGGGAGCGGCTGTCCCGCGGCGTGGCGCTGGTGGTCGGCGCGACCAACTGAGCCCGCCGAGCTCGACTGGGTGGCGCACGGATGACCCCTTCGTCCGGCGGAGATGATCGTACAGCGTCAGTTGGCGAAGCCGGAGGAAGGGGTCGTCCGGGCGTCACCGCCATCGACGCACAGGGCCCGAGCGGCCCGGCGGAGGTCTTCCGATGCGGCTCCTCTCCGACATGCTCTTCCGGCTGCGCACCCTCGTCCATCGCACCCGCCTCGAGAACGAGCTCGACGAAGAGCTCGCGTTCCACCTGGAGATGGAGGCCCGCGCCCTGCGCGAGCAGGGGTGGACGGCGGAGGCGGCCGCCTCGGAGGCCCGGCGCCGCCTTGGCGTCCTGTCGCGCGAGACGCAGCGCGCGCGCGACGCGTGGGGCCTCGCGCCGCTGCTCGATCTCGCCGCCGACGTCCGCGTGGCCCTTCGCCAGCTGCGGCGCCGCCCGGGCTTCACCGCGATCGGCGTCGGCACGCTGGCACTCGGCCTGGCCGCGTCGGTGGCCCTGTCGAGCGTCGCCGTCGGCCTTCTGGTCCGCCCGATGCCCGTCACCGACGAAGCGCGCCTGCAGGTCTTCTGGAGCGACTACAACTGGCGCGGCGAGGAGTTCGACTTCGTCAAGGAGCGGCAGCGGGCGTTCTCGGGCCTGGCCGCGTTCTCGAACGAAGGCTACACGCTCCGCGTCGGCGACCAGAGCGCCACCGTGCTCGCCACCGTGGCCTCGGCGGAGCTCTTCGACGTGCTCGGCGTCCGGCCGCTGATGGGCCGCACGTTCCACCCGGGGGAAGATCGGCCGGGCGCCGCGGCCGTCACCGTGGTGAGCTACGGCTTCTGGCAGCAGGAACTGGGCGCCGACCCGGACGTGCTCGGCCGCCGCCTCGACATCGACGGGGCGCCCGTCGAGGTCATCGGGGTGATGCCGCCCGGCTTCTACTTCCCCTCGCCGCTGTTCCGCATCTGGCGGCCGCTGCGGCTCGACCCCGCCGATCCCGCGTACGCCGGCAACGGCTGGCTGGTGCTCGTCGGCCGGGAGGGCCCCGGCCTCACCCGCGGCGAACTGGACGCCGACATCCAGCGGATCGCCGCGTCGCTCGGGGATCGCTTCACGTACCCCGAGGCCTGGGACAAGACCAAGGGGGCGTCGGTGCAGCCGCTGCGGACCTACACCCGCGGCGCCGTCGGGCCGGCCGTGCTGCTGCTGCAGGCGGCCGTGCTGCTGGTGCTGGGCATCGCCTGCGCGAACGTGGCGGCGCTGGTCCTGGCGCGGACGACGGATCGCGGCGAGGAGCTCGCCGTGCGCACGGCGCTCGGTGCCGGCCGCTGGCGGCTCGTGCGGCAGATCGCGGCCGAGTCGCTCGTGATGGCCGGGCTGGCCGGCGTCGTCGGCGCCGGGCTGGCCGTGGCCGTCTTTCGCGCGCTGGTGGCGCGCCTGCCGCTGCCCGACGGCCTCGAGGACACGCTTGCCGTCGACTGGGGCATGTTCGCCGTCACCGTGGGGCTCGTCGGCGTCGTGGGCGTGGTGGTGGCGCTCGCCCCGGTGCGCGCGGTGCTGACGGGCAAGGTGCAGGGACCGGGGCGCGAGCGCTCGTCCGGCGGCCTGTCGCTGCGCGCGCCCCGGCGCGTGCACGATGCGCTGGTGGCCGCCGAGGTCGCCCTCGCCGTGGCGCTTGTCGCCGGCGCCGCGCTCTTCACGCGGTCGGTGAACCACCTCTACGCCATCGACGCCGGCTTCGACGCGAGCCACGTGGCCGCCCTGGATCTCGTGGCGCCCACGCAGGTCATGCCGGCCGAGGCCCGCGCCGCGTTCTTCGACGCGGCCATCCGGCGCGTGCAGGCCATCCCGGGGGTGCGGGCGGCGGGCGTCGTCACCCGCCTGCCGCTGCGCGACGGCGGCTGGCAGGGCACGGTGACGATCGAGGACAGGCCCGACCTGCGCGATGGCCGCGAGCCGAACGCCCTCTTCCGGATCGTGTCCCCGGGCTACTTCCCGGCCATGGGCATCGCCATCGTCCGCGGCCGCAACTTCGAGCAGGGGGACGGCGCCGGGGCGCCGCCCGTGGCCCTGGTCAGCGCGTCCTTCGCCGAGCGGATGTGGCCGGGCCGCGATCCGATCGGGCGGCGCCTCCAGCACCGCTTCGAGGCCGACCCGCGGTGGCTGACGGTGGTCGGCGTCGTCGAGGAGACGCGGATGACGAGCATGACCGGCGACAACCCGATCGTCCTGTACGTGCCGCTGGCGCAGTCCTCGGCTCCCGAGGGCCCGGTGCTCGTCGTGAAAGGCGACGGCGCGGACCCGCCGCTCGCGGCCGTGCGCGCCGCCGCGCGCGAGACCGATCCGCGCGTGGCGGTCGGGCGCGTGACGACGCTCGATGCCGTCGTCGCCACGTCCGTCGCCGAGCCGCTCCGCCTGCGCTTCTTCCTGGCGGTGCTGGGCGGGCTCGCGCTCCTCATCGGCGCGGCCGGCATCTACAGCGTCGTGTCCTACTCGGTGACGCGCCGGCGGGCGGAGTTCGGCGTGCGGCTGGCGCTCGGCGCCTCGCCAGGCCGCATCCTGGGCGACGTGCTGGGCGGCGGCCTGCGGCCCGTGGCGCTCGGCGTGATCGCGGGGCTCGCCGTCACGCTCGCCGCGGGCGGCGTGGCCGCGCGCTTCCTGTTCGGGGTGGCGCCGTCCGATGCCTCGAGTCTCGCCGCGGCGGCCGCCGTGCTGCTGGCCACGGGCGTGCTCGCGGCCGTCGTGCCGGCGGTGAGCGCGGGAAGGACCGACCCCGTGGAGGCGCTGCGGACCGAGTGATCGCCGCCTGCGTCGGGCGGTGCCGACGGCGCACGCGCCGGTTGCCCGCGCGCGCCAGCGCTCCGCGCCTTACACCACGCTACCTTCGGTGGTATACCATGGTGTAACGCCATGGCGCTGAATCTCAAGAACCCGGAAGTCGAGAGGCTGGCCGCCGAGATCGCGCGGCTGACCGGAGAGACGAAGACCGAGGCCATCCGGAAGGCGCTGGCCGAACGGCGCCGGCGCCTGAAGGGCACCGGCATCGAGGAGCGGCGAGCCCGTCTGCTGCGGCACCTCCGCACCAGGGTCTGGCCGTCGATCCCGAAGGAGCAGCTCGGCCGCCGACTGACCCGCGACGAGGAAGACGCCCTGCTCGGCTACGGCCCCGACGGCGTATGACGCTGGACACATCCGCGCTCATCGCCGTCCTCTTTGCCGAGCCCGGCTACCTGGGTCTCGTCGACCGCATCCTGCAGGCAGAGACGGTCCGCGTGGGGGCGCCCACCCTGGTCGAGGCCGGCATGGTGCTCGCGGGCCGCCGCGGCCGCCCCGGGCCCGAGCTGGACGACCTGGTGAAGGAACTGGCGATCACCGTCGTGCCGTTCGGCGAGGCCGAGTGGCATCGTGCGGCCCATGCGTTTGCGACGTTCGGGCGCGGCCGCCACAGGGCGGGACTGAACTTCGGCGATTGCCTGGCCTATGGCGTGGCTGCGGCGGCCGGCGACGCGTTGCTCTACGTCGGCGACGACTTCGCGCACACCGACATCCGAAGCGCACGCTGAAAGCGGGCGGCTCCGCTGCCGGTCCGGGGCGTCAGGCCTGCATCAGATCGCGATCGATGGCGGCGGCGGCCTGCCGCCCGTCGGCGATCGCCCACACGATGAGCGACTGCCCGCGCTGCATGTCGCCGGCGGCGTAGACGCCGGGGACGCTCGTCTGCCACGCGTCGTCGCGCCACACGCTGCCGCGCTCGGTCATCCGCACGCCGAGATCGGCCAGCAGACGGCTCTTCACGGGGCCGGTGAAGCCCATCGCCAGGAGCACGAGGTCCGCGGGCAGGGTGAACGCGCTGCCGGCCACCGGCTCGAAGCGCACGCGCCCGTTCGACGAGATGCCCGAGACACGCTCGGCGTGCAGGCGCCCGACGCGTCCGCCGTCGCCCGAGAAACCCGTCGTCGCCACCGAGAACTCGCGCGCGCCGCCCTCCTCGTGCGCCGTCGAGGTGCGATAGACGAGCGGCCACAGCGGCCAGGGGTTGTCCGCGGCACGTGCCGCCGGCGGCGCCGGCAGCAGTTCCAGCTGCGTCACCGACGCCGCGCCCTGGCGGTGCACCGTGCCCAGGCAGTCGGCGCCGGTGTCGCCGCCGCCGATGATCACGACGTGCCGGCCCGCGGCGCTCATGGCCGGGGGCGGTTCTGCGCCGTCCTCGCAGGCGCGGTTCTGCGCCGTGAGGTAGTCCATCGCGAAGTGGATGCCGTCGAGATCGCGGCCGGGCACCGGCAGGTCGCGCGGCTGGCCGGCCCCGCCCGCGAGCAGCACCGCGTCGAAGTCGCGCGTGAGGTCCCGGGCGGCGACGTCCTCGCCCACGTGGACGCCCGTCCGGAACACCACGCCCTCGGCCTCGAGCAGCGCGAGGCGCCGATCGAGGACGTGCTTCTCCAGCTTGAACTCCGGGATGCCGTAGCGCAGCAGGCCGCCGATGCGGTCCGCCTTCTCGAACACCGTCACCGTGTGCCCCGCCCGGTTCAGCTCCGCGGCGGCCGCCAGGCCGGCCGGGCCCGAGCCGATCACGGCCACCTTCTTCCACGTGCGCGTGACGGGCGGTTCGGGGGTGATCCAGCCCTCGTCGAAGGCGCGGTCCACGATCGCGAGCTCGATCGACTTGATGGTCACGGCCTCGCGGTTCAGGGCGAGCACGCACGAGCCCTCGCACGGCGCGGGGCAGAGCAGGCCCGTGAACTCCGGGAAGTTGTTCGTCGCGTGCAGCCGGTCCACCGCCGCCCGCCACGCGCCGCGGTAGACGAGGTCGTTCCACTCGGGGATCAGGTTGCCGAGCGGGCACCCGTGGTGGCAGAAGGGCACGCCGCAGTCCATGCAGCGCGCGCTCTGGCGGGTGAGCTCGTCGGCCTGGTAGTGGAGCTGCACGTGCCGGAAGTCGGCCACGCGGTCGGCGACGGGCCGGGCCGGCGCCTTGACGCGCGCGTAGTCGATGAAGCCGGTGGCTCTGCCCATGACGCTAGGCTCCGACCAGGTCGCCCGAGGCCGCGTGCGCCTCCGGCGCCGCGGCCCCGGCCGCCATCACGCGCTTGTAGTCCCTGGGCGCCACGACCACGAAGGCGCCCGTGACGGCCGGCCAGGCATCGAGCAGGCGCGAGGCCACCTCGCTGCCGGTCAGCACGACGTGACGGGCGAGCAGCTCGTGCACCAGCGCCACGTCCGCCTCCTGGACGAGGGGATCGAGATCGACCATCTCGAGGTTGCAGCGCCGGGCGAACCCGCCGTCGCCGTCGAGCACGTAGGCCAGGCCCCCGCTCATGCCGGCGGCGAAGTTGCGGCCGGTGGCGCCCAGCACCAGCACGCGCCCGCCGGTCATGTACTCGCAACCGTGATCGCCGACGCCCTCCACCACCGCGTGCGCGCCGGAGTTGCGGACGGCGAAGCGCTCGCCCGCGACGCCGCGGATGTAGGCGTCGCCGCCCGTGGCGCCGTAGAGGGCCACGTTGCCGATGATCACGTTCTCCTCGGCGGCGAAGCGGGCCTCCGCCGGCGGATGCACCACCAGGCGGCCGCCCGACAGGCCCTTGCCCACGAAGTCGTTGGCCTCGCCGACGAGGCTCAGCGTGATCCCGCGGGGCAGGAAGGCCCCGAAGCTCTGGCCGGCCGAGCCGGTGAGCGCCACCCGGATGGTGTCGGTGGGCAGCCCGAGACCGCCGTAGCGGGCCGTCACCTCGTAGCCGAGCAGGGTGCCGGTGGTGCGGTCGGTGTTGCGGATCGGGTGCGCGATCTCCACGGGCTGCCGCCGCTCGAGCGCGGGTGCGGCCTGGGCGATGAGCGCGTGATCCAGCAGGTGCCGCAGGTCCGACTCCTGGGCGCGAGTGCGGCGCCGCGCCGCCGCCGCGGGCAGGTCGGGCTCATACAGCAGGGGCGCCAGGTCCAGGCCGCGGGCCTTCCAGTGATCGACGGCGGGGGCGACGTCCAGGCAGTCCACGCGGCCGACCATCTCGTCGAGCGAGCGGAAGCCGAGGCCCGCCATCAGCTCGCGCACCTCGTCGGCCAGGAAGCGGAAGAACGTCTCGACCACTTCGGGAGTGCCCGTGAACGCCTTGCGCAGCTCCGGATCCTGCGTCGCGATGCCGACCGGGCACGTGTTCAGGTGGCACACGCGCATCATCACGCAGCCCATCACGACCAGCGGCGCCGTGGCGAAGCCGAACTCCTCGGCGCCGAGGAGCGCGGCGACGACCACGTCGCGGCCCGTCTTCATCTGGCCGTCCACCTGCACCACGATCCGGTCGCGCAGGCCGTTCATCCTGAGCACCTGCTGGGTTTCGGCCAGGCCCAGTTCCCAGGGCACGCCCGCGTGCTTCAGGCTGGTGAGCGGCGAGGCTCCCGTGCCCCCGTCGTGGCCCGAGATGAGCACCACGTCCGCCCGGGCCTTGGCCACGCCGGCCGCCACCGTGCCCACGCCCGACTCGGCCACGAGCTTCACGTGGACGCGGGCCGTCGGGTTGGCGTTCTTCAGGTCGAAGATGAGCTGCGCCAGGTCCTCGATCGAGTAGATGTCGTGGTGCGGCGGCGGCGAGATCAGCCCGACGCCGGGCGTCGAGTGCCGCACCTTGGCCACCCACGGGTACACCTTGTGGCCCGGGAGCTGGCCGCCCTCGCCGGGCTTGGCGCCCTGCGCCATCTTGATCTGGATGTCGTCGGCGTTGACGAGGTACTCGCTCGTCACGCCGAAGCGCCCCGACGCCACCTGCTTGATCGCGCTCCGCCGCGAGTCGCCGTTCGCGTCGGGCGTATAGCGGGCCGGGTCCTCGCCGCCCTCGCCGGTGTTCGACTTGCCGCCCAGGCGGTTCATGGCGATGGCCAGCGTCTCGTGCGCCTCCTGGCTGATGGAGCCGAACGACATGGCCCCGGTGGAGAAGCGGCGGAGGATGGACTCGGCCGGCTCCACCTCGTCGAGGGGCACGGGCGGACCGGCGGGCCTCAGCGTGAAGAGGCCGCGCAGCGTGGCCCGGCGCCGGCTCTGGTCGTCCACCAGCCGGGTGTACTCGCGGTAGATCTCGGAGCGCTTCGCGCGCGTGGCGTGCTGCAGCCGGAAGACGGTCTCCGGATTGAAGAGGTGCACCTCGCCGTCGCGGCGCCACTGGTACTCGCCGCCGCTCTCGAGCTCGATCGGCGCGGCGGTCCGGCGCGCGAACGCGCTGGCGTGGCGCCGGCGGACCTCCTCGGCAATCGTGTCGAGCCCCACACCGCCGATCCTGGACGGGGTGGAGGTGAAGTAGCGCTCGACCAGGGCGGCCTCGAGTCCCACGGCCTCGAAGATCTGGGCGCCGCAGTAGCTCTGCAGCGTGGAGATCCCCATCTTCGACATCACCTTCAGCACGCCCTTGTTCAGGGCCTTGATGTAGCCGGTGACGGCCTGGTCGTGCGTGACGCCGTCCAGCAGGCCCTGGCGGATCATGTCGTGCAGGGACTCGAAGGCGAGGTAGGGGTTCACGGCGCCGGCGCCGTAGCCCATCAGCAGGGCGACGTGGTGCACTTCCCGGGCGTCCCCGCTCTCCACGAGCAGGCCGCAGCGGGTGCGCTCTCCCTCGCGGACGAGGTGGTGGTGCACGCCCGCCGTCGCGAGCAGGCTCGGCATGGGCGCGTGCGTGGCGTCCACGCCGCGGTCCGACAGGATGAGCACCGCGTAGCCCGCCTTCACCGCCGCGCTCGCCTTGCGGCACAGCTCCGCCATCGCGCGTTCGAGCCCCGCCCCGCCCTCGGCCGGGTTGTACAGCAGCGGCAGCGTGGTGGACCGGAAAGGCGAGCCGGTGGGCAGGTGGCGCAGCTTGGCGACGTGATCGTTGTGGACGATGGGATAGGCGATGCCGATCTGACGGCAGGAGTCCGGCCGCGGGTCGAGGAGGTTGCCCTCGGGCCCCAGCGTCGAGGCCATCGTGGTGACGATCTCCTCGCGGATGGCGTCGAGCGGCGGGTTGGTGACCTGCGCGAAGAGCTGCGCGAAGTAGTCGTACAGCAGGCGCGGCCGGTCCGAGAGCACCGCCAGCGCCGTGTCGGTGCCCATCGAGCCGAGGGGTTCCTCGCCCTTCGCCGCCATCGGCCCGAGCACGATCCGCAGGTCCTCCTGCGTGTAGCCGAACGCCTGCTGGCGGACCAGCACGGTCTGATGATCGGGACGCTCGGCGCGCGCCGCCGGCAGGGCGTCGATGTCGACGAGGTTGGCGCGCAGCCAGTCGCCGTACGGGCGGGCCGCCGCCAGTTCGCCCTTGATCTCGGCGTCGTCCACGATGCGGCCCTTCGCCGTGTCGACGAGCAGCATGCGGCCCGGGCGCAGCCGGTCCTTGCGCACGATCCGGTCCGCCGGCAGGTCGAGGACGCCCACTTCCGAGGCCGCGATCACGAGCCCGTCGGTCGTCACGCAGTAGCGCGAGGGCCGGAGCCCGTTCCGGTCCAGGACGGCGCCGATGACGGTGCCGTCGGTGAAGGCGATCGACGCCGGGCCGTCCCACGGCTCCATCAGCGACGAGTGGTACTCGTAGAACGCGCGGACCGCGGGATCCATGCCCGGGTTCCCGCTCCACGGTTCCGGGATCATCATCAGCACGGCATGGGGCAGCGAGCGCCCGGCCATGACCAGGAACTCCAGCACGTTGTCGAACGACGCCGTGTCGCTCCCGCCCGGCCGGATGACGGGCAGCACCTTTCCCAGGTCGTCGCCGAGCACGTCCGACTGGAGCAGGCCCTCGCGCGCGCGCATCCAGTTGACGTTGCCGCGCAGCGTGTTGATCTCGCCGTTGTGCGCGACCATCCGGTAGGGGTGCGCCAGCGGCCACGAGGGGAAGGTGTTCGTCGAGAAGCGCTGGTGCACCAGGGCGAGCGCCGAGGCCAGGCGCGGATCGACCAGGTCCGGGTAGCACCGCTCGATCTGGGAGGCTGTCAGCATCCCCTTGTAGATGAGCGTCCGCGACGAGAGGCTGACGACGTAGGTCGCGGCGCCCGGCGCCGGGAGGCCGGCCAGGGCGCGCTCCAGGCGCCGGCGGATCACGTAGAGGGCCCGCTCGAACGTGGCGGCGTCGTCGCCGTCGGCGGCGGCGAGGAACACCTGCTCGAAGGCCGGCGCGACGGCGGCGGCCGAGGCGCCCACGGCGTCGAGTCGCACCGGGACCACGCGCCATCCGAGGACGGGCCGGCCCTCCTCGCGGGCGATGTCCTCCACCAGCGTGCGCACGGCGGCCCGTGCCGCCTCGTCCGTCGGCAGGAACAGCAGACCGGCGCCGTAGCGGCCGGCCTCGGGGAGCGCGAACGGCACGACGGCCCGCAGGAACGCGTCGGGCATCTGGACGAGGATGCCGGCGCCGTCGCCGGTGCCTGGATCCGAGCCCGTCGCGCCGCGATGCTCCAGGTTGATGAGGAGGTCCAGCGCCTGGCGCACGATCGCGTGCGACCGGCGCCCTTCGACGTGCGCCACGAAGCCGACGCCGCACGCGTCGTGCTCGTCGCTGGATCGGTAGAGGCCTCGTGGGGCCCGCTGGTCTCCGTCGCCTCCGTGCATGGCGTTCTCCGTCGAGGAGCGCCATTACAGAGAAATCCGATCAATAAGTGAAGCGCAATGTTCGAATCGAACCGATGCGTTCTGAAAATTCAGGCGGCGCGACCCGCCGCGTCAGCGCGGAGGAGCGCCGGCGGCCCGGGCGCGGCGTTTGTCGAACTCGCAGCGCAGCCCCTCGCCGGCCGGCGCCACCGTCCACCCGTCGTCGAGCGTGGACACGAGATAGGCGGCGAGATCCGCGAGCTGCCGCGGGCCACCCGTCTGCAGCGCGAGGAGCACCTCGAGGTCGTAGCTGAGCGTGCCGTCGGACTGGTCCACCGCCTCGAGCGCCGAGGTGACGTCGACCGGGATGTGCGAGCGCTGCGACCAGCGGGCCGCCGCGCGGACCACGTCAGCGAGCTGTTCACCCGAGTACGACAGAGTCGCCGAGGCGCGCCAGCGAATCATGGGCAGGGGGAAACCCATCGTAGCGCGAAGCGCGTTCCCCCTTGCCAGCCGTTGCATGCAAACGTGGGGGCCGGGCCTGGCCGCGCCCGCCGCTCAGTGCATGGCCAGGGGCGCGACGCCCCGCCACACGTACCAGAGCCCCATGGCGAGCACGAACGCCTGGGACATTCTGTCCACGGCCGCCCGCCGCTGCACGAACAGGCGGTCGGTCGCCGAGAGGCCCAGCAGAGCTGGCGCCGTTCCGACGCCGAAGGCGACGAGCGCGGCCGCGCCCGCCGCGGCGCCGTCCCGGGCCATGGCGGCCGCCACGGCCGTGTACAGCAGGCCGCACGGCAGGAGGCCCAGGAGGAGGCCGGTGCCGAACGGGTGGCCCGGCGCCCGCTTGCCCAGGGCGCCCGTGAGGCGGCCCATCCATCCCATCGGGAGGCGCGTCGCCGCCGACGCCAGCCGCGTGACGGCCCACAGGACGAGGACGAGGCCGGCGACGACCGCGGCCGTCCGCCGCAGGCCGACGAGCGCGCCGGCGGCCTGGACGAGCCCTCCGAACGCCGCGGCCGCCGCGCCGAGCGCCGCGTAGGTCGTGAGGCGTCCCAGCGTGTACCAGGCCTGCGCCGCGCCCGTCGAGAGGCGGCCGTGCGGCGGACCATAGCGCCGCGACACGATCAGCACGAACGGGCCGCACATGCCCACGCAGTGGGCGGCGCTGCCCAGCAGTCCCATCGTCAGGAACGCGAGCAGGTCGATCGGGACCGTGCCGCCGTGCGTGGTCAGGCCCACCAGGTGCCGCTCCTCACGACTGGTAGGCGAGGCACTCCGCGAGGCCCGGATCCTTCAGCGGCACGGCGTCGTGGCGGGACAGCGCCCACCCGAACACCAGCGTGAAGAGCCCGAGGAATCCCAGCGTGCCGACGAACTCCACGACCGGCAGGTGCGCCGGGACCGCGGCCTCGCCGTGGCCGACCGCCGGCGCCACCATCAGGTAGAGCTCCCAGAACTGGGCGAACAGGACCAGGATCGCGAGCGGCACGAGGCGCCCGGGCGATCGCTTCGCCTCGCGCGGCACGAGCAGCACGAAGGGCACGACGAACTTCAGCGCCGGCAGCACGAGCAGGTAGGGCAGCCAGCCCTGGTCCGCGCGCCGCAGGAAGTAGGCCGTCTCCTCGGGCAGGTTCGCATACCAGATCAGCATGAACTGGCAGAAGTAGATGTAGGCCCAGAAGCCCGTCCAGGCGAAGAGCATCTTGCCGAGGCTGTGCAGGTGGTGCTCGTTCAGGAAGCCCTTGAGCGCGCCGGCGCCGACGAGCAGGCCCGCCACGAGCGCGACGAAGGCCGTGCCCGTCTGCATCGTGTCGGTGAAGACCAGGACGGCGAACATCGTCGAGAACCAGTGGGCGTCGAGCGACAGCAGGAAGTAGAAGCTGATGATGCTGAGCGTGAGGGCGAACAGCACGAGGAACACGGCCGACGCCGTGCGCCGCGACCGCGTCGCGGCCATGCCGCCCTCGCGGTCCTGGCGCCGGGACGCGCCGACGATCAGGGTGGCGAAGGCCACCCAGATCAGTAGGCTGACGACGCCCAGCACCACGAACATCGTGAGGTTCAGGAACGGCGCCTTGTGGGTCAGGAGCGCGTCGGCGGCGACCGCGTCCGCGTCGGACCAGTGGTAGAGCGTGTGCGCGCCGAGGACGACGGCCATCGCCAGCACGCCGCCGGGCAGGAGCCACGCGGTCATCGCCTCGGGGATCCGCCGCATCGTGACCGACCAGGTGCCGCCGGACAGGTTGAGGATGGCGATCCACGCGACACCGAAGACGCCCAGGCTCAACACGAAGAACGCGCCGATGAGGTACGTGCTCCAGGCGAGCGCGGCCTCGCCGGTCGTGAACGCCCAGCCGAGAGCGGCGGCGCCCGCCAGCGTCAGGATCCCGGCCAGGGCGCGAACGCTCGACGGCAAGGCGACCCGGCCCGGCGCGGGCGGGATCGCATGGGCGTGGGACGTCGCGGTCATGACTGGCCTCCAGTGGCGGGGGCGGCGGCCGGTGCCGCCGCGGAAGGCGCGCCGGCCGCGGGGGCCGGGGCCGGGGGCGGCGGCGCGACCGGTTCCTCCGATTGCATCTGCCTGATGTAGTGCACGACCGACCAGATGTCGCGCGCGTCCACCTGGCGGGCGTGGCTCGGCATCGACCCCTGGCCGCGCATCGGGCGATGGAAGATCTCGCCGTCGGGCCAGTCGCGCACCTTCTGCGTCATCAGGCTGGGCGGCTTCGGGAAGAGCGCCGTCACGAGGCCGTCGCCGGCGGCCCGCGGCCCGTGGCACGTGATGCAGACGTTGTCGAACACGAACTTGCCGTGCGCCAGGACCTCGGGCGAACGCGGGAGCGGGTTGACGAGCTCGGCGGCCGCGAGGGCGGTCTCGTTCTGGGCGTAGGGATACGGCGTCTCGTCCGCGGCCACCGCGCCGGCGGGCGGCGCGAGCAGGCCGGTGGGCCGCTCGCCGTAGAGGTCCGCGCGCTGGGGCTTCAGCTTCGGCTGGTCGATCATGTCGAGCCGGTTGCCTTCCCGGTGCGGGGAGCGGCCGGCCGGCAGCCCCACGTCGCAGCCGGCGACGGCCAGGGCGGCCGCGAGCATCGCGGCCCGGATGGGCACGGCGGCATCACGCATGGGGGCCTCCTTCGACGTTCACCAGGCGCACGTCGTCCGCGCCCAGCGACCTGACGAAGCGCTCGGCCTCGCCGGCCTGCCACTTCGGGTCGGTCGCCGAGATCCACAGGACGAAGCGATCCACGGTGGCGCCGGTGGGGACGAGCATCGGGGGCGGCTGCGGCACGGTGTCCTTCTTGCCGGCGACGATGGCGACGGCCGCGCTCCCCAGGGCGGCCCAGAACACCATCGCCTCGAACGTGATGGGGACGAACGCCGGCCACGAGGCGTGGGGCTTGCCGCCGAAGTTCATGGGCCAGTTCCACACCATCACGTAGTTCTGGAGCGCCTGCGCGAACAGGATGCCGCCCAGCGCGAGGGCGCCGGTGGCCCAGGGCACCCAGGAGCGCCGCTGGCCCATCGCCTCCTCCATGCCGTGCACGGGGAACGGCGTGAGCATGTCGAAGTGCGTCCAGCCCGCGGCGCGCACCTTCCCGGCCGCGGCGACGGCGTCGCCGGGCACGTAGAAGTCGCCGAGGACGCCGGTGGTCGACGTCGGCATCATGGTCACACCTCCTGCAGCGCGGCCGCGGGCGCCGGCCCCGGCCGCGGACCGCCGCGCGCCACCTCGGGATCCATCACGCCCTTCACCTCCGAGATCGCCACGACCGGCAGGACGCGCACGAACAGGAGGAACAGCGTGAAGAACAGCCCGAAGGTGCCGAACAGGATCGCGAAATCCCAGAACGTCATCGAGTACATCCCCCACGACGAGGGCAGGTAGTCGCGGTGGAGCGACGAGACGACGATGACGTAGCGCTCGAACCACATGCCGACGTTGACCAGGATCGACACGACGAACAGCACGAGCGTGTTGCGCCGCATCGACTTGGCCCAGAACACCTGCGGCACGATGGCGTTGCAGGTGAACATGATCGCGTAGGCCCAGCCGTAGGGCCCGAAGGCGCGGTTCTTGAAGACGAAGCCCTCCCACGCGCTGCCCGAGTACCACGCCATGAAGAACTCGGTGGAGTAGGCGAAGCCCACGAGCATGCCCGTGAGCATCAGGATCTTCGCCATGTTCTCCATGTGGTTCAGGGTGATGTAGTTCGTCATCCCGAAGTAGCCGCGCATGAAGGTCATGAGCGTGATGACCATGGCGAAGCCCGAGAAGATGGCGCCGATGACGAAGTAGGGCGGGAAGATCGTGGTGTGCCACCCGGGCAGCACCGAGGTCGCGAAGTCGAACGACACGATCGTGTGCACCGAGAAGACCAGCGGCGTCGCCAGGGCGGCCAGCACCATGTAGGCCGACTCGTAGTGGCGCCAGGCCCGGTGCGAGCCGTTCCAGCCGAAGCTCAGGGCGTTGTACAGCTTCTTCCGCCAGGGGTGCGTGGCGCGGTCGCGCACGGTGGCCAGGTCGGGCAGGAGGCCCATGTACCAGAACGCCAGCGACACGAGGCCGTAGGTGGAGATGGCGAAGATGTCCCACGCCAGCGGGGAGTTGAAGTTGATCCAGAGCGGCCCGCGGGCGTTGGGATACGGCACCAGCCAGTAGGCGAACCAGGGCCGGCCCAGGTGGATGATCGGGAACACGCCCGCGCACGCCACCGCGAAGAGCGTCATCGCCTCGGCGGCCCGGTTGATCCCGGTCCGCCACTGCTGGCGGAACAGGTAGAGCACCGCCGAGATGAGCGTCCCGGCGTGGCCGATGCCGATCCAGAAGACGAAGTTGATGATGAAGGTGCCCCAGCCGACGGGCGAGTTCACGCCGACGATGCCCATGCCCGCGTAGAAGAGCGTGATCAGGCTGAAGACGAGCAGGCTCAGCAGCGTCAGCGCGACGCCGAACGCCAGCCACCAGCGCTTCGTCGGGAACTGCTCGGCGTGGAGGCAGATGTCGCGATCGACGTCGGCCCAGCGCTTGCCGCCCGTGACCAGCGGCTCGGGGATTTCCAGGTCGCCGCCGTACGGGCCCGCACCCGCGCGCACGATCGGCCGGCCCGTCAGCTGGCGATCGTCCATCACCGTCGCGTAGGGACTCACGTCATGCCTTGTCATTCCGCACCTTCGTCAGGTAGGAGACCGACGGCTTGACGCCGACGGACTCGAGCAGCCGCATCGCCCGCGGGGACGACGCCTGGATCGCCACCCGGGAGCCGGGCGCGTTGATGTCGCCGAACGTGATGGCGCCGGTCGGGCAGGCCTCCATGCAGGCCGGCACCACGGCGCCGTCGGGCAGGTGATCCTTCGGCGCGCCCTCGCGCGTGGCCTCCGCCCGGGCGGCCCGGATGCGCTGGATGCAGAAGGAGCATTTCTCCATCACGCCCCGGCTGCGCACCGTGACCTCCGGGTTGTTCTTCATCTGCATCGGCTCGCGCGTGTTCAGCTCGGCGTTCCGGGCGATCTTCGGGACCAGCCACCGGAAGAACGAGCTGTCCTGGCGCTTGCTGAGCTCCCAGTAGTTGAAGCGGCGCACCTTGAACGGGCAGTTGTTCGCGCAGTACCGCGTGCCGACGCAGCGGTTGTAGATCTGCTGGTTGACGCCGTCCTCGCTGTGCATGGTGGCCGAGAAGGGGCACACCGTCTCGCACGGCGCGTTCTCGCAGTGCTGGCACAGCATCGGCTCGAAGAGGGTCTGCGGCTCCTCGACCGCCTCCAGCGGGCCGTCCCAGACCTCCGCGTCCCAGCCGCCGTCCTTCCGCGGCGCGTCGTAGTAGCGGTCGATCCGGATCCACGACATCTCGCGGCCGTCGAGCATGCCCTGGCGGCCCACGACCGGGATGTTGTTCTCGGCCTGGCAGCCGATGACGCACTTGCCGCAGCCGTTGCACTTGCTGAGGTCGATCGTCATCGCCCACCGGGCGTTCGGATACTCGTGCACGGTCCACGCGGACGGGCCGCCCTCGGTCTGCTCGGTCCCCGCGCGCTGGTCGGCCTCGAAGGCCGTCAGGGTCGTGGTGGGCACGAGCGCCCGCTGGGCGCGGTCGATGACGTCGGACCCCTGGCCCACGGCCAGCGCCTCGGCGCCCGCGACCCGCCGCAGGGTGACGGACAGGCCGGCCGCCACGAACGCGCCGTCGCGGAGCAGCCGCAGCGGGAACGCGTTCGGCCCGACGCCGTCGCCGATGGGCCCGCACGCCGCGCGGCCGAGGCCGAGCGGCAGCGCGATCTGGTCGTGGTGCATGCCGGCGTGCCGGTAGGCCGGCGCGATGACGCTCGCGTGGCCGGCGTCCACCTCGACGAGGTCGCCGTTGGCCAGCCCCATCTCGTCGAAGCGACGCGGCGCGATCGACACGGCGCCGCCCCACGTGATGCGCGTGATGGGATCGGGCAGCTCGTGGAGCCAGCCGTTGTTCGCGTGCCGTCCGTCGCCCAGCGCGAGGTGCGGGTACAGCTGGAGCTCGAGCCCACGCTCGCCGGCCGGCGCGGACAGCGAACCCAGGAGCGCCAGGGCCGGCGGCGCCAGCACGCGGGCGGCCGGCGCCTCCACCGGCCCCTGCCACCAGCCCGTGCGGAGCACGCCGTTCCATGCGGCGTCGAAGGCCTGCGGGGTGTCGGCGGCCAGCCGCGCGCCCCAGGCGCCGCGCAGGTAGTACCAGGCCACGTCGGTCGTCGCCGGACGTTCCGCCGCCGTCGGGTTGGCCGGCGTCGCCGGCGGCGTGACGGCAGCCTTCACCGCGGCCGCGGCCGTCGGTTCGCCGAGCGCGGCGGCCCAGTCCACGAGGATCTCGAGCAGGCCGCGCGTGTCGTAGAGCGGCTGCACCACGGGTTGCTGCACCGCGAGGATCCCGCGCGGCAGCGCCACGTCGCCCCACGCCTCGAAGGGATGGCTCACCGGGGCCAGCACGTCGGCCAGCCGGGTCGTCTCGTCGAGGCGGTCGCCGAGCGAGACGATGGTCGGCACCTGGGCGAGGGCGTCGGCCACCTTCAGACCGGCGGGGGCGTCGTAGACCGGGTTCGCGCCGGCGACGATCAGCACCTCCACGCGGCCGTTCGACATGTCGTCCACGAGCGCCGCCAGCGCCCCCGGATCCCCGGCGCCCGTCGTGGCGGCCGGGGCGTCGTCGAAGAGCCCGGCCTCGAAGGCGCCGAGGGCCGTGTTCAGGAGCAGCGCCGTCAGTTCCAGGGCCGCTCCCGAGGCGGCCGTGCTCGCCGACCCGCCCGCCATCACGATGGCGCGGCCCGAGGAGGCGACGAGCTCCGCCGCGAGTGCCTTGAGCGCCGCCGCGTCCACGCCCGCGGCCGGGGCGACGGTGTCGATGGCGAAGGGCGCCAGCGCCTGCGTCACGGCCGGATCGCCGGCCAGGGCGCCGTGGGACCGGACCACGAGGATCTCGTGCGCCAGCGCGGCGCCGATCCGCGCGAGATCGGAGTCGCGCACCCGCAGCCGCTGGTCGGCGTTGGCGCCGGTGAGCGTCAGGCGGCCTTCGAGCTGGACGAACCGGTTCATGCGCGCGCCGAGGCCCGGCTCGGGCGTCCGCCGCGCGGCGAAGTCGCGCTCGAGGCCGTCGGCGGGCCGATCGAGGAACTCGGCGCCCAGCCCGACCACCAGGTCGGCCCGGTCGAGCCGCGGGCGGGCCGGCCCGGCCTGTCCGAAGGCGGCCGTCCAGGCCCGCGCGCCGGCGTCGGCCGCCATCGGCGCCCACACCACGTGGCGCAGGCCGGTCTGGGCCCCGATTGCCTGGATGACCGCGCCGAGCGCCGGGCTCGTCACCGGCCCCGTCAGGAGGACGGCCCGGCTGCCCGCCGCCTTCACCTTGGCCACGGCGTCGGCGCTGACGGCCTGCCAGTTCGTGGCCACCGCCGTGTCCACCCGGCGGCGCACCGCGATCGGGCCGCGCGCGCGGTCCGGGTCGTACAGGTCCATGAGCGCGGCGTGGTGGGCCAGCGCGAGGCCGCGGCCCGTGGGGTCGTCGGCGACGGGCGTGACCAGGATCGGCCGGCCCTCGCGGGTGCGGACGCGGACCGGCGAGCCCTCGAGCACCGTGTGGAAGAAGCGGGCGTGGCCCATCCCGTCCACGAGGTTCTCGGGCATGTCGTGAAAGGGCACCGACGCTTCGGGCGGCACCTGGCATCCGGTGCTCGCCAGGGCGCTCGCGGCCGCCACCGCGCTCGTCAGGCGCAGGAACTCGCGACGGTCGACGCGCGTGGCGTCCCGCGGCGTGCTGGTCTCGTGTGCGCTCATCGTCGTTCCCTCACCGGTGGCAGGTGACGCAGTCGGTGGAGGCCTTGATCTCGGGCTTCCGGTGGCAGTCCAGGCACCACTGCATGTTGAAGGGCTGCTGCACGGACACGATGTCCATCTCCTGCACCTTGCCGTGGCAGGTCTGGCACTGGGGCATCGGCTGGCCCGCCTCGTCGACCGCCGGCAGCTTCGGATGCCCCTCGGCGTCCTTCGCGTTGAGGTGCGCGGAGTGGTCGAAGTAGACGAAATCCGGCAGGTCGTGCACCTTGACCCACGGGATCGGCTGGCCGCGGTCCCAGTACTCGCGCATCTTCAGGACCCACTCCTTGCTGAGGCCCACCGTCGAGTGGCAGTTCATGCAGACGGCCGTGGACGGCAGCGTGGAGTGGCGGCCCTTGTAGGGCATCGTGTGGCAGTAGACGCAGGGGATGTTGTAGCCCCCCACGTTCACCTGCTCGCCCTTGTCGTTGGTCTGCATCACGGGCGGGCCGGCCATGCGTCGGTGCGAGAACGCGATCGGCTGCCGCGGCGCGTAGCCCTTGCGCACGTTGCTGAACGCGTAGGCGAGCGTGCCGCTCACCGCCACGAGGGCGATGAACGAGACGAGGCGGAAGGCGCGGCTCCTGCCGGTCATTCGGGCACTCTCCTTGAGGGCGCGGCGGCGGGCGCCGGCGGTCGGTCGCGGCGCGGCTCCTCGTCGTCGAAGAGCATCCGGACCGCGGGGGTGTCGAGGTCGTCGTACTGGCCGCTCGTGGCGGCCCAGATGAACAGGCCGACCGCGATCGCGGCGATGAGCAGGGCGAGCGGCAGCAGGACGAAGATGGTCTCCACGTCAGGCCTCCGCACCGCGCAGGGGGGCGGCCGCGGCCGGGCGCCGCGGCGGCACGAACGTGCGCGTGAGCGCCGACGAGAGCACGACCGTGAGCGACGAGGTCGGCATCAGCAGGGCCGCCGCGAGCGGCCCGACGAGCCCGGCCAGCGCGAAGCTGGCGGCCCCGAGGTTGTAGGCGAGCGAGAAGCCCACGTTCCGCAGGACGACTCCGCGCAGGCGGCGCGCGCCGTCGAGCAGCTGGACGAGCGGCTCCAGGCCCTCGCGCGTGAGGACGATGTCGGCGGCGACGATGGTGGCGCCCATGCCGCCCTGCACCGCGACGCCCACGTCGGCCAGGGCCAGGGCCGCGGCGTCGTTCACGCCGTCGCCCACCATCATCACGGCGCCCGGCCGCGGGCCGCCCGCGACGTGCGCCTGCAGCAGGTCCCGCTTGTCCTCGGGCGTCAGGCCGCCCAGGACGTCGCCGGCCGCCAGCCCGAGCGCGTCGCCGACGCGGGCCACGGCCTCCGGATGATCGCCGGAGAGGATGCGCACGCGGATGCCGCGCGCCGTCAGCGCCGCCACGGTGCTCCGGGCGTCGGGGCGCAGCCGATCCCCGATGCCGGCCACGCCCGCGATCCGGCCGTCGACGGCGACGAAGACGGGGCTGAGGCCCTCGGCGAGCATGGCGGCCGCCGCGTCGTCGAAGGGCGCCGTCGCCGGGCCGCCGGCGGCGCCGGCGTGGCGCCGCGTGCCGACGCGCACGTCGTGGCCGTCGACCCGGCCCGCGATGCCGAGGCCCGGCGTCTCGATGGCGTCCTCGGCGGTCCGGACGAGCGTCGGGGTGTGGCGCGACGAGCCCTGGAAGGCCCGCGCCACCCGGTGCGACGACTCGGCCTCGAGCGCGCGCGCCAGGGTGAAGGCGTGCTCGTCGCCGGTCCAGCGCGCCACCGTGGCCTGGCCTTCGGTGAGGGTGCCGGTCTTGTCCACGAACACCGTGTCCACGCGGCGCAGGCGCTCGAGGGCATCGGGGTTCTTCACGAAGATGCCGGCGCGGGCCGCGCGCATGAGCGCCACCGACATCGCCAGCGGGACGGCGAGGCCGAGCGCGCACGGACAGGAGACGACCAGGAGCGCGACCACGCGGGTCACCGCGGCCTCGCGTCCCCAGCCCGCCCACACCACGGCCAGGGTGCCGGCGGCCAGGACGAGCAGCACCTGCACGAAGCGGCGGGCGAGCGTGTCGGTGAGCTGGAGCAGCGCGGGCTTCTTCGCCAGCGCGTCGTCCACGATGGCCAGGAGCGCCCCCACCCGGGTCCGGGCGCCCGTCGCCTGCACGTCGACCACGAGCCGCGCGCCGAGGTTGGTGGCCCCGGCGTGCACGCGCTCGCCCTCGACGACCGGCGTGGGCGTCGATTCGCCGGTGAGCACCGCGTTGTCGAGCGCCGAGCGCCCCGACAGCACCACGCCGTCCACCGGGACGAGCTCGCCGCTCCGCACCTCCACCCGGTCGCCCACGGCCAGCGCCGCGAGCGGCACCTCGACGACGGCGGCGTCGGCGCCCTCGCCCGTGATCCGGCGCGCGAACTCCAGGAACGCCACGCCGCGCAGGCTGTCGGCGCGCTCGAGCGCCGCCCGCTGCGCGCTGCGCTGCAGCTGCCGGGCGCCCAGCAGCGCCGCGACGAGCATCGCCACCGAGTCGAACCAGAGCGGGCCCTCGCCCGCGACCGCGTTCCACGTGCTGGCCGCGCCGCCGATGGTGATGGCCATCGCGACGGGCAGGTCGATGTGCACGAGCCCGGCGCGGAGACCCGCGGCCGCGGTCTGGTAGAACGGGCGCGCCGAGTAGGCCAGCACGGGGACGGCGACCAGGAGCGACAGCCAGCGGAAGAACGTCTCGTAGTCCGACGCCATCCCGGAGGCCTCGCCCGCGTACAACGCGCCGGAGAGGAACATCAGGTTCATGGCGCAGGCCACGGCCACGCCGAGGCGCACGAGCCCCGCCCGATCCTCGGCGCGCCGGGCCTCCTGGACGCGCGAGGCGCGGTGGAGGTGCGGGGTGTAGCCGAGGCGGTCCAGCGCGCGGGCGATCGTCGAGAGGCGCGTCTGGTCCGGGCGCCAGGTGATCTCGGCCACCGCGCTTCCGTAGTTCAGGCGCACGTCCTCGACGCCGGCCATCGCCCCGGGGAGGCGTTCGACGAGCCACACGCACGCGGCGCAGTGCACGCCCTCCAGGTAGAGGCGGGTGCGCCGCCGGCCGGGGCCGAGGGCGGTGGAGGCCTGGTCCAGGTACTGCTCGTCGTCGAGGTCCTCGAAGCTGCGTCCCGTGACCGTGGCCGGCGCCAGCGCGCCGTCCTGCCGCCCGGCGAGCCGGTAGTACTGGTCGAAGCCCCATTCGTGGATGAGCGCGTGGACCTGCCGGCAGCCCCCGCAGCAGAACTGCTGCGCGTCGCCGGGCTGGACGAGGGCCGCCGGCACCGGCGTGCCGCAATGCGCGCAGGAGGCCGGAGCGGCCGTGTCGCCGGGCACCGCGAGGGCGGGCATCATGGCCGCGCATCCTCCGCCGACGCCGGCGCCGGATCGGTCACGTCCAGCCGCGCCGCGTGCACGAAGTGGAGGGCGCGCTGGTGGGTGTCGAGCCGGAACTCCCACGCACCGGGTTCGTCCACCCGCACGAGCGTCCGGTAGTGGCCGGCCGCCTCCGGGAGCTCCACGAGATCGCCGCGCTGGTTCAGGCGTCCGTCGGCCGGCCGCACGGCCAGGAGCTGTCCGACCAGGCCCGACACCGGCTGGCCCGCGCGGTCGGCCACCATCACGTCCACCGGCCGGGGCATGCCGGGCAGGTGCGGGACGTCGGCGGGCAGCTCGTACTGGACGGTCCAGCCGAGCTGCCGGCTCTCCTCCTGCACGGCCTCGTCCACGTCCCAGGCACGCGCGGCCTCGTAGTAGCCCTGAATCGGGCGCGGCGCGTCGGGCCGCGTGGCCACGTACACCAGGACGCCCGAGGCCACGATCGACATCGTCAGGTGCCCGCCGATGAAGATCGGCCAGCGGTACTCGGAGAGGACGCGCAGCACCTTCATGGCGTGGCTCCGGTGCCGAACGGACCGAGCAGCAGGAAGTCGATCTCCTTGCGGAAGCCGCGATCGGACGTGACCAGGTAGTGCACGGTGAGCTGGCCGTTGCTGAAGAGCGCCCGCGGCACCGTCGTGACGGCGTTCACCGTGAGCACCTTCTCGGGCGTCACGACCACGGGCGACTCGCTGATGACCAGCGACGCCTCGGGCGGGCTCACGAGCGTCATGGTGAACCGCTGCGTCTCGGGCAGCTGGTTCGTGAACCGCACGCGCTGCTGGTTGGCGACCTCGCCGGTGTTCAGCAGCCGGTACGGCTCCCGGCCGCCGCGCACGATCTCGACCAGCGCATCGGCGCGGGTGAAGACCAGGACCCCCAGCGTGCCCCAGGCGACCAGCATCATCGCCAGGTAGGCGAGGTTGCGCGGCCGCCACAGGTGGCGGGCGGCGCCCTGCTGCTCGCTCTCCGACGTGAACTTGATGAGGCCGGTCGGCCGGCCGAGCTTGACCATCACCTCGTCGCAGGCGTCGACGCACTGCGCCGTGCCGATGCACTCCACCTGGAGGCCGCGCCGGATGTCCACGCCCGTCGGGCACGCGCTCACGCACGCGCCGCAGTCGATGCAGGCGCCGGCGCCCGGGAGCAGCTCGCGCGCGCGGGTGCGCGGTTCGCCGCGGTCGGTGTCGTACGCGACCAGGATCGTGTCCTTGTCCGTCAGCACGTTCTGGAGCCGCCCGTAAGGGCAGGCGATCGTGCACATCTGGTCGCGGAACCAGCCGAAGTCGAAGACGATGAGCGCCGTGACGAAGGCGATCGTGAAGAGCGCGCCCGTCCACTGCTGCGGCGCGTGGAGCAGGCCCGGCGCCAGCGCGGCCCAGCCCGTGAAGTAGGCGACGAAGTTCGTCGCCATCGCGAGGCCCACCAGCAGGAACAGGCCCCACTTCGTGGTCTTGATGGCGGCCTTGCGCGCCGACCACGGCTCCTTGTTCAGCCGCTTCTGGTTCGTGGGCCCGCCCTCGACGAGGGCCTCGATCGGGCGGAACAGGAACTCCAGGTAGACGGTCTGCGGGCAGCCGAAGCCGCACCAGATGCGTCCGAACGTGGACCCGACGAAGAACACCGTCACCACCACGCCGAAGCCGAACGCCGCCAGCAGCAGGTTGTCGGTCGGGTGGAACGTGGTGCCGAACAGGTGGAACCGGCGGGTCGCCAGGTCGAGGAACACCGCCGGGTTGCCGCCGATCGGGATGAGCGGCAGCGCGAAGAACAGCACCATCAGGGCGTACGCGATGCCCCGCCGAATCCGCCAGTAGTGGCCCTTGCGCACCACCGGGTGCATGAACCGCCGCGAGCCGTCCGCCGAGATGCTGTACAGCAGCTCTTCCGGCGGCGCGACCTCGTAGATGCGCTCGTGCCCCGCCGGCGCGCCAGGCGCCTGGCCGGGATCCCGTGGATGGGCGGCGGCAGCCATCTCACCTCCCGGGGAGGGGCTCCGCGGTGAACGGGTCGCCTTCCGGCGCGCGCGGGTTGGGCGGGTTCGTGCCCTGGATGCTGCGCACGAAGGAGACGACGGCGGCCAGTTCGTCGGGGCGCAGGGCGCGGCCCCAGGGCGGCATGCCCTTGGCCGGCCAGCCCTTGGCCACGCTCTGGAAGATCTGCTCGACCGAGCCGCCGTGGATCCAGCGCTCGTCGGTGAGGTTCGGCCCGATGAGGCCCTGCGCCTCGGGCCCGTGGCACGGGGAGCAGGAGCGGGCGAACCGCGAGGCGCCCGTGTCCACGATCGCCGGGTTGGTGGCGCCCGCCAGCAGGTCCGCGGGCTTCGGCGGCACGAGGGGGTTCGCGTCGAAGTACGCCTGGACGTCAGCGACCGTCTGCGTCGTCTGCTGGCGGTACTCGGCGTCCATCGAGCCCTCCCCGAAGCTGAGGGCGTAGAACATCAGGTAGGCCGCCGAGAAGATGAGCGAGCCCCACCAGATGGCCATGAGCCATCCCGGCATCGGGTTGTCGTACTCCTTGATGCCGTCGATGTCGTGCAGGACCTTGTCTTCGTACTGTGCCATGGCGCGATCGCCTCATCCCTGGGTGGTGGCATCGGTCCCGGCGCCGCGGACCGGCTCGGGTTCGTCGAGCGCCATCCGCGCGCGGGCCGCGAGGTCCTCGGGTCGAGCCAGGTAGACCCGGAGGGCGACGACGGCGTACACCACGACGAAGAACAGCAGCGACACGACGGCCAGGAACGTCGAGCTGCTCGTGGCGAGGTCCTGCAGCATGGCTACCTCGCGGGTCCGTGGGCCGACGCCCGGGCGGGCGCCGCCGGCGCGTCAGCGGGCCGGGCGGCCCGCGCGGCCGGCCTTGCCGCGGGGCGCGGGGTCGCCGCGGCCGCCGTCGGTGCGGCCGCGGGTGCCGGGGCCGGAGCGGGCGGCGGCGCGAGCGTGGCGGCATAGGGCGCCTGCGGCTGCGACCGCTGCCACCGGATGTCCGTGCCCAGCCGCTGCAGGTACGCGGTGAGCGCCACGATCTCCTTGTCCACGAGGCCGGTCGGGCCCTGCTGCGCCTCCACCTCGGCCGCGATGGTCCTGGCCTGCGTCTGCATCGCAGTCACCGCGGTGTCGATCTCGCCATCGGTGTAGGGCACGCCGACGGCCCGCAGCGCCCGCATCTTCGCCCCGATGAGCCCGGTGTCGAACGCATCGGTCAGCAGGTGCGGATACGCCGGCATGATCGAGCCGGGCGTGGTGGAGCTCGGCTGCTGCATGTGGCGGACGTGCCAGAGCGACGGGTACTTGCCGCCGACGCGGTGCAGATCGGGCCCCGTGCGTTTCGAGCCCCACTGGAACGGGTGGTCGTACACGTACTCGCCCGCCTTCGAGTACTCGCCGTACCGCTCGGTCTCGTAGGTGAACGGCCGCACCATCTGCGAGTGGCAGTTGTAGCAGCCCTCCCGCACGTAGATGTCCCGGCCGACGACCTCGAGCGGCGTGTACGGGTGGACGCTGGCGATCTCCTTCACGTTCGACTTGTTGAAGAACATGGGGATCGCCTCGACCAGCGATCCGACCGCCAGGGCCAGCGCCGTCAGGAGCGTGAAGGTCACCATCCGGCCCTCGAGCATCCGGTGGAACCCGTGCCGCATCTCGTGCTGCAGGCGGAAGAACGCGTGGTCGTAGGTGTTGGCGGGCGTGACCGCGCCGGGGGCCGCCAGGTCGCGCACGAGCGGCGGCGCCACCACCTCGGGCTCGACCGCGTAGTCGGCGGGCGCGCTCTTGATGGTCTTCACCACGTTCCAGACGAGCATGATCATGCCCGTGAAGAAGAGCAGCCCGCTCATCAGCCGCACCCAGTACATGGGCACGATGCGGACGACGGTCTCGATGAAGTCCGGATAGACGAGGCGCCCGTCGGCTTCGAACGCACGCCACATCGCCCACTGGGTGATGCCGGCCACCCACATCGAGATCTGGTAGCCGATGAGGCCGACCGTGCCGATCCAGAAGTGCGCCGTGGCCAGCCGCGTGGAGTAGAGCGTGGTCTTGTACAGCCGCGGGATCGACCAGTAGAGGATGGCGAAGGACAGGAAGGCGTTCCAGCCGAGCGCCCCGGCGTGCGCGTGGCCGACGGTCCAGTCGGTGAAGTGCGAGACCGCGTTCACCGACTTGATCGACATCATCGGCCCCTCGAAGGTCGACATGCCGTAGTAGGTGACGGCCACCACCATGAACTTCAGGATGGGGTCCTCGCGCAGCTTGTGCCAGGCGCCGCGCAGCGTGAAGAAGCCGTTCACCATGCCGCCCCACGACGGCATCCAGAGAATGAGCGAGAAGAGCATCCCCAGCGTGGACGCCCATTCCGGCACGGCGGAGTAGTGGAGGTGGTGGGGGCCGGCCCAGATGTAGACGAAGACCAGCGACCAGAAGTGCATGATCGACAGCCGGTAGCTGAACACCGGCCGCTCGGCCGCCTTGGGCAGGTAGTAGTACATCAGCCCCAGGAACGGGGTCGTCAGGAAGAACGCGACCGCGTTGTGCCCGTACCACCACTGCATCAGGGCGTCCTTGACCCCCGAGTAGGCGGAGTAGCTGCCCAGGAACGAGTAGGGCATCACCATGCTGTTCCCGACGTGCAGGATGGTGATGGCCACGATGGTCGCCAGGTAGAACCAGATGGCGACGTAGATGTGCTTCTCGCGCCGGATCGCCAGGGTGCCGAAGAAGTTCACGGCGAACGTGATCCACAGCACCGCGATCATGATGTCGAGCACCCAGGGCAGCTCCGCGTACTCCTTGCCCTGCGTGTTGCCCGTCACCAGGGCGAGCGCCGCGAAGACGATGAGGAGCTGCCAGCCCCAGAAATGGATGGCCGAGAGGGTGTCGTTGAAGAGGCGCGTCTTCAGGAGACGCTGCATCGAGTAATAGGTGCCGGCGAAGATGATGTTGCCGCAGAACGCGAAGATCACGGCGTTCGTGTGCAGCGGCCGCAGGCGCCCGAAGGTCAGGAACGGCGCGAGGTTCAGCGCCGGCATGAAGAGCATCGCGGCGATGAGCACGCCCACGAGCATGCCGACCGCGGCCCAGACGACGGCCGCCAGGAAGAACAGCCTCGGCGTCCGGTCATCGTAACGAACGGTGTCACTCATCGCAGGTCCCGCCCGACCCTCCGCCGCGCAGTCCACCCCCTGCAGCGGCGCAAAGTGGTCTGCCGGTGGCGCAGCGCAAGCATCGTTCCAGTCCGCTTGTGCGAAGTTTCACGAGGTCGCGGCGGCCGGCGCGGCCCGCTGACGCCGGCCCTCGGGGAATACCCATGGCGGGGTGGGGAATAGCCCGCAGACCTGGACCGCGCTGGCCGTTCCCGCGACGAATTGGCGACCATGTTGGTCGCCTACGAGCCCGGGCCTGGCGAGGGCGGCGGCTCGCCGTCTCGTGCGCCGGCGGCCCGCCTCGGGACGGGGACGACGCCCCCGGACCCGGACACCGGCGCCGCGCCCTCGGCCGCGAGGCTGCGGCGTTGCCACGGCAGGTCGTGCCGGTACGCGGCCGCGTCGCCGTAGTCGAAGAACCGGTGATACCGCCCGTGCGGCGCGGGAACGGGGCGCGCGTGCTTGATCGGGCACCAGTACTGCTCGGTCCGCGCGGCCACCTCGCGCACGTAGGCGAACAGGCCGTTGGCGTACGTGCAGAAGGTGCAGTTCGCCTTCTCGATGGCGTTCAGGTAGCGCAGCCGGTGCCGGTCCAGCGAGAAGTAGGGCGCGCGCGGCACGCGGGCGATGCCGTAGGCGGGGAAGCAGATCCACTGGTAGAGCCACACCCACAGGTCGAGGAACGCCAGCGGCACGAGCAGCGAGTAGATGACGGGCGCCGTGAGCAGGCTGAGCGGCTGCGCCCCCATCAGGTACTCCGGGAGCCCCTGCCTGAAGCGCGCGTGCAGCTCGCGCATCTCGCGATCGAACTCGACGCGGCCGCGCCGGACGCGGTAGCGCCACCGCCGCCGCTGCTGGCGGGCGCCGCGCGCCAGGTCGCGCCGCAGGGCGTGCAGGCGGCGTGCCGTGCGCTCGGCATCGGCGCCGCCCGCCCCGCCGGCCGGACCGGCGGGACCGGGCGCTGCGGGCGTGGGCGTCATCTGGTCGGCCCTCGCGTCAGGCTGACGTTGAGCGGCGTGGTCTCCCCGTCGCGCACGTCCACGGTGGTCGCGTAGGTGCGGAAGCCAGGCGCCGACACTTCGATCGTGTGCGGTCCCACCGGCAGCTGCAGGTCGTAGCTCCCGGGCTCGGAACTCACCCACCGCGCGCCATCCACGGCGACGGTGGCGGTGCCGGGCTGCACGAGCAGCTCCAGCGTTCCGACGGCGACGGCCACCGGTGCCGCGGCAGGCGGCGGCGCCACCGGCGGCATCCCCGTCGGCGACGTGTAGGTCCCGTCGGGCGGCGGCGGCACGGGCGGCGCCACCTCCGGACGTCGGCTCGGCTCACCGGGCGGCAGCCGCACCATGAAGTGGTGCACGGTGAACGTGGATCCCGGCCGGAGGTACACGCTGTAGTCCGCTGTCTCGAAGCCTTGGAGGTAGAGGGTGATGCGGTGGCCGCCCGGCGGCAGGGGCAGGCGTTGGAACACGCCGTCGAAGTCGTCGACGATGCCCGCGTAGAAGCCGTCCACGTACACGGCGGCGCCGCGCTCGCGGCAGTCGATGCGCACCTCGGCCCGGCTGTCGAACACCGGGAAGTACCAGTAGGGATACGCGGGACGCGGCCACCACGGATACGGCCCGAAGAACGGGTCGTAGAAGTAGCCGCCGATGAAGACGAAGGACCCACGCGTCGTGGGCACCCGCGGCGGACGCGGCGCCGGACGGCGTGGCTGCGGCGCGCGTCGATCGCGCGCCTGTTCGACGGCCGGCGACGAGCCCGGGGCCGTCGTGGCGGCCGCGCCCGAGGGCACCGTCGCCGCGACGACCGCCCACGCGGCCGCCATCAGTGCTGCCCGAATGATCCGAGTCATGGCACTACCACTCCCGGTGCGTGTGCACCCTGCAGGCGCCGGCGGCTGCCCACTGGATCCGCAAGCGGCGTGCCACGGACCAGCCGCGCGGGGGCACCCCGAAGGCGGGGCCGGCCGCGCCTCGGGCCCGGCCCCTGGGGAAACCGACGCGGACGCCTGGGGGACCGCGATCGGCCGGGGCACAGAGGGCGGCGCCGCGTCAGGCCTCACCCGGGTCCCGTCTCACCAGACGCGCATGCCCGAGGCCGCCAGGTCGCGCGAGATCCCGGTCGGGGAAAACGCGGTAGCGGACGAGCGGCTCGCCGATGAACGCGATCCACGGCGACGTGGTGGGGGCGATGCCGACGTCGCGATTCGCGGGCTCGCGAGATTTCGCGTGAGCCGACGAATTGTCGTGACCCGGCGCGGTCGAGGTGCACGCGCGGCTCCGCCCGGCGCGCCCCGGCAGCCGGGACGGCATCGGTACGGACCTTGCGCCTGCTCGAGGCTTCACCCGTGCGAGGGCCGCCGCCGTCACGGCGGCGACCCGACACTTCCCGGACATCCCGCATCACGGAGGCGCCAGTGGACCTGCAACGCGTGCTCGCCCGAACCCTCGACGTCGTGGGCTCGTTCCTGCCCAGCCTGCTGGGCGCGCTGGCGATTCTGATCGTCGGCTGGATCGTGGCGCTCGCCATAGCCGTGCTGGTGCGCGCGATCCTGAAGCGGACCGCCGTGGACAACCGGCTGGCGACCTTCATCACCGGCAAGGACACGTTCGCCGGGATGTCGGTGGAACGCGCCACCGCCAGGGTCGGCTTCTACGTCGCGATGCTCTTCGTGCTGGTGGCGTTCTTCCAGGCGCTGGGCCTCACGATGGTCAGCGATCCCCTGAACGCGTTCCTGCTGCGCCTGAGCGCGTTCGCGCCGCAGCTGCTGGGCGCGCTCCTGCTGACGGGCGTGGCGCTGGTGACGGCCACCGCCGTGAGCACGGTGGTCCGCCGCGGGCTGAGCGGCGCCGGCGTCGACCGCTGGCTCGCCGAGCCCGAACAGGCGCCCGGGATGAGCACGGGCTTCGCGAGGGCCATGTACTGGCTCGTGCTGCTGCTCTTCCTGCCCGGCATCCTCGGCGCGCTCGCGCTCGACGGCATGCTGGAACCCGTGCGCGCGATGACGGGCGAGCTGCTTGCGTTCCTGCCGAACCTGATCGGCGCGGGCCTGGTGTTGCTCGTCGGCTGGTTCGCGGCGGGGCTGGTGGCGCGGATCGTCACCAACCTGCTCCGGTCCGCCGGGGCCGACGGCTTCGCCGACAGCGCGGGGCTCGGCGCCCTCGTCGGCGCGCACGGGGTGTCGGGACTTGCCGGGGCGGCGGTCCGCGCGCTGCTCCTCATCCCGGTCGTCATCGCCGCCCTGAACGCGCTCGCGCTCGACGCGGTGACGACGCCGGCGAGCCAGATGCTCTCCCGCATCCTCGAGGCGCTGCCGGCCATCGCGGCCGCCGCGCTCGTGCTCGGCGTGGCGTTCGTCGTCGGCCGGATCCTCGCGGACCTCGTCCAGCGCACGGCGAGCGCCGCCGGCGCCGATCGACTGCCCATGCTCCTGGGACTGACGCGCGAGCCCGTGACCGGCGCCGGCGCCCCGTCGGCGGTCGCCGGCGTGCTGGTGATGGCGGCGGTGATGCTCTTCGGCCTCATCGAAGGCGCGGGGCTCGTGGGCTTCACCGGGCTGGCGGCGCTCGTCTCGGCGTTCCTGGTCCGCGCCGGCGCCATCGTGCTCGGTGTCGCCGTGTTCGCCGTGGGGCTCTACCTGGCGAACCTGGCGGCGGCCAGCCTGGCGGCGAGCCGGATCGAGCACGCGGCGCTCCTGGCCACCCTGGCCCGCGGCGGCATCATCCTCTTCGCGGGCTCGATGGCGCTGCGGGCGACGGGCCTGGCCAACGAGATCGTGGACCTCGCCTTCGGCGTGACGTTCGGCGCGGTCGCGGTGGCCGCGGCCCTGGCCTTCGGCCTGGGCTCGCGCGAGACCGCCGGCCGCCTCGTGGAGGACTGGACGCGGCAGGTCCAGCGCCGCCAGCCCTGAGCCCGGCCGCGTGCCGCATCGGGGGTTCCCCGGTGCGGCCGCGGGCGCGCCTCGATTGCCCGCGCAGCCCCACCGTCGTCACGATGACTTGGCTTCCGGCCCGCCGGGCGCCGGCCGTCAGCATCGCCGGGCCGTCGTGTCCCGGCCGGGAGCAGAGAGGAGGGTGCCATGCGTGTCGAAGAGCTGATGACGGCGCCCGTCGAGACCATTCCGCCGGCGGCGTCCGCCGACGAGGCTTGGGGGCGAATGCGTACGGGGGGAATCCGTCACCTCGTGGTCGTCGACCGTGGGCGCGTCGCCGGGGTCGTGTCGAGCACGGACCTCGGTGGCCGCCGCGGGGCCACGGCGCGCAAGGACCGCACCGTTGGCGACATCATGACGGCCCCGGCCGTCGCGGTGGAGCCATCGACCACGGTCCGGCGCGCCGCCAACATGATGCGGGGCCGCACCATCGGGTGCCTGGTCGTCGCCGAGGCCGACCGCCCGGTCGGCATCGTCACGACGGCGGATCTGCTGGACCTCATCGGCCGCGGGATCGAGCGTCCCGTCGTGGCCACGCACCGCTGGACGCTCAAGCACCGGGCCCCCCACCGGAAGCGCCACACGGCCGCCGGCGTCTGGTAGCGGGTGGCCGGGCCGCGGCGCGGGTCGCGCCGGCACGGCTCAGGGCGGCGTCCACTCGAGCGGCGGATACAGGACAGAGTGCACGAGGCCGGGATGCCGGCCGCCGTAGCGCCGGGGTACGTCCTGCGTCCAGTTGCTGGGCATGGTGAGGCAGGCGACCAGGATGGCCGCGAACGCCAGGCGTTGCCGGACCAGCGGCGCCGGGTCCGCGTCCGCCGCGACACGTGGTCGCGGCACGCCCCGCGGCCGCAGCCGTCCCAGCCGCCGCAGGCGCGAGCGGACGAGCAGCACGACGCCCAGGGCGGCCATGGCGAGGTTGAGCGTCTGGCCGGTGCCGAGCGCCAGGCGATACGTGGGGTAGTCGCGCAGGAGGTCGATGAGAATGCGCGGCGCCGCGTACCAGAACACGAAGCGCGCGGCCACGGCGCCGGGCACGTGCGGCCCGGATCGCACCCGCCAGAGGTACGCCGCGAGCAGCAGGTTCTTGAGCCCGTCGTACAGCACGACCGGATGCCGGAAGCCCGCCGCGTAGGGGAACTGCACGCCCCACCACACGTCCGTCACGCGTCCGACGATCTGGCCGTCGATGAAGTTGCCCAGGCGGCCCGTCCCCATGAGGACCGCGCCTGGCACGACGAGCACGTCGGCCAGCGGCAGGAACGGCACGCGCCAGCGCCAGGCGAAGAAGGCCGCCGCCGCCGCGCTTCCGCCGAGCAGCCCGTGGGTGGCCATGCCCCCGAGCCAGAAGACGGGCAGGTAGCCGGGATGGGCCGAATAGAACGGCCACTCGTCGAACAGGACCTGGACCAGGCGCCCGCCGCCCAGCGTGCCGGCCGCCATCACGATCGACAGGGCCCAGACGTCGCGGCGGGTCAGGCCGAGCGGCGCGCGGTGGCGCATCACGTACCGGTGCAGGGTGAGGAAGCCGGCGGCGAAGCCCGCCCCGTACCACCACAGGTGGACGCCGGCCACCGTGCCGATGACCGGATCGAGGCGATGGACGAAGCCGCCTGTCATGACGCCGCTCCAGGTCGCGCGGGCCGGAGGCTCAGTCGACCAGCGGCGACGCGTACAGGGCGTCCCGCGTCCACGGCACCGGCGCGTCGTCGCGGGCGAACGCCACCTGGAAGAGCTCCACGGACCCGGTCCGGAACGAGGCCTCCGACCCCGCCAGGTAGAGCCGCCACGCGCGCACGAACCGCGCGTCGAACCGCCGCGCGATGTCCGCGGCCGCACGCTCGAAGCGCTCGCGCCAGGCGGCGAGCGTGCGGGCGTAGTGCGGCCGCAGGTTCTCCACGTCGGTCACCGTGAAGCCGTGCGGCTCGAGCACCCGGCCGCACACCTCCGACAGCGTCGGCGGGTACGCCCCGGGGAAGATGCGCCGCCGGATCCACGCGTTCAAGGGCGCGGCGTGGCTTCTGCCGATGAAATGCAGGACCCCCCGGCCGCCGGGCGCGAGCACGCGCTGCATCAGCGTGCCGAGCGTGTCGTAATGGGCCAGGCCGACGTGCTCCAGCATGCCCACCGACACGAAGGCGTCGTAGGTGCCCGCGATGGCGCGGTAGTCGTCCTCCACGAACTCGACGCGGTCCGCCAGCCCGTCGCGCGCCGCCGCCTCGCGGGCGTAGGCCACCTGCTCGGCCGACAGGTTGTAGGCCCGAACGCGCGCGCCGTGCCGGGCCGCCATGTGGCGGGCCAGCGCGCCCCACCCGCACCCGGCCTCCACCACGCGGTCGCCGGGCCGGAGCGCGAGCTTGCGGCAGACGAGCTCCATCTTCGCGCGTTGCGCCTCGTCCAGCGTCCGCGTGGGGCGGTCGTAGCAGGCGCAGGTGTAGACCATGTCGTCGTCGAGCCAGCGGCGGTAGAAGTCGTTGCCGAGGTCGTAGTGGTGATGGACGTTGGCCCACGATCGACGTGCCGAGGGCGCCGACCGGCGCCACCAGTGCCGGGCGGGCCGCGAAGCGGGCGCGCGGTGCGCGCGGAGTCCCTCGTACAGGACCGTGAGCGCGTCGCCGAGGTCGTCGGCGTCGACTTCCAGCGTGCCGCGCATGTAGCCCTCGCCGAAGTACAGGTCGGGGTTGACGCTCACGCCCAGGAGGGTCCTGCGATCGCCGAACCGGATGGTGGCCGCGGGGGCGGCCGCGCCGCTCCAGGCTCCGTCCCACAGCGCGAAGCGCAACGGCGCGGGCGCCACCTGGCGGTACAGCTGGCGCACCAGCCAGCGATCCAGCGCCGTGGACTCCGTGGAGGCGTGCCGGTGGGCGACGACGTCGGTGTGATTCATGGGACACCTCCGCGCCCGCGGCGACCGGGAATCGGCCGTGCGGGACTTTTCGGGGAGACCGCGCGACCGGGCCGGCCGACGCCGCGTCCGTCGGCGCCCGCCGCGGGCCGGGCGCTGGCATGTCTTTCGCGCCGCACCGGCTCGTGACCACCGTGGATGTCGCCGTGGTTGGCGGGGGGCCCGCCGGCTCGACGTGCGCCCGCGCGCTCGTCGCCGCCGGGCTCGAGGTGGCCGTCCTCGACCAGGCACGGTTCCCGCGCGACAAGGTGTGCGCCGGCTGGATCACGCCCGAGGTCGTCGAGCAGCTCCAGCTCGACCTCGACGAGTACGCCCGCGCCGGCGTCCTCGCGCCCTTCACGGCGTTCCGGGTCGGCCTCGTCGGACGGCCGCCGGTGCTCGTGGACTACGGCCGGCCCGTGAGCTACGGCATCAGGCGCGAGGAGTTCGACGACTACCTGCTGCGCCGGTCCGGCGCCGTCGTGGCGCCGCCGGTCCGCGTGACGCGCGTCGAGCGGGCGGGCGGCTGGTGGCGGATCGAGCACGACTGGCGGGCGAAGGTGCTCGTCGGTGCGGGCGGGCACCGCTGCCCGGTGGCCCGTGCGCTCAATCCCGCCGCGGCCCGCGAGCCCGCCGTCGTGGCACAGCGTGCCGAGCGGCGGTGTGCGGTGCCGGCCCTGGCGCCGGGGATCCCCGAGCTCTACTTCTCCGACGACCTCCACGGCTACGGGTGGCTGGTGCCGAAGGGCCCCTGGGTGAACGTCGGATTCGGCCGTGACGAGCCGGCCCATCTGCCGGCGCACGTCGGGCGCTTCGCCGAGGGACTCGTCCGCGCCGGGCGTCTGGACGCGAGCACGGCGCGGGGCTGGCAGGGCCACGCGTACCTCGTGGCGGCGACCTCGCCGCGACGCGTGGTCGGCGATCACGTGCTGCTGGCAGGTGATGCCGCGGGACTCGCCTCGGCGGGCAGCGGCGAGGGCATCTACGCGGCGGTGCGATCGGGACGTCTCGCCGCGGAGGCCGTCCGGCGCCTGCTGCTGGCGCGCGATCCGCTGTCCCTGGCCGACTACGCCGGCCGGCTCGCGGCGGACCTCGGCCTCGGGCGGCCCGCCCGCGCCGCGGCCGGATGGCTGCCGGCCCCCTGGCGCACGGCGGCCGCGGGCGCGTGCTTCAGGTCGCGCGCGTTCGTCCGCCACGTGCTCAACGGAACGTTCCTCCATGGGCTCCAGCTGTAGCGTGGCACGCGGGGCACGCCACGTCGTTCCGGTCAGCCAGCATCCGGCCTCGGGGTTTCCCCCATTCGGCCGGGACACGCGCGCGCCGGCGCGGGCGCCGGTATGATGGGCGCTGCATGGCCGCGGTCGGGCTGCCGCGGCTGCAAACTGGAGCGACCCATGCCAGCTTCCACGAGCGGTGACGCGCGGCGCCTCGTTCGGGTCCTGGTCGTCGACGATCACCCGGTCGTCAGGCGGGGTCTCGCCGAGCTCATCTCCGATGCGCCGGATCTCACGGTGACGGGCCAGGCCGGCACCGTCGAAAGCGCGTTGTCCGCGGCGGCCAAGTCCCCGCCGGACGTCGCCGTCGTCGACCTGGCCCTGGGCAGCGAGAGCGGTCTCGATCTCGTCCAGAAGCTCCTCGAACGTCATCCGTCGATCGGCGTGCTCGTCCTCTCCGGCTACGACGAGCGCCTCTACGCCGATCACTCCCTGAAGGCGGGTGCGCTCGGGTACGTGATGAAGGACCAGGCGCCGGACGAACTCCTGACGGCCGTGCGACGCGTGGCCGCCGGCAAGCCGTACGTGAGCCCCGACACCGCCGAGCGCATCCTCGCCACGATGGGCGGGGCACGGCGCCCGCAGCACGACCGCTCTCCGATCGACCGGCTGTCGGACCGCGAGCGCCATGTCCTGACCCTCATGGGCCGCGGCCTGGCGACGCGCGAGATCGCCGCGCAGCTGCAGTTGTCGGTGAAGACCATCGAGAGCCACTACGCGCACCTGAAGGAGAAGCTCGGCGCGCGCAACGGGCGCGAACTCACGCGGCTGGCGGTCACCTGGACCGAGGGCGGGCCCCGCCTGGGGCCCATCGTCCCGCCCGCGTCCGTGAAGTAGCCGGGCGCCGTCCGGCGTCACGGCGCAGTCCAGGGGCGCGCTCGGGGAAACCCCGATACGGCGCGTCAGGGCCCCGATGGCGTTGGCCGTCCAGTCGCGTCGAGACTTCTGCGAGCCTTGCCGATGCCGCCGCACGTCGTGGATACGCGGACCTCGACCGCACCCGCCTCCTCCCATCCGCAGCTGACCCCGGCCGGGACGGTGGCGTACTTCTCGATGGAGATGGCGCTCGCCGACGACATGCCGACCTATGCGGGTGGCCTCGGCGTCCTGGCGGGCGACCTGCTCCGCAGCGCCGCGGATCTGGCCTTCCCGCTCGTCGGCGTCACGCTGCTCCATCGGCGCGGGTACTTCCGCCAGGCCCTGGAGGCCCACGGCGGTCAGCTCGAGGCCGACGAGGTCTGGACGCCCGCGGCCCGGCTCGAGCCCACGGGCGTGCGGATCGCGGTGACGATCGAGGGCCGCGCCGTCGCCGTGACGGCGTGGCGGTTCCTCGTGCAGGGCGGCGAGGGGGCGACGGTGTCGGTCTTCCTGCTCGACACCGACGTGGACGGGAACGCCCCGGAGGACCGACGGCTGACCGATCACCTGTACGGCGGCGACGACCGGTACCGGCTTTCGCAGGAAGGCGTGCTCGGCATCGGCGGCGTGCGGACGCTGCGCGCCCTGGGCTTCGGCGACGTCGCCCGCTTCCACATGAACGAGGGCCACTCCGCGCTCCTCGCCCTCGAACTCGTGGAGGAGGCGCTCCGGAGGGGCGCCGACCTCGGGGCCGCCGGCGCGGCGGCGCGGCGTCTGTGCGTCTTCACCACGCACACGCCGGTGCCAGCGGGGCACGACCGGTTCACGGCCGATCTGGCCGTGCGCGTGCTCGGCCTCGACGCCGTCGGCCTGCTGCGCGGCCTGGGCTGCTGCACGAACGAGCTGAACCTCACCCACGTGGGGCTGACGCTCAGCCACTACGTGAATGGGGTGACGGAGCGGCACGGCGAAGTGTCGCGCTCGCTGTTTCCGGCCTATCCCATCGGTTCGATCACCAACGGCGTGCACGCCCCTGCCTGGACCTCACCGGCCTTCCAGGCGCTGTTCGATGCGCACGTGCCCGGCTGGCGCGGAGACAACTTCTCGCTCCGGTACGCGTGCAGCATTCCCACGGCCGCCATTGCCGCGGCGCACGAGGCCGCCAAGCAGGCGCTCATGGACGCCGTGCGGGCACGGACGGGCGAGGTCCTGGGCGGTCGGCCGTTCACGATCGGGTTCGCGCGTCGCGTCACCGCATACAAGCGGCCGCTGCTCGTCTTCCACGATCCGGATGAGCTTCGCGACCTGGCGCGGACGTTCGGCGGGCTGCAGATCGTGTTCGCCGGCAAGGCGCATCCGCGGGACGAGGCCGGCAAGCGGTTGATCCAGGACGTCGTGTCCCACGCCCGGGCGCTGGCGCCGGAGGTGCGCGTCGTGGTCGTCCCCGAGTACGACCTCGCATTTGCCCGCCTGGTCACGGCGGGCGTGGACCTGTGGCTCAACGTGCCGCAGCCGCCGCTGGAAGCGTCGGGCACGAGCGGCATGAAGGCCGCGCTGAACGGCGTGCCGAGCCTGAGCGTGCTCGACGGGTGGTGGCTCGAAGGCTGCGTCGAGGGCGTCACGGGCTGGGCCGTGGGCCCGCGGCAACGACCCCCGGCGCGCACCGACGCCGACGACGCCCACGCGTTGTACCAGGCCTTGCGGACGCGGATCCTGCCGCTCCATGCCGGGGCTCCCGACGAGTGGGTGGCCGTGATGCGATCGACCGTCGCCATCAACGGCTCGTTCTACAACGCGCAGCGCATGCTCATCGAGTACGCGATCCACGCGTACGCCTGACCACCGGCCGGGCCGGCGCCGCCGATCGCCGGACTCGCGGCGACCGCACGCCACGCCGGCCCTGCCCGTGCGCCGGTCAGGACACTTTCACGTCGATGGCCTGCGGCCTCGCCGCCGGCGACTTCGGCATGTGGACTTCGAGCACGCCGTCCTTGAACTGTGCCGCGATCTTCTTCGCGTCGACGTCGGTCGGCAGCGACAGCCGGCGCTCGAACCGTCCGTAGGAGCGCTCCACGCGGTGGAAGCGCTTGCCCTTCTCTTCCTTCTCCTGCTTGCGCTCGCCGCGCACGCTCAGCATGCCGTCGAGCACTTCGACCTTCACGTCCTCCTTCTTCACCTCCGGCAGGTCCGCCTTGAGCAGGAACTCGCCGTCGGTCTCCTGCACGTCCATCGCCGGCGTCCAGTCGGCGATCTCCGTCGCCTTCGGCCAGCCTTGCTGGCCGAAGAAGCGGTTGAGGCGAGTCGAGACGTCCTCGAGCTCGCGGAAGGGATCCCACTGCGTCAGGTTCATGACTTCTCCTCCTGTTCCTCCGGAACCCGCCCGCGCTCCGCGGGCCACGCGGTCATCGTGTGGCCGCCGTAACCGCCGGGCCATCCGGTCCCGTGGGCGGGGCGGTCGGGGATTCCCCGATGCGCGGCCGTCTGGCGTGGGATAGAGTGAGCCCGGTCCAGCAGCTTGCTCGCCTCGCGTGCCGTGTCGGGGTGCCATCGCGCGCCGCGCCGGACCGGGTGCCCGACCATGGCCGCATCCACACCGCCTCCGGGCGCCGACTCTCAAGCGGGACAGGCGCGGAAGGACCTCGCCGACTACCAGGCCTTCCTGGCGGACCTCGGCGCCGCGCTCCGCGCGCTCGGCGAACCCGCCGAGATCGAGCGCACCGCGGCACGCCTGCTCGGTCGGCGCCTGGGCGCGGCCCGGGCCTTTTACGCCGAGATCGAGGACGAGACGTGGGCCGTGGTCCGCCAGGAGTACGTCGAGGACGCCTCGTCCGCGATCGGCCGCCTTCCCCTCCGCGGCCCGGATCTCCAGCACGGGTTCCGGTCCGGGGCGCCGCTGGTGGTCCCCGACGTCGCCGCCGACCCGAGGCTGGATCCTTCGACGCGCGAGACGCTGCGCGCGCGCGGCGTGGCTGCCCTCGTCGCCTCGCCGCTCGTCAAGGAGGGCCGGTGGGTGGCGGCGCTCGTCGTGCACAGCGCCGTGCCGCGCGCCTGGACGCCGCACGAAGCGGCGTTGGTCCGGGAGACCGCCGATCGCACGTGGTCGGCGCTCGGCCGCGCCCGCGCCGAGGTCGCGCTTCGCGAGAGCGAACAGCGGTTTTCGATCATGCACGACCGCGCGCCCTTCGCCGCCGCGCTGACCCGCCGCGCCGATCGGCGGATCGTCCGCGTGAACGAGGCGTTCGTGCAGCTCTTCGGCTACACCCGAGAGGATCTCCTCGGCAGGACGGCGGTGGAGATCGGACTGACCGGCGCCGACGAGCAGGCGCACCTGAGCGAGGCGCTCGCCGCGGGCGACGCCGTGCGCAACCTCGAGGTGCGCGGCCAGGCGAAGGACGGCCGGGAGCTGACGCTGCTCCTGTCGGTCGACGCCATCGACAGCGGCGACGAGGGCCACCTGCTCTCCACCGTCGTCGACATCACCGACAAGAAGCGCACCGAGGACGCGCTGCGGGAGAGCGAGGCGCGCTACCGGCACCTCGTCGAGCACTCGGCGACCGGCGTCGTCGTGACCGATCTCGCCGGGGCGATCGTGGACGCCAACCCGGCCTTCGCGGCACTCGTCGGCCGCGGGCGCCCGGACCTCCGCGGCCTCCGGCTGGCTTGGCTCGTGCACCCCGACGAACGCGAGGCGCACAGCACCCACGCCAGCGCGTTCGCCCGTGCCGCCGACGCGGCCTGCGATTGGGAGCATCGCCTGCTGCGCGCGGACGGCACTCCCGTGTGGGTGCGGACCGTGTGCGTGAAGGAGCGCGGCCCGGACGGACGCGTGGAGCGGATCGCGCGCTTCGCCATCGACATCAGCGAGCGCAAGCGCACCGAGGGCGAGTTGCGCGCGAGCCAGCAGCAGCGCCACGACCTGGCCGAGACGCTGCACCTGCTGCTGGAGACGGCGGCGCAGGGGATCCTGTCGGTCGATCGGCACGGGCAGATCGTCTCGGCGAACCGGGCGGTCGAGACGATGTTCGGCTGGAAGGAAGGCGCCCTCGCGGGGCAGGCCCTGGACGCGCTGGTCCCGGAGCCGGCGCGCGCGGCGCATGCGGCGCACCGCGCGTCGTACTGGGGCGCGCCGGAGCCCCGCATGATGGGACGCGGCCGGAACCTCGTCGGCCAGCGGGCCGACGGCACGACGTTCCCCGTGGAGGTCAGCCTGAACTACGTGACGACCAACGGCGAGGGCCGTGCCGTGGCGTTCATCACCGACATCACCGAGCGCAAGGCGGCGGAGTCCGAGCTGGCGCAGGCGCACCGCACGCTCCAGGCGCGCGCCCACGAGCTCGAGCGCCAGACCGTGCAGCTCCGCCGCATGGCCGCGGAGCTGACGGTGGCCGAGCAGCGCGCGCGGGAGGCCCTCGCCCTCACCATGCACGACCACCTGCAGCAGCTGCTGTTCAGCACCAAGATCCAGCTCAATCGGCTGGAACGTCGCCTGGGCGAGGCCACCGCCGATCCGGCGCGCGACTTCGCCACCGTGCGCGGCGAGCTCGACGACGCCATCGAGGCGGCCCGCTCCCTGGCCGTCGAGATCTTCCCGCCGGTGCTGCACCGCCACGGACTGCCGGGGGCCCTGGCGTGGCTGGCCTCGTGGATGGAGGAGAAATACCGCCTCGTGGTGCGCCTGGCCGCGAACCCGGACGCGGACGTGCACGATCGCGACGTGCGCGTGTTGATGTTCGAGTCGGTGCGCGAGCTGCTGTTCGACGTCGTCAAGCACGCGGGTGTCACGACCGCGGCCGTCGAGCTCGACCTGACCCCTCAGGACGAGGTCCGCATCACGGTCAGGGACGAGGGGGTGGGGTTCGACCCGGACGCGGCGTTCCGCTCGGAAGGCCACGGCACCGGGCTCGGCCTCGTGCGGATCCGGGAGCGGGTCACGGCGCTCGGGGGCCGCTTCGAGGTCGAGAGCGCGCCCGGCCGCGGCTCGCGCTTTCGCCTCGTCGTGCCGCGGGGCGAGCTCGGTCGCGGGGACCGAAACGTGCCGCCGCTTGAACGGGGCCGGGCGACTCTCAGCCCGTCCACGCCCGCCGTGCCGGCCGTCCGTGTCCTGCTCGTGGACGATCACGCCGTGCTCCGCCAGGGCCTGCGCGAACTCCTGCGCGAGACGCCGGGCCTCGACGTGGTGGGCGAGGCCGGCGACGGACTCGAAGCCATCGACCGGGCGCGCGCGCTCCGGCCCGACGCCATCGTCATGGACGTGTCCATGCCGGGCATGGACGGCGTCGAGGCGACCCGACGGATCCTCGCCGAGCAGCCGGACGTCAGCATCTTCGGCTTCTCCACCCACGAGCGGACGCACCACCTGCACGCCATCGAGGAGGCGGGTGCGGCCGGCTACTTCTCGAAGCACGTCGATGCCGCCGAGCTCGTCCGCCGCCTGCTGGCTGTGCGTCGTCCGGATTCGCCGTCCACGCCGGGCTGAGTGCCGGCGCCTGGCCTGGCCGCGTGGGGGAGCACCCGATGGCCCGCCAGTGCCACCCCGATGGCGCCCCTGCGCCTGGCCTTCCACGATAGATCGCAGCGCCCGCGTGGCGTTGTGCCGTCGCTGGCGATTCCGCTCTTGCGGGGGACGGCCATGAGTCACCCACGAACGCCGACAGCACAGGCTCCCGGATCGCGCCCGACTCCTCCCCCGAGTGCGGCGGCGGACGAGATTGCGCCGCGGCCCGTGTCCGTGCCGGCCGGCGCCGTGGGGGTGGAGGGCGACCTACGGCTGCCGTCGCAGCCACGGGGACTCGTCATCGTCCCGCACGGCAGCGGCGCCAGCCGCTTCAGCCGGCGCAGCCGCCGGCTCGCCGCCCGGCTCGGCGGCTACCGCTTCGCGACGCTGCTCCTGGACCTGCTGACGGCCGACGAGGCCGCCATCGACGTCTACACCGGCGAATTCCGCGCGGACTCGAGCCGCCTTGGCCCGCGAGCGGTGGCCGGCGTCGACTGGGTGAAACGGCGCCCAGATCTGGCCCGGCTGGCGGTCGGCCTGCTGGCCGTGGACGCGGGCGTGCCGGCCGCGCTCGTCGCGGCAGCCGAGCGGCCACGGGACGTCGCGGCCCTCGTCGCCCAGGTGTCGCAGCCGTCGTCGATCGCCGCCGCGATCGAGCGCGTCAAGGCACCGACCCTGCTCATCGTGGCCGAGGGGCACGCTGCGGCGCCGGGACCGGCGCCGGCCGTGCCGGTGCGCCGCCAGGGGCCCGTTGAGGTGGCGACCCTGCGCGGCGCATCACCGCCGGGTGCCGGCCACACCGTGCAAGACCGGGTGGCGGACCTTGCCGCCGCATGGTTCGACCGTCATCTGGCGCACCAGCGCCGCGGGCCCGCACCGTGACATCGCCATGCCGCGTGCCGGCGAGTGGGGGAAATCCCCATCGTCTGCGGGTGCGGCCGGATGTTGCGCCCGCCGCCGGACGGCCAGAATCCCACGCGACGCGCGCGCGGCGCGGCACGGTGATGCAGCGGCAACCTCGGCGTGAGTGGGTGGCGAGCGGCGCGGTCTTCGCCGTCGGGCTGGCGCTGGGCACGTGGGCCAACGATCGCGGGTCGGCACTCGGGTCCAGCGGCCCTGGCCGCGCGGCGCGGGTCGGGCCCTCGCGGCCGCTGTGGGGCCGCGACACGACGGACGTGCCGCCCGGTTTCGCCGACCTCACGCCGGAGGCGGCGCGCCGGCTCGGCCTGGCGCCTGGATCGCCAGGGGCCGTGGTCCTGGCGGTCGTCCCCGGCAGCGTGGCCGCCCGCGCCTCGCTCCGGGTGGACGACGTGATTCTGGAGGTCGATCACCGGGCCGTTCGCGGGGAGGCCGGCGGCGAGGCGGCGCTGAGGGCCGCCCGCGGCCCCGGCGCCGTGACCCTCCGGGTCTGGCGTGACGGGCGGCCGCTGCTCATCACCCTTCCGCACCCCTGACCGCGGCCTCGTCGCGGCGACCGGGGAGGGCGGGGGCGTCGCGAATCGAGGTGAGTCATGAAGGCGTTCACGCGCGTCCTGTATCCGACCGATCTCAGCGAGGCGTCGCTGGCTGCGGCGCCCTACGCCGCCGCGATCGCCCGGTGGTACGGCGGCCGCCTCACCGTGCTGCACGTCGTGCCCAGCCTGGAGCCGCAGATCTTCGTCGGCGGCGGCGGTGCGCCCGCCACCGTCATTCCGCCAGTGCCGATCGAGGAGGTCGAGCGGGCGATGCACGCGGCGGTCCCCGCCGATCTCGTCGCGGGCCTCGACGCCCGGTTCGAGGCCGCGGACGGCGCGCCGGCGGTGGCCATCGCGCAGTTCGCCCGCGAGCACGAGGCGCAGCTCGTGGTGATGGGCACGCACGGCCGGAGCGGCTTCGACCGCCTCATCAGCGGGTCGGTCACCGAGAAGGTCCTGCGCCGCGCGTCGTGTCCCGTGCTCACCATCCCGCCGCACGCCGCTGCCCGCCCCGCCGGCGCCACCTTCTCGCGCGTCCTGTGTGCCGTGGACTACTCGCCGGTGTCCGAGCGGGCCATGACGCTGGGGCTCGACCTGGCCCGCCAGTCGCAGGGGGCGGCCGTCGTGGCCCACGTCATCGAGTGGCTGCCCGACGAAGAGGTGCGCGCGCACGCGCACTACAACGTCGCGGAGTATCGCGCCCACGTGTACGAGGAGGCCCGCCAGCGGATCCACGCGCTGCTCAGCGACGAGTCACGTGCGTGGTGCGAGATCGAGGAGGTCGTGCGGGTGGGCCGCGCGCATCGCGAGCTCTTGCGGCTGGCCGCCGAGCGCGACTGCGACCTCATCGCCCTCGGCGCGCACGGGCGCGGGGCGCTCGGACAGGCGCTGTTCGGATCCACCACGCCGCAGGTCGTGCGCGGCGCGGCCTGTCCGGTGCTGGTCGTGCCGGAGGCGGCCCGCGCCTCCTGACGCCGGCGTGGGTGCGGCCGCCCGGCCAGCGCGATGGAGGGCGCGCCGGCGCGCGGCGGCGGCCGCGGCCCTGTCCGCCGCGCTCGTGGCGGGCGTGCCGTGGCCGCGCCTCCTGGCGACCGGTCCCTTGCCGCCCGTGCCCGACCCCGGCGACCCGTCGCTGTTCGATCTGACGCCCATCGTCGTGACGGTGGAGGCCGGCGGCGAACGGGCCGACTGGCCGACCGATGTCCACGACCTGTTGACCAACGTCGTGCTGTGGCGCCGCATGCACCTGGCGCAGTGGAACGGCGTGCCGGCCTCCCTCCGCCGCCGGGCGCTCGATGCGATGATGGCGCGCTACCGCCGGCTGCTGACGCAGCCGTGCGTGTGGGACCGGATGGGCCCAGCCGACTGGGATGCGGTGCCGCAGCCCGTGCGCACGGCGGCGTACCGGCAGATGGTCGCGTACTGGGCCGGCTACTACCGGGTGGGCGCGGACTTCGGGCTGCCCCCCGGTCTCGTGGCCGATACGCTGGCCGCCATCGTGATGTCGGAATCGTGGTTCGACCATCGCGCCCTGCACCGGCACCGCGGCCGCGGGCAGGACATCGGGCTGGCCCAGGCATCCGACTACGCCCGGACCCGCCTGCGTGCGCTCGCGCGCGCCGGTGCGGTGGACGTCGCGTTCGACGACCGGGAGTACCTCGATCCGTGGAAGGCCACGCGGTTCGTCGCCGTGTGGATGGCAGAACTGCTTCGCGAGTGCGATGGCGATCTCGACCTCGCCGTGCGCGCGTATCACCGCGGCATCGCCCGCGCCCGCGATCGGCGCGGCGACCGCTACCTCGCCACCGTCCACGAGCGTCTTCAGCGCTACATCCGCAATCATGATGCGCCCGCGGCCTGGAACGACGCCTGGCTGGCCGCCCGCGCCATCAGGCTGCAGGCGTGGCCGTGGATCGCCACGCGGCGTGCGTCCACGGCACCAGACGCCTCGGCGGATCGCGTCCCACTCGACGATCGGGCGGGCGCCTGTCACACGGGCCAGCCGGCGGGCCGGCCCTCCGGCGGGTCGGGCGGGTGACGGCGCTCCCCGCGTGGGGGATGCCCCGATTCATGCTCGTGCGCCCCGGCGGCTACGATCGACACGGAGCCTCGCGGTTGCGCGATCCTCTCCGCGCGATAACGGCCGCGGGCGAAGGGAGGCATCATGGGAACCCGTGTCGTGGCCGCCCTGGCCGTGAGCGCGCTGCTCGCCGCAGGGATACCGACGCCAGCCGCCGGTCAGGCGCCTTCGACGGACGAACGGCTGCGCATCGAGAACATCCGCGAGGCGCTGCTGCGCCTGCCGTACTACGGCGTCTTCGACTTCCTGACCTTCACCTACGACAAGGGCATGGTCGTGCTCGGCGGCTACGCCTACCACGGCGCGCTCGCCGAGGACGCCATGCGCGCCGTGCGGCGTGTGCGCGGCGTGGACGAGGTGAAGTCCGAGATCACGCAGCTGCCGGCGTCGACCTTCGACGACGACATCCGCTGGCGCGTGTACTACGCCATCTACACCAACGCGTTCCTGCAGAAATACCATCCGGGCGGCGGCATGCTGTGGGGGGTCGACCCGGCGCTGCGGCGCGGTGCGGCGGGCATCCAGGCGGTCGTGCCGGGCGCCCAGCCGGTCGGCAGCTATCCGATCCACATCGTCGTGCAGGGCGGCCGCGTCAGGCTCCTCGGCATGGTGGACAACGCCACCGACAAGACCGCCGCGACGATGGCGGCGCGCGGGGTAAGCGGCACGTTCGAGGTCGTCAACGAACTTGTGGTGAACACGCCATGACCGACATGCCGCTGTACCTCGTGGGCCTCGGTGCGATCGCCGTGGCCGTGTGGATGGCTCTTGTCTACCTGACGCTCTTCGGCATCGGCAGCGCAGAAACGGCGCCGGCGCCGTTCGGCGCGCTGCTGGGCTCGGCATCGACGGCTGGCGCGCCACGGGCCCTCAGAGTGCTGCTGGCCGTGGACGGGTCGCCCGCCAGCGCAGCCGCCGTGGACGAGGTGGCGAGGTCTCCATTGCCCGACGGGAGCGTCGTCGCGGTCGTCACCGTCGTGCATTCGCGCGCGCCGGTCATGCCGGACATCCCGCCCTGGGGGCTGACGGCGGCCGCAGTCCATGCTGACAGCGTTCACGCGCAGACTCGCGACGCGCCGGCGCTGCTCGACGCCGCTGCCGCGCACATCAAGGCGTCACAGCCGCGGGCCGACGTCGAGACGAAGGTCGTCGAAGGCGTGCCGAAGGACGCGATCCTGCAGGAGAGCGCCGCGTGGCGCGCCGATCGCATCGTGGTGGGTTCACACGGACGGACCGCACTCGCACGCGCGGTGCTGGGAACGACCGCGGCCGACATTGCCGCCGAGGCGCAGTGCTCCGTGCACGTGGTCCGACCTGGCCCTGCGGCGGCGACGGCGGCCTCGCCGGTACCCGTCGGCGAGCGCGCATGACCTCCCTCGGGTGGATCGTCGGCGCGACCGTCGCGATGAGCGCCATCGCGTGGGTCGGCCTGGCCGTCGTGGCGCTGGGCGAGCGCCGCCTGCAGCGGCTGGTGCTGCCACTCGTGGCCTTCGCTGCGGGTTCCCTGCTGGGCGGCGCGTTCTTGCATCTCTTGCCCGAGGCCGTGGCCGCGAGCGGCGCCTCGATGGCCACGTTCGTCCCGGCCCTCGCGGGCTTCGGCCTCTTCTTCCTGCTGGAGCAGTTCCTGGCCTGGCACCGCAGCCACACGGGCGCCGGGGGCACGAAGGCGCCCGTGACATACCTCATCCTCCTCGCGGACGGGCTGCACAACTTCGTCGGCGGACTGGCGATCGGCGCCTCATTCCTGGTGTCAGTGCACGTCGGCGTCGTCACGTGGGTGGCGGCGGCCGCACACGAGGTGCCGCAGGAGCTGGGCGACTTCGGCATCCTGATCCGCGGCGGGTGGGGACGGTTCTCGGCCCTGGCCGTGAACTTCCTGTCGGCCGCCACGATCGTGCCTGGCGGGCTCGTGGCCTACTACTGGCACGCGAGCGCGGACGTCGGGCCGCTCCTGTCCTTCGCGGCGGGCAACTTCGTCTACGTCGCGGCGTCGGACCTGATCCCAGAGGTGAAGCACGACCGCGTGATGCGCAACAACGTGGTGCACGTCGTCGCGTTCACGGCGGGCATGGCCCTCATCTACGTGACACGGGTGGTGGTGGGCCGCTGGGGCGTGGCGTAGAACCAGGCCTTCTGGACCTCGGTCGTCACGACGTACAGCGCCGTGATGCCGCCGACGACGGCCAGGATCGCCCCCGGCAGGGGAACGAACCCGAACAGGCGGGCGGCCGGCGCATACGGCAGCAGCACGGCCACCGGCGCGAGGACGGCCGTGGAGACGAGCAGCCCCGTGCCGGGACGGCTGCGGTAGCAGGGCCGCCGCGTGCGCATGAGCAGCGCCACGGCGAGTTCGGTCAGCAGGGACTCGACGAACCACGCGGTGCGAAAGATGTCCGGCGGGGCCCGGAAGACGAGGAGCAGCACGCCGAACGTCATCACGTCGAAGAGGGCGCTGACCAGGCCGAACGCCACCATGTAGCGGCCGATGAAGCGGACGTCCCACTGCCGGGGCGCCGCCACCAGCTCCGCGTCCACCCGATCGCCCGCCAGGCCGAACGCCGGTATGTCGGACAGCAGGTTGTTCAGCAGGATCTGCCCCGCGGTGAGCGGCAGGAAGGGCAGGACGAGCGACGCCGCGGCCATGCTCGTCATGTTGCCCAGGTTGGCGCTGGTGGTCGTCAGGACGTACTTCAGCGTGTTGGCGAACGTGCGCCGGCCCTCTTCGATGCCGCGCCGGATGACGTCCAGCCCGCGCTCGAGCAGCACGAAGTCGGCCGCGTCGCGGGCCACGTCCACGGCCTCGTCCACCGAGAGGCTCGTGTCCGCGGCGTGCATCGCGGGCGCGTCGTTGACGCCGTCGCCGAGGAAGCCCACGACATGGCCCATCTTCCGGAGCGCGAGGATGATGCGTTCCTTCTGGTTCGGATCCACCTCGGCGAAGATGTCCGTGCGCTCGGCCTCGCGCCACAGCGCCTCGTCGTGCAGCTCGTCGAGCTGCCGCCCGGTGACGACGCGCGCCGTGCCGAGACCCACCAGGCCGGCGACGTGCTCGGCCACGAGCCGGCTGTCGCCGGTGATGACCTTGACGGCGACGCCCAGGGCCGCCAACCCGCCCACGGCCTCGCGCACGCCGGCCTTGGGACGGTCCAGGAAGGTCACGAAGCCCTCGAACACCAGGTCCCGTTCGTCGTCGCGCGTATACGCCGGCCGCGCGTCGATGGCCCGGGTGGCCAGGGCCACGACCCTGGTGCCCCGGGCCGTCCACCCCTCGTACAGGCGGGCGAGCTCGGCGCGGGCAGGCGCGTCCAGCGGGCGGCCGTCGGCGCGCGTGGCGCAGGCGGCCGCCACCTGCGCGAACGCGCCCTTGGTGACCAGCCGCACGCCGTCCTCCGAGGCGACCACGACGGTGACGCGCTTCCGGACGAAGTCGAAGGGGACCTCGCCGAGCTTCCGCACGCGTGACAGGTCGGGTGCGTGCGCGGCCGTGATGGCGTCGTCCAGCGGGCTGGCGATGCCGGTCTCGAGCGCCGCGTTCCACGACGCCAGTTCGAGTACGCGCGGCGACGCCGCGCCGGACGCGTCGTAGGCGCCCTCCACCTGGACCACCCCTTCGGTGAGCGTCCCGGTCTTGTCGGTGCACAGGACGTCCATGCTGCCCAGGTTCTCGATGGCGTTCAGCCGGCGGACCAGCACGCCCCGGCCCGCCATCACCTGCGCGCCGTGCGCCAGGTTCACGGTGAGGATCGCCGGGAGCAGCTCCGGGCTGAGGCCGACGGCCAGCGCCACGGCGAACAGCAGCGTCTCGACGGTGCTGCGGCCCGACAGCGCGTGCACGGTGAAGACCACCATCACCATGACCACCATGGAGAGCGTCAGCAGGTTGCCGAAGCGGCGAAGGCCGCGGTCGAACGCCGTGGCACCCGGCCCCAGCGTCAGGCGCCTCGCGATGGCCCCGAACTCGGTCGCCTGCCCCGTGGCGACGACGACGGCACGCGCGGAGCCGCTGCGCACGTTCGTGCCCAGGAACACGCAGTTGGCGCGGTCCCTGATCTCGGCCTCCGCGGGCAGGGCGCCGGGCCCCTTCTGGACGGGGTAGCTCTCGCCGGTGAGGACGGCCTCGCTGACGAAGAAGTCCGTGGCGTCCACCAGCAGCGCGTCGGCGGGCACGAGGAGGCCCGCCGAGAGGAGCACGAGGTCTCCGGGCACGAGCTCGTCCGACGGCAGCGTGGCCACCGCCCCATCGCGCAGCACGGCACACCGGCCGTGCAGCCGCGCCCTGAGCGCGGCGGCGGCATCCTCGGCGGAGTACTCACGCCAGGCGCCGATGCCCACGGTGACGACCACGATCGTCACCACGATGCCGGCGTCGAGCCATTCGCCCGTGAGCGCCGCCGCGATGGCCGCGACGACGAGCAGGAGCAGCAGCGGGCTTTCGAGCTGGCGCCACACGACGTCGAGCCAGGTGAGGTGGCGTCGTGCCTTGAGGGTGTTCGGCCCGAACGCGGCGCGCCGCTGCTGCGCCTCCTGCGAGGAGAGGCCGGCGCGGGAACTGCCGAGCCGTTCGAGGGCCGCGTCCGGCTCCATCGTCCAGTACCTGGCGGGCGCGGACACCCGGACGGCCGGCTCGCGCGGCGCCACGGCCCGCCGGGAGCACCAGTAGCCGGGCGCCATCGGCAGCCAGAAGCTGAGGCCGCGGAAGAGCAGCGTCGCCGAGAGCGCCGTCGCCAGGTCGACGCCGGCGATGCGAAGCGTGAGGACCGACGTCGCCTCGAACGTCCCGAGCCCTCCCGGCACGATGCCCATCGTGCGGAACAGACTGGCCACCATGAAGCTCGCAAAGACGCCCCCGGCTGACCCGCGCACGCCGAGCGCCGCGATCAGTGTCCACATCGTCGCCGCGTCCAGCAGCACGATGCCCGCTTGCCAGGCCCCGGCCACGGCCTCCAGCCGCGCACTGCGTACGAGCGCGCCGTCCGCGCGTTCGAGCACGTCCAGCATCGGGCCTGCCAGGGGGACACGGCGCACCGCAGCCAGGCGGGGATGCGGCCGGCCGGCCAGCGCGAGGACGGCGCCGCTCATTCCGGCGCAGAAGGCCAGGAATACGCCGGCCGCGGCGAGCACGGGCATCGATGCGTCCTGGTGCCGCACCAGCACCGCGAGGGCCACGGCCAGGGCCGCGGCGTAGGCGAGGTGATACGACGCGATGTTGACGAGGATGGACGCGTGGACGGCGGGCGGCGGCAATCCACGTTTCTCCAGCGCCTTGGCGACGAGCACGCTGCTGCTGAGGCCGCCCGACGGCACGGCCTGGTCCACGAAGAGCTTGGCCAGGCTGAGCGTAAGCGCCGTGGGCCACGCCAGGGCGGCGCCGCAGGTCAGGACGACGGCCCGCCAGATGGCGCCCTGCGCCACGTACGTCGCGGCCTGCAGGAGGACGGCGAGCGCCAGCCACCACGGCTCGCTGCGCTCCACGAGATCGACGAAGGCCCGCTCGTCGGCGAAGTGCAGGGTGGCGCCGACCACCGCGGCCAGCAGCGCCGCACCCACGAGCCACGGCAGAAGAGTGTCCACGCGGACACGGCGCGGAGCCACCGACGGTCTCCTGCGCCATGCTGGCGCCGGCTCGTCGACCGGGCCATCAGGGAATCCCCGAGCACCCCGCGGCTCTGGACGCCCGCGTGAGGGAACCCCTGATAGCGCCCGTGCCGCGAGTGCCCCATCATGGCGGCGTGACTGGCTCGCGCATCGCGCACGTCCTCGCCGTCGGCCTGGTGATGGGGGTCGTGTCCCCGGGCGCCGCGCAGCGCCTGGAAGTGACGGCGGGATGGGCCGCCACGCTTCCAGCCTCCGGCGGGCGGTTGGACTCCACGTTCGCTCCCGTGCTCCTGGTGGGCGGCACGCGCGTCGCGAGCGAGTCCACGCAGCGCCTGACGGTCGATGCCGATGCCGGTCAGGGCGTCGAGGTCGGGCTGGACGCGTTCCCGGCCCGGAGGATGGGCGTCCACGTGGCGTTCGTGACGGCCCGTGCCGACCTGAGCGGGGTCAACGCCGCTTACCGCACGTCGCTCCGGTATATCTCGGCGCAGCCCCCGAACGGCGCGCCCGCCGAGTACGCCGTCGCCCAGGTCTTGCCATGGAGCGCCACGAGCGGCTGGCTTCGGACGACCGCGGTCGCGCTGGGCGGCGTCTTCCGAACCGCGCCCGGGCGCCGCGTCGGCGCCAGGGTGCGGGCCGGCATCGAACTGGAGCGCTACTCGGGCGAGATCCGCAGCCTGGCCTACACCCAGTTCGTGCTGGGCGGGCATGCGACCCTCTTCTCGGTGGCGCACGGTGTCGCCATGGCGCCGGAGCACGGGCAGACCATCGTCAGGCCACACCTCGGAGGCGACCTGCGTCTCCGGCTCACGCCGCGTGTCGCTCTCGTCGCGGGACTGCGCCTGACGCCCGGATCGATGCGGCGGATCCGCACCGTGCCTGCGCGGCTCGTGAACCCGGACGAGGCGTCGTTCGCCCCAGGTTTGGAGGACGTGCGTGCCCTCATGGGCGAGGCCGCGCTCGTGCTGCCGGCCGCGCGCTGGCGGACGCTCGTCGGCCTCACGCTGTCCGGCGGCTGATGCGCCGAGGTGCGGGCGCCGCCTTCGGCGCGTGCCACACTGCGGCGAGGCGAGGACACGTCGATGAAGGCGATGGCGCTCACCGCGCCGGCCGCCGGCCGGCTCGACCCCGTTGATCTGCCCCGGCCCGAGCCGGGGGCCGACGAGGTGGTGGTCCGCGTCACCGCCTGCGGCGTGTGCCGCACGGACCTGCACGTCGTGGACGGCGATCTGCCCGACGCGGGGACGCCCCGGGTGCCGGGCCACGAAGTGGTCGGCGTCGTCGAGGCGGCAGGGCCGATGGCGGCGGGCGTCTCGATTGGCGACCGCGTGGGCATTCCGTGGCTCGCCTCGACCTGCGGCGCGTGCGCCGCCTGCCTCGCCGGGCGCGAGAACCTCTGCGCGGCGGCGCGCTTCACCGGCTACCACCGCGACGGCGGCTTCGCCGAGTACGCGGCCGCGCGGGCCGCCTACGTGCTGCCGCTGCCCGGTGGCTACGGCGACGTCGAGGCGGCGCCGCTCCTGTGCGCGGGTCTCATCGGCTACCGCGCCTACCGGATGGCGGGCGAGGGACGGCGCCTCGGCCTCTACGGCTTCGGAGCGGCCGCGCACGTCCTCGCCCAGGTGGCGCGGGCCGACGGACGCGAGGTGTACGCGTTCACGAAGCCCGGCGACGATCGGGCCCAGGCGTTCGCCCGGCGTCTCGGCGCCGCCTGGGCGGGTGATTCCACCATGGCGCCGCCGGAGCGCCTGGACGCGGCGATCCTCTTCGCCCCGGTGGGATCGCTCGTGCCCGAGGCGCTCGGGCACGTCGTACCGGGAGGCACGGTGGTGTGCGCGGGCATCCACATGAGCGATATCCCGTCCTTCTCCTACCGGCGCCTGTGGGAAGAGCGCGTCGTGCGATCGGTGGCCAACCTCACTCGCGAGGACGGACGGGCGTTCCTGGCGCGGGCATCGCGATCGCCGATTGCCACCCACACGCGGCGCTACCGGCTCGCCGATGCGAACGAGGCGCTGGACGACCTGAGGGCCGGCCGGTTCGACGGCGCGGCCGTCCTCGTGCCGTAGTCACCGCGCGGTTCGCACGAGACGTCCGGCCGGGCGGCCCCGGGGCGGGTGGGCTACGATGGGGCCATGACGAAGCCGACGACCACCGGCGCGCTCCGCGGGATCGTGCAGGGCTGCGCGCAGGCCTTCCGCGACTTCTGGCAGGGCTACTGGGATTCCCCGCACGGGTGTTGAGGGATGGATCCAGTGGCCTGGGAGCAGGACACACGCGCGAAGTACGAAGCCGCGATGGCGGAGGCCGAGGCCCGGCGCGCCGGCCGCACGGCCGGGGACGCCCCAGCCGCGTCGCGGTGACGCCGGCGGGACGGCGCTTCGCCAGCCGCTACCGCGTCCGGGTGCCGTCGGCGCCCGCCTGACGCGACACCACGTACAGCGCGCGGCTCACCTGCCAGGTGACCGCGTGCAGCGGCACCGCCCGGACCACCGTCTCGCCGGGCTGGGGATCCGCGACGATGCCCAGGTGCCGGCCGGCGCCGGCCGTCACGCCCGGCACGTCGTGCTCCACGTCCGCACCAGGCGGGAGGTGCTCGGGGTGGACGTAGAACCGCCATCCGTTGAGCGTGTAGCCGGCATCGATGTCGAAGGGCGGCACGCCGCTCCGCTCCAGGTCGCGGACGGCGTCCGAGGCGGTCCGGTTCACGTCGAGCATGTCCCGCACGCCCGTCACGTCCAGCACCGCCACCAGCCCGAGCATCGCGGCGGCCGCGAGGCGGGCCGCCGGGCGGCGATCGAGGGCACGCGCCCCGAACACGGCGAGCACCGGCGCGAACACCACGTAGTAGCGATCGTTGTAGAGCCAGAACGCGTGTACCACCGCGAGCTGCAGGACGCCGTACGTCGCGACGATGGCTTCCCCCCGGCCCCAGCCGCCGTCGCGGTCGAACGCGCGCGTGGCCGCCACGCCGAGCCCGGCGACGGCGGCCGCCGCGGCGCCCGCGAGCCACGGATCGAGCGCCGGCGCCCAGGGCTGTGACGGCGCGCCGCCGGTGAGCATGTTGCGGGCCGTGAACTCCTGCAGGCTCCAGGTCTGTCCGTCGGGCAGCGGCGCGACCGGCTCGCCCACGAGCGCGACGGTGGCCACGCCCAGCACCAGCGCGACGCCCGCGAGCCGCGCCAGGTCCCGGCGGCTGGTCGCGGCCGCCAGCAGGAGCGGCGCGACGGGAAAGGTGGCGATGACGAGGGCTTCGACGGTCCACTTCGCGTAGGTGACGGCCGGAATCGTGAACCACCACTGCAGGTTCTCGGTCCGCGCGTCGGCCCAGTAGTGGGCCCCGAACACGCGCGGCAGGGCGATCTGCAGGACGAGCATCGCCGCCACCGTGGCGGCCAGCGGCGCGCCGTGACGGCGCAGGGCGGCGGCGCGTCCCGGCGCCGCGGCCGTGACGGCCAGCGCGGCCAGCGGCAGCATGAGCCCGACCGGGCGAACCAGGTACGCCACGAGCGCGAACGCGCCGCCCCACCACGTCGCGGACGCGCGGTCGGCGCGCACGCCGCGGACGCAGGCGGCCAGCGAGGCCGTGGACGCCGCGACGAATGGCACCTCCGTCATGAAGGAGAAGGTGAGATCGAAGAGCACGGGGTGCAGTGCCATCGCGGCGGCGCCGAGGCCGGCCGTCGACCGGCGGCATCCGAGCTCCACGAGCAGCAGGTACAGGGCCCAGGCGCCCAGGCCGGCCGCCGCCACCGTGGACAGCCGCAGCGCGTCGAACGAGAAGCCGAGCAGGGCCGCGAACGGCGCGGCCCACAGGGTCTGGGCGACCGGATACACGGCCGAGATCGACGGGACCCCGAGCCGGCCGGTCTGCACGAGCTGCTCGACGCTCCGCGCGTACACCCAGTCGTCGATGTAGGGGGCGTCGGCCGACCCGGCGCCGACGGCCCACCACGCGGCCGCGAACCCGGCCGCGATCGCGAGCGGGGCCTGCCACCCGCCGCGCACGCCGAACCGCGCCCGGGAGGTGGTCACGGCCGCATCGTACTCGGGTGTCGTTGGCCCCTCGACGGCGGCGTCAGCCGCGGACGTGCCGGTCGAACCAGTCGAGGGTGCGCTGCCAGGCCAGGTCGGCGGCGGCCTTGTTGTAGCGCTCGGGCGTGGCGTCGTTGTTGAACCCGTGGAGGGCGCCCGGATAGACGTAGCCCTCGTGCGTGACGCCGGCCGCCGTGAGCGCCTTGTCGTAGGCGGGCCAGGCCTCGGCCAGCCGCGTGTCCAGGCCCCCGTGGTGCACGAGGATGGCGGCCTTGATCTTCGGCACGTCCGCCTCCGGCGCCGCGCCGCCGTAGAACGGCACCGCCGCGGCCAGGTCCGGCCCCATCCGCACCGCGAGCGTGTTGCACACGCTCCCGCCGTAGCAGAAGCCGGTCACGCCGATTCTCCCGGTGCAGTCCGGCCGCGCCTTCAGCCACTGCGCCGCCGCGATGAAGTCCTCGATCTTCTTGGCGTTGTCCACCTTCGTGAAGAGCGCGCCGCCCCGGGCGTCGTCGCCGGGGTAGCCGCCGACCGAGCTCAGGGCGTCGGGCGCGAAGGCCATGAAGTTGGCGAGCGCGAGGCGGCGGGCGATGTCCGCGATGTGCGGATTCAGCCCCCGGTTCTCGTGGACCACCAGGATGCCCGGCAGCTTCGCCGGCGTGTCGCCGCGCGTGTCGGCGCTGAACGGGCGGACGAGATAGCCCTTGATGTAGCCGTTGCCCTGGGGCGACGGCACGGTCTGATAGCTGGCCGTGATCCGCTCGTCGGTCTTCGACACGATCTGGCCGGCCGCGTAGTCCGGCATCAGCGCGTCCACGATGGCGGCCGCCGTGAGCCCGGCCACCGGGAAGCGCTTCACGCCGTGCAGGAAGGCGCGCCGGCTGATCTCGCCGTGGATGTACTGCGTGTAGAGCTGGACGGCCTCGACGGGCAGCGTGGGTCGGTCGGCGCTCATGCTGGTGGCTCCTCGTGTGGCGCGGGGGGAGGATAGCACTCCTGCCGTGGGCCTCCGGCCGAGCCGGCGCCGCCGCTGCCGCCGCTCACGGACGCGCCGCGTACTGCTTCGTGTAGCCGTTGCGGCTGTTGGTCACGGCGAACGCGCCGTCCTTGCGCGCCGTCACCTTGAGGTAGTGCGCGGGCGCGTGGTCCGCCCGGCCGCCGGGGCCGGCCGGCGGCGCCGCGGCGCCGGCCACGATGGCCGCGAGCTGATCCGGCGCGTCGAGGTTGGCGATGCGCACGCCCGGAGCGTTGTGCTCGAGGCCGGCGGCATACGACCAGTGGAGCTGCCACACGTCCTCGAAGCCCGGCGAGGCCTCCAGCGTCTCGAACGACTGCACCGCCCCGCCCTTGCGTGTGCCGTTGTTCATGATTGCCACGCGCGGACGGACGGCGTGGACGACGGCCGGCGAGCCCGAACGATCGAGCCCGTGGTGGGTGGTCAGGTACAGGTCCACGGCGCCGATGTTGCTGGACGGACACATGAGCCGCCCCTCGCGGCTCCACGTGAGGTCGCCGAGATTGAGCGTCCGGAAGCGGCCGTACCGCAGCACGAAGCCGGCCGAGTTGTGGTTGTCGTCGACGGCCGCTTCCTCGCGCGCGGCCACCGTGCCGCACACCGCGTTGGCCGCCCCGGCGCCCGGGGCACCCGCGATCGGGCGGGCGAGCGCGCGGTTGTCGCTGGCGACGACGATGACGTCCAGCCCGGCCACCGGCACGATGTCGCCCGGCGTCACGACGGTCCGGGGCACCGTCCGGGTGACGTCGGCGTAGGCCTGCTCGAAGGCGGCGATCGGCGCCGTGTGCTCCGAGGCCGGGCCGTGGTCGTACACGCGGCCCACCGGCAGCCGCTTCGTCAACTCGACGAGGTTGCCGTAGTGATCGGCGTGGTAGTGGGTGAGGAAGAGGTGATCGATCCGGGTGATGCCGGCCTCGTGGAACACGGCGAGGATGCGGTCCAGGTCCCGGCCGCCGGCATTGCCCGTGTCCACGAGCAGCGTCTGGCCCGACGGTGCCACGTACAGCGTCGCCTGGCCGCCCTCGGTGTCGATGAAGTAGATGTCGAGCGTCGGCCCGCCGCCGGGCTGCGCGCGCGCCGCGACGCCCGCCGGTCCCTGGCCGGCCCAGGCGCTCACGACCAGGGCGGCCAGCACGGCCGCCGTCCAACGTGGTGGTCGAGCCATCACACCCTCCCTTCGCCGGCGAGTCGTCGTGGCACCCAGGGCACCCGCCGGATCCTGTCGCGGGGTCACGGCGCCGGAGAGATCCGGACGACGCGGCCGGGCGTGGTGTCGGACACGACGGCGCCCGGCGTGGCCAGCGCGACGTACAGCGAGCCGTCGGCGGCCTGGACCACGTCGCGCACGCGCCCGATGCCGCGGAAGAGCACTTCCTGCGCGACCACCTGGTGGCCCTCGATCGTCAGGCGCCGCAGTTCCTCGTCGCGCATCAGCCCGACGAGCAGGTCGTTCTTCCACCGCGGGAACGCGGCGCCCGTGTAGAAGAGCATCGGCGAGATGCCCGGCGACGGCGTGTAGTAGGTGACGGGCGACTCCATGTCCGGCCGGCTCGTGACCGCCGTGGCCTGGCCGTTGACGGCGGGCGAGACGAAGCCGTCGAGGATGCCCGAGCTCACGACGGGCCAGCCGTAGTTGGCGCCCTTCCGGATGACGTTCACCTCGTCGCCCCCGCGCGGGCCGTGTTCGGTCTCCCACAGCTCGCCCGTGACCGGGTGCCACGAGAAGCCCTGCGGGTTCCGGTGGCCGTAGCTCCAGATCGATGGCAGCGCGCCCGGCCGGTCCAGGAACGGGTTGCCCGGCGCCGGCTGCCCGTCGGCCGTCAGCCGGTGGATTTTGCCCACGGGCGCCGACAGGTCCTGCGCGCGATCGGCGCGGCCGCGGTCGCCGATGCTGTAGTAGAGGAACCCGTCCTTGTCGAACGTGAAACGCGATCCGTAGTGGACGTTGCTGGCGATGTACCACTCGTCGGGCCAGCGCGCGATCGACACCTGGTCCACGAGGGCGTTGCCGTCGAGCCGGCCGCGGAGGATCACGGTCATCGAGCGGTTCTCGTCGCGCTGCTCCGCGTACGCCAGGTAGATCCAGCCGTTCTTCGCGAAGTCGGGATGGGCCTCCACGTCGAAGAGCCCGCCGTCCTGGCGCGTCCAGACGGCGGGAACGCCCGTCACCGGCTCGGTCCGGAGCGTCCCGCGGTCGATCACGCGCAGGCGGCCCGGGCGTTCGGTGACGAGCACGCGGCCGTCGGGCAGGACGGCCAGGCCCCAGGGCGTTTCGAGCGCATCCGTGATGGTCTCGATCCGGAAGCGGTGGCGTTGGCTGGCGACGACGCCATCCACGACGGGCGTCGCGCGCGTGGCCGGGGCGCCCCGGGCCCGCGACGCCCGCGTGCGGATGAACGCGATGAGCTCGCGGATGCGCGCCTCGTCGAAGGCGGCGGAGAAGGCCGGCATGCCGTCGTCGGCCCGGCCGTCGCGTATCGTGCGCAGCAGGCTGGCGTCGTCGCCGCCGTAACTCCAGCGGTCGTCCAGCAGGCTGCCGGCGCGCGCGCCCGCCAGGTCGTCGCCGTGGCAGCCGGCGCAGTGTTCGGCGAAGGTGGCCGTGGCGCGGTCCGCAGCCGGCGCGGGCTGCGTGGCGGCCGGTGCCTGCCCCCGCGCGGCGGCGAGGGCGGCGCCGAACAGCAGGGCCGGCAGGACGACGAGGAGGGAGGTGTGTCGCATGGCGGAGGTCCCGGCCGACTATAGCGCCGATTCCGGGGTGTCTGCGCCGTGCGCCGGCGCGCCGCGCCCGGGCCGTCGCCCGCGCGATCGGGCGGATAGAATCCGTGTGAACGGCACACACGGGAGCGCGTGATGAGCAGCGACACGAACGAGGTCTGGCCCGGCGGCATGCCCCACGTGGGACAGGTGGCGGAACGGTCGCGCACCGTGGAGGCCGCCGACATCCAGCGGTTCACCGACATGAGCGGCGACAGGAACCCCCTGCACTACGACGAGGCCGTGGCGAAGGCCAGCCGGTTCGGCGAGATCGTCGTGCAGGGCGGCGTGACCTCCGCCATCCTGAACGCCGTCGTGGCCGAGGATCTCCCGGGTCCCGGCACCGTGTTCCTCAACGTGCACTGGAACTTCAAGGCGCCCGTGCGCCCCGGCGACACGATCACGGGCCGGGCCGAGGTGCTCGAGGTGCGGGCCGACAAGCCCATCACGAAATTGAAGACGAGCGTCACCCGGCAGGACGGCACGGTCGTGCTCGACGGCGACGCCCTCTGCTACACGATGCCGATCGCGCGACGCGCGTAGGGTGAATCCTGCCGCCGGCGTCCGGCGCCGCGCGCGGCCGCCCGCCTCGCTGACCCCCTCAATCGGCGCGCCGCCATGAACGTGAACAGCCATACGGGACCTCACCGCCTCGGCGCGGACGACACCTCTCGTCTCACGTGGCTGCGGCGGCACGGTCGCGACGCCGTGTCGTTCCAGGCGCTGAAGCTGGACGCCGAGTGGTGGGTGGACGCCCCGCCTCCCACCGGCACCGGCGCGGCGGTGGCGTATCAGCCGTCAGGCCTGTCGTGGATCGCCATCGGCGCGCCGCTCGTGGCGGCCGACCGTCGCGCGGAGGCCGTGCGCGGGTTCTGCCGGGCGGCGCGCGCCGAGGGCCGGCGCCCCGTCTTCCTCGGCGTGGAGGAGGTGGACTCGTTTGCGGGCCTCCGGACGCTGGCGCTCGGGCTGCAGTCCGTCCTGAAGCCGTCGGTGTGGGACGCCACGCTGCGGCGCTGGCCGAAGCTGCGCGAGCAGGTGCGGCGGGCGCGGGCGAAGGGCGTCACCGTCCGGGCGGTCGAGCCCGACGAACTCGCCCCCGGCGCCCCGCTGCGCGCGGACGTCGAGCGCCTCCGCGGCGAATGGCTGCGCTCGCGCGCCATGGAGCCGCTGGGGTTCCTGGTGGAGGTGAACCCGTGCTACGCGGCCGCCGAGCACCTGTACTTCGCGGCGTATCACCAGGGACGCGCGGTGCAGTTCCTGTCGGTCGTGCCCATCTACGCCCGGGACGGCTGGCTGATGGAGGACATGCTGCGCGGCAAGGACGCGCCCAACGGCACCACGGAGCTCCTCATCGCGGCGCTGATGCAGCGGCTGGGCGGCGATCCCGCGTGGGTGACGCCGGGCCTCACGCCGCTCGCGGGCGACGTGGCGTGGTGGCTGCGCCTGACCAGGCTCGTCACGGTCGCGCTCTACGACTTCTCCGGCCTGCTGCGCTTCCGTTCGCGCCTGCACCCGTCGGCGTGGACCACGGTGTGGCTGGCGTGGGACCGCGGTCCGGCGCCGCTCGTGCTCCTCGACGTGCTGGGCGCGTTCGCGCGCGGACGGATCCTGCGTTTCGCCGTGCGCTCGACGACGTGGCACCCGAACGGCCCGCCGTGGACCGTCGCGGTGCCGCTGGTCGTCTGGACGGCCGTCCTGTTCGTGCTCGCCCTGACGGGCCAGACCGGCGTCCTCGGCTATCCGCTGGCCAATCTGTACGGCTGGATCCTGTTCGACGTCGCGCTGGCCTGGGCGCTCTTCGCGGTGGCCCGCCGGCCGCGCCCGCTGGCGCTTGCCGCCGTCGCCACCGTGGCGCTCGTGGACTTCGCCCTGGCCACCCGTCACACCGAGGTGATTGGCATGGGCACCGGGATCGTGCAGCCGCTGTGCCGCGCGATCAGCGTCGCCGGTCCGCTGCTGGGGGCGGCCGCCGTCTACTGGGCGGCGTGGCTGGCGTACCGGAAGGCGAACCGCTGACGGACGCCCGCCGGACGTTCGGCGCCTGCCCGAATGTCACGGCATGTCACCCCCGCGTCGGTCCCCGTGTCGGTCGACCCGGTCTCGCGACCGCCCGGCGATTGTTTCGCGCATGGCAGGGACGCCGCCGCGGCATTCCGCGTCTAACATGGTCAGGTTGGCCTGACGCCGTCCGGCGACACTGGCAAGGGCCACGCTCACTTCATGGGATCTCGCACCTCGCCGCAGCGCCAGGGCCGGTCGCGACATCGCGCGACCGGGTCGAGACCGCTTCCCCGTCGCCCGGGGCCCGCCCTGTCACAGCCGGCGCGACCCCAGTGAGGCAGGGATGACGTTGATGCGATCACTCCGCTGGCTCCCGCTGTCCGGGATCCTGCTGCTCGTTTCCTGCCGCGGTGCCGCCACCAAGGCAGCCGACCCGTCCGCGCCGGCCGACCCGGCCGTCGCCGTGGCCACCGCCACGGTGGGGGAGCAGCCGCTCGCGCGGCGGCTCCAGGTGTCGGGCACCCTCATGGCCGACGAGCAGGCCGAGGTCGGCGCCGAAGCGCAGGGCCGCGTGGTGGCCACGCCCGTCGAGCGCGGCACGCGGGTGGAGGCCGGGCAGGTCCTCATCCGGCTGGCGGCCGACGACGCCGACGCGCAGGTGCGCGAGGCCGACGCGAACGTCGGACAGATTCGGGCGCGTCTGGGCCTCACCGGCGAGGGCGGCTTCGAGCCCGAGCGGGTGGCCGAAGTCCGCAACGCCAGGGCGGCGCTGGACCTGGCCACCGCGGAGTTCGAGCGCATCGCCTCGCTGCGCGATCAGAAGGTCGTCTCCACCTCGGAGTTCGATCAGCGCCAGGCGCAGGTCGAGGCCGCCCGGCAGCAGTACCAGGTGGCGCTCAACGGCGCCCGCCAGTCGTACGAGTCGCTGAAGGCCGCCGAGGCGCGGCTGGCCCTGGCCAGGAACGCCCTGGACGACACGACGGCCCGGGCACCCTTCGCCGGCCTCGTCGTGGAGCGCCGCGTCAGCATCGGCGACTACGTGAACCGCGGCACCGTCGTCGCCACGGTGGTCCGCGTGGATCCGCTGCGCCTGGAACTCTCGGTGCCCGAGCAGCACATCGGCCTCGTGCAGACGGGGCAGACCGTGGCCTTCACGGTGGATGCCTTCCCGGGCCGCCAGTTCGAGGGCCGGGTGCGGTTCGTCTCGCCGAGCCTGCGCACCGATCAGCGCGCCCTCGTGGTCGAGGCGCTCGTGCCCAACCGCGACGCGGAGCTGAAACCGGGCCTCTTCGCCACGGCCGCGCTCGAACAGGCGGCGGCCCCGGCCCTCGTCGTGCCCGCCGGCGCGGTGCAGTCCACGGCGGGCGTCAACCGCGTGTTCGTGGTCAAGGGCGACAAGGTCGAGGAGCGCATCGTGACCACGGGCTACCGCACCGACGCCATCGTCGAGATCCTGTCGGGAGTCGAGCGGGGCGAGACCATCGCCGTGACCAACCTGAACCAGCTTGCCGACGGGACGCGCGTGCGCGTCGACCGTCCGGCCCTCTGAGGGAGCCGCATCATGCAGTGGCTGGCCGCGCTCTGCGTCCGCCGTCCGGTGTTCGCCAGCGTCCTCATCCTGACGCTGACCGTGATCGGCGGCTTCGCGTTCACGCGCCTCGGCGTGGACCGCTTCCCGAAGGTGGATCTGCCCACGGTCATCATCACCACGGCGCAGCCCGGCGCGGCGCCCGAGCAGATCGAAACCGAGATCACGGACAAGATCGAGGAGGCCGTCAACACGATCAGCGGCATCGACGAGCTGCGATCGACCTCGTCGGAGGGCGTGTCGCTCGTCATCGTCTCCTTCGTCCTCGAGAAGGACGTGGACGTGGCGGCCCAGGAGGTGCGCGACAAGATCAACCGCGTCATCCCGCTGCTGCCGCGCACCGTGCTCCAGCCGACCATCGAGAAGATGGACCCGGACGCGGCGCCGGTCCTCACCCTGGCCATCTCCTCCAAGCGATCCGTGCGCGAGGTGACCGAGTTCGCCGACAAGGTGCTCCGCCGGCAGCTCGAGAGCATCAACGGCGTGGGGCAGGTGCTGGTGCAGGGCGGCCGGCCCCGCCAGGTCAACGTGTGGCTCGACGCGGCGCGGCTCGACGCCTACAACCTCACGGTGACCGACGTCAGCCGGGCGCTCCAGGCCCAGAACAACGAGATCCCGGGCGGGCGCATCGAGCAGGGGCCGGCGAACCTGGCGCTGCGCACGCAGGGCCGCGTCCAGCGCGTGGACGAGTTCAACCGGATCGTCGTCCGGCAGCGCGACACGCATCCGATCCTGCTGGGGGACGTCGCCCGCGTGGAGGACGGCACCGCGGAGCCCGAGACCCTGGCCGACATCGACGGGGTGCCGACGGTGCTCCTCTCGGTGCGGCGGCAGTCCGGCACCAACACCGTCGAGGTCGTCAACGCGGTGAAGGCCCGGCTCGAGGAGCTCCGCCCGACGCTGCCGGCCGGGTACGACGTCCGCGTCGTGCGCGACCTGTCGCTCTTCATCGAGGCCTCGATCAAGAGCGTGGAAGAACACCTGGTGGTGGGCTCCTTCCTGGCGGCGCTGGTCGTCCTGCTGTTCCTGTGGAACCTCAGGTCCACCATCATCGCGGCCATCGCCATTCCGACCTCCATCGTCGCCACCTTCGGCCTCATCTGGTACATGGGCTTCACGCTGAACGCCATGACGATGCTGGCGCTCACGCTCTCGGTGGGCATCGTGATCGACGATGCCATCGTCGTCCTCGAGAACATCTACCGCTTCATCGAGGAGAAGGGCCGGTCGCCGTTCGAGGCGGCCGTGGAAGCCACGCGCGAAATCGGCCTCGCGGTGATGGCGACGACGCTGTCGCTCGTGGCCATCTTCGTGCCCGTCGGCTTCATGGGGGGCATCGTGGGCCGCTTCATGAAGAGCTTCGGGCTCACGATGTCCTTCGCCATCATGGTGTCGCTGCTCGTGAGCTTCACGCTCACGCCGATGCTGTCGGCCCGGTGGCTGCGCCGGTCGACGGGCGGGGTCGGGCACGGCGGGCACGGCTCGAAGGAGGGCGGGTTCTTCCAGCCGATCGACGCCGGCTACACGCGGCTCCTGCGCTGGGCGCTCGCGCACCGCGGCGTCGTGGTCGGCGTGGTGGTGCTGGTGCTGCTGTCGAGCGTGCCGCTCTTCGTCGTCGCCAACAAGAACTTCATGCCCAACGACGACCAGTCGGAGTTCGAGGTGGGCCTGCGGGCGCCGGAGGGCACGAGCCTCGAGGCGACCGAGCTGGTGGCCGGCCGGATCGGCGCCGCGATCCGCCAGGCGCTGCCCGAGGTGGCCTACACGCTGGTGACCGTCGGCGACGATCCGTCGAGGACGCCGAACCAGGGCACCATCTACGTCCGGCTCCGGCCGCTCGAGGAGCGGCGTCGCGATCAGTTCGCGGTGATGTCGGCCGTGCGCGACGAAGTGCTGCCGCAGTTCGCCGCCGCGAACCTCCGGACGGGCGTCCGGCAGATCTCGCCCATCGGCGGCGGCGGCAACCAGGCGGCCGAGATCCAGTTCACGATCAGCGGGCCGGACCTGGCCCGGCTCGAGGTCTTCGCCGGCAAGGTCGCCGAGGCCGCGCGCTCGATGCCGGGCGCCGTGGACGTGGACACGTCGCTGAACCTCGGCAAGCCCGAGCTGGCCGTCCACATCGACCGGCTGCGGGCGGCCGATCTGGGCGTGCAGGTGGCCGACGCGGCCGACGCGATCCGCCTGCTCGTCGGCGGCGACCAGGTGAGCACGTACAACGAGGGCGGCGAGCAGTACGAGGTGCACGTGCGCGCCCAGGCCGACGACCGCACCTCGGCGGCGGCCGTCGCGCGGCTGTCCGTGCCGTCCTCGCGCCTCGGGGCAGTGCCACTGGAGTCGGTGGCGACGTTCGCCGAATCCAAGGCGCCGTCGGAGATCCTGCGCCTGGGCCGGGAGCGGCAGGTCACGGTGTTCGCGGGGCTGGAGCAGGGCGTGTCGCAGACGACGGTCATGACCGCGATGCAGGACACGGCGGCCGGCCTCGACATGGGGCCCGCCTACCGTTCCGGCTTCGCGGGCCGGTCGCGCGAGCTGAACCGCGCGGCCCAGAACTTCGTGCTGGCCTTCGTGCTGTCCCTGATCTTCATGTACCTGATCCTGGCGGCGCAGTTCGAGTCGTGGCTCCACCCGGTGACGATTCTGCTGTCGCTGCCGCTCACGCTGCCCTTTGCGCTCCTCTCGATCATCGTCACGCGGCAGTCGCTCAACATCTTCTCGGCGCTCGGCCTGCTCGTGCTCTTCGGCGTGGTGAAGAAGAACTCGATCCTCCAGATCGACCACGCGAACCAGCTCCGCGAGAAGGGGCTCGACACGATGGAGGCCGTCGTGCAGGCGAGCCGCGACCGGCTGCGGCCGATCCTGATGACGACGGCGGCCTTCGTGGCCGGCATGATCCCGCTCGTGGCGTCGAGCGGCATCGGCTCGGGCACCAACCGCGCGATCGGCTTCGTGATCATGGGCGGCCAGACGCTGGTGCTGCTCCTCACCCTGATCGTCACCCCCGTGGCGTACACGCTCTTCGACGACGCGCCCCGGATGCGCGTCTTCGGCGGCCTGCGCGACTGGCTCCGGCGACCGCCGGCGCCCCAGCCGGTGACGCCGGCGGCCCAGGCGATGTCCGCGCCCAGGGCGCAGGGGTTGTCTGCGCCTCCGGCGCGGCCGGTGTCTTCCGAACGGTAAACCCATGACGCCCGACGTGCGATCCGTCCCGCTCCGCCCCGCGTCCGCCTCGCGGTCCTTCCCTGTACTCCCCGGGGCCGCCCTGCTCGCCCTCGCGCTGGCGGCCGGTGCCGCGCCGGCGCTCGCCGGCCAGGCCGCGCGGCCGACCGTGGCGCTCGACGCCCCGCCGGGGCCCGCCGTCGTCCTCACGCTGGACGAGGCCGTGGCGATGGCCCGCGAGCGGAACCTCGACGTGGCCGCCGACCGGCTCGGGCCCCTCATCGACGACGCGCGCGTCGCGCAGGCGCGCAGCGCCTTCTCGCCGGCCGTCACGGCCAGTGCGCAGCGCAATTCCCAGCTCGCGCCGCCGTCGAGCTTCCTGGTCGGCAATCAGGGGGTGACCACGGACGTCGTGTCGTCCATCCTCGGCGTGAGCCAGCGCCTGAAGTGGGGCGGCGGATCGTATTCGGTGTCGTGGGACAGCGCCCGCACGAAGACCGACAGCCTGTTCACGAACTTCAATCCCAGCCTGACCTCGCGCTTCTCGGTGTCCTTCTCGCAGCCCCTGCTCAAGGATCTCCGGATCGACGCCGGCCGGTTCCAGCTCACCCAGAGCCGGCGCAACCGCGACATCGCGGGCACGCGGCTCGACGAGAGCCTGTCGCGCGTGGACGCCGACGTGAAGCGCGCCTACTGGGGCCTGGTCTCGCAGCGGGCCGGCGTGGAGGTGGCCCGCCAGTCCCTGGAGCTGGCCCGCCAGCTGGAGGCGAACAACCGCGCCCGCGTGGACGTGGGGCAGGCGCCGCCGCTCGACGCCGTGTCGGCCGGCGCGGAGGTGGCCCAGCGCCAGGAGGCGCTCATCATCGCGACGACCCAGGAGCGCCAGGCCGAGGACCGCCTGCGGATCCTCGTGCTCGATCCCGCGTCAGCGGACTTCTGGACCACGCGCCTCGAGCTGGCCGACACCGTCCCGGTCGCCGCCGAGGGCCCCGACGTCGACGCGGCGCTCGGCAACGCCATCCGCGAGCGCGCGGACCTCAGGCGCGCGCGCCTCGAATCGGACAACTCCGCCACGGCCGTCAGCTTCTACGGCAACCAGCGGCGCCCGGACCTCCGGCTGCAGGCCACCTACCTGGCCAACGGCCTCGGCGGCTCGCGCCTGATCCGCACGGGTGGATTTCCGGGCACGGTCGTCGGCGTGGAGCCGACGAGCTTCGGCACCGTGCTGAACCAGCTCACGGGGCTCGATTTCCCGACCTGGACCGTGGGCGTCACCATGACCTATCCCCTGGGCCAGAGCGCCGACGAGGCCAACTACGGACGGGCACAGCTCGAAGCGCGCCAGGCGGCCCTGCGCCTCCGCAGCCTCGAGGTGAAGGTCGCGCAGCAGCTGCGCGAGGCGGCCGGGAACGTGGAGGCGAGCCGGCAGCGGATCGACACGAGCCGCGCGGCCCGCGAGCTGGCCGAGCAGCGGCTGGACGCCGAACAGAAGCGGTTCGACGTGGGCCTGTCCACCAGCTTCCTCGTCGTGCAGGCCCAGCGCGATCTCACGCTGGCGCGCACCAACGAGCTGCAGGCGAAGCTCGCCTACGAGCGCGCGCTCGTGGACTTCGAGGCGCTGCAGCGCGCGGCGCCGCCGACGGGCTCGACGACGGCCGCGAGCTCGACGGCGCCGCGCTGAGCCGGCCGTCGAGTACGATCACGCGATGCGCGACGTCTGGGTCCTGACCGCGGCGCAGGCGCTGGCCGCCTGCGGCACGATCATGCTCGTGACCTTCGGCGGCATCGTGGGCGCCGAACTGGCGCCCACGCGCGTCCTGGCCACGCTGCCGATCTCGCTCTCCGTCGTGGGCGTGGCGCTGATGTCGCTGCCCGCGTCCCTCCTGATGCAGCGCGTGGGCCGGAAGCCCGCGTTCGTCGGGAGCGCCCTCGTCGCCATGCTGGCGGCGCTCCTGTGCGCGGCCAGCGTGGCCTCGCAGTCGTTCGCCGGGCTGTGCGTGGCCGGGGCCCTGCTGGGCAGCAACATGGCCTTCGTGCAGCAGTACCGCTTCGCCGCCGCCGAGTTCGTGGAGCCCAGCCACGCCGGCCGCGCGGTGTCCACCGTCATGCTCGGCACGCTCGTCGCGGCGCTCCTGGCGCCCGAGCTCGGACACCGCGCCCGCCTGCTCGGCGGCTGGCCGGAGTTCACGGGCTCGTTCGTGGCGCTGGCGGGCCTCATGGCCGCTGCGGCGCTCGTCCTCGGCGCCATGGGCCGGCCGCAGCTCCGCGTCGCCACCGCCGGCGGGCCCAAGCGGCCCCGGGCCGAGATCGCGCGCCAGCCGGCGTTCATCGCCGCCGTCGCCGCCGGGGTCACGGCCTACGGCGTGATGAGCTTCGTGATGACGGCCACGCCCATCAGCATGCACGTGATGGACGGGCTCAGCGTGGACGCCACCAAGACCGTGATCTCCGGCCACCTGCTCGGGATGTACGTGCCGTCGCTGGCCAGCGGCTGGCTCATCGAACGCCTGGGCGTCACGCGGCTGATGCTCGCCGGCCTGGCGTGCCTCGCCACGACGGCCGGCATCGGCGTGTTCGTCGGCCACGAGGCCGGCCACTACCTGGTCGGGCTCGTCCTCCTGGGCGTGGGCTGGAACTTCCTGTTCGTGGGCGGCACGACGCTGCTCACGACGAGCTACGCGCCGTCGGAGCGTTTCCGGGCGCAGGGGATGAACGACTTCGTGGTGTTCGGGGCGCAGGCCCTGGCGTCGCTCATGGCCGGCCCCGTCATCACGCGGTTCGGCTGGGGCCTGCTGAACAGCGCCACCGTGCCGCCGATCGCCATGATGGGCGTCGTGGTGCTGTGGCTGGCCGCGGCGCGGCGGGCCATCGTCCGCGCGACGGCCGGCGCCGCCACCTGACCCGCGTTCCCGGCCTGGCCGTCGCGTCCGTACCGCCCGGATCGGCCGTCCGTCCCCGCGGCGAGTCAACTTCCACCCGGTTCCTACCGTCCAATCCGTCTGATCGGATCGGCCGCCCGCCCCGGGTCGCCGGCGCCGTCGGCCATTCGTCCACCTCGGGAGGCGCTCATGGGCCCGTTCGTCAGCCAGCTCCGCTATGGTGTCCGCCTGATCGTGCGGCGCCCGGGCCTGAGCGCCGCCGCCGTCGTGGCCCTGGCGCTGGGCATCGGCCTCACGACCACGATGTTCAGCATCGTCTACCTCGCGGTGAAGGGCCTGCCGTTCGAGGAGGCGGACCGGCTCGTGGGCCTCTTCCGGAACCGGCCGGCCCAGAACCTCCAGTTCATGGGCCTGACCATCCACGACTTCGAGGACTGGCGCCGGCAGCAGACCACCTTCGAGGACATCGCCGCCTTCTACGCCGAGACGGTCAACGTCGGGGGCACCGAGGGCCGGCCCGTCCGCTACCTCGGCGCCTATGCGAGCGCGCAGCTCTTCGACGTGCTCGGCGTCCGGCCCATCCTGGGACGGACGTTCCGTCCGGAGGAAGACCACCCCTCGACTCCGCCGGTGATGATCCTGAGCTACCGGGCCTGGCAGGACCGGTTCCAGGGCGATCCCGCCATCATCGGACGCACCGTCCGCGCCAACGCCCTGCCGACCACGATCGTCGGCGTGATGCCCGAGCTGTTCGGGTTCCCGAACCAGATGGACGCCTGGCTGCCCCTCAGGATCGACCCGCTCGCCTACAGCCGGAGCGGCGGACCGGCGCTCGAAGGCACCCAGCTCCAGGCGATCGGCCGCCTGAAGGACGGCGTCAGCCTGGAGCAGGCCCAGGCGGAGATGTCGGCCATCGCCGGGCGCCTGGCCACCGAGTACCCCGCGTCGAACGCGGGCGTCGGCGCCATGCTGGTGCGCCAGGGCGACCTGTTCGTCGGGCCGCCGGCCGTCGCCATGCTCTACACGATGCTCGGCGCCGTCTTCGGCGTGCTGCTCATCGCCTGCGCGAACGTCGCCAACCTGCTGCTGGCGCGCAGCGCCGCCCGGAGCCGGGAAGTGGCCGTGCGGACGGCCCTCGGCGCCAGCCGCTGGCGGACGGTGGGCGAGATCCTCGTCGAGACGCTGGTGCTCGCGGCGTACGGCGCCGCGGCCGGACTGCTGGTGGCGAAGGTGGGCATCGACTTCTTCAACGCGGGCCTGGCCACGCAGGAGCTGCCGCTGTGGTTCGTCGCCCGGATGGACCCGGCCGTCATCGCGTTCGTCGCCGGGCTCACGCTGGTGTCGGCGCTCCTGGCCGGCCTCATCCCCGCGCTCCGCGCGTCGCGGACCAACGTCGCCGAGATCATGAGCGACGAGTCCCGCGGATCGTCGGGCGTGCGCATGGGCCGGGTCGGCCGGTCGCTCGTCGTGGCGCAGCTGGCCATGTCCTGCGGCCTGCTCGTGGCGGCCGGCCTCATGATCCGGACCGTCGTGAACATCACCCGCTTCGACTACGGGTTCGACACGTCGCGGATCTTCACGGCCCGCCTGGGCCTCTTCGAGAACGACTACCCGACGCCGGCATCGCAGCGCCAGTTCTACGACGCGCTGGTCGAGCGCCTCTCCGGGCAGCCCGGCATCCGGGCCGCGGCCTTCACCTCGGACCTCCCGGGGCGCGGGACGAGCCAGCGGCAGGCGCTGAGCCTGGACGGCGTCGCCTATGCCACCGAGGACGACCACCCGCTGGCCCGGCGCCTCGTCATCACCCCGGACTACTTCGACGTGATCGGCACGTCCGTGATTCGCGGGCGCGGCTTCTCGCGCACCGACGGTCCCGACGCCCAGCCGGTGGCGCTCGTCAACGAACGGTTCGTGCAGCTGTTCTTCCCGGACGCGGAGCCCCTGGGGGCGCGCATCAGGCTGGGGGCCGACACCGAACCGTGGCGGGTGATCGTGGGCGTGGTGCCCGACCTGCACCTGGGCGGCGCCATCGGCGCGCTGGACCCGCGGGACGAGGGCGTCTATCTCCCGCTCGCGCAGAACACCATCAACTTCATGAGCCTGGTGGTCCGCACCGACCAGGCGCCCCTGAGCTACACCGCGGCCATCCAGGACGAGGTGAACCGCCTCGATGCGGCCCTCCCGCTGTACTGGGTGCGCTCGCTGACGGATCAGTACGCGCTCGACACGTGGTTCTACCGGGCGTTCGGCGGACTGTTCGTGGCCTTCGGCATCACGGCGCTCGTGCTGGCCACGATCGGCCTCTACGGCGTCATGGCGTTCTCGGCCGCGAACCGCACGCGCGAGATCGGCGTGCGCATGGCCCTGGGGGCCGACCGTGCGACCGTCATGCGCCTGTTCCTGCAGCAGGGGGCGCGGCAGCTCGCGATCGGGCTCACGTTCGGCCTCGTCCTGGCGGCGCTGCTGTCGCGCGGCGTCGGCATCCTGCTCGTCGGCGTCCGCCCGTGGGACCCCGCCATCTACGCGGCGGTCGTCGCCACGCTGGCGCTGACGGGGTTCGTCGCGTCGGTCGTGCCGGCGCGTCGCGCCTCGCGCGTGGATCCGGCCGACGCGATCAGGGACGCCTGAGCCGGGGCGCTGGAAGGCGGCTCAGCGCGCGCCCAGCTCCTCCAGGGTCGCGAGCGCGAACGCGGCGTGCAGGGCCGCGCCGATCGGCAGGGCCGCCTCGTCCACCAGGAACTTCGGGTGGTGCACGCCGTAGATCGCGCCGATGGCGGGGTTGCCCACGCCGAGGCCGACGAAGCAGCCGGGCACGCGCTCCAGGACGTACGAGAAGTCCTCCCCGCCCATCACCGGTGGCACCTCGAGGACCGAGGCGCTTCCGAGCATCGTCCCGGCGAGCGCCTGCGCGAGCTGCCAGCTCGCGGCGTCGTTGACGGTGGCCGGGTAGTCGGGCGTCGGGAACGTCACGGCGGCCTGGCAGCCGTGGCCCGCGGTGATGCCATCGACCACGGCGCGGATGCGCGCCTGCAGCGCCTGGAGCCCCGCGGTCGTGAGCGACCGGATCGTCCCCGTGAGCGTCACCGACGGCGGGATCACGTTGAAGGCCTCGCCGCCGTGCACGGTGGTCACGCTCACCACTGCCGGCTCGAGCGGATCGGTCGTGCGCGACACGATCGTCTGGAGCGCCGTGATGACGGCGGCGCTCGCCACCACGGGATCCACCGTCGTGTGCGGCATCGCGGCGTGGCCGCCCACGCCCGTCACGACGATCTCGAACATGCCCGTGGCCGCCAGGAACGTGCCGGTCCGCGACGCGACCGTGCCCGTCGGCACGTAGGGCCACACGTGGAGGCCGAACGCGCGGTCCACCGCGGGCGCCTCGAGCGCGCCCTCCTCGCACATCTTCAGGCCGCCGGCGCCGCCTTCCTCCGCCGGCTGGAAGAGCAGCTTCACCGTGCCGTGGATGCCGGCCTCGTGTTCCTTGATCAGACGCGCCGCGCCGAGCAGCATGGCCGTGTGGCAGTCGTGGCCGCAAGCGTGCATCCGGCCGTCGATCTCACTCTTGAACGCGACGTCCGCGGCTTCCAGAATCGGCAGCGCGTCCATGTCGGCGCGCAGCGCCACGCACGGGCCGCGGCCGTCGCCGATCGTCGCGACGACGCCCGTCACGGCCACCGGATGGCGGTAGGCGATGCCGAGGGCGTCGAGCTCGCGGCGCACCACCGCGCTCGTGCGCACCTCCCCGTACATGAGCTCCGGATGGCGGTGGATCTCGCGCCTGAGCCCGGCCACCCAGTCGTGGAGGGCGCGCGCGCGGGTGAGCAGCCCAGCCGGGCTCGGGGTGGTCGCGGACATCTCGGCCTCCGGGCGAGCATGATGGCCCGCACGGTGAGGGCGCCGCAAGCCGGGCGGACCTTCCCCTGCCGCGCGAGGATTCCCGCGCTGGGCGGGACCACGGCCGGGAGCCGAGGGGCCGTCTATCCATGCCGGCGCCGGCCGGAAGCGCTATCGCGAGTGGCCTGCCCTTTGCTCCCTCCGCCGCAAGGAGGCGAGGAGTCCCCTCTGTCCCGGGATGGCGGAGTGTGCCTGCGCGCAGAACCTGACGCTCGTTCGTGAGGCCCAGAACGGCGACACCGGCGCGCTCGAGTCCCTCGTCGAGCTGTACCGGGGGCGCGTGGCGGCCTTCAGCCGCGCCATCTGCGTGGACCGGAACAACGCCGAGGACGTCTCGCAGGACACGCTGCTCGCGATGGTCCGGTCCCTGAAGCAGTATCGGGGGGACGCCGATCTGGGGACCTGGCTGTACGCGATCGCCCGGCACGCCTGCCTCAAGCGGCGGCGCCGGTCGCGATCGTCACCGGCCGCGTGCGCGTCGCTCGACGGACTCGGGCCGGCGGACGCGGACCGCCTGGCGGCGCCGGACGCGAGCCCGGAAACCGTCGTCGCGACCGCCGAGGTCGTGGCCCACCTCCATGCCGCCATCCGCCTGCTGGAGGCCGGCCAGCGCGAGGTGCTGGTGCTGCGCGACGTGATGGGGCTCACGGCCCCCGAGACCGCGCGGGCGCTCGGCCTGACGGTGTCGGCCGTGAAGAGCCGGCTGCACCGCGCCCGGACGGCGGTGCGCGGGTCTCTCGAACCACGCCCGCCGGCCGTCGCCTGACCGCCGCTCATCGCGCCACCCGCCAGCTCACGCCCGCCGACACGTCGCTCGCGCCGTCGGTCAGGCCGAGGCTGACGCTCCCGACGACGCTGTGGCGCCGGCCCACCACGGCGAGCGCCCCGATCGTGAGGGCCACCGGGGGCGACAGATCGCCGATGCCGGCCGAGGAGCCCGACAGCGACGACAGCGCGGACCACCGTCCGGCGCCGAACGTGTGGGCCACGCCCACGCTGTAGGACACCGCGTCGGTGTAGTCCACGTCCGGGGGATCGCCGATCTTCCAGGCGAGCACGTCCGCCATCAGCGACGTTCGCGACACGACTGTCAGGATGTTGATGCCGCCGGCCACGTCGACTTCGCCCGTGCCCCGGCCCGTCGCGGCGTCCACGAGCGGCGCCTTCACCGCGCCGGCCAGGCTCACCTGCAGCGCGTATGGGCGATCGACGACCCTCACGTCGGCCCGCAGCAGCGGATCGCCGAAGCCGGACACCGTCGCCGACGCCGCGCCGGCGGCGGGCGTGGATTCCATCCGGATCCACGGCACGGTGACCGACGCGCGCATCGGGCCGCCCGCGACGTCCACCGTATGGAAGACGTAGACGCTGTCCACGCGCTCGCCCGGGTACGTGCCGCGCACGCCCGCCAGCGCCGCCGTGTACCCGGCCGTCTGCGCCGGCGCCGAGGCGGCCAGGCCCGCCACGAACGCCAGCGCGAGCACGGCCGCGCCACGGGTGCTAGTCACGGCTGCTCCCGGTGTGCGAGCGCAGCCGCTGCTGCATCTGCTCCATCGTCGTCACCATGTCCTGGAGCCCGTCGGTCACGACGTGGAGCCGGTCGCGCAGGCGATCCATGTCCCGCAGCATGTCGCGGTCCTGCGCCATGGTCTGGTCCTGCAGCATCAGCTGGATGCGGTCCATCGTCCGCCGCGTCTCGCGGGACTGCGACTGGACGGCGTCGCACAGCTGCTGCATCAGCTGGATCTGCGTGCGGTCCCGGTCCTGGGCCCGCGTCATCTGCTGGGTGAGCGACTGCTGCATCTGCTGCGCGCGCGTGGCGATCTGGTCCATCCGCTGCTGCATCTGCTGCAGCTGCTGCACCTGCTGCTGTTGCTGCATCTGCTGTTGCTGGAGCTGCTGCTGTTGCGTCTGCTGCTGCTGTTGCTGCGTCTGCTGCTTCTGCTGCTCCTGCTGCTGGGTCGTGGGCGGCGGCGGCGTCCGGGGAGGGGCCGGCTTCGCGCCGCCGCTCTGGGCGGCGATGAGAAGAGGCGTCGCAATCGCAAAGGCGATGGCGACCGCGAACGCCTGGAGCCTGCTGGACATGTCACACCTGTCGAGGAACGGGTTGAACGGGAGGCCCGGGCCGCACGAGGCGGCCCGGGCAGGACGGCCAGCGTTCAGGGCATCGTCGCCCCTGTCGCCGGCGCGGTTGTCGTGGGCGGCGCCGGAGCCGGCGGACGCCACGGCACGGCCACGAACACGCCGCTCGCGACCGTGGACGGATAGGGCATGACGCTGGTGAGCACGGCGTTCGTGACGCCGTGGTACACCCGCACGATCGGCGCGCCGCTCGGGCCGGCGCCGACCACGATCTCCGCGTGTCCGTCAGCGGTGAGATCCGCCGACGCGACGCGGACGCCGCCGCGGAAGGCGACGTCGAACGGCATGAACTCGCGGATGAGGGCTCCGGAGACGCCGTTGTAGGCGCGCACGAGCGGCGCCCCGCCAGGGCCGGCGCCGACCACGAGGTCGGTGCGCCCGTCGGCGGTCAGGTCCCCGGCGGCCACGAACACGCCGCCGCGGAAGTCGCTCGTGAACGCGAGGAAGTCGTGCAGCACGGCGCCGTTGGCCGCGCTGTAGACGCGGACCCGCGGCACGCCGCCCGGGCCGGCGCCGGCGACGAGGTCGGCCAGGCCGTCCCCGTTCACGTCGCCGACGGCCACCTGCACGCCGCTGACGCCGGCATCCGCAAGCGCGACGAAGTCGGCCACGAGCGCCCCGGTGCGGCCGTTGAAGATCCGCACCCGCGGGCTGCCGGTGGCCGCGCCGACCACCAGGTCCGGCGTGCCGTCGCCGGTGAGGTCCCCGGCGGCCACGTGTACGCCGCCCGTGTAGGAGGCTTCGAAGGCGGGCAGCGTCGCGATGAGGGACGCCGTCGCCCCGTTGTAGATGCTCACGAGCGGCGCGCCGCCGGGCCCGGCCGCGACCACGGTGTCGGCCACGCCGTCACCGGTGAAGTCGGCCCGCGCCACGCGCACACCGCCGGTCCACGCCATCGTGAACGGCGCGTACTCCCCGGACGGCACCGCGGTGCCGTTGGGCTCGAAGTGCCGCACGAGGCCGGGGACGCCGGCGTCGGGACCCACCGCGATGACGTTCGCGGACGGATCGATCCGCATCGTGTAGCTGGCGCTGCCCGTGCAGCCCGCCGCGTCGGTCGCGGCGACCGTGAACGAGAACGACCCGCTGGTGGTGGGCGTGCCCGTGATCATGGCGCCCGTGCCGGTGAGTCCCGGCGGCAGCGTGCCGAAGGTCAGCGTGGTGGGCGGCACTCCGTCGGTCGAGAAGGCCGCCGCGTAGGACTCGCCCACCGTGCCGTTCGGGACGGTGAACGGGCGGATGGTGACGGCCACGCAGCCCACCGAGAACACGTTCGAGCCGGTGCTCGGGGCGAAGCGCGTCGAGCCGCCGTAGGTGACCGTGGTAGTCAGGCGCTGCGCGGGCAGGGCCGGCAGCAGGTAGGTCGCCGTGGCCGTGCCGCCGGCCACCGCCGTCACGACCGGCGTGCCGACGGGACCGCCGTTGCCGTCGGTGACCGCGAAGGTCACCGTCCCCTCGCCGATGGGCACCGAGTCGCCCCACGCGACGTGCGCGGTCAGCGACACGCCCGTCGGAACGGTCGGAACGGGGATGTTCACGGCGTCCACCGTCGTCGTGGTGTCGGCGAGGCCGATGACGAGCGAGCCGGCGCCGGAACTGGTCGCGAACGACGCCGTGCCCGTGTAGACGGCCACGATCGAGAGCGTCGCCGGCGACGTGCCGCCGGGCAGGACGTAGGTGGCGGAAGCGGCCCCGGCCACCACGGGTCCGGAGGTGACGGCCGCGCCGACGTTGCCGCCGTCGGTCGCGCGCACCGAGAAGGTCACGGTCCCGCCGTTGACGGTGGCGGTCGAGTCGACGTGCGCCGTCAGCCCGACCGACTGATCGGTCGCGCGGTAGCGCACGGTCACACCGTTCACGACCGTGTGCGTGCCGGTCCCGCCGCCCCACAGGTTGGCCGGGACCTCGTACTCGTGCATGAACTCCACGACCCGCAGGGCGTCGCTCGCCCACGCGACGAAGCCGGGCATGTCGCCGGCCATCGGCGGTGGCGGCCCGTTGGCGTAGGCCAGCCACTGCAGGAGCTGCACCGTCGTCGGCTGCCACGTCAGCCCGTTGTCCGGCGACTGCAGCAGCAGCGCCGACGTGTCGAACCAATCGGTGCGCAGGTACCCGATCGGCGAGAAGTCCACGAACCGCTCGTCGGCGGGGAAGGGGAGTCCAGGCGGCGCGGGCGCGATGGCGCCCATGTCGTCCCGGATCAACGCCGGCAGCGTCGTGACCGGCGCCGCCGTCTCCGGGGTCGCGATGGGGATCTTCAGCAGGCGGTTCAGGTACTGGACGAGGTCCGGCGTGATGATGCCGGTCTTGTCCGCGGCGCCTCCCAGGAACGAGGTGACGAACGCGAAGTCGACGTTCGTGAGCGCCTGCGGATCGGCGCACGTGGTGTTGAACGTCGCTCCCGTGAAGCACTGGTTGGCCGACGAGCGCGGCAGGAGCGCGGTCGTGACGCCCCGGAACTTCGCCCAGTCCGCCTCGACTAGCGCCGGATGGTAGACGACGCCCGACGACGGGTCGCCGCCGGGATCGGTGTCCACCTCCAGCGGGTCGGTCTGGATGTGGCCGTACTTGAGCAGGTGACGGTAGATGGCCAGGTTCTCCATCGGGGAGTCGACGGTCTTCCAGGCGCCACACAGCCCGCTCTGGTCGCACGCCGTGCCGAGCATCAACCGGCCGGCGACGTCCACGTCCACGGCCTCGGCGTCGTTGATGTTCAGGATGATCTCGTCGAAGTGCATCCGCTGGTTGCGTTCCTTCGTGCGTCCGCCGCTCAGGCGCCCGAAGTAGTCGACCTCGACGAGCCGCGACAGCTCCGCCGGATCGGGATCGCAGCTGAGTGGGGCAAAGGGGATCTCGGCGCCGGCGGCATCGACGGGAATCGGGCAGTACGCCCAGTCGAGCACGCCGGCCCCGAGGTCGACCCACCGTTTCTGGAGAATGGGCTGGCCCGTGGTGGCATCGCGCTTGATGTGCACGAGGTCGCCGAGCAGGTCGCCCGTGTGGTCCTGGGCCGCCACCAGGGGCGGCGATGAAGCGACGGCCGCGGCCAGAAGCGCGGCGGCGAGTCGCGGAAGGTACGACGGCATGGCTGACCTCCACAAACAGCCGGGGCAGTCGAACCAGATGCCCGACCGTGCCCCGCTGAACGGTAGGGGCCACGCCGCGCGAAAAGGATTCGCGGCGGCGATCAGCTGAGCTGGAAGTGCACGGTCCCGTCATCAGCACCGACACGGGCCGGCCGTTCAGGCACGTTGGCGTGTACCGCCACTGGCGGACGGCCGCGAGGGCGGCGGCGTCCAGGAGGGGCACCGAGCGCGGGACGCGTGCGTCCACGACCGTGCCCGTCGTGTCGATCGTCGCCTCCGCGATGACGAGGCCCTCCACGCGCCCTGCTGCGCCAGGGCGGGATACGCGGGCGCCACGTCGTGGACCTTGGTGGGCGGCGAGAGCACGCGCCCGCGAGCGGCGTGGTGAAGGGCGACCGTTCGGATCCGAGTGTCGCCGGTTGTCTCTGATTGGACGCCGGCGTGCGGCCCGGTTCCGGGCGCCGCGGTGCGCCGGCGCGACGCCACGGCGCGCGTTCGGCACTATCATCGGCCCATGGCGCGTTTCGTCGGGCGCGTCCAGGCAGTACGGGGCACGGTCGTCGACGTCGCGTTCGACGAGGTTCCGCCCCTGTCGGCGGTCGTGCGCTGCGAGCTGGCCGAGTCGCGGTGGATCACGTGCATCGCGCACGCGCAGCTGGACCGCAACCTCGCCCGCACGATTGCCATCGAGAGCACGCGGAGCCTGCGGCGCGGCAGCCGCGCCGAGTCCGAGGGGACGCAGCTGACCGTGCCCGCCAGCGCCGCCCTGCTGGGGCGCGTGATCGACGTACTCGGGCGCCCGCTCGATGCCGGCCCCGCCCTGCCTCCCGGTCGGCCGTGGCCGGTGCACCGTCCCCCGCCGAGCCAGACGTCCGCCGCCACGGGCACGGCGATCTATCCGACGGGCATCAAGGTGATCGACCTGCTGTGCCCGTTTCAGGTTGGCGGCCGGGCCGCGGTGTTCGGCGGCGCCGGCGTCGGCAAGACGATCGTCCTCACCGAGTTCATCCACAACATGGTCGAAGGGCTGCGCGGCGTCGCGGTGTTCGCGGGCATCGGCGAGCGCTCGCGCGAGGGGCTCGAGCTGTGGGAAGAGATGCAGCGCCGGGGCGTGCTGGACCGCACCGCGATCGTGTTCGGCCAGATGAAGGAGCCGCCGGGAGCACGCTTCTTCGTCGGGCCGGCCGCCGTGTCCGTCGCCGAGTACTTCCGCGACGTGGAGCGGAAGGACGTGCTGTTCGTGGTCGACAACCTGTACCGCCACGTGCAGGCCGGCATGGAGGTCTCGGGCCTCCTTGGACGCCTGCCCTCGCGCGTCGGATACCAGCCCACGCTGGCCGCGGACATCGCCGCGCTCGAGGAACGCATCACCGCCTCCGACCGCGCGGGCATGGTGTCGCTGCAGGCCATCTACGTGCCCGCCGACGACTATTCGGACCCGGCGATCACGCACGCGTTCTGGCACCTGGACGCCGCGCTCGTGCTGTCGCGGGAGGTGGCCGCCGAGGGTCTCTATCCGGCCGTGGACCCGCTGAAGTCGTCGTCGAAAGCCATGGATGCCGGCATCGTCGGCGCCCGCCACTACGCCGTGGCGCAGGACGTGCGGCGCACGATCAGCCGGTACCACGAGCTTCGCGACATCATCTCGATGCTGGGGATCGACGAGCTCGCGAGCGAGGACCGGACGACCGTGGCGCGGGCCCGGCGCCTGCGCAACTTCCTCACGCAGCCGTTCCACGTCACCGAGGCGTTCACCGGGATGCCGGGTCGCCGGGTGCCGCTCGACGCGTCGATCGCCGGCGCCGAAGCGATCCTGCGCGGGGAGTGCGACGGCCTCGACGAGGCGGCGCTCTTCATGATCGGGCCGATCGAAGACGCGGCGCCGGCGGCCCGGGGGGCCGCCCCTCGTGCCTGACGGCCTCCGCGTGGTCGTGCGCACGCCCCACGAGGTCGCGCTCGATGTCGAGGCCCGCTCGCTGCGCGTCCTGACCGAGTCGGGGCACGTCGGGCTGCGTCCCCGGATGGAGCCGGTGGTACTCGCCGTGGACGCCGGGCTCGTCCTGGTCCGGACGGCGGCCGGCGAGCGTTTCGTCGGCACGGCGGGCGGGCTCCTGACCTGCGACGGCGGCGTCGTGACCGTGTACACCCCCCTCGCGGTCACTGGTGACAGCGCCGCAGAAATTTCCGCGGCGCTCGAGGCCGCGCTGGCTGAGCCGGGCTCCGATCTGGTCCTGCGCACGGCCCTCGATCGCCTCGAGGGCCGGATCGTCGCCGAGCTCAGGCGGACAGCCGCGCCGCCCGCCGGTGGACCTGGAGCGTAAGGATGAGCAGCCGGGATGCGGGGAGCGGCCTCGAGCGTCCGGACCTGCGGGCCCGTCTGGCGCGGGATCTCGCGCGTCACGCACATCGACAGCCAGGCGAGGCGAGCTTCTGGCATTCCCTCGCCGTCCTCGGCGCCGTCGGCTGGCCAATCGTGCTCGCGACCGTCGGGGCGGCGCTCGGCGGCCGCTGGTTGGACGCACGGCAGGGCACGGGCATCACGTTCACCCTGGCGTCACTCGTCGCCGGCGTCGTGGTCGGCACGGCTATCGCATGGCATCTCGTGAAGCCCGGTCGGGGTTGATCCGTTCCGCCTCGAAGGCGCGGCCGCCCCGGTGGTGCGATCGAGGTGTGGCATGCGTGTGTTCGACGATCCCGTCTTGGTGTACCTTGCCGGGCTTCCTGTTACCGCAAGCCTCGCGACGGCGGTCGCCGTGTCGCTGGGGTTGGTCGCCGCGGCCCTGTGGCTGCGCAGGGCCATGACCCGGCGCCCGGGCAGCCGGGCGGCGACCGTCGCCGAACTGGCCGTGACCTGGCCCGAACGCCTCGTGACCGACATCGTGGGACGGCAGGTGCCCTGGCTGGCCGTGTTCTCGGGCACGCTGTTCTACTTCCTGGCGGGCAGCGCGGTGGCCGGCCAGCTCCCGGGAGTGCGCACGCCCACGTCGAACCTGGCGATCACCTCGGCGCTGGCCGCGGCCGTGTTCCTCACCGTCCCGGTGGCGGGCGTCCGGGCGCGGGGGCTGAAAGGATACCTGCGCCGTTACCTGCAGCCCAGCCCGATCATGCTGCCCTTCGAGTTGTTGTCGGAGGTGTCACGGACCTTCGCGCTGTCGATGCGCCTCTTCGGCAACATGCTGTCCGGGTACCTGATCGTGGCACTGCTCGTCTCGCTCGTTGGTGCGCTCGTCCCGATTCCGCTGATGGCGCTCGACCTGCTCATCGGCATGCTGCAGGCATACATCTTCGCGGTGCTCGCCACGGTCTACGTCGGTGCGGCGCTGCGCACGCAGGAGGCCTGATGGATCCCGAGATTGCCCGCCTGATCCTGGCCGGGGTGTCGATTGCCGCCGCGGCCGTGACCGTCGCCGCGGGCGCCGTTGGTGCCGCCCTGGGTGAGAGCCGCATCGGCGCGGCGGCGATGGACGCCTTGGCCCGCCAGCCGGACGAGGGCGCCGCGATCACGCGCAATCTGTTCGTCACGCTCGCCATGGTGGAGTCCACGGCGATCTTCTGCCTCGTCATCGCGCTGATCCTGCTCTTCGCCAACCCGTTCACCGTGGCGGCGGGCGGATAGGCCGCGGAGCGCCGCGATGTCGCCCTGGCTCACTACCTTCGTCCTCGAGCTGGCCAATTTCGCCCTGCTCGGGGGGTTGTTCGGCTGG
>JBFWXO010000011.1:0-128623 GCA_050187355.1 Vicinamibacterales bacterium
GGCGATGGCGCGCGAGCGCGTCGTCGGCATGCTGCGGCAGGAAGAGGACATCGAGCTCATCGGCGAGTGCAGCGACGGCCAGCAGGCCGTGGACGCCATCACCCAGCAGATGCCGGACCTCGTGTTCCTCGACGTCCAGATGCCGGCGTGCGACGGCTTCGGCGTCATCGAGAAGGTCGGCGCCGAGAAGATGCCGGCCGTCGTCTTCGTCACGGCCTACGACGAGTACGCGCTCAAGGCCTTCGAGGTGCACGCGATCGACTACCTGCTGAAGCCGTTCGCCAGGGAACGCTTCCAGCAGACCCTCGAACACGCCCGCGCCCACGTGGAGCGGCGCCGCGCCGGCGATCTCGGCAAGCGCCTGATGGCGCTCGTGCAGGACATCAAGCCGGAGCCGCAGCGGCTCGACCGGCTCGTCGTGAAGTCCGGCGGCCGCGTGTTCTTCCTGAAGACCGAGGACATCGTCTGGATCGAGGCGGCCGGCAACTACGTCCGCCTGCACCTGGGCGAGGACTCGCACCTGTTCCGCGAGACGATGAACGGCATCGAGGCCCGCCTCGATCCCCGGCGCTTCGTCCGGATCCACCGCTCGCGTATCGTCAACAGCGACCGCATCAAGGAACTGCAGCCCTGGTTCAACGGCGAGTACGTGGTGGTGCTCCAGAACGGCACCCGCCTCACGCTCAGCCGCGGGTACCGCGAGAAGCTCCAGGAGCGCCTCGGCAAGCCGTTCTAGGCCGGCCGGGCGCCGCCGGGCCTCGGCCGCCGGCCGGGCTCCACACGACGACGGGTGTCCGGCTGCGTGACACCCGTCGTGCCACGTACGGACACCTCCGCCGGTTCGCCCCGTCCGGTCGGTCGCCCGGGACGGCCCACCGGCGATCCGCCCCCGTCCCGGGCGGCGTCCCGTTTGCAGCGCCAGCCGTCGAGATCCGACGAGGAGCCCCGCGATGCCGTCCGACGATTCCCGCGTGGAGCGCCTGCTGGCCGATGCCATCCGGTCCGGCGCCGAACGTCGTCCCGAACAGGCGTTCGGCGACTACTTCCACGGCCGCCACGCCTCGTGTGCGCTCGGCGCGGCCTACGAGGGGATGTACCGCCTGCCGGGGGACATGGAGGGCCGGCGTCCCACCAAGGACTTGGAGGAGTACTTCGATTGCCTGGACGGCACCATCCGCCGCTGTCCCGTCGACGGGTGCAAGAAGACGCTGGTCCTCTCCGCCATCATCGTCCATCTGAACGACGACCACCTGTGGCCGCGGGAGGCCATTGCCGCGTGGGTGGCCGGCGACACGGTGCCACCCCGCGAGGACGCCTGAGCGCCGTACAGACCACGGGCCCGGCGGGGAGGTCCCACCGGGCCCGTCTTCTCGTTGTCGTGTCTAGCCGCTAGCCCCTAGCCGCCAGCCCCTGTTCGGGAATCATCCCTACCAGTCGAACTTCACGCCGAACTTCGCGATGCGCGGTCCGAGCACCGTGGTGGCCCTCTCGAACGACGAACCGGAGCGCCAGTTGATGTTCACGGCCGTGTTCGAGTTGAACACGTTGAACAGGTCCACGAACACCGCCGCCTTCGCCCGGCTCGCGAACCGGACCTGCTTCTCGGCCCGGACGTCGAACACCGACACGGTGTCCTGCCGGCGCTCGCCGATGGGCTCGGCCAGGATCAGCTGGTTGCCGTAGTTGAGGCGCGCCTGGAAGAAGCGGCCGTAGGGCGCGCCGCTCTGCACCTTCCACACCGGCGTCACGTTGACACCCCAGCCGGCGTTGACCGTGCCCGACAGCTTGCCGTTCCAGTTGGTGTAGTCGTTCTGGGTCTTCTCGTTCGGGTTGCCGGGGTAGCTGCCGAAGAGCGAGAAGTTCGAGACGGCCGTGCCGAACCGGTTGCTGAAGTAGTTGTTGCCGAACTCGTTCGTCCACGTGTAGGAGAACGAGGCGAGCGCCGACCAGCGGTTGGAGTACCGCTTGTTGGCCGAGAACTCCAGCGTCTTGTAGGTCCCCTCGTAGCCGTCGATGTTCGTGACGAGCTGGTTCGACGCCGACAGCAGCGCCGGGTCGAGGTTGAGGGCCGACACCGACCGATCGTCCGCGCTGCCGGTCACGCCGTCCGGTCCCGGATCGACCACGGTCACGGGCACGTTGTAGGCCGAGAACGGGCGCAGCGAGTTCACCTGCTGCCAGCCGTTCTTGTCCTTCTTGTAGACGTAGCCGACGCGCACGCCAAGGTCCGCCATCACGGAGCGCTCGACGAAGGTCGAGAACTCGTCGGTGTAGGCGTTCTGGAGGTCCGGCGAGAGCGACACGTTCGAGCTGCCGCCGAAGCGGGTCTCGAGCGCGCCCTGCTCGCCCGGCTGGAACACGCGGTCGCCGTTCAGGTCGTTCCAGACGTAGTCGCTGTACTGGTTCGCCGTGTTCGGGTTGAGCGCGTCGGCCAGGTTCACGCCGGTGTTGAAGTAGAAGCGGCCGGCGTTGGCCTTGACCACCGTCTTGCCGTCGCCGAACAGGTCGTAGCTGAGGCCCAGGCGCGGCACCAGGTGGTTGAACGTCACGATGCTGGAGCGCTCGGGGAAGGTCTGCGCCTCGGCGAACCGGCCGGCGGCCAGCGACTGCTCGGGCAGCCACACGCGGTAGCGGTCGAACCGGACCCCGGCGTTGACCGTGAGGCGGTTGACCGTCCAGGTGTCGGTCACGAAGGCGCTGCTCGTCGCGAGGGCGTTGAGCGAGTCGGCGTTGTTCTGGAGGCGGACCGACGCCGGCGTCACCGCCGACAGCGGGCCCGTCAGGTCGCCGTTCACGAAGTGGATCACGTTGTTGGCGTAGGCCTGGTTCCACAGCGTCTCGCCCGACTCGTCCAGGTACTCGCCGCCCACCTTGACGTTGTGCGACCCGCCGAGGAAGTTGTCCTTGAAGTAGCTGAGCGAGCCCGTGAACTGGTTGCGGCGCCGGCGCAGCTCCCAGTCGCGGCCGCCGCCCAGCACCTGGTTGGTCGTCAGCGACTCGTAGCGCGTGTCGCCGGTGTTGCTGTCCAGGCCGAAGTTGTAGCCGAACTGGCCGGCCCGGACCTCCGCGAACATGTTCTGGTTGATCGTGCCGTTCCACTCGCCCTTGTAGACCCAGCTCGGCGAGTCCTGCAGCACCGTGGACGCCGCCGTGATGTGGACGGGGGCGCCGAGGCGGTTGCTGCTGTCGGTGCGGTTGGGCTGCGTCTTGGTGCCGTACTGCAGGTATCCGATGAACTTGTTGTTCTGGTTCATCTGGTACGTGAGCTTGCCGGTGTAGTTCCGCAGCTTCGTGTTGAACGGCGTGCCGTCGAGGAACGACCCCGACGGGGGCGCCGCCACCGAGTTGCGCTGGTCGAGGAACGCGCCGAAGCCCCAGATCTTGTCCCTGAGGACCGGGCCGCCGATGCCGATGTTCGTGTTCTTGTAGCTGGCCAGGCGGTTGCCGTCGGGGCGGATGACCGCGCCCGCCGAGGGGATCACCTGGTCGGCCGCGAGGTTGCGGCTCTGGAGGCCGTCGTCCTCCATGTCGTAGTAGAAGCTCACGCTCGGGTTGTTCCCGCCGCTCTTGCTGACGAACTGCGTCAGCACGCCCGGGTTCGGCATCTCGGCCGAGTTGGCCGCGGCGCCGATGAACACCTCTTCGAACGAGCCGTAGTCAAGGTAGAACCCGGCGGCCGACGTGCCCTCCGTGGTGTTGATGCCCTCGACGAGGGGGCGGTTCTGGCCCGAATAGCCGTAGGCGAAGTAGGTGGTCTGCGTGCCCATCGTGGCGCCGCCGACGTCCACGCGGTTCAGCGTGACCGAGGGCGTGGTGGCCAGCAGCGACCACATGTCGCGGGCGTTCGGGATGGACGCCAGGCGCTCCTGGTCGTAGTTGGTCTGGAGGCGCGTCGCCGAGGTGTCGATCACGGGCGACTGGCCGCTGACCGTGATCGTCTCGTTCAGGGAGGCCACCGAGAGCGTCACGTTCACCTGGGCGTTGAAGCCCAGCGTGATGCGGACGCCGTCGCGCTTCACCGGGCCGAAGCCCGCCAGTTCGTAGTTCAGGGAGTACTCGCCGGGGGGGACCGCCGGGAAGCGGTAGATGCCGGCTTCGTTGGTGACGGCCGTGAGGGTGCCGATCTGGGCCGGGCTGGTGGCCGTGACCGTCACGCCCGGCAGGACGCCGCCTTGGGCGTCCTTGACTTCTCCTGAGATGCTTCCGGTAGAACTCGCGCCGCCACCCTGGGCGTAGGCGCCAGGGACGGCCAGCAGCCACACGGCTGCCAGGGCGAGCAGGATCCTGCTCGTACGTGTCATTGAAATAGCCTCCTGTGGGGTCGTCTTGCAAAGTGGGCCGGACGAACGCGCCCGTCCCGAATACGAAGAGACGAAGCCGGCCGGACTCCCGTTCGGCCTCGGTCTCCGGTCCCTCTCCAGCAAGCGCGATGCCGAAGTTTTCGTGCAGTGCGCCCGGCACTGGAGAGGTTTACAGGCCTGATAGGCCCGTGACCGGCGCCCGTCCTCCAGGGACGAGCGGCTGCCGGCACTCGGGAAATCCCAGGAATTGCTGATTCAGGGCGGCATGGGCCCCGGCCGCCCGGAGGGGGTGTTCAAAGCCCCGGACCGCCGCCTCCAGCCAGCCGGACGCCCGGGGGCGAATCACACGGCTGTCCTTCGGCTTTTTGGGCTGGGCGGATTCAAGAACTCGAAGCGATCGTCAGCGCATCAAGTACGGCAGCGCCGTCACGACCGACGCGATGAGCGCGATCACGGTCACCAGTAGACAGGCGGCCCCGGCCACCAGGTGGTCGATCCGCTCCGGCTTCAAGGGGTCCAGCAGGAGGCCTGCGAGATACCCGCCGACGAAGCCCCCGAGGTGCGCCTGGTTGTCCACCCCGGCGAAGAAGAGCCCGAAGACCCCGAGCAGCAGGGCGTACTGGAACCCGGCTTCGCCGACGTGGCGGCTCCCGGTCCGCCGCCCGTAGTACACGAGGGCGCCGAGCAGTCCGAAGATGGGCGCCGAGGCCCCGACCGACAGCTGCGCGCCGCCGAGGCGCCCCAGGAAGGGCACGTAGTGACCGGCGACCGAGCTGAACGTGAAGCCCACCACGCCCGCGAGGGTGTAGATGATCACCATCCGCCCGGGGCCGTACAGCTCGGCAACCGTCGGGCCGAGCTGACGGATCCACATGGCGTTGAAGAAGATGTGGAGCAGGCCCGCGTGCAGCCAGCCCGCCGTCAGCACGGTCCACCAGCGCCCGAGCTCGAAGACGGGCACGGCGCCGCTCGATCCCAGCAGCACCAGGACCGCGGTGCTGGGGGAGAGCATCGGTCGCATGGCGGAGCCCGACAGCAGCAGCGAGAGCGCGTAGAGCGAGATGGTGCCGCCGAGCACGAGCGGCACGAAGCCCAGATCCTGACCGAGCCGCCGGAAGGCCGGCGCGAACCCCCACAGCCCGGGATTGCGGCGGTTGCAGTTGTAGCAGACCGGGTCGTTGACGCCGACCAGCGTGCCGCAGGACGTGCAGATGACCGAGCCCTCGGTCTGGCGCTTGAACACGCTCTTACTTTACTCGCGCCCCGGGGCCCGGGGCGCAGGTTCCGGCCGCCCGGGCCACTACCGTCCGCCGAAGTAGCGGCGGTACCACGCGAGGCTGCGCTCCAGCGCGTCCACCACGTGCGCCGACTCGCGCAGCCCGTGGCCCTCGCGCGGATAGCGCAGGAACGTCGTGGGCACGCCGACGTCCTGGAGCGCGATGTAGAGCTGCTCAGCTTCGGCGATCGGCACGTCGTTGTCGTTCTCGCCGTGGATGATGAGCGTCGGCGTCTCGGCCTTCTGGATCTGTCGGATCGGCGAGCGCTGCCAGAGCAGGTCCATCAGCCCGCCCTCGTGCGGGTAGCGACCGAACTCCACGGCGAGGTAGTCGTGGTAGTAGGCCATGTAGTTGAAGCTCACGAGGTTCGCGATGCCAGCCGTCGGGATGGCCGCCTTGAACCGCGTCGTCTCGGTGATGATCCAATTGGTCAGCTGGCCCCCGTAGCTCGTGCCCTCGATGCCGAGGCGGGACCGGTCGAGCCACGGATACCGTTCGAGCGCCGCGTCCACGCCCGCCAGGACGTCCCTCGCCTCGCCGCCGTTCTGATCGCCGAAGATCTTGTCGGCCAGCGCCTGCCCGTAGCCGGTCGACCCCCGGTAGTTCACCATCAGCGCGGCCCAGCCCTGCGCGGCGTAGACCTGCGCCTTGTGATTGAAGGCCGGCCCCTGCTGGCCGTGCGGGCCGCCGTGGATCATGACGACGAGCGGGTGGGTCGAGCCGGGCGTCCGGCCCGCCGGCAGGGTGAGGAAGGCCTCGATCGAGGTGCCGTCGGCGCTCGCGAAGGAGAACGCCTCGACGGCGCTCGTCGCGCGCTTCGCCAGGAGCGCGGCATTGAGCGTCGTCTGCCGCACGGCCGCCCGGTCGCCGGATTTCGTGTAGAGGTCGGCGGGGCCCGCCGGCGTCGCCAGGCCGTAGGCGAGCGTGGGGCCGCCGAGGGACCACGCGCCCACGGCGCCCCGTTCGCCGACCACGACCTCTGGCGCGCCGCCGGCCGCCGGCAGCCGCATCAGCCGGACGTTGCCGCGCTCCTGCACCGTGAAGTACACGTGCCGCCCGTCGCCCGACCATTGCGGCGGGCCCTGACGGTTGTCGATCGCGGCGCCGACCTCGAGCCGCCCCGTTCCGTCGGCGTTCATGACCCAGACGTGCGTGTCCTCCATCGTCGTCTCCGACGAGGTGAGATCGCGGCGGGTGCCGAGGAACGCGATCCTGGCGCCGTCCGGCGACCACGCCGGCGTGTACTCGGCGGCCTTCGTCGTGGTCAGCCGCCGCACGGCGCGGGTGGCGGCCGACACCGTGAGGACGTCGTAGTTGAACACCCGGTCGGCGTCGGGCTCGCGGTTCGACACGAACGCGATCAGGTCGCCGGCCGGTGCCCAGTCGATCGAGTGCTCGTAGGTCGCGCCGTCGGTGAGCTGCGTCACCTGCCGCGTGCCGATGTCGGCCACGAAGACGTGCGTGCGGCGGTTGTCGTTGAAGCGCGTGAGGCCCTCGCCGGCCGTCGGCTTGTAGAGATAGCGCGTGAGGACCATCGGATCGCCGCTCGCGCCGGCATCCTCGGGGCCCGCCGTCGCGGACACGAAGGCGATCCGCCGCCCGTCCGGCGCCCAGGCGACGCTCGAGCCGGCCGAGGGCAGGGGATGGTTGGTGCCCTCGACCTTGGCGACGAGGCGCGCGCCGCTGCCGTCCGCCTCGCTGACCACCAGGCCGAAGCCGTCCGGCGTCTGGCCGAGGTAGGCGAGGCGCCGCCCGTCGGGCGACCACTCCGGCCCCGACGCGCCGCGCGGCAGGTCGTGGGTGACGCCCGTCGCCAGGGTCCGGACGACGAGGCGCGCGCGCGGGCGGCCCGGCTCGGCCGTGCTCACGACCGTGTAGGCGAGGTGCGTGCCTTCGGGGGAGACCTCGACGTCGCCGATCGCCTGCAGCTCGTACAGATCCCGGGGCGCCCAGCCCTCGGGGGCCTGGGCGTCGAGGACGGCCGCGAGGGCGAACAGGCCTGCGGTGAGGGTGCGGCGCGTGGCGGCGGGCATGCGCGCGAGTATATGTCCGGGCCGCCATGAGCCGGCCGCGGGCCCGACGCCTGACCTACAATCTACGCCGGATGCCTGGCGTCGGAACCGAGATCGTCGTCGTGCTGCTGCTGCTCGTGGCCAACGGCGTCTTCGCGATGTCGGAGATCTCGATCGTTGCCGCCCGGAAGGTCCGGCTGCAGCAGCGGGCCGACGACGGCGACCGGCGGGCCGCCGCCGCCCTGGCCCTCGCGAACGCCCCCACCCAGTTCCTGTCCACGGTGCAGGTCGGGATCTCGCTCGTGGGCGTGCTCGCCGGCGCGTATGGCGGCGCCACCATCGCCGAGCCGGTGCAGGCCTGGCTGGCGCAGTTCCCGGTGCTGGCGCCCTATGCCGAGGCCCTGTCGTTCGGGCTCGTCGTGGCCGTCATCACCTATCTCTCGCTCATCATCGGCGAGCTGGTGCCGAAGCGGATCGGCCTGAACCATCCCGAGACGATCGCTTCGTGGGTGGCCACGCCGATGCAGTGGCTGGCCCGGCTCGGCGGGCCGGTGGTGGCCCTGCTCACCGGATCGACCAACATCGTGCTGCGCGTCTTCGGATTGAAGGCCGAGGTCGAGCCGCACCTCACCGAGGACGAGATCCGCGCCGTCATCAGCCAGGGCGCCGAGAGCGGCGCGCTCGAGGAGAACGAGGAGACGTTGGTGCAGCGCGTCTTCCGGGTGGGCGACCAGCGCGTCGGCGCCATCATGACGCCCCGGCTCGACATCGAGTGGGTGGACGTGGAATCGACCGGCGAGGAGCTGCGCGAGTTCCTGGGCGGCCACTCGCACGGGCAGTTCGTCGTGTGCCACGGCTCGCTCGACAACGTGCTCGGCACGGTCCGCGCCGCCGACCTGCTCTCGGTGGCGATGAAGAACGCCCCGATCACGCTCAAGAGCCTCGTCCGCGATCCTCTCTTCGTGCCCGACTCGATGGGGGTCTTCCCACTGCTCGAGGCGCTCAAGGCGTCGCACCGCCACCTGGCGATCGTCCTCGACGAGTTCGGCGCGGTCGAGGGGCTCGTCACCGTCACCGACGTGCTCGAGGCCTTCGTGGGAAGCCTGCCGACCGACGCGGGCGCCGACCGGCCGATCACGGTGCGGGCGGACGGGAGCTGGCTCGTCGAGGGCGCGCTGCCGATCTCCGAGGTCGCCAACGAGATCGGCATGGGCGACCTGCCCGAGGACGAGATGGGCGCGTACCACACGCTCGGCGGCTTCGTCATGGCGCGCCTGGGCCGCATCCCCCGGACGGCCGACGCCTTCGAGTGGGGCGGCATGCGCTTCGAGGTCATGGACATGGACGGCCGCCGCATCGACAAGGTGCTCGTGTCGCGCGTGGCGGCCCCGGCGTCCACGCCGGCCGGCCCCGGAGACGTCAGCGACTGATGCCGCGGCGGCCCCCCGTCAGGGCACGCGGAGCAGCGTCCGATCCCAGCGGAAGGCGCGCAGCGACGACACCAGCGCGTCCGGCAGCGGGCCGCTGGCGCTGGCCGCCATGTTGGCGTCCACGTGGCGCGTCTTGCGCATCCCCGGGATCACGGTGGCGACGTCCGGGCACGACAGGATGAAGCGCAGCGCCAGGTCCGGCAGGGTGCCGCCCTCGGGCACGAGCGCGCGCAGGCGCTCGATCCGCGGCAGGGTCGCGGCGAGGTTCTCGGGCGAGAAGTAGGTCCCGCGCCAGTCGCCCTCGGGAAATCGCGACTCGGGCGTGAGGGCGCCCGTGAGGGAGCCCTCGTCGAACGGCACCCGCGCGATCACGGCGACGCCGCCGGCCCGGCAGGCGGGGAACAGCCGGTCTTCCGGCGCCTGGTCGAAGACGTTGTAGACTACCTGCACCGCGTCCACCAGGCCCGTCGCCAGCGCGGCCAGGACGTTGTCGGGCTGCCAGCGGTTCACGCTGATGCCGAAGGCGCCGATGGTGCCCGCCCGCTTCAGGTCCTCGGCCGCCCGCTTCCATCCGTCGTCACCGGCCCAGGCGTCGTCCCATACGTGGAGCTGCAGGAGGTCGATGCGCTCCACGCCGAGATTGGCGAGGCTCCTGGCCACGAACTCCCGGATGTGGTCCGCCGGGAACGTGTCCGCCGCTCGATCCTCGGCGCGCCCCGGCCACTTGAGGTTCTTCGGCGGCACCTTGGTGGCGACCACGAGGCCGCGGTCGGGGTGCGCGCGCACGAGCTGGCCCAGGAGCCTCTCGCTGTGGCCGAGCCCGTAGGCGTACGCGGTGTCGAAGAACGTGCAGCCCAGTTCCACCGCGCGATGCAGCGACGCCAGGGACTCGGCATCGTCGGAACCCGACCAGCCCCCCATGCCCCACATCCCATAGCCCACCTCGCCGACTTGCCACCCCGTCCGCCCGAACCGCCGCTGCTGCATGTTCGTGTCTCCGTGCCGGACCGGCTGGCCCGTCGCGAGCAGTATCGCCGCAGTCGGGGCGCGGCGCGTCCCCGGCCGGCCGCCTGCGCACCGGGCGAGGCGCGGGGCGCCCGCGGCGGCTTGACATGCTACGAACGTAGCACTATGCTGCGTTCGTAGCAGAGAGGCCGCCATGCCCAGCTCGCCCATCCTGAGCCGCCGCGAGCGTGAGATTCTCGAGGCGCTGTACGCGCTGGCCCGCGAGGCCACCGCCGAGGACATCCGCGCCCGGCTCACGCACCCGCCCAGCTATTCGGCCGTCCGGGCCATGCTGGCGAAGCTCGAAGCCAAGGGCGCCATCCGCCACCGCGTCGACGGGCCCCGCTACGTGTACGAGCCGACCCGCCCGCGCACCACGGCGAGCAAAGCCGCGGTCAGCCAGATCGTGCGGGTGTTCTTCGGCGGCTCGCCGGCGGCCACCGCCGCGGCCCTCCTGAGGAACGAACGCTGGAGCGACGACGAACTCGACGCCTTGCGCGCCCAGATCGATGCCGTCCGCGCCGGGAGGCGGCCGTCGTGACCGCGGCGCTGTCGACGGCGGCCGTCGCCATCGGCCAGTCCCTGTTCCTCTCGGCGCTGGTCAAGGCGACCGCGTGCCTGGCCGCGGGACTGGCGGCCACGCGACTCCTGGGCCGGGCTCGCGCGGCGGTACGCCACGCCGTCCTGGCCGCGACCTTCGCCGCCACGGCGGTCATGCCGGCCCTGATGCTGGTCGCGCCCCCGGTCGACGTGCCGGTGGCGCTCGCTCGTGCTTCTGCGCCCCCGCCGGCACCGGGCGGCGGCACGAGCATGGCGACGACGTCGGCGGCCGCCGCCGGCGGAACGTCCGCGAGCGGATCCGCCCGCGCCGTCGGCGGTCTGCCCGCGGCGCTCGTCGGGATCTGGCTCTTCGGGGTCATCGTCGTCTTCTGGCCGCAGGCGTACGCGATGGCCGCGCTCCGCGAGCTTCGACGGGCGTCGTGGCCCTTCCCGGGGCCGTGCGCCCGCGCCGGAGGCCAGGTGCGTGCGCGGCCCGGGGCGCCCGTCGAGGTGCTATGCCACGAGGCAGTCGGGTCGCCCATCACGTTCGGCGTCTGGCGGCCCGCGATCGTGCTGCCCGACGCCGCCCTCGGCTGGTCCGCCGACGAGCTCGATCGCGTGCTCGTCCACGAGCGCGAGCACGTGCGCCGTCGGGACTGGGCCGTTCAGATGGCGGCGCGGGCCGTGTGCACCCTCTACTGGTGCCATCCGCTCGTGTGGGTCGCCTGGCGGCGGCTTGGGCTTGAGGCCGAACGGGCGTGCGACGACGCGGTCGTGGCCTCGCACGAAGGCACGACCTACGCGCGCCAGCTCGTCGAGCTGGCCACTCGCCTGAACACCGCCGGCGCGGCGGCCAGCCTGGGCATGGCGCGGCAAAGCGACCTCGCCACACGCGTCACGGCCCTGCTCGATCCCGGCCAGACGCGCGGACGTGCCGGGATGGCGGCTGCCCTCGCCGCCGCCGCCATGCTCGCGCCGGCGGGCGTCCTGTCGCCGCTGCGCGCCGTCGAGGCGGCGGCACGTTCGGATCGCAGCGCTCCCGACGCCGCTCAGCCGTCGCTCCGCACGTGGCCGGGCGCCCTCGACGCCGCGCTCTACGAGGCCGCCAGCGAGGGCGATTCCGTCGAGGTGTCGCGGCTCCTCGCGGCCGGGGCGAATCCCAACACGCCGATTCCAGGCGACGGGAGTGCGCTGATTGCGGCCGCCCGCGCCGGCGACCTGGCGCTGGCGCGCGTCCTCCTGCAAGCCGGGGCCGATCCGAACCTCCCGGTGCCGGGGGACGGCAGCGCGCTCATCGCCGCTGCGCAACGCGGGCACACCGACATGGTCGCGTTCCTCCTGGACGCGGGGGCGTCCGTCGATCAGGTCGTGAATGGCGACGAGAACGCCCTCATCCAGGCCGCCGGCAGCGGGCGACTCGACGCCGTGCGGCTGCTGCTGGCGCGCGGCGCAGACGTCAACAGCCGCGTGCTCGCGCCGACCTACCCGGCCGGTGCCGAGTGGCGAACGCCGCTCGGCATGGCCCGTCGCGGACGGCACACCGACGTCGTCGCCTTCCTGATCGCCGCCGGCGCCCGCCCCTAGCGCGTCTCGTTTCACGTGCCTCCGGAGGTGGCCACGACGCCGGAGGTGTCTCATGCCGGGCGTTCACGCCCGTGTCCCGGAGTCCGTCATGCGCGTACTCGAATGGCTCGACGGTGTTCGTCAGGATCTCGTCTTCGCCGGCCGGCGCCTGCGGACCACGCCGCTGGCCTCGGCCCTCGTCGCGGGCACGCTCGCCCTCGGCGTCGGCGTCAACGCGGCGCTCTTTGCACTCGTGGACGCCGCCCTCCTCCGCCCGCTCCCGTATCCCGCGGCCGATCGCCTCGTGATGATCGCCGAGCGGACCCAGACGACGCCGAGGGCCGGGGTGTCGCCGCTCGACCTGGTGGACTGGCGCGCCCGGAGCCGATCCTTTGACGCCCTGGCTGGTTTCGTGCCCTCGGTCGGCGGAATGGTGATGGCGGGACGCGACGGCACGTCCGAGACGGTGCCGCGCCAGTGGGTCACGGCCGGCATCTTCGATGTCCTCGGCCTGCGGCCGATCGTGGGGCGGACCTTCACCGAACGGGACGATGCGACGCAGGCGCGGGTCGCCGTCCTGAGCGAGGCCTTCTGGCGGACGCGGTTCGGTTCCGACACGGGCGTCGTCGGCCGGAGGATCGCGTTCGACGGCGAGCCGTACGAGATCGTCGGCATCGCGCCCGACGCCGTGCAGCTCGGCGGCCGCGCCAGCATGTGGGCGCTGCAGCCGATCGCGGGTGCACCGCCCCAGGCACGGCGCGCCTACATCTTCCGGGTGATCGGCCGGCTGGCGGCATCTGCCACGCTCGACTCGGCGCGCGCGGACCTCGAGGCCGTGGCTGCGCAGCTCGCCCGGGAGTATCCCGAGACGAACGCCGGCCGCTCGACCACCGTGATCCGACTGCGCGACGGCGTGGTCGGCGACGACGCGCAGACGACGGCGGCGCTATTCCTGGCCGTCGTGGCCCTGGTGCTCCTGCTGTGCTGCGCGAACGTCGCAAGCCTCCTGGCGGCCGTGACGACGTCGCGCACCCGGGAACTGGCGATCCGGGCTGCGGTCGGCGCGAGTCGATGGCGCGTGCTGCGGCACCTGGTGGTCCACAGCCTCCTGCTGGCCGTGCTGGGCGGCGCCCTGGGACTCGCGGCCGCCGCCGCCGTGCTGGCGGTGATTCCGGGCCTCGTGCCTCCGGGCCTGCTGCCCGATGCCGTGACGCTCGCCTTCGACGGCCGCGTGGCCGCCTTCGCGGCCGCCTCGGCCCTGCTCGCCGGCCTCGTCGCCGGCGCGGCGCCGGCGTGGCAGGCGGCCGGCGGCCAGCATCTCGAAGGCTTGGGGGTCGAGGCGCGGACCGTGGCCGGGGGACGCGGCCGCCTCCGACACCTTCTGGTGGGCGTCGAGGTGGCCGGGGCGACCGTTCTGCTCGTCGGCGCGGCGCTGCTCCTGCGCACCCTGATCGCGGTCACGGAGGCCGACCGCGGCTACCGGGCCGGCAACGTCCTGTCGCTGATGGTCGATCCCCTCGGATCCCGATACCCGACTGCCGCTGCGCTGCTGCAGTTCTTCGACGCCATCGAGCGCGAGGTCCTGCCGCAGCCGGGCGTCGCCGCCGTGGCCTGGTCGAGCGCGCTCCCGATGGACCCTGATGGCGGCTCGAGGGTGTCACTGGAAGTCGTCGGCGATCCCGTCGTCGATCCCGGCCATCGCCCCGCCGCGGGCTACGAGAGCGTGAGCCCGTCGTACTTCGGCGCCATCGGGCTGCCAATCGTCGCGGGCCGCGGCTTCGACGCCCGGGACGTGACGTCCGCGCCGCCGGTGGTGATGGTGGACGAGGCGGTCGCCCGCCACCTCGGCGGGCGCCGCCAGGTCGTCGGACTGAGACTTGCCCTGCGGCCCGACGACGCGCCGCAGGCCGAGCCCGTCGTGCGCGAGGTCGTGGGCGTCGTGCGCCACGTGGCGGCCCGCCCTGACGAGATCGATCCGGGCATGCAGCTATACGTCCCGCTCGCACAGCGCCCGCTGGACGACGTCTACCTGCTGGTCCAGCCCAAGACCGGCCCCGCCTCGGCCCTGATCCCGGCGACGCGGGCCGCCATCGCCCGCGTGGACAAAGAGCAGCTCGTGAGCGTGCGCGACCTACGGACGCTCGGCGATCTCGATCGGCGCGCCACCGCGCGCCACCGGTTCCGGGCCCTGCTCGTCGGCGCCTTCTCGGCCTTGGCGCTGGGGCTCGCGTCCGCGGGCGTATTCGGCCTCCTCTCCAACGTCGTGCAGGGGCGGCGGCGCGAGATCGCCGTGCGGCGGGCCCTCGGCGCCTCCGCCGCCGATGTCGCCTGGATCGTGGGGGCGGACGCCGTGCGGGCACTCGCGGTCGGAATCGTCGCGGGACTCGCGGCGTCGATCTGGCTGGGCCGGCTGATGTCGACCGTGCTCTTCGGCGTGGCCCCGTTCGACGGCGTCGCGCAGGGGGCGGCCGTGCTGGCCGTGGCCCTGTCGGCGGCCGCGGCCGTGATCGCGCCGCTGTCCCGGGCCTTGCGCGTGGACCCGGCGCGCGAGCTCCGGAGCGCGTAGTCCCTCGACGCTCAGTCGCGGTAGGGGTCGACCTCGTCCGCCCCGGCCATCACGACGATCAGCGGGCGCAGGGTGTGCTCGATCTCGCTGGTCCCGCCCTGCGCCGCCAGGACGTCGGGCAGCCGCCGGTAGACGTGCGGGCTCTCGTCGAGGCCGCCGCCTCGCAGGACGACGCCCTTGGCGCGGATCCACGCGCGCTGCATCTCGGGCGTGACCGCGCCGCCCCGCCCCTTGTCGCGGCCGAACCGCTTGCCCGCGGCCTGGGTTCGCGACATCACGCGGCCGGCGCCGTGGACGGTGGAGCAGAGCGCCCGCCGCTGCGCCTCGGCCGTGCCGGACCCGGGCTTCGCGTTCGCGCCGCGCAGGATCACGGAGTCGTCGCCCATCGAGCCGCCCACGAACCCGCGCTGGCCGGGGAAGGCCGGCGTGGCCCCCTTGCGCACGACGATCACCTCGCGACCGTCGTGCCGCTCGCGCCAGGCGAAGTTGTGATGGTTGTGCACCAGGTCGAGCTCGCGGGCGCCCAGCAGCCCGACGACCTTGCGCGCCACCCATTCGCGCCCGGCATACGCGTACCTGCCGGCCAGCGTCATGAGGTGCCAGTAGCCCTCGCCCATGGCCGAGTCGAGATCCAGCAGCACCTCCCGCTCCGGCACGCGGGCGTCCCAGGCGGCGCCCTGGCCGAGGGCCATGAACCCGGAGGCCACGCCGTGGCCGAAGCCGCGGCTGCCGAAATGGACGCCCACCCACAGCCGGTCCGCGTCGTCGGCGAAGACGTCCACGTAGTGGTTGCCGCTGCCGACCGTGCCCAGCTGGGCGCGCGCCCGATCGTGCAGTCCCTGGCGGTGACGGCGCGGCAGCGCGTCCCAGGCGCCGTCGTCGAAGAGCGGGTCGTCGGTGGGGGCGTCGCCCGCGCGGTTCTTCCGGCCGATGCCGAAGCTGATCGTCCGCTGGATGTCGTCGGCGAGGCGGCCCAGGGTCGCCGCGCGGGTCTCGGGCGCGGCGCCGAGGTCCGTCAGCCGCGCGTCGGTCAGGATGGCGGCGTTGCCGCAGGCGATGTCGAACCCGACCCCCACCACCGAGACCCGGTTGGCGTAGGCGGCCACGCCGCCGATGGGCATCACGTAGCCGACGTGGCCGTCGGCCATGAGCGCCGTCCGCACGGCGTGCTGACCCACGCCGCGCATCTGGGCGATCGTCTTCTCGTCGTGCTGGCCGAAGATGGTCAACCGCGGGCCATGGCCTCGAGCGCCGCCCACTGCGCGTCGGTCACGGGCATGACCGACAGGCGCGGCACGCGCGTGAGCGCGAAGTCGGCGAACCGACCGTCGGCCTTCACCGCCTTCAGCGTGACGGGGCCCGGGAGCGCCGCGTCGCAGACCAGCTCCACCACGTGGAGCCGTCCGGTCTTGTCGGCCGGATCCGGATAGGGCGCGCCGGCGACGCGCGCCGTGCCGACGATCGCCTTCTCGTCGCCCGTGTGGTAGTAGAACACCCGGTCGCCCTTCTGCATGGACCGGAGGTGCTTCTGGGCGCCCGGATTCCGGACCCCGGACCATACCGTCCGGCCGTCCTTCTGGAACTGCGCGAAGTTGTAGTTCGTGGGCTCTTCTTTCACCAGCCACTGCATCGCCACAGTATGCCACCGCGGTCGGGACCGCCGGACGGGCGCTGGCGGCCGCATCGGCCGGCACGGTAGAGTGTCAGCGCCGTGATGCCCGCGCTGGCGCTGTCCCCGGAACTCGTCTACGTCCTCCTCGTCGTCGGGCTGTTCATCGTGCCGCGGGCGCTCCAGCGCTTCCGGCTTCCGAGCGCCATCACGGCGCTCGCCCTGGGCGGCGTGCTGGGCATCGGCTTCCACGCCTTCCACGGCGATGCCACGATCGAGCTGCTCGGCACGCTCGGCATCGTCGCCATGTTCCTGTTCGCGGGGCTCGACGTGGACTTCCACGATCTGGCCCGCGGCCGGCGCGTGCTGGGGCAGCACGTCCTGGTCCAGCTGCTGCTGCTCGGGTCCGGCGCCTACGTGGCCCGCGCCGTGTTCGGCCTCGAGTTCCGCGCGGCGCTGCTCTTCGCCCTCGCGCTCTTCACGCCGTCGACCGGCTTCATCCTGGACTCGCTGCCCACCTTCGGCCTCTCGAAGGAGGAGCGCTACTGGGTGAAGTCGAACGCGATCGCGGCCGAACTGGTGGCGCTCCTCACGCTGTTCGTCGTCGTGCAGAGCGCCGACGGCCTGCGCCTCGCCGGGTCGGCGGCGGCGCTGGCCGCCCTCGTCGCGATCCTGCCGCCGCTCTTCCGCCTGTTCGACCGCGTGATTGCGCCGTTCGCGCCCGGCGCGGAGTTCACGTTCCTGATCCTGGTGGCCCTGCTCTGCGCGTTCGTCACGCGCGAGCTCGGCGTCTACTACCTGGTGGGCGCCTTCGTGGTCGGCCTGACGGCCGTGCGCCTCCGCCAGGAGATTCCCGATCTCAGCTCGGAGAAGCTGCTCACGGGCGTGGAGCTCTTCGCCTCGTTCTTCATCCCGTTCTACTTCTTCAAGTCCGGGCTGCACCTCGAGGCCGAGCACTTCTCCGTGGAGGCGCTGCTCATCGCGGGCGCGCTCCTGGTCGTGGTGGTGCCGCTGCGCGTGGCCCGCGTCGCCGCGCACCGGGCGCTCGTGCTCGGCGAGCCGTGGGGCACGGGCGTGCGCATCGGCACGGCCATCGTCCCGACGCTCGTCTTCACCATCGTGATTGCCGAGATCCTGCGCGATCGCTTCGGGCTCGACCCGACGCTCTTCGGCGCGCTCATCGTGTTCACGCTCGTGAACACGCTCGTACCGGGCCTGGTCCTCCGCCTCCCGCCGCCGGACTTCGAGCATCCGAAGGCGCACCTCTACGACGAGGCGCCGGCCGATGCCGCGGGCGCCGCGACGGTTGCGGCTCCGCCGGCCCCGGGCCCGCCTGGCACCGCGGGCACGCCCCTGCCGCTCGGTCCCGGCGCCGCTGGCACGGCCTGACCTCGGCGCGGCCCGCGCCGGCGCCCGGGGCCGGCAGCTCAGCTGGAAGGTCTCGGCGTGGGCAGGCGTGCGCCACGTGGGACATCATGGGAACGCGGACCGCGGCGCGACGGAGCCGGCGGTCCCGCGGGCCCCCATGACGACCATCGACACCGAGGGGCTGTCGTCCCGCGAGGCCGCCCTGCGGCTGGGACGCGACGGCCCGAACGCCCTTCCAGAACCGCCGCCGGTGCCGGCGTGGCGGCGGCTCGCCGGCCAGTTCCAGAGCCCGCTCGTCGTCATCCTGCTGGTGGCGCTGGTTTTCGACGCGGGCCTCTGGGTCTTCGAAGGCGCGCGCGGCTGGCCGATCGAAGCCACGGCCATCGCCGTCATCCTCCTCCTGAACGCGGCGCTGGGCCTCTACCAGGAGCGGCGGTCAGAGGCCGCCCTCGCGCGACTGAAGACGCTGGCGGCCGCGCAGGCCTCGGTGGTCCGCGACGGCCTCCTCGTGCGCGTGCCCACCACCGAGATCGTCGCCGGCGATCTGGTGCGCGTCGAAGCCGGCGACCGCGTCCCGGCCGACGGCACCATCGCGCGGGGCCAGGGGGCGATGTTCGACGAGGCCCTGCTGACCGGTGAGTCGGTGCCCGTGGACAAGGGGCGGGGCGAGGAGGTGTACAGCGGCACGCTCATCGTGCGCGGCCACGCCTTCGCCGAGGTGACGCGGACGGGCGCCGCGAGCGCGATGGGGCGGCTGGCCGCGCTCCTGGGCGACATCGCCGCGGCCCAGACGCCTCTCGAGCGGCGCGTCGACGTGCTCGGCCGCCAGATCGCGCGCTGGGTGCTCGGCCTGGCCGCCGCGATCGGCGTGGCCGGGATCGCGGCCGAAGGGGTGGAGCGCGCGCCCGAGATGGTCATCTTCGCCGTCGCCCTCGCGGTGGCGGCGGTCCCCGAGGGGCTGCCCGCCGTGCTCACCGTGGCGCTCGCGCTCGGCGTCGAGCGCATGGCGCGGCACCGCGCCGTCGTGCGGCGGCTGTCCGCCGTCGAGGCGCTGGGGTCGGTGACCGTGATCGCCACCGACAAGACGGGGACGCTCACCGAAAGCCGCATGGACGTCCGTTTCGTGGACGCCTCGGATCTCGAGGCCGCGCACCTGGCGATGGTCCTCGCCAACGACGCGGAGCCCGGGTCGGACGTCGGCGATCCCCTCGATCTCGGGTTGCTCCGGCACGTGGCCGCGCGTGGCGTGGACGTGGCGGCGGCGCGGACGGCGCATCCCCTCGTGTCGTCGCGGCCGTTCGACAGCGCCTGGAAGTTCACGCGCGCGACGGTCGTCGAGGACGGCGGCCGCCGCAGCTATCTCAAGGGCGCGCCGGAGGAGCTTCTCCGCCGCAGCCGGCTCTCGGACGACGACCGGGCCTCCTGGACCGGCAAGGCCGAGGCCTACGCCCGCGACGGCTACCGCCTGCTGGCCCTGGCCCGCGGCGACGGCGAGCGCGAGGACGGCCTGCGGTTCCTGGGCCTCACGGTGTTGTGGGATCCACCGCGGGCCGAAGTGCCCGACGCGGTCGCCACGACGCTGGCGGCCGGCATCCGGACCGTGATGGTCACGGGCGATCACCCGGCCACCGCGCTCGCCGTCGCCCAGGCGATCGGGGTGCCGGGCACGCGCGTCCTCACCGGTGAGGATCTCGACCGCTATCCGCCCGCCGCCCTGGCGGACGCCGCGGGGGACGTCAACGTCTTCGCGCGCGTCCGGCCCGAACAGAAGCTGCGGCTCGTCGAGGTCCTGCAGGCGCGCGGCGACATCGTCGCGATGACGGGCGACGGCGTGAACGACGCCCCGGCCCTGAAGCGGTCCGACGTCGGTGTCGCCATGGGCGTCCGGGGCTCGGACGTGAGCCGCGAGGTGGCCGACCTCGTGCTCCTCGACGACAACTTCGCCACGATCGTCGGCGCGGTCGAGGAGGGCCGCGGCATCTACGAGAACATCCAGACGTTCCTCCGCTTCCTGTTCTCCACCAACCTGTCGGAGGTGCTGCTCGTGGCGGGCGGCGCTCTGCTGGCCTTCTCCCTGGGCCTCCGCGATGCCAACGGCGACGTGCTGCTGCCGCTGACGGCCGCGCAGATCCTGTGGATCAACCTCGTCACGGACGGACTGCCGGCCCTGGCGCTCGCCTTCGACCGCACGCCCGGCGTGATGCGCCGGCCGCCGCGTCCGCCTGCGGCGCCGCTCCTCGACGGGCCGTCGATCCGGTTCGTGGTGTGGGCCGGCACGCTCAAGGCGCTGCTGGCGCTCGCGCTGCTCGGCGCGCTGCCGCGGCTGGGGTATGGCATCGACGACACCCGGGCCGCGACGTTCCATTTCATGGCGATCGGCCAGCTGCTCCTGACCTACCCCGCGCGCCACACCTGGATCCACCCGCTCCCGAATCGCTACCTGCACATGGCGGTGGCCAGCGGCATCGGCGTGCAGCTGCTGGCGGCGGGCCTGCCGGTGACGGCGCGGCTGCTGGGGCATGCCGCCCTGCCGCTCGAGCTGTGGGGCGTGGTCTTCGCCGCGGCGGCCGTGGCCTGGGCCCAGGCCGAAGCCGTCGCACGCGCGGCGTGGCGCGTGCGCGGCAGCGCGTGATGCCGATGCGCCTCCTGGCCGGCCTCCTCGTGGCGGCGGCGTCGATCGCGGCCTCGCCGGGTCCGCCTGCCGCCGGACAGACCGCGGCGCCGGCCCGCCCGCCCGACATCTACTTCACGCCGACCGCCCAGGCCGTGGCGGAGGCGATGCTCGCGCTGGGCGGGGTGGGCGCCGGCGATGTCGTCTACGACCTCGGCTCCGGCGACGGGCGGCTCGTGGTCCTGGCGGCGCAGCAGCACGGCGCGCGCGGCGTGGGCATCGAGATCCAGCCGCACCTCGTGGCCCTCTCCCGCCAGATCGCGGCCGAGAGCGGCGTGGGCGACCGCGTGCGCTTCGTCGAAGGCGATCTCTACACCGCCGACGTCTCCGAGGCCACCGTGGTGATGCTGTACCTCTCGGTGGGGATCACGCGCGAGATCACGCCCAAGCTCAGACGCGAGCTGCGGCCAGGCGCCCGCATCGTGTCCCACCAGTTCCGGCTGGCCGACTGGCCCCCCGACCGCACCGAGCGCGTCGCGGGCGAGGAGATCTTCCTGTGGACCGTGCCGGCGCCGGCGCCCGATCAGGGGAGCACGCGGTCCAGGAAGATCCCGTACTCGTCGGCGGTGTGGCCCCCCGGGTACGCACTCCCGGTCAGCCGTCCGCCCGCCCATGCCTGCACGGCCGGCGCGTGCACGAACACGTCGCGGAACGTCAGCTCCACCGAATCGGCCACCCGGAGCCTGTCGGCGCTCCAGCCGTGATCGGCCGCGACGCGCGCGGCGAAGGCGCGGTCGGCGTCGGGGTGCAGGACGATCTCCACGGGCAGGCGCCGCCGGGCGGCCGCCGCGAGGAGCGCGCCGGCGGCATCGACCGACAGCGGCATGTGCGGCGCCCAGACGTAGATCAGGCCGGCGCCGCCCGCGGCCAGTCGCTCGGCCAGGTCGTCGTCCGTGAAGCGTGGTCCCGGAACGGGCGCCCGCGCGCGCCGCGTCTCGAGGGGCGCGCAGCCGGCGGACCACTCGATTCGCGTGATCGCGCCGGACGTCACGCGGGTGAGCACCGTCGTGCGCGGGCCCCGGGCATCGACGATCCACACGCCCAGCGCACGTGTCGGCCAGTGCTCGACGACGGCGCCGTCGGCGGCCGGCGGCTGCGCGCGCGGCGGCGCCACGGCGCCCCAGGCGAGGCGCTGCGCGTCGGCCTCGGCGCCGCAGGCCGGCGAGGCCTGGCCGGCCGCCGCGGGCGTCACCGGCCGGGCTGCCGCCAGCGCGGTGGCGAGCACGCCCGCCAGGAGGGCGCCGGCGTCAGCGATTGAGCATCGTCGTCGTGAACGGACCATTCGCCATGAGGGCGACGATCGTCTCGCCGCGGCCACCCTCGTAGTGATGGGTGTTCGCGCGCACCACGGCGACGCCGCCGGCCGGCACCGCGGTCGTGGACTCGACGTCGATGGCGTCGCCGTGGCCCATCAGCAGTTCGCCCTTCACGACGACCAGGCGCTTGTCCACGTTGTGGAAGTGCGGCGGGATGAACGCGCCGTCGGCCAGCTTCAGCATCATCGTGAAGGGACCGGCGGCGCGCGGATCCCCCTCGGCGATCGTCGTCGTGACGCCGCGGTTGCCGGGGCCCCACTTCAGATCGTCGAGCTGGACGATGGTGTGCGTCGGGGCCTGGGCGGCGCCGACGGCGCCGGTGAGTGCCAGGGCGGCCAGGAACACGAAGGGCCGTCGCATCGGTGAGGGCTCCGTCGTCAGCGGGCGTCGCACGCGGCCAGCAGGCCGGCCTTGCGGGCGTCGGTGGCGGGCTTCCAGCGGTCTTCCACCAACTGGCGGCACTGCGCGCCAGAGAGGCTCAGAGACGCCCACGCGGCCTCCTGCGGGCGGAACGGCGCCAGGTCGGGCGCGCACGCGTCCTTCCATAGCTGGCCGATCGCGTCGGCGGCCTCGCGCAGCGCGGGCGAGGCGAAGACGCTCGCGGCCCGGCGCTCGGCGGCGGGATCCACGACACGGAGCTCGAAGCGCTTGGGCGCCGCACTATCGCGCGGCACGAGGTTGGCGATGTAGAAGAGCGTGCCGTCGGGAAAGAAGGCGGGGAAGTAGTGGCCGACCCCTTCGGTCGTGGACGTCGTGACCCGCGCCATCGGGCCGGCCCCCGCGATCCGCCCGGCGGCGTCCTTCGTCAGGTCGACGACGACCACGTCGGTGATGGCCGGCGCGCGGATGCCGCCACTGACGAAGGGCGTGAGGTAGTCGTACTTGCTGATGTGGAACGCGAGCTGCGACCCGTCGAAGCTGAAGTCGGCCTTGCCCGCCGCGAAGCCCAGGTCCACCCGTTCGGCGCACGTCGAGGTCTCGCCTGCCGGGTCGGTGCCGAGGATCTCGAAGATCTTGAGTGAGGCGGGCTGGCCGGGCTTGCTGTCGTCGTGCGCGGCCACGTACCGGCCGTCCTTCGAGATGAAGGGCGTGGCCAGGTCGCGCGTGATCTGCGGGCAGAGGCGCATCGGGACCGTCGGCGTGACCGTGAGCGCGCCGGCCTTCGTGACGAACGTGTAGTCCACGACGCGGAACCCGGGCATCTTCGGCTCCGTGGACCCCGAGAACATCATCCGGTAGACCGTCGTGCCGTCGCGCGCCGTGCCCGACTGGGACACGACGCCCACGGACTGGTAGTAGACGTCGTGCACGTTCGGGTGCTTGTGCACGTACACCGGGGCCACGTCGGCCGCGTCCTGCCGGGCGTCGAGCCTGGCCAGGAGCGCCGCCGCGTCGTAGAAGTTCACGGTGTTCGTCGCCGTGTAGTGCGAGGGCACGGTGACGTAGCGGCCGTCCGGCGTGGCGACGGCGTCGGACTTGTCCGGAATGCGGATGCGGGCGCCCGAGTCGAGATCGAACAGGTAGTTCAGGTCGTGGGACGCGGCCGCCACGACGTGCCGGCCGCTGGCGTTCGGCACGGGCCGCGCGAACCAGTTGACGTCGTCGAGCGGCGCGTCGCCGGGGCCGGGCCGCACCGCGCGGACGGCCGTGCCAGGCGTGGCCACGGCGCAGTAGGGGGGCAGGTCGCCCGGCGCCGCCAGGGCGCCGGTGCCCAGGGCCGCCAGGAGGATCGCGGTCGTCGTCGGCGTTCGCATGGGCGCTACTCTACAGGCTCTCGCTCCGCGCAGCGACACAGACAGTCGATGCGCGCGACCGGGCGCCGCTCGAGCGGCGCCGGCGAGGCCCACGCGCCAGTGTCCGGCTCAGCCGCCGGGACGGGCTATCAGAATCGTGCGCTCGACGGCACGCTCGCCGCCAAATCGAGACGGCTACTGGCCTTTTCGTCGAAGCGTGACGGCCTCGAGGTCGCCGACCACCCAGCCCGCATGGCCTTCGACCTCCTTGCCGGGCACCAGCGCCGTGTAGCGGGCTGCGGTTCCGGGCGTCTCCGACTCAGCCCTCAGCACGGAGAACTTCGTGTCATCCAGCAGACCGCGCCTGTTCTCCGCGAGCGTGTCGATGAGGGCGCACCACTCGCGGTCCAGCGGCACGGGCAGCTCCGTGCAAGCCCTTCCTCCGGCAGCGTCCAACCCGCTGTCGCCTCCGTGCCAGCGTCCGACGACATCCTTCAGCGCCTGCTCGGTTTCGTCGGTCAACCCGAAGTCCGCCTTGGCCAGCGCGATCGCCTGGCGGAAGACGTCGTGCACCTGCTGGCGGACCGCCTCATCACCGGTACCGTCTGCTCCTGCACCGCGCCTCAAGCGCCTGTAGATCTCGTTCAGGCGGCTGCTGAGCCGCTTTGTCGGAAAGGTGCCTTCGAACACCACCTGGATACGATCGCTCTCGAACGCGACGGGCGTGCTACCGACGGTGACGGTCGACTCCGGGACGAAGCGTTTCCCGATGGCGAACCCTCCGAGGGCGACGACGACGAGCGCGGCCAGGGCCACGCCAGTCAGCAGCCGCAGCCGCCATGCGGCGTCGGGGGGCGGTCTGTGGTGTTTTCTCGCAGCGCGCGCCAGGTCGGCGCACGCCCTCTCCGCGCCCGCCGCCAGCGTTCGGTCTGCGTGGTGCGCCAGACTTCTCAGCAAGTCCATAGTGTCTGCCGGGGTGTCGAGAGCGCGGGTTTGAACCTCCGCGAACGGCCAGGTCAGGAACGCGTTGTAGTCCTTCCGGGCCACCACCGGCAGGAACTTGCCGAGGTGGTGCGCGTAGGCCATCTCGGCGTGCACGGCCACCGACTGGCGAGTTCGCTCAGTGATCAGCACAAGGACAGTGGAGGCCTGTTGCAGCCTGGTCAGCATCGCCCCGAAGTGCTCGCCGGCGCGGAGCCCCACGTGGCCCTCGCTCGTGAAGAACACACGCTGGGCCACGAGTGCGTCGTCGCCTGAGTAGACGAACGTGCTGATGACCTTGAAGAGCTCCTTGGCGATCGCGTCGTCGGAGCAATGGCTGAGGAACAGGTCGAGCCTCGGATGCCCGGCCTCGGGCGCGGGATCGGGGGGAAGCAACACGGCTACACCTCCAAGTGATGCGTCGTCAGTCGTCGAGACTGGCCGAGTAGACGGACTCTACTCGCGAATTCCTTCGCGCAGCACCCCAACGTTCGTACCCTTTTCGTCGGCCGGCGCCCACGCTAACATGCGTCGCACATCGAGGGAGGGTGCGCCGTGCGGCGAGTGTTGGGACTCATCATTGCCCCCCTGCTGGGGGCCTGCGCGGTCGGCGCCGAGCCCCCCGCAGATCGGTTCACCGCGATCGGCCCTGTCGAGATGGTGGGAGACTGGGCCGACGGCACGAACATCAGTGCCGCCGTGGTGCTGGGCGACCGAGTCGTCATCGGGTCCGACGAGATCCCCAGCCTGCAACTCGGCTCATGGCTCGTGAGTGGCAATCGCATCCGCGTGACCAAGACGGGCGAGGTGCCGATTGCTGATCCCGGAACCGAGCCGGATGTGGAGGCGCTCGCGGTGGCGGGCGACCATCTCTACGCGGCAGGGTCGCACTCGTCCACCCGCGCCCGCGCCGACAGCGCGGAGCGCCGATACGTGACCAACCGGGAGCGGCTGCTCGAGCGCGACATCGAGCCGCATCCGGAACGCGACGCCGTCTACCAGCTCCGGTTGGCGGGTGGTCAGCCGTCTGCGACCGGCATCACGCGCGCGACGCTGCGTGATGCCATCCAGGCGATGCCGGCCTTGAGGCCGTTCGTGGCGCTGGCCAGCAAGGAGAACGGCCTGGACATCGAAGGTCTGGCGCCGGGTGGTCGGGGACTGCTGTTCGGGCTTCGCGGTCCAGTGCTGCGGCATGGCTTCGCAGCCGTCCTCAGCGCGAGTTTCGAGGACCTCGGGCATGGCGAGCTCCTGATGGTGCCCTTGGACGGCCGTGGCGTTCGCGATCTCGTGCGGGTGGCCGACGGCTACCTCATCCTCGCCGGACCCGTCGGCGACGGAGACGATTCCCACCGGATCTACGCGTGGAATGGCGTGGACTGCGTTCCGGGCGCCGGGCGGCCGCCCGCGCGGCTGAGCCTGCTCGGCGATGTCCCAGCGGCCCCAGGGGGGAAGGCCGAGGCGCTCGTGGTCGTTGGGGAATCCGACACGTCGTTCGATGTCGTGATCTTCTACGACTCGCTACCGCTTGGCGGCCCTCGCCGGTTCCGTGTGACTCGCGCCAGTCCCCTGGCGTCACCGGCCACTCGCCTCTGTGGCGGGTAGGGCGGCGCCAGACGGGTGCTGGCGCGCCCTGGTTTGTCCTCGCGGCTACTGCCGCCGCGTCAGGTGCAGGCCTACCAGTCGCAGGACCAGCAGGCCCGCGAGCGGCACGAGGAACAGCAGCGCTTCGAGCGCGCCGGATCCGCCGTCAGGGGCGATCGAGAACAGGCGTTCGACGAAGTCCATGTGACCCTCCCGTCCTCAGGCCCGGAACCGGACGTAGCGCGGCTCGATGTCTTTGCGCGACGTGCCGCCCTGCAGCGTGTACCCGGACGCGATCCACTGCGTGGCGTCCGGATGCGCCGCCACGCACGACAGGTAGTCGCCCCAGGACTGATCGGGCGGGCTGTGCGTGCCGGCGCGCGTGATGGTCGCCGACCAGCCGGACGCCGTCCTCACGCCGACGACGTGGCTCGGGTGCCGGGCCCCGCCGCCGTAGAACCCGCTGAACCCGACGACCCCGTTCGCGTTCGGCGCGGCCGCCGGGTAGGCCCACGCGTTCGTCCGGCTCCAGATGTCGGGCTCGTCCACCAGCGCCTTGGTCGTCTCGCGGATCCGGACCACGCGGATGTAGGGCATCGGGTGCGACGAGTCGCGGTTGGCCGACCACATGAACCCGATCTGCCCGCCGCCGACCCACCCGCCGGTGATGCGTTGATCGAGGCGCCCGAGCCAGTTCACGCCGCCCGGCCCGGGCGCCGCGTAGGCGCCCGCCTGCCACGGGCGGATGTTGACGGTGGTCGAGGACATGGACGACGCGGAGTCCGCCCACTGGAACACGCGGATCTGGCTGACGCTGTTGTGAGAGCCCATGTACATCGTGGAGGCGGCCCCGCGCGTCAGCTTGATCGAGCCGTTGGCGGTCGTGGCCCACCAGCGGTAGCCCAGCGACCCGGCCGAGGCCAGCGTGGCCAGCGGGAAGCGGAAGACCACGGCTCGCTGCCAGTCGTCACCGTCGAACATGTTGAAGGTGACGAACAGCTGCTCGTTCGTGAACGCCATGTCCGGGTAGTCGAACCACTGGCGCGCCCACGACCTGTTCAGATCGCGCGGCGCGAAGTCCCAGTAGTACCACTGCCCGAAGCTCGCGTCCCGGCTCACCGCCAGGCGGAAGATGTTGCCGCCGGTGGAGGCCTGCGAGTACTGGAGCAGCCACAGCCAGATGCCGTGCCGCGCGTCGTGGAGCACGACCTGGTCGCAGCAGAAGCCGCCCGCCGTCGCGGGAAAGCTCGAGAACGGATCGACCAGCGTCCAGGAACCGCCGCCGTTGGTGGACCGCGAGGCGAACCAGTTGCCGGTCATGAACAGCTGCTGGCCGTTCGCGGCCGCCGTGGGCTCGCCGACGGTCGACGTGAGCTGGCTCGACGCGGAGTCCGGAAGCCCGATGTTCTGCAGGAGCGTGAGCGCCATGGGTCACCTCTTCTTGGAGCTCCGGGTGGACGGGTTCGTCGGCGGCGGCAGCACTTCCTCGCGGAGGGCCTTGGCGGCCAGGGTCGGGTGGCTCGCCCCGGCGAGCGGCGGCCCGGCCTGACGGCGCGGTCCCACCTTGAGCCGATCCCGGATGTCGAGATCCTTGGCCGAGGGCCGGGCCCGCGCCGCCCGGATGCGCCGTGGCGCTTGCGTGACCGGCTTGCCCGCGCGCTTCGCGTGGGTCCGGGAGGTGGTCGTCTTCTTGGCCTTCTTCGCCATCGCAGACCTCCTGCGGGCGGCGGGACCGCCATGCCGGCGCGCCCGGCCGTACTCCGCCGGCCGGCACGCGCGTCCCGACAGCCGCCCAAACCTCGACTCTACGCTCGTAGACGGCCGCGTCGGGGAGTTTTCACTTCGGAGGCGCGAGGTCGACGAACGACCCGAGCGTGTCGTGATGGGTGTTGATGGAGCGGCGCATCGCCACGCCCACGGCATCGGCGTTCGGGAACCCCGCCTTCTTCGCGGCAGCGTCCGAGACGGCGGCCGGCACCATCTGCGCCTCGCCGTACTGGCGCCAGTCCTTCCATGCATCCAGCGTGATGACGTCCCACGCGGCGCCCTGTTCGTGGGTGAAGACCAGCATCCTCGGGCGCCCTCGGTTCACGTTGAAGTCGCTCTCCATGTACCGCTCGCGCGTCAGGGCCTCGTGCTGGCCCGCGCGCGCCTGCATCATCTCCAGGTGGGCCACCGTCGTCCCGGCCACGTACGCCCGCAGTTCCGCCAGCGGCGGCCCCCAGACGAAGACGTCCTCGTGCCAGGCGATGTGCGCGTAGAGCTGTTCCTGGAAGGCGGCATTCGCCACGCCGGAGGCCTTGGCCGCCTCGTCGCGCCTGGCGGCCCGCCCCGGCCCGTAGAACTCGGCGAAGCCTCGGCCCATCGGGTAGATCACGAGCAGATCCCAGCGGTCGCCCTGCGAGTGCCTCACCAGGATCGGCAGCTCGTCGCCGTTCGTCGCGAGCACCGGTAACCGCTGGCGGTACAACGCGATGAGCTCGGGGAGCTCGCCAGGCGCGGCTTGAATTGTCACGAATTTGTAAAGCTCGGGGCGGGACGGCAGGGGCGATTGAGCCTGGACGTGCGTCGGCAGCAGGAGCGCGGCCAGGGCAGCGAGGGCGGACCGGGTGATGGACATGCCCGGACTGTACGTCCGCGCGGCCCGGCGGCGCCATCGGCCGTGGCGTCGCCTTGCCGTGTCCTTCCGGGTCGGGTAGAGTCGCTGCGCTCGGCCGTGGCCCCACACGGGCGCAGCAGGAGGAGTCTCCATGAAGCGGCTGCTGTGCGCCCTGTCCATCCTGGCCGTCGTCGGCCTGGTCGCTGCGTTCGCCGTTCCCGGCCTCCGCGCCCAGTCACGGGCGAAGGCCACGGGCGTCCCCGTGATCCCGCACGAGGCCGTCGCCGGCTTCTTCAAGAACCCGCCCGGCATCTACACGGGCGAGAACATGGGCATCGCCACCAACTCGAAGGGGCACGTCTTCATCTATCACCGCGCCAACGAGACGCGGCTCTTCGAGTACGGCCCCACGGGCATGTTCCTCCGCGAGATCGGGCGCGGCAATTACGGCTTCGCGTTCGCCCACTCCGTCCGCGTCGATGCGCAGGACAACATCTGGGCCGTCGACGAGGGCACCGACACGATCGTGAAGTTCAGCCCGGACGGGCGCGTCCTGATGACGATCGGGCGGCGCGAGGATCCGGTGAAGGGCATCGGGAACATGCCGGGCGCCGGCAGCTACCACGGGCGGAACGAGAAGTACCGCTTCGGCCGCGAAACCGACGTGGCGTTCGACCAGCAGGGCAACATCTTCGTGGCCGACGGCTACTTCGACGCGCGCGTCGTGAAGTACGACAAGGAAGGGCGCTTCGTGAAGGCCGTGGGCAAGCGCGGCGCCGCCAACCTCGAGTTCAATACGCCCCACTCGATCGCCACCGACTTCCAGGGCAACGTCTACGTCGGCGATCGCGGCAACGCCCGCGTGCAGGTGCTCGACAACGACCTGAACTGGAAGGCGAACTACGACCAGGTGGGCAACCCGTGGGCCGTGTGCGTCTCGGGTGGTCCCGGCCCGAAGGATCCGGGCGAGCAGTTCCTGTTCGTGTCCAACTCCTGGCCCGACAGCGCGCCGGCCGGCCCGGCGGAGTACACGGGCGAGGTCTACAAGATGAAGCTCGATGGCACCATCGTCGGCAAGTTCGGACGTGCGGGCAAGGCCCTGGGGGAATTCGCGACCATCCACCAGATGGATTGCCGCGACCCGAACGTGATTTACACGGCCGAGATCAACGACTGGCGCTCGCAGAAGATCCTGCTGAAGCCCATGCCCGGGGCCACCGCGCAGGGAGGCCGGCGATGAGCCGCGCGGTGCGTTTCGCGATGGGCGCCGCGATCGTCGGCGGCGCGGCGGTGCTGGGCGCGCAGACGGCGCCGGAGCTGACCTACACGTCGGTGGCCGATCTCCTGAAGACGCCCGGGGACCTCTACGTGGGCGAGGTCGGCGGCGTCGGCGCCAACTCGAAGGGCCAGATCTTCGTCTACACGCGCACGGGGCATCCCTACGGCACCGTGGGCGACAACCGGACCTTCTATCACGGCGGGTCGCGGCTGCTGCAGTTCGATCCCGCCGGCAAGTTCGTGCGCGAACTGGGCCAGGACGTCTACGGGTTCAACAACGCCATCGGGCTGCGCGTCGATCCGCAGGACAACGTCTGGACGATCGACGAGGGCGCCAACCAGGTCGTGAAGTTCGACACGCAGGGGCGGGTGGCGCTGGTGCTGGGACGGAAGCCGGAAGCCATCAACGTCCGGCCGCGGGAAGGCGGACCCGGCGGAGGCGGGGGCGGCGGCGCGGCGGCCAACCGTCGTCCGGGCGAGGGCATTCCGGGGTCGGGCTTCAGCAGCCCCGCCGACGTCGCGTGGGACGCCGCGGGCAACATCTACGTCGCCGACGGCATCGGGGCGAACAACCGGATCGTGAAGCTGGACCCCGACGGCCGCTTCATCAGGCACTGGGGATCCACCGGCAGCGAGCCCGGCCAGTTCCAGGGCGTGAAGGCGATTGCCATCGACGCCGCCGGCCTGGTCTACGTCGCGGACCGCGGCAACAGGCGGATCCAGGTGTTCGACGCCGACGGCGCGTTCAAGCGCGAGTTCGCGGGCGTGGGCACGCCGCAGGCGATGTGCATCACCAGGGGGCCGAGCCAGGCGCTCTTCATCGCGCACTCGGGCGATCCCGACGGCATGGAGGACGCCGCCATCTACAAGGTGCGCCTCGACGGCACGGTGGTGGGGAAGTTCGGCCGCGCCGGCCGCATGCCGAAGGAGTTCGGGCTCGCCAACTCGCTCGACTGCCGGAGCGACACCGAACTCCTCGTGGGCGAGATGACGAACTGGCGCGTCCAGCGCATCACGCTCTCGAACGCGCGCTGAGGGATCGGCGGGGCCCGACGTGGGGCCCCGCGCCGCTCCGGGGCGGGCATTGGCGGACGCGATCAGGCGGCCAACGGCCGCTCGCCGAGCCGGAGCGCCATGATCGTGACGTCGTCGAAGGGATCGGCGTTGCCGCGGAAGCGCCGGACCCCCTCCTCGGCCCGCTCGAGCAGGGCGTCGACGCCCTGGCGGCTGTGGGCGCGAAGGAGCGTCTCGAGCCGCGCGGCCCCGAACATGTCGCCGGCCTCGTTCTCCACTTCGACCAGGCCGTCCGTGTAGAAGAAGAGCACGTCGTTGTCGGCGAGCTGCACGGTGCGCTCGGTGTAGCCGTGGCCGGCGTAGAGCCCCACCGGCATGCCGCAGGTGGACAGCGGCTCGATGTCCTCGCCACGGATCACGAACTGCGGGTGATGGCCGGCGTTGACGTAGCGGAGCGTCTTGCCGACCGGGTCCAGGACCCCGAGGAACAGCGTGGCGTAAACGCCGGAGGGCGTGGAGGCCTCGATTTCGCCGTCGATGGCGGTGGTGAGCCGGGCGAGATCGGGTTCGAGCGGCAGCCGCGCGCGCAGCGTGGCCTGGATGTTCGCCATGAGCAGGGCCGCGCTCATGCCCTTGCCCGAGACGTCGCCGACCAGCACGGCCACCTGTCCGCCGGGCAGCTCGAAGTAATTGAAGAAGTCGCCGCCGACCTCGCGCGCCGGAATCGAGATGCCCTTCACCTCCGTGGCGCCCAGGCAGAGCGACGCGTGCGGCAGCATCTCGGTCTGGATCCGCCGGCACAGCTCCAGCTCGCGGCGGAGGCGCTCACGCTCGACGACCAGCGCCTGGTGCTGCTCCACGTCGCGGGCCATGCCGTTGAAGGCCGTGGCCAGCTGGCCGAACTCGTCCGAGGAGCGGACGGGCACCCGGGCCGCGAAGTCGCCCCGGGCGATGCGCTGCACGCCCTCGGTCAGCGTGGACAGGTTCCGGGTCATGCGCCGCGAGAGCGGCACGGTGCCGATCACGGCGAACGCGATGACGCCCAGGCCCAGCGAGAGGCTCCGGACCGACGCGTTCCGGATCTCCTGCAGCGAACGGTCGATCGGGCGGGCGATGCCGAAGGTGATGTCCGACGGCGTGTCGCGGGTCACGATCACCCAGCCGCCCTGCTGGTGGACGCCCGCGTCTCCGAGCGAGGCGACGTCCAGCGCCGCCAGTTGCCTGTCCTGATCCGGGTTGGCGGCGTACACCTTGCCGTCGGCATCGATGGCGAAGGGAATCTCGCCCTGGGAGGCGTGGGCGCTGCCGAGCACCGAGGCCAGCGTCTGGGGCAGATTGAGCTGGGCGTTGACGCTGCCCACCATCCGGCCGTCGCGGATGACGGGCACCGCGAGCGACTCGCCGGCGAGGCGCGCCATGCGGGCCTCGGCCGCCATCTCACGCGCCCGGGCCGCCCGCGCCCGGGCCCGCTCGTGCATCTCCTGCGAGGCGGCCTCCAGCGCGGACTTGGTGGCCGCGCCCGCGATCGTGGCGCCGGCCGCGATGCCCTGTTCCAGCACGGGACCGAAGCGTTCGGCCATGCGGCGCAGCCGCGCCGCGACGTCGGCCGGCATGCCTTCCGTCTTCAGTTCCTTTTCGAGGCCGGCCATGGCCTGCCGCATGTCGACGACGACCCTCGTCGCGGGCGGGGCCGGGGGCGCGGGGGGCGCGCCGGGCGCCCGGACGGGCCGGGGCGGCAGGGGCGCGCGGGCGGGCGGCGCCGGACCCTCGGGCGACGCTGCCATCGGCGTGAACTCCACGCGGTCCACGAGCCGGGCCGAATCGCCGAGCATGGTCGCCACGCGCTCGATGACGCGCACCTCCGAGGGGACGGCCTCCGCGTCCTCGGGGGCCGCGGCGGGCGCGGCCAGCGGCTCCCACAACCGGCCGACCTGCGTGCCGAGCTCGGCCGTCACCGTGTCGAGCCGCACCTGGAGGTCTTCCGCCGCCTGGCCCGCCTCCGTCTCCACGGCGGAACGGAACGCGGCAACCGACGAGGTGTAGGAATACAGCGTGACAGCGCTCAACGGGAGCACCGACAGGCACAGGAACGCCAGGATCAGCCGCGTGCGGACACTCATACGCGCAGTTCTACTCGATATCGAACGTCTGAGGCGTTGGACGGCCCGGAGACCGCGACGGTTCGACCGGGCAACGCGGCGGGGCGGCCCGCGGGCCCCGGCCGTGCGGTAGCATGGGCGGCCAGGTCGATGCCGGACGTGCAGCTGTTCTTCCAGGCCGATTGCCCGACGTGCCGGCTGATCGTCCCGTATGCCAACGCGCTGGCCGGCAGCGGGGTCGCGGTGGTCGGGTTCTCGCAGGACGGCGAGCGCGAGACGCGCGAGTTCGTCGACCAGATGGCCGTGACGTTCCCCGTGGAGCTCGACCGGGACTGGGCCCGATCGCGCGCCCTCGGGCTGCAGACGGTGCCGTCGCTCGTCGTGTACGACGACGCGGGGCACCCCGTGCGCATCGAGCCGGGCTTCGACAAGGCCGCGATCAACGAGATCGCCGCCCTCTGCGGCCGAGGGCCCGTGGCGACGGCGCACGACGGCCTGCCGGCCTCGAAGCCCGGGTGCGCCTCCCGGCACCTCGAGCCGCGGGACGACGACGAGGCGGCGCCGGCCGTGAAGGTCGGGGCCGGCCGTGGGCAGCGGGCCCAGCGGCTGGACGTGCCGGACGACCGGGATCCCCTGGACGTCTGCCGCGAGGTGTTCGGCGATCCCCTGCCGGTCGTCCCGCCCACGCCGGAGCGTGTGGCCCGCATGCTCGCGGCCGTGCCGCTGGACCCGCTGGAGGTCGTCGGGCGGATTCCCCCGTGCTACGGCGAGGCCACGGTCGAGAAGATTGCGGCCAACGCCGTGATGGCCGGGTGCCTCCCGTCGATGATGCGGGTGCTCGTCCCGCTGGTGCGCGCGGTGTGCGACGAGCGCTTCAACGCGCACGGCGTGCAGGCGACCACGCAGTTCGCGGCCCCGCTCGTGGTGCTGAACGGCCCGGTGCGGGCCGCGCTCGGGTTCCACGCGGGGCAGAACCTGTTCAGCAACGTCGCCCGCGCCAACAGCGCCGTCGGCCGCGCCCTGCAGCTGCTGCTCGTGAACCTGGGCGGCGCGCGCCCCGACGCCATCGACATGTCCACGATGGGCAACGCCGGCAAGTTCTCCTATTGCATCGCCGAACACGAGGAAGTCAGCCCGTGGGAGCCGCTGCACGTCGAGCTGGGCTTCCGGCCCGACGAGAGCACGGTCAGCCTCTTCGCGGCGGGCTCGCCGCATGGCATCTCCGAACAGGCGGCCCGCACCGCCCGGGGCGTGCTGAAGACCATGACCTACTCCCTCGCCACGGCCTGGTCGTATCGCGTGTGCCGGGTCTGCGAGGTCTTCCTGATCCTGGCGCCCGAGCACGCGCGGACGATTGCGGCCGACGGCTGGACCAAGCAGGACGTCCGGACCTACCTCTTCGAGCACACCGGCGTGCCGCTCCGGTGCTACGACGGCGAGGACCCCGGCGAAGGCGCGAACCGGCGCGGTACCTACGAGGAGATCGCGATCGACGGCGAGCCCTGCTACCGCAAGTTCCAGGCGCCCGACGCCATCAAGATCATCGTGGCCGGCGGCACGGCCGGCAAGTTCTCGGCGATGCTGCAGGGGTGGGCGAGCGGCCCGCGCGGCAGCCAGATGGTGACCTACCCGATTCCCTGAGGATCACGCCATGCCGATCACGCTGGTGAGCCCCATGAACGACGCCGCGGCTGCGCCGCGGGCCGCGGCTCCCCGCCTCGCCACCCTGGCCGGCCGGCGGATTGCGCTGCTCGACATCACCAAGCCGGGCGGCCGGCCCTTCCTGGACCGCCTCGACGACCTGCTCCGCCGTCGCTTCGGCGTGGAGTCGACCGTCCGCGTCGACAAGGCCACCTACACGAAGCCGGCACGTCCCGAGGTGCTCGACGCGCTGCGGGGCGCCGACGCCGTCGTCGAGGCCCTCGCCGATTGAGGGAGCTGCACCACGTGCAGTCTGCACGACACGATCGCGATCGAAGGCCTCGGCATCCCGGCCGTGCCGGTGGCGACCCACGAGTTCATGACGGCGGCGCGGGCCCAGGCGGCCGCGCTCGGACGCCCGGACGTCGAGGCCGTCTACGTCCGGCACCCGATCCAGGATCGGACGCCCGCCGAGATCGCGGCGCTGGCCGACGCCGCCGTCGACGAGATCGCCAGCCGCCTCACGCGGGTACGCTGACCGCCGCCCGTCGTCCGCGCGCGGGCGCCGCGCCTGAGGCCGATGAGCTGTGGGCGGGGCCGCGTCCGCCTGCCGGCGCCGATGAGCTTGGCGCTTTCGGTGTAATGTGTCGCGGTGGAGGCAGCAATGACGAAGTGGCTCGTCGGGACGGCGTGTGCGGTGATGGTGTCGGCAGGGGCGGGAACGGCCTTCGCGCAGGGCGGGGCGGCGCTGCCCGTGCCGGGCGTGCCCGCGGCGAGGGACGTCGCCGGCGCGAAGGAAGTGCCGGACGCGAAGACGGAGTACAGGGTGCTCTTCGACGTCGCCTCGGCGCCCGGGAAACCCACCGACGTCAACCCCATGCTGCAGGCCGCGGCGCGCTACCTGAACACGCTGGCCAAGGTCGGCGTGCCGGCCGAACACCGCAAGATCGCCGTCATCTTCCACCAGGGCGGCACGCCCGCCATCCTCACCAACGACGAGTACAAGGCCCGCAACAACGGCCAGGCCAACCCGAACCTCGCGCTGATGCAGGCGCTGGCCAAGGCCGGCGTCGAGATGCACGTCTGCGGACAGGCGGTGCTCGGCGCCAAGATCGACCGCAAGGACATCCAGCCCGAGGTGCAGGTCGACCTGTGGGCGCTCACGACCATCATCAACATGGAACTGCGCGGCTACGTGCGCATCGGAGGCTAGGCGCATGGTCCCCGCGTCCGTCCGCCGCCCCGTCCTCGCCGTCGCGTCGCTGGCCTTCGCCGCCGCCTGCGGCGGCTCCTCGCCCGCGCCCGCTCCCGATCCGGCGTCGCTCGACTCGCCGGGGATCGCCACCGCCCTGAACGGCATCTCGGCCGACCGCGTCAAGCAGCATATGAGCACCCTGGCCGACGACAAGCTCGAAGGCCGCGGCCTGGGGTCCCCGGGCTACGAGGGCGCGCTGCAGTACGTGGAGTCGGAGCTCACGTCCTACAAGCTGACGCCGGCCGGCGAGAACGGCGGCTTCCGGCAGCGCGTGCCCCTCAGGAACAGCGTGGTCGTGGAGCGCGGCAGCTCGATGAGCGTGCGGTCGCCGAAGGGCCGGAAGACGCTGGCCTACGGCAAGGACTACCTGCTGGCCGCCGACCCGCTGCGCGCCGAGGTCGCCATCGACGACGCGCCCGTCGTGTTCGTCGGCTACGGCGTGAGCGCCCCGGCGCTCGGCTACGACGACTACGGCTCCGGCGTGGACGTGAAGGACAAGGTGATTGCGTACCTGAGCGGGGCGCCGGCCGTGCTGCCGAGCAACGAACGCGCGTACTACTCGTCGGGCGCCGCCAAGGACGCCGAGGCCATCAAGCGGGGCGCCATCGGCACCATCAGCTTCACGTCGCCCGACGACCCGCGCTTCCGCTGGGACGTCAGCGTGGCCGCGAACACGCAGGGCAGCTACGCCTGGGTGGACGCCCAGGGGAAACCGAACCGCGGCGATCCGGCGATCCGCGGCTCGGCCTCCCTGAACCACTCGGGCGTCGAGGCGCTCTTCGCCGGCGCGACGCAGTCGCCGGCCGAGGTCTTCGCGGCCGCCGCCAAGAGCGTCCCGCAGGCCTTCGACCTGGCGACCCGCGTCTCGATCGCCACCCGCTCCACCCACACGGACGTGGAGAGCGCCAACGCCGTGGCCCGCCTGGAGGGCAGCGATCCGGCGCTCAAGAACGAGCACGTCGTCTACGTGGCGCACGTGGACCACTTCGGCCGCGGCGTGGCCATGAACGGCGACGACATCTACAACGGCGCGCACGACAACGCGTCCGGGGTCGCGATCGTGCTGGAGGTCGCCCGGGCCTACGCGATGCTGCCGACGCCGCCGCGCCGGTCCGTCCTGTTCCTGTTCGTCACGGCCGAGGAGCGCGGGCTCCTGGGCTCCGACTACTTCGCCAGGCACCCGACCGTGCCGGCCGACAGCATCGTCGCGGACCTCACCCTCGACATGCCGTTCCTGTTCCACCCGCTGCTCGACATCGTGCCCTACGGCGCCCAGCACTCGTCGCTCGTGACGCCGGTGACGCGCGCGGCCCAGCACCTGGGGATCGCCATCGGGACCGATCCCATTCCCGAGCAGGTGCTCTTCATCCGCAGCGACCACTTCAGCTTCGTGCGCCAGGGCGTGCCGTCGCTGTTCATCAAGAGCGGGTTCGCGACCGGGGACTCGCGCGACGGCGCGGCGATCAACGCGGGCTACCGGCGCGACGTGTACCACAAGCCGAACGACGACATGTCGCAGGCGTTCGACTTCGAGGCCGGCGCCAACCACGCGCGGGTGAACTTCCTCACCGGCTGGCAGGTGGCGCAGGAGACGGCGCGCCCGGCGTGGAATCCCGGGGACTTCTTCGGCCAGTTGTTCGGCCGCCAGGGCGCCACGGAGAAGGCGCCCCCGACCGCGAAGGAGTAGCCAGCCGGCGGACCGTCCAATGGCGTGGAGGCGGCCGCCGCTACGGCGCGCCGCCGGCCTCCGGGCTCACCGTCTGGCGCTCCCGTCGCGGGCGAGGTGCCGGGCGATGAAGGCCTTCACCATGTGCCGCGCCTCGTCGGTCTTCGGACCTTCCTCGGCCACCCACTGGTGCTCGGCGCCCTCGAACAGGTGGTAGTCGCAGGTGCCGCCGGCCGCGCGATAGGTCGCGACGAACTTCTCCTGGACCGACGGCAGCACGTTGTCGTCCAGACCGCCCTGCATGATGAGGAGCGGGCCCAGGGCGACGGCTTCCCTGCGCTCGAGGATCTCCTGCGGATTGGCCTCGTGGATCGTGTCCCACGGCCTGAAGTACGCGGTGTGGTTGGCCATCATCTCGGTCCGCTTCAAGCGCTCGGCGTTCTGGTAGCGCGCGAACGGATCGCTGATGGGCGAGCGGGTGGCCACCCAGGACACCGTCGCGTCCACGCCCGGCGCCTCCGGCAGCGGGATCGCGTTGTAGCGCGCGTCGCGGGGCCGCAGGCTCAGGAGCTCGGCGACGTGGCCGCCGCTCGAACTGCCGTAGATGCCGACGGCGCTGCCGTCGCCGTTCCACGCCGGCGCCTTCCATTTCAACCAGCGCACGCCGTAGTTGGCATCCTGCACCGACGCAGGGTAGGGCGCTTCCGGGGCCAGCGTGAGATCGACCGCGACGACGAGCAGTCCGCTCGCCGCCAGCGCGCGGTCCATCGGCTCCTCGGCGCGGCGGTCCTTGGCGTTCCAGGCGCCGCCGTGGAGGTCCAGCACCGTGGGGAACGGCCCGGGCTCGTCGGGCTGGTAGATGCGGGCCATCAGCATCCGGCCGGCCGCGCTGCGCCGGACCTCCACCTCGTGCACCTTCACGCCGAAGGTGGCGGCCGGGTCGTACGCGGGGCGCCCCGCCGGGGCCCGCCGCTGTCCCGGGGCCGCGCCCCCACGGCCGGTCGCCGCTCCCGCCGTGGGCAGGCCGGCGGCGCCCAGCGCGCCAAGGCTCATGAGGAACTCCCGGCGTCCGCGAGAACTGGTCATGGCTCCCTCCCGAGTGTGGCGCCGCCGCCAACGTCCAGGTCAGGCCGCATCATACGCCGCCCCAGGGGCGAAACTTCTTGTCGCCGGCCGACGTCCTGATGGAGGCTGGGAGGCAGGAACAGGCCCATGAGAACCCGACTCGTCGTCATCGCCCTCCTTGGAGCCTTTGGCGCCGTTCTGACGGCCGACGAAGGCATGTGGCGGCTCGATCAGCTCCCCCTGGACACCATCCAGAAGACGTACGGCGTCCGCCTCACCCCGGCCGACCTCGCGCGCGTGCAGGGGGCCGTGGTCCGCATCTCGAGCGGCGGCACGGGGACGTTCGCGTCGGCCAACGGGCTCATCCTGACGAACCACCACGTGGCCCTCGACTGCATCCGGACGTCCACCCTCGCCGAGCAGGCCGAGGGCAATGCGGACAACCTGATCGAGACCGGCTTCACGGCGGCCTCCATGAAAGGCGAGCTGCCCTGCAAGCGCTTCCGCGCCCAGGTCGAAGTGAGCGCCACCGACGTGACCGCGCGGGTGAACGCCGGGATCTCGGCGTCGACGCCGATCGCCGAGGTGCAGCGGATGCGCCAGGCGGCCCGCTCGGACATCGAACGGGCCTGCGCCCGGGAGCGCGGCGACGACTTCACGTGCGCCGTCACGGACTTCAATAGCGGCGCGCGCTCGCTGCTCATCGTCTACGAAGACTTCAAGGACATCCGCCTCGTGTACGCCCCCGAGAAGCAGCTCGGGTACTTCGGCGGCGACGAGATGAACTTCCGCTTCCCCCGCTACGTGTCGGACATCTCGATCCTGCGGGCGTACGTCCGCAAGGACGGTCGCCACGCCGACTACGCGGAGACGAACGTCCCGGCGACGCCCGCACACTTCCTGCCGGTCACGATGACCGGCGTGTCGGACGGGGACTTCACGCTCGTGGCCGGCAACCCCGGCAACACCAACCGGTACCGCATGAGCTTCTCGGCGGACTACAACGTGCGGAAGGGCATGCCCGACCAGATCCAGGACTTCGAAGGGCTGCTGGCGCTGTACCGGAAGTACGCGGCGATGAAACCCGAGTACCAGGTGCTGCTCCAGGAGCAGATCTTCGGGCTGTCGAACACGCTGAAGTACTCCAAGGACCTGCTCGCGTCGCTCCAGGCGACGCACGTGGTGGACGCGCGGCGCCAGCGCGAGCGCGAGTTCACGGCCTTCCTGGCCAGGCGGCCCGAGCTGCAGCGCGAGTACGGCGGCGTGCTGGACGCGCAGCGCGCCGTATACGCCAACGACGTCGAGGCCAACGCCGACCTCGACGCGGCCGTGAACTGGCTGCAGCAGGCTTCGGTCGTCGGCTACGCCACCGGCCTCTACGAGTTCGCGCTGGAGCGGGCCAAGGCCACCGATTCGGAGCGCGAGCCCCAGTTCCAGGAGCGCAACTGGCCTCAGGTGCGCCAGGCGCTGCTCGTGGACGACCCGCTCATCGAGGGACTGGAGGTGGAACTCCTGACCCGCGGTCTCGAACGGGCGCTGGCGCTGAAGGGCGATGCCCGGATTCCCGCGGTCACGGCGCTGGCGGCCCGGGTCGGCGCCGGCGCCTCCGCGGAGGCGATGGCCAGGGCCGTCATCGAGGGATCGTCGCTGGCGTCGCTGGACGCCCGGAAGAAGCTCATCGACGCGCCGGCCGCCGAGATCGAGTCGTCCTCGGACGCCGGGATGGTCTTCGCCCGCGACCTGCTGCCGTCGATCAAGGCCGCGCGCCAGCGCGTGCGCATCCTGAACGAGAAGCTGTTCCAGAACCGCTCGCGCTTCGCGCAGGGGCTCGCCGCCTGGAAGGGCGAGGCGATGTATCCGGATGCCAACTTCACGCTCCGCGGCTCCTACGGCAAGATCGCCGGTTACACCGACCGGCAGGGCAACGCCGTGCCGTTCACCACCTACTTCAAGGACCTGTTCGCGCTGGCCGCGGCCCGCGGCGACACCGGCGACTTCGCGCTGCCGGCGAAGCTCAAGGCCTGGCGGCAGACGGTGGGAGACCAGGCGTTCGGCAGCCGGTACGCGAATCTGCCGGTCGACTTCGTCAGCACGAACGACATCACGGGCGGCAACTCCGGCAGCGCCACCCTGAACCGCCGCCTCGAGATCGTCGGCCTCATCTTCGACGGCAACGAGGAGGGGATGGCCGGCGACTGGATCTACGACGAGACGGCAGGCCGCGCGCTCAGCACCGACATCCGCTTCGCGCTCACCGTGGCCCGTGAGGTGCACGGCGCGGGCTGGATCGTGGACGAACTGCTGGCCGCCGGCGGGGCCAGGAAGGCCGCGCACTGAGCAACCGGCGGCAGGGGGCAGGCCGGGCCGACGATCCCCCCGGCCCGCGTCCTGGCGCGTGGGAGAGCCAGGCGTCACAGCCGGGAACGGCTCGGCAGCGTGGCCGACGGCGCGGTCACCCGTTCCGGCGTGTAGCCGTAGCTCCAGCCGGACCAGAGTCCGGCCATGAACCAGGCGAAGGCGCCCACGCCGGCGAGAAACACGGTGTCGCCGACGAGCCGCATCCAGCGCAGCCCTTCGATCAGCGGCTGCTGCAGGAACTCGGCGCTGCGTGCGTACCAGAGACCGGTCTCGACGCTCGCGTAGGCCTGCAGAATGCCGATGGGCAGCAGGCTGAGGCCCACCATCAGCGCCAGGCCGATATTCATCGCCCAGAAGCTCGCCGCCAGCCACCGCTCGTTCCACACGCGGCCGAGTGTGAGCAGGCGCGCCACGACCAGCACCAGACCGAGCGACAGCAGGCCGTAGACGCCGAAGAGCGCGGTGTGCGCGTGCACGGGCGTCGTGTTCAGTCCCTGCATGTAGTAGAGGGCGATCGGCGGGTTGATGAGGAAGCCGAACACGCCGGCGCCGACCAGGTTCCAGAACGCCACGCCCACGAAGAATGTCACTGGCCACCTGTAGCGCGACATCCAGGCCGCGGCCGTCTGCATGCGGCTGGTCTGATACGCCTCGAAGCCGATGAGGACGAGCGGAATCACTTCCATCGCGCTGAAGGCGGCGCCGACCGCCATGATCGACGTGGGCGTGCCGCTGAAGTAGAGGTGATGGAACGTTCCGGGGATTCCGGCGAAGAGGAACATCGCGCTCGACCCGATCACGGCCGCGCCGGCGTGTCCGGGCTTCACGAGGCCCATGCGCGCGAAGATGAGGGCGATCGCCGCGGTGGCGAAGACCTCGAAGAAGCCTTCAACCCAGAGGTGCACGACCCACCACCGCCAGTACTCCATCACCGTGAGGTGCGTCTTCGCGCTCACGAAGAACCCCGCGCCGTACATCAGGCCGACGGCGGCCGTGGCGAACGTGAACATCCACACGAGCGAGCTGGCTTCGGTCCGCGTACGGAGCGCAGGCGCCAGCGCGCGGAGCATCAACCCGAGCCAGATCGCGAGGCCGGCGAAAAGCGCGATCTGCCACACGCGGCCGAGGTCCACGTATTCGTACCCCTGCGTGCCGAGCCAGAACGACTGCTCGAGCGGCAGCTTCTGGTGGATGGCGAGATACTCGCCCGCGAGCGATCCCGACACGACGACGAGGAGCGCACCGAAGAGAATATTCACGCCGAGGCGCTGGAACCGGGGCTCATGGCCGCCGACTGCCGGTGCCAGGAACAGGCCCGCGGCCAGGAAGGCCGTCGCAATCCAGAACATGGCCGTTTGGATGTGCCAGGTGCGCGTCAGACTGTAAGGCAGCAGGTTGCCGATGGGCAGACCGAAGAACGACTGGCCTTCCACGGTGTAATGCGCGGTGAGGGCGCCGAGCAGCACTTGCACGACGAAGAGCGCGACCACCACGCCGAGATACTTGGCGACGGCCCGCATCGACGGCGTCAGGGTCAGCCCCGTGAACGGGTCGCTCACTGGCGCCTCGGCGATCTCGTCGTGCGCGTGGCGTCTGAAGGCCATCCACCACGCCAGGGCGCCGACCCCGGCGAGCAGCAGGATCACGCTCGCGATTGACCACAGGACGTTCGCCGACGAGGGCACGTTGCCGATGAGCGGCTCGTGCGGCCAGTTGTTCGTATAGGTGATCGTCGTGCCGGGGCGGTTCGTCGCGGCTGCCCAGCTGGTCCAGAAGAAGAACTTCGTCAACAGCTGACGCCGCGCGGCGTCCGGCACGACCACGCGCTGCATCGCGTAGTCCTCACGCAGCGCCGACAGCTCCGGAGCGCCGCCGAAGAGGTCGTCGAAGTGACGCGCCACTGCGGCCATCGCGGCGGCGCGCGCCGGCGACACGGTGACCACCCCCGTCGTCTCGTCGAACGTGTTGGTGCGCAGTTCGGTCTCGAGGCGCGCCCGAAGCATCGCCTTGGCTTCCGCGCCTGCCGCACCGTAGGGGACACCGTCCGCTTGACGGCTCCACGCGTCGAGCAGCGTCGTGGCCTCGCGATGCAGCCAGTCGGCGGTCCAGTCCGGCGCCTGGTACGCGCCGTGGCCCCAGATCGATCCGAGCTGCTGGCCGCCCGTGGACTGCCACACGGTCTGGCCGGTCAGGATCTCGTCGCGCGTCATGAGCAGCGCGCCGTCGGAGGTGCGGACCTCGGTGGGGATGGGCGGGGCCTGGCGATAGACCTCGCGCCCGAAGAAGCCGAGGATGAAAAAGGCGGCGAACACGGTCAGGCCGAACAGGACCCAGAGGCGGCGGTGACCGGGGAAGACGACGACGGATGCGGCGGCAGACATGACTGGCTCCTAGGCGATCAGGGCGCGGCGGAAGAGCACGTTGTTCTCGAGGTGGATGTGTTCCATCAGTTCGCGTTCGAGTTGCTGGAGGCCGAGGTAGAGCGCACGCCACGTGTTGCACGCGGCGGCGGGGGCCTGAAGGTCGCCGGTGAGCCGGCGCACCTCCCGGAGGTTGCGCCCGTGCTCGTCGTGCTCCAGTTCCATCACGTGCACCGGGCCGGCGGCGATGCAACCCTCGCCGCGGACGATCATCGGAAAGAGCACCTGTTCCTCTTTCACGAGGTGCTCGATCACGACTTCGTGCATGGCGGTGAGGTGCGCGGCCAGGCCCCGCGGGCACTCCGGCTTGTCGGCGTGGCGGGTCTCGACCTTCGCCGCCATGTGAATCAGGTGCGGCAGGGTCTCGCGGAGGCTCTGGTGATAGGTCGCGACGATGTGATCGACGAGGACCGGCAGCGGCTCCACGTCCCACCGGCGTGCCGGGCCCGCGATCGCGGTTTCGCGGTCCACCTCGGCGAGGACAGCGGCGGCGTCCAGCCCGCGCGCGGCGCAGGCGTCCTCGACGGAGCGCCGTCCACCGCAGCAGAAGTCGAGCCCGTGGCGGTAGAAGACGCTCGCCGCTCCTGGAATGGTCGTGGCGAGTTCGGCGAGTGTTGCAGTCGGGTTCATGGTGCCTCTGCTCCCTCGAAGGCAGGCGGCGTGCCGCTCTGGATTCGCTGATTTCGGCCTGAATTCGCCGGGCGTCCGCGAGTGTTATGATGTCGGCAACATCAGAATGTTGTGAATATCGCAACGAAGTTGTCCGATCGGCAACGTGAACAACTGACTGTGCTGCTCGGGGTCGCGCGGGACCTGACGGCCTCGCTCGGCGCCGCCGACCGCTACTCGCGCGTCATCGAGGCGGTGCGCCGGGTGATTCCTTGCGACGCCGCCTGCCTGCTGCGTGTGGAGGGCCCGTATCTCGTCCCCGTCGCCGCCCATGGGCTCTCGGCGGAGGCCGCCGCACGCCGGTACGACCGGCGGCTGGAACCGCGGCTCGACATGATCCTGCGCAGCGCCGATCCGGTCCGGTTTCCGCCCGACAGCCCGCTTGCGGATCCCTTCGATGGCGACGTCGTGGGCGCGCTGCACGCGCACGATCGCGTGCACGCGTGCCTCGGCTGCGCCCTCACGGACGCCGGCGAAGTCGTGGGCGCGCTGACAGCCGACGCGCTCGAGCCGCACCGCTTCGACGACCTCGACCCGCAGGTGCTCGCGATCCTGGCGGCGCTCGCCGGGGCCGCGCTCCGCACCAGCGCGCTCATCGACGCGCTCGAGCGCCAGCGCGATCATCGCGGACGCGTCGCCAGGGAACTGCAGCGCTCCGCGTCGCATCGCGACGGCGAGCTCGTGGGCACGAGCGCCGCGATGTCCGCGCTGCGCCGGGAGATCGCCCTCGTCGCCGCTTCGGATCTCGCCGTCCTGGTCATGGGCGAGACCGGCGTGGGCAAGGAGCTGGTGGCCCGGCGGATTCACGACCAGTCGCGACGCGCCGACGAAGCGCTCATCCACGTGAACTGCGCGGCCCTGCCGGTGTCGATCGCGGAGAGCGAGCTCTTCGGGCACGTCGCCGGGGCGTTCACCGGCGCGCAGCGCGACCGCGCCGGGAAGTTCGAGGTGGCGGACGGCGGGACGCTGTTCCTCGACGAGATCGGGGAGCTGCCGCTCGAACTGCAGCCGAAGCTGCTCCGGGCCCTGCAGGAGGGCGAGATTCAGCGCGTTGGCAGCGACAGGGTGCACCGCGTGGACGTGCGCGTGATTGCCGCGACCAACCGCGACCTGGAAGGTGAGATCGCCCGCGGCCGGTTTCGCGCCGATCTCTATCACCGGCTCGCAGTGTTCCCCCTGCGCGTGCCGGCCTTGCGCGAGCGTGTCGACGACATCGCGCTTCTGGCCGCGCACTTCGCCGACGAGTCCGCACGCCGACTCGGCGTGGCCCGCGCGCGCTTCAGCGCCGAAGCCCGCACGCTGCTGCAGGCGGCCGACTGGCCGGGCAACGTCCGCGAGCTGGAGAACGTGGTGTCACGCGCCGTGCTGCGGGCGCTGGGCTCCGTGCGCGTCCCGGACGGCGTCGTCACGATCGAGCCGCCCCACCTGGATGTCGCAGCCGGGGCGGCGTCCGGCGGCGTGCCCGCCACGGCCCCCGTGGAGGCGTCGTCGGACGCGCCGCTGCGCCACCAGCTCGAGGCGTTCGAGCGCCGCCTCATCCTCGACGCGGTCGCGCGCCATGGCGGCAATTGGGCCGCGGCGGCGCGTGCGCTGGGCATGCACCGCAGCAACCTGCATCATCGCGCGACGCGACTGGGTCTGCGCGACGCCTGAAGGGCCGACGGTCGACAACCGCGAGGCGATGCGCGTCGAGATGACGGTCGTCGCCGTGTCCGATCCGTCCTGGGCCTCGCGGGCTCCTGGAGTCGGCCGGCCGTCAGGACGTCCGCGCGGCCAGGAACCGCGCCATCACCGCGGCGATGCGCTCCCAGGCCGTGACGCCTTCCTCCAGCTTGCGTTGGCCGGCGCGGGTCAGCGCGTAGAACTTGGCGCGCCGGTTGTTGTCCGACGTGCCCCACCTGGCGCTGATGAGGCCCCGGTGCTGGAGGCGCACCAGCGCCGCGTAGATGGTGCCCTGGTTCAGCAGGACCGTGCCGCCGCTCACCTGCTCGATGCGCCTGGCGAGACCGAAGCCATGGAGTGGCCCCATCGCCTCCAGCGTGCGAAGCACCATCAGGTCCAGCGTCCCCTGCAGCACGTCCACCCGTGTGCTCTGCCGTTTCGGCGGCATCGGCGCTCCCTTCACGTCTCGCTGCGCATCGCCACGGTGGGGTCGATGCGGGTGGCCCGTCGTGCTGGCACGGCGCTGGCCGCCGCCGCCACGACGAGCGGCAGGACCGCCACCGCGGCGAAGGTCGTCGGGTCCGTTGGCGTCACCCCGTAGAGCAGGCTTGCCAGCGCACGCGTGAGGCCTGCGGCGGCCAGCAGTCCCAGCGCCACGCCCAGCGATGCCATCCCCAGGCCCTCGAGGACCACGGCGCGCCGCAACCGCGAGGGCTGGGCGCCCAGCGCCAGGCGGATGCCCAGCTCCGGCGTTCGGCGTGCCACCGCGTAGCTCAGGACGCCGTGGACGCCGATCGCGGCCAGCACGAGCGCCATCAGCGCGAATACGCCGAGCAGCCACATCGTGAACCGCTGCTCGCCGATCGAGCGGGCCAACGTGTCGTCCAGCGCCTCGACGCCGAAGACGGCGAGCCCAGGGTCGATGGCCCGGAACGCCGCCCGCACCGTCGACGCGAGCGCGGTGGCCGGTCCGGCGCCCTTCACCAGGAGGACGCCCGCGCCGTTGGCCGACGGGGCCTGTGCGAGCGGCACGTAGATCCCGATCGGCGCCGGCGCGGCGATGCCCTGGATGTGCTCGTTCGCGACGATGCCGACCACGGTCCGCTCCGCGCCCCAGAACGCGATGCGCGCTCCGAGGGGATCGCGGGTCTCGAACAACCGGGCGGCCGCCGCCTCGTTGATGACGGCCACCGCCGGCGACCGCGTGCCGTCCGACGAGGTCAGCGCGCGCCCGCCTTTCAGCGCCAGTCCCACGGTGTCGAAGTAGGCCGGCGTCACGCGGCGGACCGAGATCTCGGGGAACGACTCGCCGTCGCGGCCGACGATGCGGAAGGAGTTCGTGAAGCCGGGGTCGAGCGGATGGTTCCCGGCGATGGCGGCCGACTCCACGCCGGGCAACGCGCTGATGGCGGCCACGAGCGCGGCGTTGAACGCATGCTGCTCCTTGAAGTCCGGGAACACGCCAAAATCCGCGGGATAGCGCGACGCCGGCAGCTGGAACTCGGCCTTGAGCACTCCGGCCGTCCGGAAGCCGGCGTCCACCGACGAAAGCTGCCAGAAACTGCGGATGAGGAGGCCTGCCGCGGCCACGAGGAGCACGGCAAGGGCCGTCTCCGCCACGACGAGTGCCGCCCGCAGCCGCGTACCGCCGCGGCTGCCGGATGCGCCGCGTGCGCCCTCGCCCTTGAGTGCGGTCTGCGGATCCACGTGCAGCGCCTGGAAGGTCGGCACCAGGCCGAAGACGAGCCCGACCGCGATGGCCACGCCGGCCGTCAGGCCGAGCACCCGCAGGTCGAGCGTGACCTGGTCCAGTCGCGGGATGTCGGGCGGCGCCTGAGCCACCAGCAGGGCGAGCCCGCCGTAGGCCAGCGCCACGCCCACGGTGGCCGCCACCAGCGTGAGGACGGTGGTCTCCACCAGGAACTGGCGGGCGAGGCGCCAGCCGCCGGCGCCAATTGCAGCTCGCACGGCAATCTCGCGCTGGCGCGCCGTGCCGCGCGCCAGGAGCAGGTTCGCCACGTTGACGGCCGCCACCAGCAGCACCAGCGCGACGGCCGTCCACAGCACGAGCAGCGCCGGCCGCACGGGGCCGAACACGACGTCGCCCAGCGATTCGACGAACACGCCGCGTGCGCGATTTGCCGGGTACTTGCGCTCGATCTCCGCCGCGATGCCGGCGAGCTCGGCCTGGGCCGCGCCCAGGCCCGCACCTGGCGCCAGGTGGGCCACGAGGAAGATGGGATGGGTGTCGCGCGGCAGCGCCTCCGGATCGGCCCGGAACGGCAGCCAGACCTCCACGCGCACGCGGGTGCCGCGATCGGCGAACGATCGCGAGTAGGCCGCGGCGCCCAGCACCTGGAGGACGCCGAAGTCCGAGGCGTCCGGCACCACGCCGACCACCTCTACGGGCTCGTCATCCAGGCGGATCGTCGCGCCCACGGCGCTGGGATCCCGGTCGAACACCCGCTGCCAGAGCGATTCGCTGATGAGAGCGACGGGCGCCGCGCCCGGCCGCTCGTCGTCGGCGGCGAGCCGCCGGCCCGCGAGCGGCGTGATGCCGGCCATGTCGAGGACGTCGTGGGTCGCGCCGAGCGCGGCCAGCCGGATGGGATCGCCGGAAAGCGGGGTGAGGTTGCGCTCGACCGCCAGGAGCGCGCCGAGCCGGTCCAGCGTGCGCGCCTGGTCGCGGAAGTCGAGGAAGTCGGGCACCGACGCCGGCTCGCGCGTGGTCCCGCTCTGCCGGTCCGTTTCCCAGACGATCGCCGTGCGGTCCAGGTCGTCCACCGGCGCCCGGCGCAGCAGCACGCCGTCCACGACGCTGAAGATGGCGGTGTTCAGGCCGATGCCGAGTGCCAGGCTGGCCACGGCCACCAGCGTGAACCCCGGCGTGCGCCAGAGCGTGCGCGCCGTGTAGCGCAGATCGGCCAGCGTCTGGTCCACCCAGGCATGGCTCCGGGCGTCGCGATGCGCCTCGCGCGCGGCGTCGAGCCCGCCGACCCTCGCCAGCGCCCGCCGCCGTGCCTCGGCGGGAGACAGGCCCCGTGCCAGGAGCTCGTCGGTGGCCAGTTGGACGTGCGCGGCCAGCTCGTCGTCGAACTCGCGGTCGAGGCGCCCCCGCCGCACGAGCGCGGTCAACCGCGCCCACTGCTCACGCAGTCGTTCCCCCATCGACGTCCTCCATGTGGCACGGCCACAGGAGCATGGCACGCGTCCTGTGGCATGTCAACATGAGCCTTGGACGGCCGGACAGGTCCGAGAGTTGGAGCCTCGCGCGAAGCGGCGCAGCCGCGTGCGGTACACCTCGCCCAGACTGGCCAGGCCGAGCGCCGCGGGCGCCTCGTAGGAGCCGACCCTGTCGCCGCGGGACAGCGACATAGGCAACCGCCACGATTAGACCGGAGCCCCAGCGACGGGAACGGACCGTGGGAAGGTGGCGGAGAGAGTGGGATTCGAACCCACGGTACGGTTTCCCGTACACACGCTTTCCAAGCGTGCTCCTTCAACCACTCGGACATCTCTCCGTTTAGAATCAACAACTTGCGAGCGGTCGGACGAAGATTATGACACACGCCGATCCGATTCGCAGCCTGTATCCGCATCTCGTTCATCGGTAACGGGTTGACGGCAAGGCGGACGGCAGTGTCTTCGAAAACTGTGTCAGACCTCGGAATGTCCCTGGATCACTTCCAGACGTCTCGCCGCTGGCGACGGACAGGTGAACCCCGCCTCCCATCGGCGCGACAGACCTCGCCTCGAGAGCCGCGTCGCCCTGGCCGAAGCGAATCCTCGCCACTCGGACTGCCACCGGTCGTCCAGCCGGCCCCCTTGCCACTTACACATGAATCGGCCATCCTTACACATGGAGAAGCGATGCGGACGAACATCGACATCGACGACGACCTGATGCGCAAGGCGATGCGGGCGAGTGGTGCCACAACCAAGCGCGCCGCGGTCGAACAGGGTTTGCGCATGCTGATTGACGTTCGCGGTCAGCGGACGATCAGACACCTGCGGGGAAAGGTGAAGTGGACCGGGGATTTGGGCGCTAGCCGGCTCGGCCGAACCGGAACGGATCGGTAACCACGTGGTGATTGTCGATACCACGGTCTGGGTCGACTACCTGAACGGCATCAGCACACCCGAAGTCGAGTGGTTCGATCGGGAGTCGAAGCGCCAGCGCTTGGGGCTGCTCGATCTGACGGTGTGCGAGGTGCTTCAGGGGCTCTCGACCGATGCCGCAGCCGCCCAGGTTCTGCGAACACTGCGCCGGTTCGAGATGTGCGATACCGGCGGCGTCGTTCTCGCGGAGGCAGCCGCACGAAACTATCGCCGCCTGCGCACCCGCGGGCGAACGGTCCGAAGGACCATCGACTGCCTCATCGCGACGTTCTGTCTCGAGCACTCGCACGCGCTGCTGCACTGCGATCGTGATTTCGACCCCTTCGAGGACGTCCTCGGATTGCAGGTCGTTCATCCTGAAGGTTCCGCGTAGCCACTGCGCGACACGGCCTTTCGTGCGAAGGCATGGATCGAGTGGTGTAAGGTGCACGTCAGCGGCGTGAACGCACTCCACCTCTCCGAGCCGTCGCAGGGCCCCTGGAGGTTGAGCGCAATGCACGCGAAGTCGATCGGTGGACTGGCGATCGCGATTCTCTGTCTCCTGTCGGCGGTCCCCTTCGCGCAGAAGGGCGCTCGGGATGGCGAATGGCGCGCGCTCAGCGGCGACCTTGGCAGCACCAAGTACGCCCCACTCGATCAGATCGATCGCGACAACGTCTCGCAACTTCGGATCGCGTGGCGGCGTCCCAGTGTCGATCCCAGTCTCCGGAAGAGGATGCCGGCCGGCCGGACCTTCAGCGGTGAGTTCCGGGCCACGCCCTTGATGATTGGGGGCGTCGTGTACGCGCCCAACAGCATCGGTCTGGTCGAAGCGTTCGATGCGGCGACAGGCGAGACGGTGTGGGTGCAGGAGCCCTTGGACCCTCCAGCGCCTGTTCTCGATCCGCGGCGAGTGTCTCATTGCGCTCGATCTCCGTACGGGACGGCCGGTGACCACCTGGGGCGAGGGTGGACGCGTCAACCTCAAACGAGGCCTCAGTCCCTGGGCGACGACCTACCTGTCGCGGGGCGGTCCTCACGTCTGCGCTGACGTGGTGATGGCCGGCGGCTACCTCACTGACGCGCCGACGAGAAAGGAACAGCCGCCTGGTGACGTGCAGGCGTTCGACGTCCGCACGGGACGTCCGCCGATACTGGCCGACCTCACGGTCGAGGGCCGCGCCACCAAGGCGGTCGTGCAGTTGACGAAGCACGGCTTTGCCTTCGTGTTCGATCGGCTGACGGGACGCCCAGTCTGGCCGATCGAAGAGCGGCCCGTGCCGACGTCCGACACGCCGGGTGAGCAAACGTCCCCGACACAGCCGTTTCCAACACGCCCGCCGCCATTCGAGCGTCAAGGCGTGTCGGTCGACGACCTCATCGACTTCACGCCGGAGCTTCGCGCCCACGCGCTCGAGCTCGCGAAGCAGTACCGCCTTGGCCCGCTCTTCACCCCGCCTTCGATCCGAACTGACACGCCAGGCGCCACTCGCGGCACCGTCCAGAATCCGGGTTCGGTGGGCGGCGCTGACCAGCAGGGTGGCGTCTTCGACCCCGACACGCACCTGCTCTATGTGTCGTCGATCACCGCACCGTTTGTGGCCGACATTCTTCCGGGCGATCCGGCCACCACGAGTTTCAAATACGTTCCGGGGCTCCGCGCGTACCCCGCGGGCCCGCAGGGGTTGCCCCTCCTGAAGCCTCCCTACGGCCGCATCACCGCCATCGACCTGAACGAAGGCAGCATCCGGTGGATGGTGCCCCACGGCAGCGGTCCCCGCGACCATCCGGTGCTGAAACCGCTGAATCTGCCGCCACTGGGCAACCCTGGCCGCGGCGGCCTCGTCGCCACGAAGACGTTGCTGTTCGTCGGCGAGGGGGATCCCGTGGTGGTGAGAGCGGGCAGCCGGCTGCCGGCCGGGATGCCGCTGTCGATCGCCCCTGGCGCCGGGGCCGGATGTTTCGCGCTCTGGACAAGACCACTGGCGCCGTCGTCTGGGACATCGAGTTGCCGGCGGGCACCACCGGCGCGCCGATCACCTACATGGCGCACGGGAAGCAGTTCATCGTCGTCGCAATCGGGGGACTGGAGCATCCGCCCGAGTTCGTGGCCTTGAGCCTGCCTTGACGGCGCGCAAGGCCTGGGCGGCCGGTGCCGCGTCAGCTCCTACGGCGAGGTCGTGACGACCATCTTTCCGAAGGTCCGGTTCTGTTCCATGTCCGCATGCGCCTCGCGGATCTGTTCGAACGCATAGGCTCGGATCGGACCCAGACTGACGTCACCGGCGGCGAGTCGATCGAGATAACGCTGCAGCACCTCGGCGGGGAGGTCACCGCTGCTCCCGCCGTAGGCGGTCAGCCGTACGCCCCGAGGCAAGTAGGCGATCGGATAGAAGTTGGGCACGGTCCATTGATTCGAGAGCATGCCGGTGAAGCAGACGGTGCCGTGGATGCGCGTGGAGGCCAGCGTATCCGGCAGCGTTGGCGTCCCCACCAGCTCCAACGCGGCGTCCACGCCGTCCGGAAAGACGTCGCGCACCTTCGCAGCGACCTGACCCGCGTCCACCAGGGGATGGTCGACGCCATGCGCCTTCAGGGCGGCGGCGCGGTCGGGCTGGCGCGTCGTGGACAGCACCGTCGCGCCGAGGTCCTTCGCGATCGTGGCCGCCGCGAGGCCGACTGATGATGTGCCGCCGCGAATGAGCAACGACTGCCCGGGCTGCAGGTCCAGACCGATGGTCAGGGAGCCATAGGCCGTCTGCAGGGTCTCGGGCACCGCGCCGAGGATGTTACAGGGCAGTTCGGAGCGGAAGGGGATGACCTGGCGACGAGGCACCACGGTGTACTCGGCATAGCCGCCGTCGAACGTCCGTCCCATGCCGCCCATCAAGGTCGCCACCTGCTGGCCGGGCTCCAGGTCCGTGCCGGAGGCGACGTCGACGACCCCCACCGCTTCGATGCCGAGGACACGCGGAAACGTGACGCCGTCCGCGAGTCCGAGTCGGGTATGGAGCTCGGACCGGTTCAGGCCGAACGCCCGCACCGCGATCCGCACCCAGCCCGGCGGAGGCGCCGGCACCGGGATCTCCCTGATCGCCAGGTTCTCCACCGGGCCCGGTTCGGTCAGCACCACCGCACGCATCGTCCCACTCATGTCAGCACCTTGCCTTCGCGGCCCTCTGCGGGGCGCACCGCGTGGGTCCTACGCGGCCCCCCGCATGGATCGGCGCTCACCCGGCGTCGCCGATTCTCACCCGGGCCCCACCGTCCCCGTCCGGGCCCGTCGCGCGGAATCCGAACTGCTGCTGCAGGGCAGGCGCCAGCCACGGGCGGGTCTCGTCGGTCTCGTAGTTGAAGTGAAAGGTCACGTCGCCTTTGCCGGCGGCGTCGAGCACCCGGGCAAGGGTCTCAGGGTCGGGATGATGGTGCCGCGTGCCGTTGGTCGAGACCAGGTAGTGCGGGCACGTCACCAGGCGGAGGAGATCGGGCGAGGTGTTGCGGGCGCTGCCGTGGTGCGACAGCTTGAAGGCCGTCAGCGGAAGGCGCTCGATCCTCCGTGCGGCCAGGAGTCGCCGGAGCGACGCCTCCACCTGCGGGGCGTGGGCGTCCGCGCCGAACAGGACGGACAGGCCCTGGTACTCCGCGAGGAACGTGATGCTCGTGCCGTTCGGTTCGCCCTCGTCCGGCGTGAACGGGACCTCCAGGAGGTCGGGGATGACGATGGGCCCGCCGTGCCCGCCGCCGAGCAGGTCCGGCCCCTGCCGGCGGTCGCTGCCGAGCACTTCGAGGGCCCGCTCGTAATCGCCGGGCTCGATGCGCTTGGCTGGCGCCACGGCGGCCAGTTCCTTCTCCCAGCGGCCGCGCAGCGCGTCCAGCTTCTCCGTCGTGGGGCCCAGCAGCGTGAGCACCATCCCGCCTTCGAGCTCGATCCTGGGCAGGGGCCCGTCGTCGGGCACCTTCACCGCCAGGCCGTCGAAGGCCGCGTTCCACTGGAAGCCGCGGTCCTGCAGGAGCGCCGCGAAGTACTCCCCCTGCTGCGCGCCAAGGGTCTCGGGCGTATCCGTCCTCGGATCCCAGTGCAGGCCGTTCAGATGGCGCCAGCCGTTGAACCACACATCCCTGACCTTCGAGGGACCGAAGCGCGCGTCCTGCAGCAGCGGCACGGCGCCCGCGATGTGGTCGGCGTCCACGTGCGTCAGGACGAAGAGCTCGAGCCCGCGCGCGTCGGCGGCCAGGCGCTCGGCGGCCGCGCGGTAGGCGGAGCGTCGCCCGCAGTCGATCAGGATGCGGCGGACGGGATTCGCGCCGTACTCGATCCAGAGGGCGTCGCCTTCGTCCGCGGGCAGCATGTCGATCGTGAACATCAGGCCCCCTCCGGCGGCGAAGCCGCCGCCTGCACGAGGTAGTCCCGCAGCGCGACGGCGGCCGCCACGATGGACGGCGGGAGCGCCAGCGCCCCGTCGGCGCCCCACCAGGTGTCGTACCGGGACAACTGGGCCCGCGTCGCGTCGATCGGATCCTGGCGGCCGAGGGACCGTGCTGCGGCGACCAGCGCGTCGAGGCACCGCCGCGCCTCGTCCATCGCCTCAGGCCTGCCGAAGAGCGGCGCCAGCAGGTACAGCTCGGCGAGGGAGCCCCAGCCCCACACGCTTCTGTCCAGCACCCTGTCGCGGTCTTCCGCTCCCTCGGGTGGCGGGTGGAGGTGCGCGGCGTCCCCGGCCGCCGCCTTGGCCGCGGTCCAGTCGTCCGCATGGGCGCCGCACGCCTGTGGCGCCTGAATCGCCAGCAGCGCCAGCCACTGCACCCAGGTCCAGTGGTGGTCCCGGGAGATGCGGGCGGCGCGGCCGTAGGCCTCCGTCGCCCCGCGGAGCACGTCACGACTCCGCGTCGCCCATTCGGCGCCCGCCGGACCGAGGCACTGCGCGAGCGCCCAGGCGGCCTCGGCGTCGCGCTTCAGCGCGCTCGCCTGCAACCCGTAGAGTTCTTCTCGTTCCTCGGCCGACAGCGCGGCGCCTTGCGCGAGCCGCGCGAGACCCTCGCGGACTTCGCGGAACACGGTGCCGATCGACGCGGCAGCCGCGGCTTCGTCTGGCGTGAGCTCCCGGGCGGCCGACGCGCTCTCGAGGAGGCGGTCCACCTGCGCCTTCGCGCTCAGCGAGTTTGCCTTGAGGCGCGCCAGTGCCACCTTGAACTGGCGTGCCTTGAGCCGCGCGTCGATGTCCGGATCGACGTGCACGTAGCCGACCAGCGCCACGCGGTCGTAATAGGTGGTCGCCGTCTGGGCCCGGAGCGCGTCCCGGCAGCGGCGCAGGGCGACTCGCGGATCGAGGCCCTCGAGCAGCCGGGCGAGAAAGACCGACACGAGCAGGTCCGAGCCGTCCTGCGTCAGCGCGAACTGCGAGGCCACGACGACGGGAACTCCGGCGGCGTGCAGCGCGTGGGCGATGCTGGCGCCGCCTTGAATCGGATCGACCTCGGCGCTCGAACAGGTCGCCAGCGTGACCGCCTGAGGTGTCGGCCCGCGCAGCAGGCCCGCCAGTTCGTCGGGGGCACACGGGTCGGGGGCGCCGTTCTCCCGCTCCAGCGCGAGGAGCGCCGACGGGGACGGCGCCTGCGGGCCGAGAAAGTCGACGGCCGCTTCGGGCGGCACACCGTGGGCCAGGAGGTGAACGTGGGTGGGCGGCGTCGCCGAATTCAGGTGGTCCTCCAGCATCGGCCTGGTGGCGTGGGGCACCTCGACGATCGCTTCCCGGCTGCCCAGGTTCCGCAGGAGCGTCCTCAGCAGGGCGAGGTGGCGCTCGTGAGGCACCGTCATCCGTCCCGGCTCGGCCCAGGCAAACAGAATCCGCACCTGGTCGCCGCCCACGACGGGCGGAGGGGGCCATGGACGGCGGATCCGCCGCGTGACGACCAGCGCCGGCCTGGACTCCTCGACGACCTCGAACGGCAACTGCGCCAGCTCCAGCGCCCGCGTGACGACGTCCACCTGCACGTACTCGCCGCCGGCGGCTTCGACGTCCTCGTGCAGGAGGAACCGCTCGACGAAGGGGGCCAGCCGCAGGAGCACGTCTTCGGCGGCCTCGCGGGCCCCGGCGCCTTTGCGCGCGAATGCCGCGTAGTCGAGGGCCTTCATCGCGTGTTCCAGCTGCGCCTGCGCGAGTTCGAAGGACACCTCGGCGCCGAGGCCCGACACACCGACGTTGCGGATGTACTTGTCCGAGAGCCGCAGGATGCCGGTGGCGTCCCCGAAGCGGAGGTACTCGACGGTATGGCTCTTCATGGCGTCGTCAGTCCGGCGATCGCGGAGACGTGGCGCGGGCGCCCGGGACCCTCACGGGCCGGGCGGCGCGAGGGCGCCGCTGGACGAGTAGGGGAGCGAGGCGGGCACGTCCGGCAGCCGGCGCACGGCCTCGACGAACGCCGGCGACAGGTTCACCGGCCGGTAGTCCGGCCGCTCGCGCAGGCGCACCAGCGCGCAGCGCGCGATGAGCTCGCCGTCACGAATCGTCCGGCGCCGGCCCAGACCGACCGCGAGCCGGCGGCGGTGATGGTCGCCGCTGCGGAGCTTGGGAAAGCCTTCCGCCAGCCACCAGGCGCCGGTCAGCGACTCGTGCTGCGGATCCAGGCACGGCGCCGCCGGGGGCGGCCTCCGCGTCAGCACGTCGTGCCGCCGCGCGGCGTCCACCAGCAGCCCGGCCGCCTCGGCTCCCTCGAGCACCCACGCGAACGGCGCGCGCCACAGCCCGCCGTCGGCCTCCGGATATCCGCCCCCGACGTCGGAATGCACCCCGGGGAACCACTGCTGGGCGACGCTCGTAGGCGTGTCGGCGTGCAGCAGCCGGTTCTGCCGGAAGAACCAGCGCCGCTCGTCGATGGCGATGGCGTGGCGGGCCGTCCTGACGCCGGGATTCCTGGCCGTGAACGGAAACGACGCCGGGTCCCACACCCAGCCCACCGACGACACCGTGTCCCACACCCCCAGGAAGTGCACGGCGAAGCGGCGCTCCTCCATGTCGTCGGGCGCCTGCCTCGCGAAGGTCCAGCGGAACTCCCGGCACAGCCGCCCCCACGCGTCGGCCTCGGTCCCGCCCCGCATCGCGGCGTAGAGCTTCTGCGCGTAGGGCACCATGTTCTCGTTGCCCTTCGGCAGCAGGCCGACCGCGTACAGCAGTCCGGCCACGACCCGGGCGGTGTAGGCGCCCCGGCTGAACCCGAACAGGAACACCTCATCCCCGGGCTCCCACACGTTCATCAGGAACGTGTAGGCCTCACCGACCTTCCACGACAGGCCCCGGCCGAAGGCCAGGCCCAGCACTTCGGACAGCCGCTTCTTGACCGCACTGAAGGTGCCCGGCTCCGGGAGCGTGCCCACGCCCGGGTCGTAGTAGAGGATCTGCCTCGACGGATCCCGCTCGAGGAGCTGGATCAGCCGGACGATGTTGGTGTTCTCACTGCCGAACTCGTTGTTCGTGCCGTCGAACGCGAGCACGATGTTCCTGGCCATGACGAACGACCTCGTGCCGGGTGCCGGATCGGTCGGCGACATCGCGCCGCCGGGGAGTAACGTGGCCGACAGACTACTACGGCTCCTCGCCCGTTGCGGGTTCGACGGACGGGTCGCGAGAATTCCGGGCGCACCCGCCCGTGACGATCGACACTACAGGGAGGGCGCGACGTGCCGCCGAGCCGGCGGACCGGCAGGGCGGACGGCGCCGGGAGCAGGTCATGGAAGAAACCAGGTTTGGCCTCCGGGTGGATCTCCCCATCCCGTACGACGTCGCCGTGGAGCGGGCGACGGCGGCATTGAAGGAGCAGGGGTTCGGCGTCCTGACGACGATCGATCTCAAGGAGACGCTCAAGAAGAAGATCGATCGGGACTTCAGGCGCTACGTGATCCTCGGCGCCTGCAATCCCGTGCTGGCCGACCGCGCCCTGCACGCGGAACTGGAGATCGGGCTGCTGCTGCCGTGCAACGTCGCGGTGTACGAACGCGAGCCCGGCACGTCCACCGTGGCGGCCATGGCCCCGCTGCCCGCGATGGGCCTCATCGGCAATCCGGACGTGGTCGACGTGGCCCGGGAGGCCGACGCGAAACTCCGGGCGATGCTGTCGCGCCTGGAGCAGGAGGCGGCCACCTAGCCCACGCCGGCGCGGTCAGGGCCGGAACAGCCGGTTCACCTTGACCACGAGCGCCCGGTTGCGCAGCGTGCCGGCATTCGGGGCGGCGTCGGTGTCGTAGTCGTCGGTGTAGACGACGAACAGCTCGCTGCCCGGGCGGTACTCCCAGCGGAACCGGACGTTCGTGCCGGCCGAGGCGTTCGTCGAGCTGTACTGCAGGATGCCGCTCACGTACATCCTGGGCGTCATCGTGTAGGTGAGCCGCGACCGCAGCACCGTGGCCGTGAAGGCGCCCTCGCGCAGGCTCACGTCGTTCACGGAGATGCTGGGTTCGATCGAGAGCTGCGGCGTCACCTCGAGCCGCGCCGTGTTCAGGGCGATCGATCGCCGGTGCCCGCTGTAGAAGGTGCCCTGGTCGTACACGAGGGCCCCGGACACCCGGCGCTGCTGTCCCGCCGTGTAGGAGAGCTGCAGGTTGTGGAAGTCGTAGGCGCCCGGGGTGATCCGGATGCCCGGGGCGATGGGGAACGGCCGGACGAGACGCTCGAAGCTGTCGGTGAAGATCGCGGCGGCCACGTCGCTGTTCGTGAACTCCGTCTGGACCTGCGCCACCTGTTCGCGGGTGTCCAGGCGCGAGCCGACGTTGGTGGTGTAGTTCAGGCTCGCCTGGGTGACGACGCGGCGGAGGTGGGGCACGCCGCGCGGCCGGGGGCTGAAGCGGGCCAGCGCGAAGTTGCGGCGGAAGTCGGTGCGGCGGAGGAACCCCAGCTCCGGCAGGAAGTTCGGTTGCACTTCCAGGCGCTCCACCTGCACGCCGTAGCGATCGGCGTTGTAGTCCACGAATCCCCGATAGCTGAGCGTCTCGTTCGACACGTGCGCGCTCCTCGTGCCCGCCAGGTAGCCGTCGAGGCGCAGGTTCTGGAAGAAGCCGAAGCTGCCGTCCAGGCCGAAGCCGGTGTTGCTGCCGGAGCGCCCGGGCGTGGCGGTGCGGTGGGTCAGCATGCCGCCGAGCGCGCTTCGCCGCAGGATGTCGCGCTTCACGCGCACCACCGTGAAGTTGGCGTCCGTGGCCTTGGCCGCGGGCTCATCGCCGGTCTGCACGTTCAGCAGGCCCACGCTCGTCCGCCCGCGCTTGCCGGCCAGGCGCCCCCCGCCCACGAGCGGCACCTCGCGGCCTCCGTCCAGGCCGATGCGGCGGCTGAAGAACAGGTACGGCGTGTCGCCGCTGCCGGCGGCCAGGCCGGCGCTGGCCCGGCCCGCGAAGGCGAACGTGCCGGCGCCCTCGAGGAAGAACTCCCGCTTCTCGGGGAAGAACAGGTTGAAGCGCGTCAGGTTCACCTGCTGCTCGTCCACCTCCACCTGCGCGAAGTCGGTGTTGGCGGTCAGGTCGAGCGTGACGTCCTCGGAGACCCCGTACTTGACGTCGCCGCCGAGCCGTCCCGTCACGTCGCCGTTCACGGCCGGCGTGACGGTGCGATCGGAGGAGACGCCGCCGAGCGCGTAGGGCTTCAGCTCGACGAGACGGCTGCCGACGGGCGCCTCGAGGCCGGTGAGCGTGCCGGCGGACGACACCTTCAGGATGCCCCGGAACGTGGTCAGGGCGCGGGGCACCTGCGCCAGGTACGACCACTCGTTCTTCCAGCGCACGACGCGCCGGAGGTTGATCCCCCATGTCTGGGCGCGTCCCGGCCCGTAGCGCAGCGACTTGAAGGGGATGGCCATCTCGATGGACCACCCGCCGTCGAATTCGGCCGTGCGCACCGTCCACACCGTGTTCCAGTCCACGTTCGGCGGGCCCTCGTCCGTGATCTGCGAGTCGGCGAACCCGCCGATGGCGTTCGCGTAGAAGAGGAACCCGTTGCGCCGGTCGTGGAACGTGTCGAACAGGACGGCGAACGTGTCGTTCTGCCTGAGCTGCGACGTGTCCCGCCGCATCTCGTTGGCGACCCGCCGCGACGGCTCGGTCTCCCAGCAGCGGGCCGACACGTAGATCTGCCGGTCGTCGAAGAAGATCCAGGCCTCCGTCTTCTCGGTGGCCGGGGCGAACTCGAACGGCTCCTGCTGGACGAACCCGCCGACGGCCGGCGTGTCGGCGTAGACGGCCTCGTCCAGCACGCCGTCCACCCTGAGGGCGGTCGTGAGGCGGTGCGCGGCGACGGTGGGGGGCGGAGCCGGGGATGTCTGCGCTCCGGCGGGGACGGCCACTGCCAGGACGAACGCCGCCATCCCGGCGGCACGGATCACGCTGGTCACGGAAGGGCGGCAGCGTAAATCAGTCACTTGCAAAATGCAAGCGACTCGCGCCGCTCATGCTAGACTCCGCGCATGCCGGGCATGCGCCGTTCGAAGTGCCCCGTGTCGCGCACGCTGGACGTGCTGGGCGATCGCTGGTCGCTCCTGGTGGTGCGCGATCTCGTGCGGGGCAAGCGCCGGTTCAGCGAGTTCGCGGCGTCGCCCGAGGGCATCCCGACGAACATCCTCGCCGAGCGCCTCAGGCGCCTGACGTCCCGCGGCATCGTCCGCGCGTCGCGCTATACCAGCGCGCCGCCGCGCGTCGAATACGTCCTGACGGACAAGGGCGCCGCGCTGCGGCCGGTGCTGGCGGCGATGGCGGCGTGGGGCGTGCGTCACGCCGGCGGCGTCATGCCGCCACCGGGGCCCGTGCCGCCGCCCTCCTCCCCCCGATCCCGCGTCCGGCGCTCGACGCCCGCGGTCCGCTGAGTCGATGGGCCGGCGCCCGGGACGGACGATGGGAGGACATTCGTACCGCCGGGTGGGGCGCCGCGAGTGAAGATGCAGGCATAGTCTGGGTCGAGCCAAACTACGGGACGTCCCGTAGTTGCCGCGGCCGGCGAACGAGGTGTTGCGCGAATCGTCGTGACGATTGGCGCGCCGAACCGCCGCGCCTCGTTGTATCCTCGCCGGGAACCGCCTGAGGTAGCCCCCCCTACAGTCGTGCGGAATGACAGCGCCTGCCGCACGACCGTCGGAATGGCCCGAACCGCCGGGGGGTGAGGACACACGATCGTGCAAGGCGGGCACAGCCGCGGTTCGTCGATGACGGCGCCGGTGTCGGTCGTCATACCGGCCTTCAATGCCGGCGCCACCCTGGCGCGCTCGATCGAGTCGCTCCTCGATCAGACCTGCTCCGGCTGGGCGGCCTACGTGGTGGACGATGGCTCCACGGATGGCACGGCCGGCATCGCCCGCGCCTTTGCCGCCCGGGATGCCCGCGTCCACCTCGTCACGCAGGACCATGGGGGAGAGAGCGCCGCGCGCAACGCCGGCCTGGCGCGCGCCACGGGCGCCTGGCTCCTGTTCCTCGATGCCGACGACTGGATCGCGCCGCACCACCTGGAACGGATGACGGGCGCGCTGGCGGCCGATCCGCGGCTGGATGCCGTCCACTGCCGTCACGTGCGGGTGGCGCCGGACGGCACCGAGGTGCACGACGACTTCGTCCCGCCCACCGGCGACATGTTTCCCACCCTGGCCCGGCGCGCGGCGTTCCCCGTGCACGCGTGCGTGGTACGGCGGGCGCTCGTGGATCGGGCGGGCGGCTTCGACACGGCGCTGCCGAAGTCGCCGGACTGGGATCTCTGGCAGCGGATCGCGCGCACCGGAGCGCGCTTCGGACACGTCCCCGAGGTGCTGGCCTACTACCGGATGCAGCCGCACTCCGCGTCCCTCGACGGCGAGGGCATGCTGCGCCACGGCCTGACGATCCTGCGGCGCGGGCACGCCCGCGACCCCCGTGTCGCCAATCCGCATCCCGCCCACGCCACCGGCGAGCCGCCGGCGGGCGTCGTGACGCAGCAGTACTACCTGGCGTCGTGGTGCGCGGGTCTCGTCATCGGCCGCGGCGGCGACGCCGTCCGGCTCCTGGAGCACGTGGGACGCGAGCCGTTCCGCGAACTCTACCCGGATGCGGTCGCCGACTGCCTGTTCGGCTCGGTGGCCCTGGCCCGGTGCCTGCCGCCGACGGGCTGGACCCAGTTGTGGCCGGGGCTTCGTGCCCAGGTGGGGCGCTATCTCGACGCGCTTGAACGCTGGACCGCCGCGCACGGCCTGGCGCTCCGGACGCTGTCCGCGCTGGAACGCCGCGTCTCAAGCGTGGCCGCCGAGGAGGCCGGCACGAACTGGCTGCGCGACGACGGCCGGGACGACGGCCGGAGCCGGCCGGCGGGGTGAGTGCCGCCGCCGGCCGCCCGCGGATGAGCGCGGCGGCGGGCGGTGCGGCATCCTGACGACATGGCCGCGTCACGTCCCGTCCTCTCCGCCCTGCCCGGCGGCCTCGCCTTCCGCCTGCAGCGCTGGCGCCTGCCCCTATCACGCCTGGGCGGCGCCCGCCGGCCGCGGGTCCTGGCCACGGCGGGCTGGGTGTTCCCGTCCGCCAGCCAGGGATTCGTCTACGACGAGCTGAGCGCCCTGGCCGACGCCGGCGCCGAGCTGTGCTTCCTCTACGGCGAGCTCGATCCGGCCGTCTCGCTGCCGACGCACTGGGCGCCCGTCTGGCGGGCGCGGCGGCGCCTGGCGCTGGACGACGAGGTCGGCGCCGAGTCGCTCGCGCACTACCGGCAGCGGATGCCCGAGAAGGTCGATCGGCTACTGGCGCTGCTGGCGCGGGCCTCCGGGCTCGACGTGGAGACGATCCGGGCGCATCGCCACGTCGGACAGGCGTTCGCGTTCACGCGCCTTGCCGAGGCGTGGCGCCCCGACTACCTGCACTCGTATTTCTTCTACGAGGCCACGCTCTTCGCCTTCGTCGCCTCGATGCTGCTCGACGTGCCGCGCGGCGTCAGTGCCTACACCGACCACGCGCTGGCCGACTACCCGCTGAAGATCGTGCCCTGGCACCTGCGCCAGTGCCGGGTGATCGTCGCCCCGTCGCCGGCGGTACGCGACGAGCTGCTGGCGCTGGCGCCGGCCGTGCCGGAGGACCGGATGCTCGTGGCGCCGCCGCGCGAGGGCGGCGCCTCCGGGACGGCGGGCGGCGATCGGCGTCTGTTCGAGCGCGTGTCGCGGCTCGTGGCCTCACGCGCGGATCGCGCGGCGGCGCCCGGCGCAGCCGCCCCCCCGCTCGTCTCGGTGGTGACGATCTTCAAGGACGCCGAGCGCTTCCTGGCGCTGGCGGTGGAGAGCGTGCTCCTGCAGTCCTACGATCGCTGGGAGCTCCTGCTGGTGGACGACGGGTCGACCGACGGCAGCACCGCGCTCGCCCGGCGCTTCGCCGAGGAGTACCCGGGGCGCATCCGCTACCTCGAACACGACGACCACGGCTGGCGCGGCATGAGCGCCACGCGGAACCTGGGCATCCGTCACGCGCGGGGGGAGCTGCTGGCGTTCCTGGACGCCGACGACGTGTGGCTGCCCGAGAAGCTGGAGAGGCAGGTCGCGCTCCTCACGGGGACACCGGATGCCGCGATGGTCTTCGGCGCCGCCGAATACTGGCACGGCGCCACGGGGCGCCCGGAGGATCGGGCCCGGGACCACGTGCCGTCGCAGGGCGTGGCCGTGGACCGGGCGTACGGCCCGCGCACCCTGACGACGCTGCTGTACCCGCTGGGCACGGGCACGGCGCCCTGTCCGTCGGACCTGCTGGTCCGCAAGTCGGCCATCGAGCGCGTCGGCGGCTTCGAGGAGCACTTCCGGGGCGAGCGGCAGCTCTACGAGGATCAGGGATTCCTGGCCAAGATCTACCTCGCGGGCACGACGTTCATCTCGAGCGAGCGCTGGACGCGGTATCGCATCCATCCGGAGTCCTGCGTCGCGCAGGTGACGGCGTCAGGCCAGTACCGGGCCGTGCGCGACTACTTCCTGGCCTGGTTCGAGCGCTACCTGGCCGCCCAGGGCATCACGGACGCCGCCCTGGAGCGCGCGCTCCGCACGGCCCGCGACGGCGATGCGGCCGCCCCGGCGCCGGCGGAGGGCGCAGGCGCGGCCGGCGCGCCGCCGCGCCCCGACGCCGACCTGCCCGAGCGCGGGAGCCTCCGGCCGCGCGCCGTCGACTTCGGCGCACTCAGGCGCGTCGAGCCCGTGAGCCGACAGTGGGGGTTCGATCGGGGGCGCGCCGTGGACCGCTTCTACATCGAGCGGTTCCTCGAGGCGCACGCGGCCGATATCCGCGGCCGGGTGCTCGAGATCGAGGACCGGATGTACACGACCCGCTTCGGCGGCGGCCGGGTGGCCGTGAGCGACGTCCTGCACGTGAACCACGACAATCCCAAGGCGACGATCGTCGGGGATCTGACCAGGGCGGATCACATCCCCGCGGGCACCTTCGACTGCGTGATCCTCACCCAGACCCTGCAGCTCATCTTCGACACCCGCGCGGCGCTGGCCACCCTGCACCGCATCCTGGCGCCGGGCGGCGTGCTCCTGGCCACGTTCCCGGGCATCACCCGGATCAGCGGCGAGGAGTGGGGCGGGTCGTGGTACTGGAGCTTCACGAGCGCCTCGGCGCGCCGGCTGTTCGCCGAGCCCTTCGGCGCGGACCGCGTCGAGATCGCGGCTCACGGCAACGTGCTGGCCGCCTCGGCGTTCCTCTACGGCCTGGCCGTCGAGGATCTGACCCGCGAGGAGCTCGAGCACCGCGACCCGGACTACGAGCTGCTCATCACGGCGCGCGCGGTCAAGGGAGCTGACGCATGAGGACTCCGGGACGGGCCGTGGTGCTGATGTACCACCGCGTGGCCGCGCCGCTGGCCGATCCCTGGGCCCTGTCGGTCACGCCCGCCGCCTTCGACGACCAGATGGCGATGCTGCGCGCCGAGATGCATCCGCTGTCACTGACGGAGCTCGGGGCGGCCGTCCGCGGCGGACACGTGCCGGAGCGGGCCGTGGCCGTCACCTTCGACGACGGCTACGCCGACACGGCGTCGCTCGCCTGGCCGCGCCTGCGGGTACACGGCGTGCCGGCCACCGTCTTCCTCGCGACGGGCTACGTGGGCGGACGGACCGAATTCTGGTGGGACTTCGTGGCGCGGGTCTTCCTGGAGCCCGGGCCGCGCCCCAGCCACCTGGCCCTCACCGTGGGCGGGCGCCGGCATTCGTGGACGCTTGGCGCCAGGCCCGGCGGCGGGGTCGTGGACGGCCGCGCCCCCTGGCGGGCCGACGATCCGCCCGCGACGCCGTGGCAGGCGGCGTACCGCGAGGTGTGGGGCCTGTTGCAGCAGTGCGGTGAGGAGGAGCGGCGCGACCGGCTGGCGGAGCTCGCGCTCTGGGCGGCCGAGCCCACGCCCGGCGCATCGGACTGCGTGGCGATGACGGCGGGCGACGTCGGCACGCTGGCCTGCGATCCCCTCATCGCGTTCGGGGCGCATTCGGTCACGCATCCGCCGCTGGCGTCCCTGCCGGTGGAGGAGCAGCGGCGCGAGATCCGCGAGAGCATCGCGGCGGTCCGCGCCCTCGGCACCGGGCCGGTGACGAGCTTCTCGTACCCGTACGGCAGCCATTCGGACGACACCGTCGCGGCGGTGGCCGACGCAGGCATGGCCGTCGCGTGCACGACGGCGCCGGGCGCGGTGGAGGCCTCGACGCCGCTCCTGCGCGTTCCGCGGCTGCAGGTCCTCGACTGGGACGGCCGGACGCTGCGGGATCGCCTCGCGGCCGTGCTCGACGCCCGCTGAGCCGGGCGGAGCGGCCGGCGGTCAGCGGGTCTGCAGGGTCCGCGCGAACGTGACCTCGTGCGCCGCCGAGACCGTGAAACGGTAGCCTTCGTTCAATCCGGCCTTGCCGCTGTGCGTGAAGACAAGGACCCGCTCGCCGTCGGTCCGCAGGTGGACGATGCCGAAGTTCGTGCGCTCGAAGGCGAAGAACATCCCGCCCGGGCCGCCGTCCGCCGCGCCCTTGGCGAGCAGCCTGGCCACGTCGGCGCCCGTGAACGTCTCGGTCTTGCGGTCGCTGAAGAAGCGCTTGAGGTCGGCCACCGTGTAGGACTCGGCGCGCGTCGAGAAGAACGCCGCCAGCTCCGTGCTGAAGATGACGCCCGTGTCGCCGCGCATCACATGGCCCAGCGCGGACATCAGCGTGGCGCGGGGGTGGATGTACTCCTTCGTCGCGTTCTCGTCGCCCGACGACACCACCGCCACGACCGGCCGCATCGCCCGCAGCGTCGCGAAGTCGAAGTCCGCCGAGCCGTGGTGGGGGGCCTTGACGATCTCGCTCTCGAACGACGCCATCGGCAGCCGCTCGAACATCGCCTGCATGGCGTCGCGGTTCAGGTCGCCCGTGAGCGCGAGGCGGACGTTGCCGTAGGTGATCCGCAGGGCCACCGAGTGCCCGTTGATCGTGTGCGACGCGGACGGCGCGCCGGGACGGTCGCCCTCGTGCTCCAGGTGCATCAGCGCGGACGGATCCGGGGCGGGCAGGAACGGCAGCCCGGGCACCGCGCGCCCCGTCTCCGGGTCGTCCACCGGCGTGGTGAAGGGCCCCTGGACCTCCACGGTGATGCCCTCATCGTGGAGGAAGTCGAAGAGCGCTTTGCCGTCCATCCCGTGGGCGAGCCGCCGGCACTGGATCGGTCCCCGTGCCTCCCAATGCGTGAGGCTCTTGTGCCAGCGCTCGAAGTACACGTTGGCGGCGTCCGGCGGGGCGGTGCGCGTGTCGTCGTACAGGTCCACGACGTGCGGGCGGCCGGCAGCCGTCACCGTCCGTCCGAACTGCCGGACGTCGGGAATCGTCCGGCCCTGGGCATCGCGCGTCGGCGCCTTCAGCAGGCCGTTGTGGAACACGCGCTTCGGGTGGATGAAGATCCGCTTGCGCCGCTCGGCCGTCGCGAGCGTCTCGGAGCGGACGAGGTCGTTCAGGCCGTCGAAGTGGTCGCCGTCGCCGTGCGTCACGACCAGCGCCTCCACCTCGAGCGGCGCCTCCGCGGAGGTGCGGCGGTGCAGGAAGCGGGCGGCGACGTGCCGCGCGAAGAGCTTGTTGTCGCCGCCGTCGATGAACATCACCTTGCCGGCCGGCGTCTCGAGCACCATCCCGTCGCCCTGCTGCACGTCCACGAGCGAGAAGGACAGCACGCCCGTGTCGCGGGTGGGCGGCACTCCTTTCACGAACCCCTCGAACGGCCCGTCGAAGTACGAGAGCACCCGGATGCGCGTGAAGCCCGCCGACGTCTCCAGGACCTCCACCGGATCCCCGAAGGCGAGCGTGACCTTCACCCGCGCGCCCGACGCCGGCTCGGCGCGCACGGTGACGAAGTCGTCGTCGATGTAGCGCACGGCCATCGCTCAGCCTCCCGTGACCCGGCGCCAGGTGATGCGGGACACCTGCTGGCCGCCCTCGGGGCGCACCGACGGCGGCGGCTGCAGCGTCAGGGTGTCGCCGTCGAGTTCGAAGAAGCGGACCTGGTCCACGCCCGTGTTGCCCGGATTGAGATCGGCCGTGGTGTGCACGACGATCTTGTGCGTGGCCGGATCCACGTCGAAGCGCCCGAAGTAGGCGAGGTAGGTGCGGCCGAGGGCGCGGATGTCGTCGTCGCTGGCCCGATCGAGCGCCGCGTCCGGCCGTTCGGGGTTCACGATCTGGACGGCGGTGTAGCCGTCCGGAAAGAAGAAGAACAGCCCCTTCGGCGCCGGTCCGAACGCCCGGCGGACGTCGCCACCCGGCAGCAGCGTCTTGTGCTCCACGAGCGCCCATGTGCCGGCCACGGCCTGCCGCGCGCCCGCGCTGAAGCCGGGCGCGGCCGGCGCCGCCTCGTGGCGCTCCCAGATGATGCGGGAGAAGCGCTTCTTGCCCTCCACGACCGTGGCCGGGGTCGTCAGGACCAGGCGCGAGCCGGCGAGGTCGATGCTCCGCACGAAATCCCGCTCGCCGGGCGCGAAGGTGCCGTCGCGGTGGTGGGTGACGGTGCGGGCCGCTTCGTCCACGGTGAAGGTGCCGAAATACGCCGTGTAGCGGGCGAGGGCACGCAGATCGGCGGGTGCGGCGTCGGCCATCCTCGCCCTGGGCCGATCGGTCGACGTCAGGTGCGCCTGCATGTGGCCGTCGGCCGTGTAGGCGAGCATGCCGACGGTGACCGCGCCGGGGGTGGGCGGCGCGCCCTCGATGACCTGCTCGGTCCCGACCAGCCGCCACGTGCCGATCAGGCGTGAACGGAGCGTCGTCTGGCCGTGGCCGGGTGCCGCCCAGGCGACCACCGCCGCCAGGAGGACGAGACAGAAGCGCGCGCGTGGATGCATGGACCGGTTCTCCCGCCGTGATTCTGTCACGGGGTGTCCGCGCGTTGTTAAGGGTGTAAAGGCACGGCCCTTGCGGCGGCCCGGCGTCCGATGACTCCAGCCGGCGCTTTCGACTCCTTCAGGTGGCAGTGGCTCGTGACCGTGTCCACGATCGTGGCGGGGACCATCGTCCTGGCCGAACGCGACCTGGACGCCCAGGCCGCCGCCGCGCCCTACGCCGTGCTCCTGCCGGCCACCGCCCTGTCCTTTCCCAGCGGCACGGACTCCAACAGCCCCGCGGTCTGGGAACTCGGCGACGGCGTGTGGACGCTGTCGCTGTTCAACTCGTTCAACGGGCATCCCGAAGTGAGCCGCGGCGGGTCGCTGCCGCGGCTGACGCCGGCCACCCGTCCCACGTTCACCGGGGCCGCCCCCGAGGGTGGCTACTGGTTCGAGAGCGTGATCCGCGACGCCGACTCCTGGTACGCCTTCTACCACCAGGAGCGCCCCGGGGTCGTCTGCGTCGAGAGCGGCAAGATGTGGGTCCGGATCGGCCTGGCCCGCTCCGAGGATCGCGGGGCCACGTGGACGGACCTCGGCCCGGTGCTCGAGACGCCGGCGGCCACGACGCGGTGCGACACGCGCGACATCTTCTTCGCCGGCGGCGCGGGCGACTTCTCGGTGCTGCTCGACCCGGATCGCCAGTACGCCTACCTCTATTACTCCCAGTACGTCGAAGCCGACGGGCTGACCGGCGTCTCGGCCGCGCGCATGGCGTGGGCGGACCGCGACGACCCCGCCGGACGCGTGGACGTGTGGGCCGACGGCGCCTGGATCCCGCCGCGCGAGGTGCCGGCCGAGGGAGACGCGGACGAGGACGGGACGCCCGCGCCGCCGGTCGGGTGGGACTATCCGCTGGCCACGCCGTTCCTGCCCTCGGCGAACCGCTTCGACGACGCGCGTCCGGGAGTGGAGCTGTACTGGGGGCCGTCGCTCCACTGGAACACGTCCATTGACAGCTACGTGATGCTGCTGAACAAGGCCGTGAACGAGGCCTGGGACCAGGGCGGCATCTACGTCGCCTTCAACACGCGCCTCGATCGGCCGGACGCCTGGAGCGCGCCGGCCCTGCTCGTGCGCGGCGGACAGTGGTATCCGCAGGTGATCGGCCTCGACCCGACCGCCGGCACCGACTCGCTGGCCGGCGGCGTCGCGCGCTTCTTCATGGCCGGCAGGTCCAGCCACCTCGTCGTCTTCGGCCGGCGCTAGGCGAGGCCTCCGTCCGGCGCGATCTGCTCGTCGCCGGCCGCCCGGCGATGGTACTGTGTGGCCGCCGGGCCCCGCGCCACGGCGCGAGGGCCACTGATGAGCGCTTCTCCGTCCACGACGTCCGCCCCGATTGCCCTGGACGATGCCGGCATGTTCGCCTGGTGGCGTGCCGCCGATCACCGCGCGCGGCACGCGTTCGTGGCGGCGTCGCTCGGCTGGATGCTCGACTCGTTCGACGTCATGCTCTACTCGATCGTGCTGGCGTCGCTCATCCAGGACCCGACGCTGCAGCTCTCCACGAGCGTCGCCGGCCAGCTCGGGGCGCTCACGCTGCTCGCGGCGGCCGTCGGCGGCGTGGTCTTCGGCGTGGTCGCCGATCGCGTCGGCCGCAAGGGCGCGCTGATGGCGGCCGTGCTCATCTACTCGGTGTTCACGGCGGCCTGCGGCCTGGTCCAGAACGTGCCCCAGCTGGCCATCTGCCGGATCCTGCTCGGCTTCGGGATGGGCGGGGAATGGGCCACCGGCGTGGCGCTCGTCTCCGAGACGTTCCCGGCGAGGCATCGCGGCAAGGCGCTGGCCTTCGTGCAGAGCTCGTGGGCGATCGGCTACGGGCTGGCCGCCCTCGTCAACCTGCTGGTCATGCCGGTCTGGGGCTGGCGCGGCGTGTTCTTCGTGGGGGTCATCCCCGCGCTCTTCACGCTGTGGATCCGGCGGAAGGTGGAGGAGCCGGAACTGTGGCGCCGGACCACCGACGCGGCCCGCGGCCGGATCGCCGATCTGTTCACGCCGGAGCGGGCGCGCGTGACGACCTTCATCATCCTGATGAACGCCTGCTGCCTCTTCGGCTGGTGGGGGCTGAACCTGTGGGTGCCCGCGTACCTGAACCTCCCGGTCGAGCGCGGCGGCGTCGGCCTCAGTTCCTCGGCGATGTCGTGGTTCGTGATCGCGATGCAGGTCGGGATGTGGTTCGGCTACATCAGCTTCGGCTACATCGCCGACGCCATCGGCAGGAAGCGCGCCTACGTGCTCTTCGTCCTCGCCGCCAGCGTCCTCCTGCCGATCTACGGCAACCTGAAGACGCCGGTGGTGCTCCTGTTCGTCGGGCCCCTGGTGGCCTTCTTCGGCACCGGCTACTACAGCGGGTTCGGCGCCGTGATCGCCGAGCTCTACCCGACCTCGATTCGCGCCACGGCGGCCGGCGTCGGCTACAACGTGGGCCGCATCGCCAGCGCCGCCGCGCCCTTCATCGTGGGCTCGCTGGCCGGGACGCGCGGCTTCGGCGTGGCCTTCGCCATCACCGGTGCCGCCTTCTTCCTGGCCGCGCTCGCGTGGGCCGGCATCCCGAACACGGCGAACCGCGAGCTGACCACCTGAGGCGGAGCGGCCGCGGACCGCACCACCCACACGCCCATGCCCTACACCCCATCGCCGCCGCCCTTCGACGCCGTGGCCGCGTACGGCATCGGCGGCCTCGCCGTGTTCATGGCCGGCGCAGTGGGCTGGGTGTGGCGGCGCCATGCGCCGCGCTCAGCGCCGGCTGCCATCGGCGTCCTCGGCGCCTGGATGATCGGCACGGCGTCCCTCGCCGCGTCGGGCGCGCTCGCGCGCTTCGACCGCGTGCCGCCGCCGATGCCGTTGTTCATCCTGTCGGTGTTCGTGCTCGCGTTCGGCGTGGGCCTGTCGACGGCGGGCGCCACGCTGGCCCGCGCCGTGCCACTGTCGACCCTGATCGGCCTCCAGGCGTTCCGGCTGCCGCTCGAACTGGTCATGCACCGCGCCGGGACGCTCGGCATCATGCCGCCCGAGCTCTCGTACGGCGGCTACAACTTCGACGTCCTGACGGGCGCCGGCGCGCTGGCGCTGTGGCTGCTGGGGCGGGCGGGCGTCGCCGTGCCGCGGGCCGCGGTGTGGACGTGGAACGTCTGGGGCCTCTGGTGCCTGGCCGTCATCACCGCGATCGCCATCACCACCTCGCCCATGGTGCGGGCCTTCGGCGACGACCCGAGGCACGTGAACACCTGGGTGCTCTATTTCCCGTATGTCTGGCTGCCCGCGGTGCTCGTGCTCATCGCGCTGGCCGGCCACCTCGTGATCGCGCGCGCGCTCCTCGCCGGACGCCCGGCCGCTTGACCTGCACACGGCGACACCCCTATACTCCGTCGCACTCGTGACGGCGATGCCCCTCTCCGCGGATCGAAAGCGTGCGACGCGAAAGCGACTCGCGGCGGAGGGCCAGGTGCGCGCCTAGACCCGGACGACGAACGTCCACTCGAGCACCAGCGACCCGCCAGCGCCACGCGCTCGGCGGGTTTTCTCGTTTCAGGGCGCGGCGGAGGCGGGGCGGACAGGAAGGACGGAAGGTACGTGATGCAGGAACGATCCATCGAGGTCGGCGTGCTCGGCGCGACGGGCGTCGTCGGCCAGCATTTCGTCTCGCGCCTGGCGCGGCACCCGTGGTTCACGCCGGTCTGGCTCGCCGCCAGCGAGCGGTCGGAGGGGAAGACGTACCAGGACGCGGCGCCGTGGCGGCTCGCGGCACCCATGCCGGCGTCGGCGGCCTGGCGGACCGTCGAGGGCTGCGTGCCCGGCCGGGGTCCGAAGATCGTGTTCTCGGGTCTCGACGCCTCGGTGGCCGGCGACGTCGAGCGGGCCTTCGCCGAGGCCGGGCACGTCGTGGTCAGCAACGCCCGCAACTACCGGATGGACCCGCTCGTGCCGCTCCTCATTCCCGAGGTCAACGCGAGCCATCTCGACATCCTCGCCGAACAGCGCCGCGTCAAGGGGTGGGCGGGCCTCATCGTCACCAACCCGAACTGCTCCACGGTGGTGCTCGCCTCGGCCCTCGCGCCGCTTCGCCCGTTCGGCCTGACCCGCATCGTGGTGACGACGATGCAGGCCGCGTCCGGGGCCGGGTACCCCGGCGTGCCGTCGCTCGACATCCTCGGCAACGTCGTGCCGTTCATCGGCGGCGAGGAAGACAAGATGGAGAAGGAGACCCAGAAGATCCTGGGCACCGACGGCGGGCGGACGCCGCACGGGGCCGTCATCAGCGCGCACACCAACCGCGTGCCCGTGCTCGACGGCCACACCATGACGGTCTCGGTCGAGTTCGAGAACCGCCCGTCGGTGGACGACGTGGTGGAGGCGCTGCGCAATTTCAGCGGCCGGCCCCAGGAACTCGGCCTGCCGAGCGCGCCCACCCCGGCCATCGTGGTCATGGACGAGCCGAACCGTCCGCAGCCGCGCCTCGACGCCGACCGCGGGGACGGCATGGCCGTGTCGATCGGCCGCGTTCGCCCCTGTCCCGTCTTCCACGTCAAGTTCGTGGCCCTGGCCCACAACGTCGTCCGCGGCGCCGCCGGCGCCGCGATCCTGAACGCGGAACTGATGGTGGCGGAGGGGGTGTGCTGATGGCGAACGCGAACTTGCAGGGACTAGGGACCAGGGACTAGGGACCAGGGCGCGAAGGCGAAACGGACGCGGAACACTGACCTGCGGGGAACCCGAAGGGGCCGATCGAATCGGTGGTGATGTTGCGGCGGGACTGAGAGCCGAGCGAGCGAAGCGAAGCGATCGGGCAACAGCCCCCAGTCCCCAGTCCCTACACCGAGCGAGCGAAGCGAGCGAGAGACCGTATGGTGGTCATGAAATTCGGCGGGACGTCGGTGGCGGATCGGGCGGCGATCGAGCGGCTGATCGCCATCGTCCGGCGGCAGCGCGAGCGTGAGGGCGACGCGCCGGGGCCGGGGCCGGTCGTGGTGGTGTCGGCGCTGTCCGGCGTGACGGACCGGCTGCTCGGGGTGGCGGCCGAGGCGGGGGCCGGCGATTTCGAGGGCGCGCGGCACAACCTGCGCGACCTCCGGGCCCGTCACCTGACCGTGTCGGAGGTCGTCACCGACGATGCGCGTCGGGCGGCGGTCCAGGCCGACCTCGAGCGCGAGTTCGACGAGCTCGAGAAGGTCGTGGGCGCCCTGGCCGTGCTGCGCGAGGTGTCGCCCCGGTGGCTCGACACGATTGCGGCCGCCGGCGAGATCGCCAGCAGCCGCATCGTCGCCGCGGCGCTCCGCGCGCACGGGCTGCACGGGACCTGGGTGGACGCGCGCGCCGTCATCGTCACCGACGCGGACCACACGTCGGCAGCCCCACGCTTCCCCGAGACGACCGCCGCCCTGCAGGCCGCCGTCGGACCGCTCGTGGCGGCGGGGGAGGTGCCGGTCCTGGGCGGGTTCGTCGGCGCGACCGCGGACGGGGTGACAACCACACTGGGCCGCGGCGGGTCGGACTTCTCGGGCGCCATCGTCGGCAGCGGCCTGGGCGCCGCCGAGATCCAGATCTGGACCGACGTGGATGGCATGCTCACGGCCGACCCGCGCGTCGTGGCCAGCCCGCGCGTCGTGCCGCACCTGTCGTTCGCCGAGGCGTCGGAGCTCGCGTACTTCGGCGCCAAGGTGCTGCACCCGGCCACCATCCAGCCGGCCGTCGCGCGCGACATCCCCGTGCGCATCCTGAACTCCCGGCGGGCCGACGCGCCGGGCACGCTCATCACGGCCGAGCGGCCGCACAGCGACGGTCTGGCGGCGCTCGCCTCGAAGAAGCACGTCACGGTCGTGGACATCACGTCCACGCGGATGCTGATGGCGCACGGCTTCCTGCGCCGCCTCTTCGAGGTGTTCGAGCGGCACCGGACGCCGGTGGACGTCGTGACGACGTCGGAAGTGAGCGTCTCGGTCACCGTGGACGACCGCCGGCACCTGCCCGCGATCGTCGACGCGCTGTCGGAGTTCGCCGAGGTGTCGCTGGAGCCGGACATGGCCATCGTCTGCGCCGTGGGCGAGGGTCTGCGCCAGGAGCCGCGGCTCGTCAGCCGCGTCCTCGAGGCGCTTGACGACGTGCCGGTGCGGCTGCTCTCCCAGGCGGCGTCTCGGCGTAACATCACGTTCGTGATTCGGGAAGCCGACGTGCCGCTCGCCCTCGGACGCCTGCACGAGCACTTCTTCGCGCCTGCGGGCGTGGGCGGGGCGGCGTGACCCGCCTGCTGCTCGTGGGCCACGGCCGGATGGGACAGCTCGTCGAGCAGTTGGCGCCCACCTACGGCTTCGAGCTGGCCGGGATCATCACCGAGGTCGATCCCGACGCGTTCGCGCGCGACTACGGCCGCGTGGACGTGGCCATCGACTTCACCCTGCCCGAGGCCGTGCCCGAGAACCTGCCCAGGCTGGCCGCCCGGGGCATCAACGTCGTGATCGGGACCACGGGCTGGCTCGCGCACGAAGCCGCGCTCAAGGCGGAAGTGGAGCGCGCGGGCACCGGCGTGCTCGCCTCGGCGAACTTCTCCGTCGGGATGAACCTCTTCGTGCTGCTGGCCGAAGAGGCGGCGCGCCGCTTCGGGCCCCACGCCGACTTCGGGGCCTGGCTGCACGAGCTGCACCACGTCGCGAAGAAGGACGCGCCGTCGGGGACGGGCGTGATGCTCCAGCGGGCCATGGTGGCAGCCGGCTACACCCGTGACATCGACGTGGCGTCCACGCGCGCCGGCAGCATCCCCGGCACGCACACGATCGGCTTCGACGGACCCTCCGAGACCGTGACCCTCACGCACACGGTGCGGGACCGCGGCGTCTTCGCCCGCGGCGCCCTCGACGCGGCCCGCTGGCTCGTGGGCCGGCGCGGCTGGTTCACGATGCGGGACTTCCTCATGAATGCTGGAGACTGACATGCGCACGAAGTTCACGGGCGTCGGCACCGCCCTCATCACCCCGTTCACCGCGTCCGGCGCCGTCGACGAGCCCGCCGTCCGGCGCCTCGCGCGCCGCCAGATCGACCTCGGCACGCACTTCCTGGTGCCGTGCGGCACGACGGGCGAGGTGCCCACGCTGACGGCGGCCGAGCGCCGGACGGTCGTCGAGATCGTGGTGGCCGAAGCGGCGGGCCAGGTGCCCGTGCTGGCCGGCGCCGGCGGGTACGACACCCACGAAGTGGCCGAGGCCGCGCGCGAGATGCAGGCGGCGGGCGCGGACGGGCTCCTGTCGGTCACGCCGTACTACAACCGGCCGACGCCGGAAGGGCTCGTCGCGCACTACTCGGCCATTGCCGAGGCGACGCCGCTGCCCATCATCATCTACAACGTGCCCGGCCGGACCGGCTGCAACGTGGACGCGGCGACGCTCGCGAAGCTGGCCGCCATCCCCACCATCGTGGGCGTGAAGGAGGCCAGCGGCAACATGTCGCAGATGGCCGACATCCTCCGCGCGGTGCCCGACGAGTTCCTGGTGCTCTCCGGCGACGACGCCGTCACCGTGCCGCTCATGGCCATCGGCGGCCGCGGCGTCATCTCGGTGTGCTCGAACCAGATTCCGCGCGAGATGGCGGACATGGTGGAGGCGGCCGAGCGCGGCGACTTCCACGCCGCCCGCCGTCTCCACCAGCGCCTCCTCGGCCTGATGCAGGTGAACTTCTGCGAGTCGAGCCCCGGGCCGGTGAAGTTCTCGATGGCCGCCATGGGCCTGTGCGAGGAGCGGTTCCGCCTGCCGATGGTGCCGCCGCGCCAGAGCTCGCGCGAGAAGGTGCTGACGGTGATGCGCGAGCTGGGCCTCCCGATCGTGGCGAGCGCCGCTGCATGACGCTCGCCTCCCGCATCGAGTCCCTGTTCGCCGCAGGCGCCGACGCCGACAAGGCGGACGCCCGCGACGCCTTCCAGCAGCTCCGCGAAGCGCTCAGTGCCGGCGAGGTCCGCTCGGCCGAGCCCGATCCGGCGTCGCCGACCGGCTGGAAGGCCAACACCTGGGTCAAGCAGGGCATCCTCCTCGGCTTCCGCTTCGGCGACGCCGCCGACATGTCGGTGGCGGGCTGGCCCTTCTACGACAAGGACACGATGCCGCTCAAGCGTCCGGGCGTGGATGCCGGGGTCCGCATCGTGCCCGGCGGGTCGTCCGTGCGAGACGGCGCGTTCCTCGGGCGCGGCGTGATCTGCATGCCCCCGATGTACATCAACATCGGCGCCTACGTGGGCGACGGCACGCTGGTCGATTCCCACGCGCTCATCGGCTCGTGCGCCCAGATCGGGCAGAAGGTGCACGTGAGCGCGGGCGCGCAGATCGGGGGCGTCATCGAACCGGTGGGCGCCATGCCCGTCATCGTGGAGGACGAGGCGCTCGTCGGCGGCAACACCGGCCTCTACGAGGGCGCGATCGTGAAGCGGCGCGCCGTCATCGGCGCCGGCACCGTGCTGACGGGATCCACCCCGATCTACGACCTGCCGAACGGCCGCATCATCCGGCCCGAGGCCGGGCAGCCGCTGGTGATTCCCGAGGGCGCCGTCGTCGTGCCGGGCGCGCGGTCCGTGACGGTGGGCGCCGGGAAGGACTGGGGCCTGTCGCTGGCCACGCCCGTCATCGTGAAGTACCGCGACGATCGCACCGACACGCGCACGGAGCTCGAACAATGGATCCGGTAGACGTCGTCGGCCTGGCGCGCACGCTCATCGACATCGAGTCCACGACCGGACAGGAGGGCCAGGTGGGCCGCGTGCTCGCCGCCTACCTGCGCGAGCGCGGCTACTCGGTGCTCGAGCAGCCCGTGAGCGGCGATCGCACCAACGTGATCGCGGCGGTGGGCGAGCCGGCCGTGGCCTTCTCCACGCACTTCGACTGCGTGCCGCCGTTCTTTCCGAGCCGCGTGGAAGACGGTATCCTCCACGGGCGCGGCGCCTGCGACGCCAAGGGCATCCTGGCTGCGCAGGTGGCGGCGGCGGAGCGCCTGCGCGCCGCGGGCGAGACACGCATCGGCCTCGTCTTCGTGGCGGGGGAGGAGCGGGGCAGCGACGGGGCCAAGGCCGCCAACACGATTGCCTCGCGCACGCGCTATCTGATCAACGGCGAGCCGACGGAACTGAAGCTGGGCCTGGCCACCCGCGGCTGCTTCCGCGTGCGCCTCACGGCGCACGGCAAGGCCGCGCACTCCGGCTACCCGCACCTGGGCGAATCGGCGATCGAGAAGCTGATCGACGTCCTGACGTCGTTGCGCAGCGCGCCGTGGCCTGACGATCCGCTCCTCGGCCGGACGCACTACACAGTCGGCCTGGTGAGCGGCGGCATCGCCCCGAACGTGGTGCCGCCGCAGGCGGAGGCCGAGGTCTTCTTCCGCACCGTCGGTTCGCACGATCCCGTCCGGGCCGTGCTGGCCGACGTGGTCGCCGGCCGCGCCGACATCAGCGAGATCCTCGAGCTGCCGGCGGTGCGACTGCACACCGTGCCGGGCTTCGAGACCGAGGTCTTCGCGTACTTCAGCGACGTGCCGTTCCTGACGAACTGGGGCACGCCGCTGCTGCTCGGCCCCGGCACGATCCACGTCGCGCACACGGACCACGAGCACGTGGCGATCGCGGACCTCGATCGCGCGGTGGACCTCTACGCCGACCTCGCCGCGCGCCTGCTCGCGAGCTGATCGCCGGCAGCGGATCGCAGGTCCGCCGCACCGCCGAGGCCCGTGGACGTGCCGGTGGGCGCGCTCCGGGCTGTCGACGAGGACCGAGGGTGCACGTGCCGCCGGGATAGAATGATTCGTGAGCACCACCGCCGAATCGCCCGTCCGGACCGGCTTTGCCGCGCTCGGTCTCGCCGATCCCATCGTGAAGGCCGTCCTCGTCCTGGGATACGAGGAAGCCACCCCCATTCAGCGTGAGGCCATTCCGCCCCTGCTCGCGGGCCGGGACCTCATCGGCCAGGCCGGCACCGGCACCGGCAAGACGGCCGCGTTCGCACTGCCCCTGATCCATCGGCTGCTCGACTCCAGCCCGACGAAGCGCCCCACGCCCCGCGCCCTGATTCTCGTGCCCACGCGCGAACTGGCGATGCAGGTGGCCGAGGCCGTCCACAAGTACGCGAAGGGGACGCGGCTGGCGGTCGTCCCTCTCTACGGCGGCGCCCCCATGCACCAACAGGTGCGCGCGCTCCAGCGCGGAGTGGACGTCGTGGTCGCAACGCCGGGTCGCGCGCTGGATCACCTGCGCCGGGAGACGCTCGACCTGTCGGACCTCGAGATCCTCGTCCTGGACGAGGCCGACGAGATGCTCGACATGGGTTTCGCCGAGGACCTCGAGGCCATCCTGACCTCCACGCCGGACACCCGGCAGACGGCGCTGTTCGCCGCGACGATGGCGCCGCGCATCGCGTCGATGGCCGGGCGGCACCTGCGCACGCCCGAGCGGATCACCATCAAGGCCGAGAAGCGCGCCGCCGGGCAGATGCCCCCGATCCGGCAGATGGCCTACGTCGTGTCGCGTCAGCAGAAGACCATGGCCCTGGCCCGCATCCTCGAGTTCGAGGATCCGACCTCGGCCATCGTCTTCTGCCGGACCCGTCTCGAGGTGGACGAGCTGACCGACACGCTCGAGTCCCATGGCTACGGCGCCGCGGCGCTGCATGGCGGTCTGGACCAGCGAAGGCGCGACCGCGTGATGCAGATGTTCCGCACCGGGAAGGTGGACGTGCTGGTGGCGACCGATGTGGCCGCTCGCGGGCTCGACATCGAGCACGTGTCGCACGTGGTCAACTACGACATCCCCACCGCGCCCGAGGTCTACGTGCACCGGATCGGCCGCACGGGGCGCATCGGCCGCGAGGGCGTGGCCATCACACTGGTGGGCCCGCGCGAGCAGCGGGCGCTCCGCTTCATCGAAAGCGTCACGAAGCAGACGATCGAGATGGCCGCGCTGCCGACGCTGGCGGCGCTCAAGGCGCGGCGTCTCGACGCGACACGCGCGGCGCTCTCGACGCGGATTGCCGTGGGCGACCTCGACGAGATGCGGGCGCTCGTCGCGTCGCTCGGCGACGACTTCGATGCCGTGGACATTGCCGCCGCCGCGCTCGCGATGTACCAGTCGGCAACCGAGGCGACGGCGCCCGCGCCGGAGCCCGAGGCGGAGGCGGCCCGCGGCCGTACGGCCGAGGGGTCAGGCAGACGAGAGGCGGCCGCCCGCGACCGACGGCCCGAGCGGCCCGGGCGGGCGGGCGGCCGGACGCCGGAGCGGCCCGCAGGCCCGTCACGCGGCGTCCGGGCCGCGGACGTCGTGGTCCTCACGTTCAGCGTGGGGCGCGACCACGGCGTGCGCCCCGCCGACCTGGTGGGCGCCATCACCGGTGAGGCCGGCATCACCTCGCGCGAACTCGGCGCCATCCGTGTCGGCGCCGGCGCCGCCACGGTCGAAGTGGCCGCACCGGTCGCCCACCGCGTGGCGAAGGTGATGAAGGGCAAGTTCATCCGCGGCGAAAAGGTCGACGTGCGCGTCTTTGATGGCAGCGGCCGATGACACGCACCGGCGCGCCGAACGCGAACTCGAGCGAGCACGCTGCCCGCTTCTCGGGCCTCGCGACACGCACCTCCCTGGTGTAGGTATCACGACGACCGGGCACTCCTGGCCGGCGGGGGCGAGGCGACGGCCGGCCGTTCAGGGTGGCGCTGCACGAAGGTCGGGACTCCCAGGCCCGCCCGCACTCGCTCCGTCGCGCACTACAATGCACGGCGCCCGCCCGATGATCCTCGCGCCCGGTTGGCGTGGTTCCGGCGCGAGGCGCAGACGCTCGCAGCCTTGAACCATCCGCACATCGGCGCCGACGATCACGCATCCGCGATGCCGCGGGCGGGATGCTCCTCACCACGCCGCTGCCGCAAGGCTGGTGACTCGCGAGGCGGACGTTCTTCGCCGAGCCCGCGTAGCCGCGCGTTCCGCCGCTACTCCTCGGCCCGGGCCGGTTCGAGGCCGCGCGCGCGCACATCGCGGAAGAATCCCTCCGTGCCAGGTCCGATCCACAGCGCCAGCCCGCCGCCGCTGGTGCCGAGCTTCAGGTCGGTCACGACGAGCGCCGGCTGGGGCGCGTCGTGGACGAAGAGCCGCATCGTGGTGCCCCGGACATCCACGCGCAGGCGCGTCCAGGCGCCGCTCTCGAGATCGACGTACGATTCGTAGCGTTCGGGCGACTCCTTCCGCAGCCGCGCGAAGTCGAACGCCGGGAACGCCGCGTACTGCGTCGCGTGGTTGCGCCGCACCTGGTCGTCGGCGCGGCCGTTGTCGGGCCGCACGTAGACGTACTCGTACTCCCGGGCGCCCGGCCGGACGCGGAAGGCCAGGCCGATGAAGCCGCGATCGTCCGGCACCGCATGCGGCCCGCGCCGTCCCGCCACGTCCAGGGTGACGGTGCCATCGGTGAACGTGAGGCCCGGCACGAGCGCCAGCCCGCCGCGCCGGCCGGCGTCGGGCTCGATGAGTCGGAGGGCCGGGCGGTCGCGGTAGGTGACGGCGGAGGCCGCGACGTCGTGGAGCGTGAGCCGTCCGGGAGTCAGGTCGACGGCTGCGCCCTGCGCGTGCGCAAGGCGCGCCGCCGGCGGGGCCGGGACGAGCCAGCCGGCGGCGAGGAGGGTGAGGACGAGGAGTGGATCGCGCATGGCCGGCTCCTATCGGGGCACCACGCGCGTGAAGAAGCCGCCCGAGGCGTAGACGCCCCCGCGGACGCGGACCACCACGTCGTTGTCGCCCGGGATGAGGTCGAGGGGCAGCCGCCGGCCCGTGTGCGTGGGATTGACGTGCACGTCGTGCCACGCGGCGTCCTGCCGGCCGAGGAAGGCCTGGAATCGCCCGTTCGCCCAGACGGCCAGGTCGTCGGCGGTCCCGAATACGAGGTCGACGGTGCCGGGGGCCGCGGCCCGGAGGCGCGTGCGGTAGTAGGCGACGGTGCGGGGGCCGTGGAAGTCCACATCGTGCCCCGTGACGACGGCGCCGCGATGATCCGTGCTCACGGGCCGCCACGCACGGTAGCGGGCAGGGTGGCGCGCGATGTCGTCGTCGGTCGCCGTCAGGGGACCGGCGACCTCCCACGACGTGACGAGGTCCCGCGGTGTGTAGGGGACCGCCGGCACCGAGGGCCCGTCGTAGGACAGCCGGTCGATCGCGCGGACGACCACGTTGTCCACCCACACGGGGCCTCCCACCGAGCGCGGCTGCAGGCCGAGGCGCCCCCGCAGCCGGCCGTCGGCGCGGAAGGTCATCTGCGGCGCCGTGCCGGGCCCGACGTACACGTGCACGTCGGCGCCAGCCACCTCGTACGCGAAGCGCTGCCAGACACCCGTCTCGACCGCGGCCGGGCCGCGCAGCAGGGCCCGCGATTCCGGGTACACCAGGCGCGACACGTTGAAGTCACGATGCGGGTTGGCCTGGAGGTAGCCGTTGTTGCCCTTGACGTAGATGAGGCCGAAGTCCCAGCGGCCGTCGGTCTCGTTGGCCTGGTACGCGAGGCCCAGGTAGTTGTCGATGTCGGTGGGGAACCGCATGTCGCCCTCCACGCGCACGCGCGGCCACCGATCCGATCCGCGGATCACGGCCAGCACGTCGCCGTTGGGCGTGAGCTCGAGGACGGGACCGTGCGCGGGATCGCCGGAGTCGCGCACGGCCACGGCCGCCTCGCCGACGACGTCCCACCGGGCGAGCCCGGCGCTGAAGTCGTCGGAGAAGAGCACGGTGTCGGCGGCGCGTGCGCGGAGGAGGCCGGCGGCGGATAGCCACAGCGCGAACACGATGAGGAGGAGGCGTCGGCCGGGGCGGTGGATGCGGAACATGAGGCCTCTCGTCGGGCGCCGAGCCGTCCCGTCGATCGAGGCGGCGGCGCCCGCGAGACACGCCTCGGTGACGAGGCAGCCAGGGCACCGCCCGTTCCGGGAACGCGCACGCACCTGCCTGCCAGGTCCCAGCGCGCGAGCCGGTCGGAGATGAGTTGCCGTCGACCATACTCGCAGCTGGCTGACGGGTCAATCGCGAGGTGACGGGCGGTGGGACGGGCGGGTGACAGATGTCACGCCCGCCGGTGTTCAAGGAGGAGACGTGCTCGACGAGGCAGCCATTGCGGCGCTGGCGGAGCGCTACGGCCCGATGGTGCTGCGGCGCTGCCGGAGGCTGCTCGTCGACGAGGAGGATGCGCGCGATGCGTGTCAGGACGTGTTCGTTCGGGTGGTCACGGGCCGGCGGCGGATCGACGCCCGGGCGCTGTCCAGCCTGCTGTACCGGATCGCGACCAACATCTGCCTCAATCGCCTGCGCGATGGGCGGCGCGGGCCGGAGCGCGCGGAACAGGGCGTGCTCGACCGGATCGCCTCGGCGGAGGAGCCGTCGGCCATGAGCGACGCCCGTCTCGTCCTCGAGCGGCTCTTCGCGCGTCACCCGGCCTCGAGCCGCACGATCGCCGTCCTCCACTACGTGGACGGGCTGACGCTCGAGGAGACCGCCGCCGTCGCCGGGCTCTCGGTGTCGGGCGTTCGCCGACGCCTCCGCCTGCTGCGTCACGTGCTCCGGGAGCTGCAGTCATGACGCCCCGCCCGGAGTCCGTCCCGCCACGGCTGGAACCGGCGGAGCTCGTCCTCGAGCAGCTCAGGCTCGGCGAGCTCGACGCCCGACAGGCCGAGGAACTCGTGCAGCGGGCCGCATCCGATGCCGCGCTGGCCGCCCGTCTTCGGGATCTGGCGCGGTCGGATGAGGCCATCCGCCGGGAGTGGCCGCCGGAGGACCTTGCGCGCCGCGTGACGACCTCCGGCCACGGGGCGAGCGCGGGCGGTACGCGTCGCATCTGGCAGGCCGCGCCGGTGCTCGTCGGCCTGGCGGTGATCGCCGCGGTGTGGATGCGCGGCCCGGCCCCCGTGCCCGGATCGCCGGGCCCGTCAGTCCTCGCCGCCGGCGATCGCGTGAAGGGCGACGACACCGCCCTCGAGATCTTCCGGAAGACCGATGCCGGCAGCGAGCGGCTGGCGGACGGAGCGACGGCCCGCGCCGGAGATACGTTGCGCGTCGGCTACCGCGTGGCCCATCCCCTGTACGGCGTCATCGCATCGGTGGATGGCCGGGGCGTCGTCACGCGCCACCTCCCGGCCGCCGGCGGCCTCGCCGTCGCGCTGACCCCCGGGGCGACGGTGCTGCTCGACCGGGCGTTCGAGCTCGACGATGCCCCGCGCTTCGAGCAGTTCCACCTCGTGACGTCGCCCGAACCCTTCGCGATCGCCCCCGTCCTGGATGCGCTCTCGACCGGCGTGCCCGGGCGGCTGCCATCCTCGCTCGCCGATGCCGTTGTGTCCGTCGCCAAGGAGCCCCGTCCATGACCGTTCGCCGCCTTGCCCTCGCCTGCTGCATCGTGGTCTGCTGCGCGTCCGTCGTCTCGGCTGACGTCCTCCAGCGGTACACCATCGTCGTCGGCGCCAACGACGGCGGCGCGGATCGCCCGCGCCTCCGCTACGCCGTCTCCGATGCGGAGCGATTCGGACGCGTGCTCGTCGAACTCGGGGGCGTCCAGCCGGCCAACGAGATCCTCCTTCGCGAGCCGACCGCCCAGGCCCTCCACGACGCGCTCACGATGCTGGCCGCGCGCATCGCCCGGGAGCGGCCGCGGGCCGCGGCCGGGCGCACCGAGGTGCTCTTCTACTATTCGGGCCACGCGGACGAGCAGGGCCTCCTGCTCGGCGGCGACCGCGTGTCCTATCGGGCGCTGCGGGACCGCCTCGACGCCGTGCCGGCCGACGTGCGGATTGCCGTGCTCGACGCCTGCGCCTCGGGCGCCTTCACCCGGCTCAAGGGCGGCAAGAGCCGGCCGGCGTTCTTCGTGGACGCGTCCACCAGCATGCGCGGCCACGCGTTCCTGACCTCCAGCGCGGCCACCGAAGCGGCGCAAGAGTCCGACCGCATCAAGGCGTCGTATTTCACCCACTACCTGGTCTCGGCGTTTCGCGGTGCCGCGGACAGCTCCGGCGACGGCCGCGTCACGCTGAACGAGGCGTACCAGTTCGCCTTCGCGGAAACCGTGGGCCGCACCGCCGGCACCGCGGCCGGCGCGCAGCACCCGTCGTACGACATCAGCCTGACCGGCGCCGGCGACGTCGTGATGACGGACGTGGCGCAGACGACGGCCACGCTCGAACTCGGACCGGACGTGGAGGGACGTCTCTACGTGCGCAGCGCCTCACAGGCGCTGGTGGCCGAACTCAGCAAGGGCCGGGGCCGCCGGGTCGCGTTGGGACTGGAGCCCGGCACATATGAGGTGCGGCTCGACGACGATCGCTCCAGCCGCCGCACCCGGATTGTCCTGGACGAGGGCGGCCGTGTGTCGCTCGGCGGCGCGCAGTTCGCGGCCGTGGCGCGCGAGGCTACGCGAGAGCGGGGGGAGGCCGTCGCCGGACGGTATCCGATCGACGGCGCGACGCGCGTGTCGATGCAGATCGGCGGCTGGGGCACCCACGGGCGCGCGCTCCGCGGCGTGGGCGGCGGATCGCTCGACATTGCGGGCGGCGGCGAGGTCGTCAGGCACGTGTCGGACACGATTGCCGTGTCGATCGGCCTGCACGCGTACGGCGCCGAGCGCGTGCGTGCGTTCCTCGGGGGCTTCGCGCTGCCGCTGGGGGCCCGGTGGTATCCGCGCCCGGGCGACACCTCTCAGCAGCGGGTGAAGCCGTACGCCGAGATGGGCCTGCTCGCCGTGGCCCGCACCAGCGTCGTCGCCGCGGATCGATCCCCGTATGGAGGCGGCGTGGGCTACGGCCTGGGGGCGCGGCTCGGGGTTGGGGCGGACGTCCACGTCACGCCGCGGTGGGCGGTCGGCGCGACGGTGGGCTATCACGCGTTCCCGTTCACGGACCAGGGCCCAGCGCGAGACGACTATCGGGGGCGGCAGGTGGCCGTGAACGTCAGCTGGCTGTTGGCGACGGGCCGCTGAGAGCGGCCCGCCCAATCGACGCGGAGCAGACCATGAGACTGGCAATCAGGGGATTCGTGTGCGCGGTGTGCCTCATCGGCCTGCTGCCCACCGGCGTGCGGGCGCAGTCGTGGAGCGGCGGCATCAAGGCGGGCGTCATCGCGGGTCGTCTCGAGACGTCCGGTGCGGGGGCCTTCGACACTGCCGCGGACGCTGGCGCCATCGGCGGCGGATTTGTCGGCGTCACGCTGGGACGCGCGGTCCGGATCCAGGTCGAGGTGCTGCCTGCCGAACGGCGGTTCTCCTCGAAGGGCACGCCCGTGAGCTTCGACATCCGGTCGCGGGGCCTCGAAGTGCCCCTCCTCCTCCAGGTCGGGCGCCTGTCCGAGGCACGCGTGCGGCCCCTGCTGTTCGTTGGGCCGCAGCTCAACTTCATTTCGCGCGTCGTCCAGCGTGTGGAGGGAGGCGAGACCGATCTGACCGACTCGGTGGCCGGCACCGACCTGGCCATCACGTTCGGTGGGGCCCTGGAGATCGCCGCCGGGCGCGGCGCGGTGGTGCTCGAGGTGCGCGCCTCCGTGGGCACCTCCCAGCTCAACGAGACGTCGCCGCCGTCTTTCTCCTCCCGTGCGGCCGGCCTCCTCGTCGGCTATCGTTTCTAGTGGCCATGCGTATCCACGCCACCGCGGCCGCCGGACTCGCGCTCACGCTGGTGCTGGGGGGAGGCCTGATGAACGGCGACGCCCACGCCCAGCCGCCGATACCAGACGACGTGCCCGCCGTCCCCGCCGAGACCGTCGCGCGCCTGCAGGCGGCCCTGGACGCCTGGTCGCGTCAGCCGGCCCATCGCGGCGTGACCGCCGCCGTCGTCCTGCAGACCGGCGCCGAGTGGACGGGCGCCGCGGGGCTGGCGGGCCTGGACGAGCCGCTGCGGCCGGACCATCTGATCGGCATCGCCAGCATCACCAAGACGATGACGGGCGCCGTCATCCTCCAGCTCGTCGACGAGGGCGTCGTGCAGCTCGACGATCCGGTCGGACGGTGGCTGCCGCCGATGGACAACGTGCCGCCCGACATCACGGTGCGCCAGTTGCTGAACCACACCAGCGGGCTCGCCAACTACACCGCCAGCGCGGCCCTCGGCGCGGCCATCGCCGAGGACCCCGCGCGCGTCTTCCAGGCGAGCGACCTCCTCGGGTTCCTCGACGCGCCGCACTTCGCGCCGGGCGAGCGCACCGAGTACACCAACACGGCGTTCCTCCTCCTGGGCCTCGTGGCCGAGGCCGCGACGGGGCGGCCGATCCTCGAGCTCTACCACCAGCGGCTCTGGGGGCCCCGGAACCTGACGGGCGTGTTCCTGCCGCTCGTGGAGGAGCCGCCGGCTCCGGTGGCGGCGGCGCTCGGACGCGCGGGGCTCGTCGAGCCCCTGCTGCAGCCCGCGGTGCTCTCGATCGGCCAGAGCGCCTTCGGCCTGTACGCCGATGCCATCACCGTGGCGCGCTGGGGGCATGCGCTGTTCCTGGGCGACGTCGTGACACCCGAGACCCAGGCCGCGATGCGCGAGCTCGTCCCGGCCGCCGGCAACATCCCGGGTGAGAGCGGGGCGGGCCTGGGCATTCGCGGCTACCAGTACTTCGATCGGACGGAGTTCGGGCATTCCGGCGGCATGTCCTTCGGCAGCAGCCTGCTGCTGTTCGAGCCCGAGAGCGGCGCGACCGTGGTCGTGCTGGCCAACCAGGGCCAGAACGCCGGCCACTTCGTGCTGGCGCCGGAGCTGCTGGCGATCGCCGCCGGGCTGCGGTGACGGCCGCGGATTCCTTGCCCGGGCAGCGCCGCGCGCGCTACACTCAGAGGTCGTCGCGTCGCACGTCGCGCGCGCCGTGGGCGGCCGGTCCGTGGGTCGCACCGCGGCCCGGAACCTGTGCAATGTCAGTCTGCGAACCGCGTCAGGGCCGGAAGGCAGCAGCGATAAGCAGCTCCTGAGTTGTGATGCAGGCCCTCCGGGCTGCGGTGGGGTCCACAGCCGGCCGCGCGACGCCGCCGGCACCGGCGCTGACTCCCTGATGGCCTACCAGTCCCTCGCGCGCAAGTGGCGGCCCCAGACGTTCGACGACGTCCTGGGCCAGCCCGCCGTCACCCGCACCCTCCGGAACGCCCTCACCAGCCGCCGCATCGCCCAGGCGTTCGTCTTCGCCGGGCCCCGCGGCTGCGGCAAGACCACCACCGCCCGGATTCTCGCGCGCGCCCTGAACTGCGCCCAGGGACCGACGCCCACGCCCTGCGGGACGTGCGAGGCCTGCATCGAGATCGCCGAGGGCCGGGACATCGACGTCCTCGAGATCGACGCGGCCACCCACACGGGCGTGGACAACGTCCGCGAGGTGATCATCGAGGGCCTCTCGATCGCGCCGGCGCGCAACCGCTACAAGGTCTTCCTGATCGACGAAGTCCACATGCTGTCGAACTCGTCGTTCAACGCGCTGCTGAAGTCGATCGAGGAGCCGCCCCCGCACGTCGTGTTCATGATGGCCACGACCGAGCTGCACAAGATTCCCGACACGGTGCTGTCGCGGTCGCAGGTCTACGAGTTCCGCACCATCTCGTCGAAGACGGTCGCCGACCGCCTGCGCGCCGTGGCCGACGCCGAGGGCATCGCGGTGCCGGACGATGCCCTGCTGCTCCTGGCCCGCGCGGGCGAGGGCAGCATGCGCGACTCGCTCAGCGCCTTCGACCAGGTGCGCGCTTTCTCGGGCGACACGCTCACGATCGAGGACGTCACGTCGGTGCTGGGCCTGGTGGGCCGCGACCTGGTGTTCGACATCATGGACGCGATTGCCGCCGAGGACGCCGCGGCGGCCTTCGCGCTGGTCGAGACGGCCATCGAGCGCGGCTACGACCTCCGTCTCCTGTGCCGCGAGCTGGCCCGCGCGAGCCGCGACCTGCTGGTGGTCTCGGTGGATCCGGGCCGGCTGAAGGATCCGGACATCGCGAGCGAGGGCGAGCGGCCGCGCATGGCCGCGCTCGGCCCGCAGTTCTCGCGCGAGGACCTGCTGCGCACGTTCGACGGCTTCACGCGCGCCGAATTCGACGTGCGGCAGTCGGACCACCCGCGCTTCCAGATGGAGATGGCCCTCCTGCGGCTCATGCACCTGCGCAAGCTCGTGCCGCTGGCGGACCTGCTGATGGAAGGCGCCCGGGGCCTGGCACCCGGACGCGCGCCCGCGCGTCCCGCGATGCCCGCGGGCCGGCCGGCGCCGTCGATGCCCCTGTCGCGGCCGGCAACGCCGTCTCCGGCGGCCCGGCCCTCCGCCCCCGCGCCCCCGCGCGCGGCCGCTCCACCGGCGCCCGCCGACGACGGTGGCGCGGACGCTCCCGCGGCCGGCGGCGATGGTCGCGAGCGGTTCCTGGCCGCCGTGAAGGCCGCCAAGGTGTTCTTCTACAACGCCGCGGTGGCCCAGGCGTACGCCATCGACGTGACGCCGTCCGGGATCACCTTCGCGTTTCTCCCCAAGCACAAGATGGCGCGCGCCCAGTGCGAGGAGAACCGGGCGTGGCTCGAAGGCATCGCCGAGAAGACGCTGGGCCGGCCCGTGCCCGTCAGCGTCAAGGTCGTCGAGGGCGATGCGGCCGAAGGCGCGGGCGGCGGCGCCGTACCGGCGGCGGCCGCCGGACAGCCCGTCCGGAAGGGGCCGGCCGCCGCGGACGGCGACGACCGCCTGAAGGCCGAGGCGATGGCCGACCCCATGGTGCAGTCGATGCTCGAGATCTTCCCGGTGGACACCGTGAAGGTCGAGGAGATGTGAGGCCGCGTGCTGCCCGGTCCCCTCGACGTGCTCATCGAGCAGTTCCGCAAGCTGCCCGGCGTCGGCGCCAAGAGCGCCCAGCGCCTGGCGTTCCACGTGCTCCGGACGCCGCGTGAGGACACCGAGCGGCTCTGCGAGGCGATCCGGCACGTCAAGGACCACGTCACGTACTGCTCGGTGTGCCACAACATCACCGACGTGGACCCCTGCGCCTACTGCGCCGATGACACGCGCGACCGCCGCGTCATCTGCGTGGTCGAGGAGGCGCAGAACGTCACCGTCATCGAGAAGTCGCGCGGGTTCCGGGGCGTGTACCACGTGCTGATGGGCACGATCTCGCCGCTGCAGGGCATCGGCCCGGACGACCTCAAGATCCGGACGCTGCTGGCCCGCATCGACGCCGGCGGCGTGGAGGAAGTCATCCTCGCCACGAGCCCGACGGTGGAGGGCGAGGCCACGGCCATCTACCTCGCGCGGCTCCTGCGCCCGATCGGCATCAGGGTGACGCGCATCGCGACGGGCATCCCGGTGGGCAGCGATCTCGAATACGCCGACGAGCTCACCATGGGCAAGGCGATGGAGGGCCGCCGCGACGTGTCGTAGCCGGGCTCGACGCCCGGTGTGAACGCGCGGGTCACCGAGGGATGCTCCCCATCTCCTACCAACTGCCCGCGGCCGTGGTGCTGCTGGTCTCGGGCGTCATGGCCTGCTTTGCCGGCTACCGGCTGCTGAAGTACGTCCTGGCCGCCTTCGGCTTCATCATCGGCGGCCTGGCCGCGAGCTCCATCTTCGGGACGAGCGAGACCGCCTACATGGCGGCGGCGTTCGTCGTGGGCGGACTGGCGGGCGCCGTCATCATGGTGGCGGCCGCCTTCATCGGGGTCGCGCTGGTCGGCGCGGGCCTCGGCGCCGCGGTGGTGGCCGTGGCGTGGCCCCGTCCCGGCGATCCGCATCCGTACGCGGTGGTGCTGGCGGCGGTGGCCGGCGCCTGGCTCGCGACCTGGCTGCAGCGCTACGTGACCGTCGCGGGCACGGCGTTCGCCGGCGCGTGGGCCATGGTCGTCGGCGGGCTGGCGGTGTTCGGCGATCGCGTGAAGCTGGCCGCGGCCGCCGCCGGCGACGTGTGGGTCCCGTACCTCATGCAGCCCGCGCCCGGGGAGGCCTGGGTGCCCTGGGCCTGGGTGGGCCTGAGCCTCCTCGGCGTCCTCGTCCAGCTCAAGGTGACGGGCGGGGGCGGCCGGGCGATGCGCGCGAAGGCGAAGCGCGCCTGACCGCCGTTCCGTCCGGCTATTCCGTCCGGAGCCCGATCGCCGGATCGACCCGCATGGCCCGGATCACCGCCGGGAGGCACGCGCCCAGCCCGGCCACGAGCAGCACGGCGGTGGCGGCCGCGAGCGCCGTGGCGTCGGTGGCCGACACGCCGTAGAGCACGCGCGCGAGGAGCGTCTCGGCGAGGCGGACGATCGCGAGCCCTGCCAGCGCGCCTCCCGCGACGAGCCAGGCCGCCTGGACGAGCACGGTGCGGCCCACGCGCACGGGCGCCGCGCCGAGCGTGAGGCGGATCGCCAGCTCGCGCGTCTGTGTGGCCACGGACCACGACACCAGCCCGTAGACGCCCAGCGCGGCCAGCAGCGCCGCCAGCCCGCCGAACGACGCCAGGACCCACGTGAGGAGCCGCGCCTCCGCCGAGGTGGCGGCAAAACGCTCGCCCCACGTCCGCGTGAGGGCCATGGGCACGCCGGGCGCGACCTGCTGCAGCGCGGCGCGGATGGCCGACCGTGCCGCCGCGGTGTCCGACGCGCGCACCGCGAGGAACAGCTCGCTGAACGGGAACTGCGCGGCCGGCAGGAACACGGCCGGTTCCACGGGCTGGCCGAGGGGGCTGTTCTTGACGTCGGCCACCACGCCGACCACCTCGTACACGAGCCCTTCGTGCTGCCGCTCGGGCGAGAACTGCAGGTTGAAGCCGAGCGGTCCGATGGCGCTCGCCCACATGCGCAGCCGCTGGCCGGTGGCGGGTCCACCCGTGAAGTACTGCCGCGCGAACGACTCGTTCACGAGCACGACCGGCGGGGCGTTCGCGTCGTCGCGCGGCGTGAACGGGCGCCCGGCCGCGAGGCGGATACCCATCGCCTCCACGTAGCCGTCGCTCATCGAGTGCATCTGAGCCTGTGGCAGGTCCTCGAAACGCGAGGCCCGCGGCTGCCCCTCGACGGCGAAAGGATTGCGCCAGCCGACGCTCAGCGGCAGGAAGTTCGCCGCGCCGGCCGCGGTCACGCCGGGCTGCGAACGGACCGCGTCGAGCAGGCGCGCGTAGGTGCCGGCCACGCGCGTCCACGCCTCGCCCTGCGGCGCGTCCCTGTCGGTGCCGATGCCGTCGCGCGTGAACTGGACCTGCATCGTGAGGACGCCGTCGGCGTCGACCCCCGTCGGGGTCCGGACCATCTGCACCACGCTGCGGACCAGGAGCGCCGAGCAGGCCAGCAGGGCCGACGCCACGGCCACCTCGGCGATGACGAGGGCGGCGTAGGCGCGGCGGCCGCCCTTCGAGTTGCCGCGCTCGGCCGCCTTCAGGTCGTGGGCGGGCGAGGTGCGCAGCGCCGGGATGGCCGGCGCCAGCCCGAAGGCGAGCGTCGCCAGGACCGCCACGCCCAGGCACACGAACAGCGCGCGCACGTCCACGGCGGCCCCGTCGAGCCGGGGAATGCTGACGGGCACGATCGCGACTGCCAGCGGGAGGGCGGCCCACGCGACGGCCGCGCCCACGAGCGCGCCCGCGAAGGACAGGACGGCGCTCTCGGCCATCAACTGCACCACGAGGTGCCGCGTCGAGGCGCCGAGCGCCAGCCGCACGGCCATCTCCCGCGAGCGCGCCATGGCCCGCGCCAGGAGCAGCGACGCGACGTTGAGCGTGGCGATGAGGAGCAGGAGCACCACGGCGCCCAGGGCCACGACGAGCGCCGGCCTGTAGTACCCGAGCTGCTCGTCCAGGAGCGGGACGAGCCGGGCGCCCCAGCCGGAGTTGGTCTCCCTGAACTCGGTCTGGAGGCGCTGGGCCAGGGTGTCGACGGCGCGGCCGGCCTCCTCGATCGTGGTGCCGTCGGACAGGCGCAGCACGGCCTCCATGAAGTGCGCGGCGCGGCTGTGCTCGGTGAGGTCCCAGCGCAGCCGCTGCCAGACGTCCACGTCGTCGGGGTAGTGGAACCCCGGCGGCATCACCCCCGCGATTCGGTACGGCGTGCTGTTGAACACGAGCGACCGGCCGACGATGCCGGGGTCCGCGCCGTACCGGGTCCGCCACAGCCGGTCGCTGATGACGGCGATGAGGTCGTTGCTGTGCAGCAGGTCGGACGGCGGGAAGCCGGGGCCGAGCTGGGGCTCGATGCCCAGCAGCGCGAACAGGTTGTTGCTCACCTCGATGGCGTTGAGGCGCAGCGGCTCCTGCCCGGGGTCGGCCACGGTGAGCGCGGGCCGCCACCACGCGGCGCCGTCGGCGAAGACCGGCAGCGCCCGGTAGTCCATGAAGTTGACGGGGGAGATGGGATCGTGGGTGAGCGCCTTGCCGGGATTCGTGTCCCAGAGGGTCACGAGCCGGTTCGGCGCGCGGTAGGGCAGGGGCCGCAGCACGACGGCGTCCACCACGGTGAAGACGGTCGTGGCGGCGCCGGTGCCCAGGCCGAGCACCAGCACCGTGACGGCGGCGAAGGTCGGGGCCTGGCGGAACTGGCGGAGCGCGACGACGAGCGCGCGCCAGACGTGCCAGCTCCCGGTGGCCGCGCGCTCGGCGTCGGCGTCGGCGGCCAGGCGGCGCTCCGTGTCGGGCCGGCGATCCGCGTGCCGGCGGAGCTGCGCGAGCCTCGACTCGTCGAGCGCCACGTGGGCTCGCGCGAGCGCCTCCTCGTGCGTGCAGCCGTCCTCGATGGCGGCCTCGTAGACGTCGTCGAGGTGGACGACGAGCTCCTCGACGATGGAGTCCGGGAGATCCACGCCGGCCTCGCCGGCCCGGCGCCGGATCTCGCGGCGGGCGTCCCAGGACGGCGTCATGGGCGGCTCCAGGCGGGTGTCACGCCCGCGACCTCGACGAGCACGCCCAGGAACCTGCCCCAGTGCTCCCGGTGCGCGGCCAGGATGGCGCGGCCCGGCTGGGTGATGCGGTAGGACCGGCGCCGGCGCTGGCCGGCCTTCTCCACCCAGCGGCCGCGGATGGATCCGCGCTCCTCCAGGCGGTAGAGCGTGGCGTAGAGCGACGCCATGGTGAACCGGAGCGTGCCGTGCGACCGGAGCTCGATCTGGCGGCCGATCTCGTAGCCGTGCAGGTCCTGCTCGTCCACGAGGGCGAGGATGAGGAGGTCCGCGCTGCCGGTCTTGGCGATGTCGAAGGTGGGGCGTTCGGCGGGGCTGGGCTTCATATGCAGTCAGGCGTCATATAGGACGACGACACCTTGGACGGCGGCCCGGGCCGGAAGGTTGGCGCGCCGGCCGCCCTACCGCGGACGGCCGGTCGTCAGGCCCATGACCCGGCCGAGACTGCCCTTGTAGCCGGTCATCTCGAGGTAGCCGCGTCCGGCCACGGGGCGCCCGCCGGCGGCGCCCGTCACCGTGACCATCCCTTCCCAGTAGGCGATGCCGCCCCCGAGGGTGCGGAGCTCCTGGTCCGGCAACGGCGTGCCCACCGACAGCGTCAGCGACTGGCCGGGGACCGCCACCGTCCAGGCGATGGGGTAGGTGGCCCCGGATGCGCCCGCCGCCGTCGCCCCGGCGGGCGTCAGCGTGAAGTCGGCCGCGGTCAGGTGGCGCGTGCGCCCGTCGGGATCCACGAGCGTGCCGCTCGATCGCGGATCGCGCGTGCCATCGGCGCGCCGGAGCTGGTAGAGCATCAGCTCGCGCCCGTCGTCGAGCTGCAGGGACAGCCAGTCCCACCCGCGCTGCCCGGGTTCGAGGAAGCTCGTGCCGAACTCGTGATCCATCCAGCTGTCGCCGGCCACGTCGAACCGCTCGCCGCCGATCGTGACCGTGCCGCGCGTCGGCATCCGTGTCAGGGAGTAGTAGTGCGAGGCATTGCCCGGGCGCGCGCCCTTCTGGCTGATGCCGTTGACGCCGTTCACGGCCGGGCGCTTGCCCTCGTCGAGCGTGAGGGCCAGGCCGAGGTCGCCCGACCGCGCCTGGAGTACGTGCCGGCCGCGGTCGTCCAGGCCGGCGCTCCAGTCGTCGTTCCACACCCGGTAGCGGTCCGTGGCCGCGCCCGCCAGTCCCGGGCCGCCCCGCCCGAGGCGCTCGTCGAAGCGGTAGCGCCGGCCCTCGGGATCCGAGATGGCCAGGTGCGCCATGTACAGGTCGCGGACGGCCCACCGCGACGGATTCTCCGGCGCCGGATCGACGCCCACGCGGAAGAACGTGACCTGGTAGCCGAACCGGCGCCCCGAGGCCGTCGCCACGTTGCCCGTGTAGTACCACCACTCGATCTGGTAGTCCGGATGGCTCGCGTGATCCCGCGGGAAGGCGAACGTGTACCCGGCCGTCGCGTCCTTCCACAACGGCTGCGCGGCCCCCGAGATGCCCAACGCGAGCGCGAACGACGCGAGCGCGAGCACGCCCCTGATCCCGGGTCCCCGGTCCCTGGTCCCCGTCTTATTCATCCCGCTCCACTGCCAGCGTCGTCGCACGCCTGGCCGGAATGAGCCCGGCCACGGCCGTGGCCGCCACGATCGCCACCGACACCTGGGCCAGGAACAGCACCGGGACGCGGAACTGGATGGTCCAGCCGAAGCTCTGGACGTTGATTACGTAGACGAGCAGCAGCGACAGCACGAGGCCCACCACGAGGCCGATGCCCATGCTGGTGGCGCCGATGAGCACGGCTTCGAGCACCACCACCCGCTGCACCTGCCGCTTCAGCGCGCCCACGAGCCGGAGCATCGCCAGCTCCCGCCGCCGCTCGAGCACGAGCGTCAGGAGCGTGCCTGCCACGCCCAGCATGGCGACGGCCACGGCGATGATCTCCAGCGCGTAGGTGATGCTGAACGTGCTGTCGAACACCCGCATCACCTCGGCGCGCAGCGCCCGGTTGGTGTAGATGAACGCGCGGTGCCCCTCGTCGAAGCTCGCGAGGAGGTCGCGGCGCACCCGCTCCGGGTCCGCGCCGTCGCGCAGGTACAGCGTGGCCCCCGTGGTGGGCAGCTCGCCGTAGTAGCGGGTAAACACGGGCCGGTCCATCATCACGATGCCGCGGTCCACGGCGTAGTCGTAGTACACCCCCGCCACCGTGAACGGGCGCGCACCCGCCGGCGTGTCGATCCGGAGCGTGTCGCCGGTGGAGGCGTGGTACTTCGTGGCGAAGGCCTCCGACACGAGCACGGCGTCGGTCCCGGCCGCCCGATCCAGCGCGGCCATGCCGTCGGCCGGCGACTTGAAGAGCAGGTGCCCGTGGGCCCGCATCACGTCGAACCGGCCGGCGCCGAGCACGACGAGGTTCCCCTGGTAGACCAGGTCCAGGTTGCGGAACGTGTCCACCGCCTCGACGTCCGGATGCGCCGACACCGCGGCCAGGATCTCGGGCGAGATCGTCTGCGCCGATCCGGTGGTGGGCCGCACGCCCGGGCCGACGAAGAGATCCGCCTGCAGCGTCTGGCCCACCCAGTAGACGACGGTCTCGCGGAAGCTGCCCACCATGATCGCGATGGCGACCATCATGGCGAGCGCCACCGAGAGCGCCGAGATCGAGATGGCCAGGCGCGGGATGGCCGCCGTGAAGTGGGCCAGCGCGAGCCGGCCCACGACGCCGAACAGGCGGCCGAAGGGGCGGGCGAGGACGCGCGCGGCCCAGAACACGAGGGCCGGGACCAGCAGCGAGACGCCCAGGATGATGACGAAGGCGGAGGCGTACCCGAAGATCGGCCGCCCGTCCACGGGCCCGAGCTGCGCCAGGCCCCAGGCGACGGCCAGGACGACGAGCGGCACGACGACCGATCGCCCGCGCAGGCGGATCCGCGTCTCGAGCCGGTCGCTCCCGCGGATGGCGGAGGTGGGCGGCACGCGGCTCGCCTCCAGGGCCGGCACGAGCGCGGCCAGCAGCGAGAGCGGCACGCCGATGGCGAAGGCCAGCAGCAGCAGCGCCGGGGTGAGCGCGGGCGGCGCGGCGGCCGTGGCGATGTAGATGGCGCTCACCGTGGCGCTGGTCGCGCCCACGGCGCTGTCGGCGATGAGGCGGCCCAGGCCGATGCCGAGCACCGTGCCGGCGAAGCCCATGGCGGCGGCTTCCCCGAGGAAGAGGCCCACGATCTGCCGGCGCGTGACCCCGAGCGCCCGGAGCATGCCCACTTCGTCCCGCCGCGTGAGGACCGAGACGGTGGCGGTGTTGTAGACCAGGAACAGGCCCACCACCAGCGCCACCCACGACAGCGCCGACAGGTTGAGGTGGAAGGCCGAGAGCATCTTCTCCACCTGGCGGCCGCGGCGGGCCGGCGTCGTCGCGGTGAGCCCCGGTGGCAGGCGCCGCGCGATGGCGGCCTCGGCCGCCGCCAGTTCGTCGCTGGTGGGCGCCCGCGAGGGATCGAGGGCGCCGGCCTCGTGGGCCACCTGCACGTCGAGGCGATCGATCCGGCCGAGGCGATCGAAGGCGAGCTGCGCCGCGGCGATGTCCATCAGGACGAAGTTGCCGTCCATCACGCGCGCCGGGCCCTTGTCCTGCAGGAGCGCGCGCACGACGTAGGTGCCCACGCGGTCGCCGGCCAGGAGCTGGATCTCCGATCCGAGGGCGTAGCCCCGGCGCCATGCCAGCTTCTCGCTGATGACAACCGAGCGCGGGCTGGTCAGGAGGGCGAAGAGCGACTCGGACGAGAGGACCAGCGGCATCTGGCCGTCGTCGGGGCGCTCGACGGCGGTGTCGCCGGCCAGGTAGGCGGAGACGCCGTAGTCGCGGACCACCTGGTCGCGCAGGATGTCCACGCCGAGCACCTTCACGGCCTCGGTGCGCGGCGCGCGGGCGTCGGGGCTGGCGTCCGCCGTGACCAGGGCCATCTCGCCCTCGATGACGGGCGAGGCCACGCCGATCTCGCGCAGCCACCCGAGGTCCGGCAGGAGGGTCTCGTCGATGCCGCCGGTGCCCGTGATCTCGATCGCGGCCCTGCCGGACACCGTGTCGAGCGCCGTCTCGAACCCCCGGACCGAACTGGCGTTGGTGAGCTGAATGGCGACGACGACGGCGATGCCCAGCGCGATGCCGCCCACCGTGGTGAGGGTGCGGACGGGATCCAGGGCCATCCGCCGGACGATGAACTGCCGGAAGAGCCGGCGCCTCATGGCGGGTCGAGCCGTCCGTCGCGCATCCGAATGGTGCGGCGCGCGGCCGCGCCGACCTCGGCGGCGTGCGTGGCCAGCAGCATGGTGACGCCGAGCTCCCGGTTGAGCTCGGCCAGGAGCGCCAGCACCGTCGCGCCGTTGGCGCTGTCGAGATTGCCCGTGGGCTCGTCGGCGATGAGCAGGGCCGGCCCGTGCACGAGTGCCCGGGCGATGGCCGCCCGCTGCGCCTCGCCCCCCGAGACCTGCTGCGGGTAGTGGCCCAGGCGGTGCCCGATGCCGACGCGGCCGGCCAGGGCCGCCGCGCGGGCGTCGGCCTCGGCCGGCTTCATGCCCGCGAGCAGGCAGGGCAGGGCGATGTTGTCGCCGATCGTCAGCGTGGGCAGGAGGTTGAAGAACTGGAACACGAACCCGATCCGGTCGCGGCGCAGGCGCGTCAGGGCATCGTCGTCGAGCGTGGCCACGTCGGTCCCGTCCAGGAGCAGGCGCCCGCCGGTGGGCCGGTCCATCGCCCCGCACAGGTGCAGCAGCGTGGACTTGCCGCAGCCGGACGGCCCGGTGAGGGCCACGAAATCACCGGGCTCCAGCGCGAGCGACACGCCGCGGAGGGCCGCCACCGTCGTCCCGCCCTCCGAGTAGGTCTTCTCCAGGGCATCGGCAACGACGAGGGGCATGGCTGTCGAGTATGACTCAGGGACTGCGGCGGAGGTTCCAGCGTAGACGTATCATCAGAGTCTCGCGGCCCCGTCGCGACCGCCCCAGGAGAGCCCCATGCGCATTGCCCTGTCCACGCTCGCCGTTGCCGCCGCCATCACCCTCGCCGCCGCTGGTCGTCCGGCCGCTCAGGGGCCGTCGATCCAGGCCGAGCTGCTCAAGGACCTCACCGGCCAGAAGGACCAGATGGCCAAGATTGCCGATGCCATGCCCGAAGACAAGTTCGGGTTCAAGGCGACGCCGCCGCAGCGGAGCTACGGCGAGCAGATCCTCCACGTGGCCGGCGCGAACGTCATGATCTTCAAGGCCCTGGGCGCCAAGGCGGCCGCGCCCACGATCAATCCCAAGGCCACGGCGAAGGCCGAGATCCTGAAGGCGCTCAACGACTCGTACGACTACGGCATCGCGTCCCTGAAGGAGCAGACCGATCAGACGATGCTCCAGGCCGTCGACGGACCGCGTTTCCTGGGCAGCTCTACGCGCACCCGCCTGACCTACTTCGTCATGCAGCACGCCATGGACATCTACGGACAGATGGCCGTGTACCTGCGCCTGAACGGCATCGTGCCGCCGGCCAGCAGAAACTCGATGTAGCCGAGCCGACGGCGCGATCAGATCGGTCTCTTGACCGGCGCGGCGCTTGCCGGGCGCCGCGCCTTCGGTTTACCATAGCTGTTCGTCCGACCGGCGCCGGAGCGCGCAGGGCGGACCGCCTGCCCGTTCCTCGGTAGCTCAATGGCAGAGCATCCGGCTGTTAACCGGAGGGTTGCTGGTTCGAGTCCAGCCCGAGGAGCCAACTTCACTTCGTGAAGTTGGCAACCTCGGCCTGGCCTCAGGCATCCGCGCGATCCGCTGCGCGGCTCGCGACTCGGCACGAGTCCAGCCCCTCCCTCACTGCCCGGGCCTGCGGCCCTTCGCGTTCGCGTCTCGTGGGGCCGTCGTCGACCGTGCGGGGGCCTCCAGCGTCCGCGCGGCCCACTTGCGTGCCCTGTACCGTTGCGGCCTGCCCTGAAGGCAACTGATTGACGCGGGGAGCAGTTGGGCATATGGTTTAGTCATATGACTAAATCGCGTGCGGTCGCGGGCGCCGACGAGGCGTCCCAGACGCGCGAGCGGATTCTCCGGGCGACGGTCGCCCTGATGGCCGAGATCGGCATCGACCGCGTGCGCACCCGCACCATTGCGGAGCGCGCGGGCGTGAACCCTGCGCTCATCCACTACCACTTCGGAACGGTCTCCGCGCTCGTCCTGGAGGCCGCCGAGGACGCGCTGACGCGCGAGCTCGGGCCCTCGATCGACGTGCTCCGGTCCGGCGCGACGATGCAGGCCTCGCTCCGCGCCGTCCTCGCCTGGATCGAGCGCTACGGCGAGCGCACCGCCGGGTCGACGATTCTGGCGGAAGCCATGGTGAAGGCGACGCGCGACGCCTCGTTCCGCCGGTGGACGAAACGGGCGTCGCAGCGCTTCCGCTCGGCCATTCTCGAACGGCTCGAGGTCGCGCGGAACTCCGGCGAGCTCGACCCCGACCTGGACCTTGCCGGCGCCGCGGTACTGCTCGCCGCCGCGCTGGACGGGCTGCTGTTCCACCGCCTCGTGGATCCCACGCTGGACGTCATGCAGACGGCCGCGCCGCTCGAAGCGATGCTCCTGTCGTGGCGCCCGCCGCGCGCGCGCCGCACGGCAACGCGGGGCGCGAAATGAGGCCCAGGGCGCGGCTGGAAGGAGCGTCGGGCATGAGACGGATGAAGCCGGTCCTGTTCCTCGCGGCCGCGCCGGTGCTGGCGCTGGTGCTGGGCTCGGCGGCCCACGCGGCCGCCGGCGCGCCGGCCCCTGACGCGGCGGCCATCGTGAAGCGCGCCATCGACTACTGGCGCGGGCGCAGCTCGTACACCCTGATGGCCATGACGGTTCACCGGCCGGACTCCGAGCGCCGCTCGGTGACGCGCGCGTGGACCCGGGGCGCCAAGGACGCTCTGGTGCGCTTCATGGAGCCGGCCCGCGACGCCGGGAATGCGACGCTCAAGCTCGGCGACGACATGTGGGTGTTTGCCCCGCGGCTCAACCGCGTGGTGAAGATCCCTTTCAGCATGATGGCGTCGAGCTGGATGGGGTCCGACTTCTCCTACAACGACCTGGCCAAGTCCGACCAGCTGGTCGTCGATTTCGACAATCGACTGACCGGCACCGAGACGAGCGACGGCCACGTCGTCTACGTCATCGAGGCGACGCCGCACCGGTCGGCGCCCGTGATCTGGGGCAAGGAAGTCGTCAAGATTCGCGACGACGACCTGCTGCTCGAGCAGACCTTCTTCGATCAGGACGGCAGGCCGGTCAAGCGGCTCAGCGCGCAGGCGATCGGGATGCTCGGTGGACGGCGGGCTGTCACCCGGCTGCGCATGGCAACGCTCGAGGCCGCCGACGAGTGGACCGAGCTCGACTACCGCGACGCGCGATTCGATCTCGCCCTGCCGGACGGCCTCTTCACCCAGTCGAATCTCCGCAACCCCCGGCCGGAGTGGGAGCGGCCGCCGAAATGAGGCTGGTGGGGCGCCTCGCCTGGCGCAGCCTCTGGCGCAACCCGCGGCGCACGGTCATCACGCTGTCGGCCGTGGCCTTCGCCGTGACGATCCTCATCGTCATGAGGGCGACGCAGCGCGGCGGCTACGGCGCCATGATCGAGAGTGCGATCGGCGTCTACACCGGGGATCTGCAGGTGCAGCACGTCGGCTATCACGCCAAGCCCCGCATCGAGGCCACCGTGCCGGACGCCGACGCGCTCGCCGTGCGGATGGCCGCCATGCCCGGCGTGGCCGCGGTCGCCACGCGCGCGCAGGCCGAGGCGCTGGTCAGCTCGCCCTCGCGCACCTTCGGCGCCGCCGTCGTCGGCGTCCGGCCCGATCGCGAGCCGGAGGTCTCCACCATTCCCGGCACCGTACGCGCCGGCCGCTACCTGGCCCCCGGCGACGCGGAGACCGCCGTGATCGGCGACGCGCTGGCCAGGAATCTGTCGTTGAAGGTCGGCGACGAACTGACCGTGCTCGGTCAGGGAGCCGATGGCTCGCTGGCGACCCTCGTGTGCACGGTGGTCGGCGTCTTCTCGAGCGGCTCGGCGGATCTCGACCGTCAGGTCGTGGAGGTCCCGCTGGCGGCGCTTCAGCGTGCCTTTGCGCTGGACGGTGCCGCACACAGCCTCGTGATTCGGACACGTTCGCTCGAGGACGTGCCGGTCGTCACCGGCGCGATCCGGACGCTGCTCGCGGGCCGCCCGGCCCTGACCGTCCTGCCATGGAACGACTTGCTCGACGGGCTGGAGCAGGGCATCGCGATCGACGCAGCCGTGGGGTGGTTCCTCTACGCGATGCTCGTCCTCGTGGTGGTGTTCAGCATCCTCAACACGTTCATCACCTCGGTGCTCGAACGTACGCGGGAGTTCGGCGTGCTGCTGGCGCTCGGCGTCCGGCCGCGCTTTCTCGGCACGGTCGTGGCCACCGAGTTCGTCTTCGTGATTGGGGCGGGCCTGGCCGTCGGGATGGCGCTCGGCCTCGCCCTCACGGGGTATGCCGCGGCACACGGCATCGCGTTCGCCTCGAACGAGGCGTTGCTCGCCCAGTGGCACCTGCCGGCGCGGATCTATCCCGAGATCAGCCTCGCCACGATCGCGACCGGACCGCTCATCGTCCTCGCGGCAGCGTCGCTGGCGGCGCTCTTTCCCATCGTTCACGTCCGCCGGCTCCGTCCGGTGGACGCGATGAAGGCCGTATGAGCGCCGGCCGCCTTCGGCTCCTCTCGCGCCTCGCCGTGCGCAACGTCCTGCGCTACCGCCGCCGGACGGCGGTGGTCGTCCTCGCGGTCGGCGTCGGCCTGTGGGCGATGCTCGTCTATGTGGCGTTCACCCGCGGGTGGGAGAACGGCGTCGTCGACAGCGCCGTCCGGACGCTCACCGGCCACCTGCAGATCCACGCCCCCGGCTACGTCTCGGATCCCTCGGTGGACTACCTGATGCCGGTCCCCGACGGCCGGCTGCTCGACGCGCTTCGCGCGCCGACCGTCCGCGCGTGGGCCAGCCGCATCCGCGTTCCGGCCGTCGTCCAGAGCGAGCGCGAGACGGCCGGCGTCACGCTGGTCGGCATCGACTCCGCGGCAGAGCGCGGCCTGTCGTTCATCGCCGGCGCCGTGACCGCCGGACGCGATCTCGACTCGCCGGACGCCGACGGGGTGCTGCTCGGGCGGGCGCTGGTCGACCGGCTGAGCACGGGGCTGGGAAAACGTGTCGTCCTGATCAGCGAGGCGGCGGACCACCAGGTGGCCGAGCGGGGATTCCGGATCGTCGGCATCTTCGATGCGGATCGGTCCGCGACGGAGATGACCTTCGTCTTCACGGGACGCGCCACGGCCGCCCGTCTGCTGTGCGTCGGCGCGCGGGTGTCGGAGGTGGCCGTCCAACTGCGCGACCCGGCCGGCGCCGATGCCGAGGTGTCGCGCCTGCGCGCCGCGGCGCCCGGGCTGGACGTCCAGCCGTGGACCGCGCTCGAGCCCATCGCCGAGGCGACGGTGTCGCTGGCCGACATGTGGATCTGGATCTTCTACGCGCTCATGTACGTCGCCATGGCGTCCGGGCTCGTCAACACGCTGCTGATGGCGGTGCTGGAGCGGACGCGGGAGTTCGGCCTGCTGCAGGCGCTCGGCATGGCGCCGGGCCTGCTCCTGCGGCAGGTGCTGATCGAGTCGCTCCTCGTCCTGCTGCTCGGCGTCGGCGTGGGCGTCACGCTGGGGTTCGCGACCGTGGGGCTGCTCCGCGGCGGCATCGACTTCTCGGCCTACGCGGCGGGCGCGGAGATGTGGGGGATGGGGAAGGTCATCTATCCGACCCTGGGGCCGCGCGACGTCGCGTCGGCCGTCGCGGTCGTGATGGTCCTGGGCGCGCTCGCCAGCCTCTACCCGGCGGTCCGGGCGGCCCGGCGTGTGCCCGTGGAGGCGATTACCCGTGGCTAGACCTCGAGAGGGGCTGGACGTGCCAGACGACATCGTGATCTGCGAGGGCGTCTCCAAGGTCTACCGGAGCGGTACCGTCGACGTGCAGGCGCTCACCGACATCGATCTCCGCATCCGGCCGGGCGAGTTCACGACGCTCATCGGCCCGTCCGGTTCGGGCAAGTCGACGCTCCTCAATCTGATCGGCGGGCTCGACCGGCCGACCGCCGGTCACATCCGCGTGGACGGCCGTCCGATCGACGAGCTGTCGCCGGCCGAACTGGCCGACCTGCGGCTCGCGCGCATCGGCTTCGTCTTCCAGGCGTACAACCTGGTGCCGGTCCTCACGGCACGCGAGAACGTCGAGCTCATCATGGAGCTGCAGGGGGAGGGCGCCTCCAGGCGCGCAGCCGCGTCGGCAGCGGTGCTGGCCGACGTGGGACTCAGCGAGCTCGCCGATCGCCGGCCCGCGGCCCTCTCCGGCGGCCAGCAGCAGCGCGTCGCCGTGGCGCGCGCCATCGCGTCCCGGCCGGCCATCGTGCTGGCCGACGAGCCGACGGCCAACCTCGACTCCCACACCGCCGCAGACCTGCTGCGGACGATGAAATCGCTCAACGACACGCGCGGCATCACGTTTCTCATCTCGACGCACGACTCGCGGGTAATGGAGTTCGCCCGCCGCCTCGTCACCCTCCGGGACGGGCGCATCGCCGAGGACCGGGAGCGCGCGTGAAGGCCGCGGCGCTGCTGTGCCTCCTCGTCGCGCCGGCCGCGCGGGCCGAGGCGCAGTGGACGGTGCACGCACACGCCAAGTCCCAGTCGTCGCTGCAGCACTTTCCGCCCGCCACGTTCGGTGCGGACGCGATCGCGCCGACGCCGCTGGACCAGACCCTCGACGGTCGGCTGAACGTGGCGTATCGCCGCGGGCGGATCGACGTCACGCTGAACGGCCAGCTCGTGCTCGTGGCCGGCGACACGGTTGCCGCTGCGCGGCGCGGCACCGCCGGAACCGACGGCGCGTATCTGCTCGGGCCGCCGGGCCTGGGCGATGCCGGTCAATGGCTCGACCTGACGGCGCGGGCGTGGATGGGCGACCGGGCGGAGCTCGTCGCCCGTCTGGACCGGGCGTCGATCGGCTACACGGGGGATCGCCTCGTCCTGCGGCTCGGCCGCCAGGCGTTGAGCTGGGGCAACGGCGCGGTGTTCCAGGTGCTGGACCTGTTCAACCCGTTCCCCCCGAGCGTGCTCGACACCGACTACAAGCCCGGCCGCGACATGTTGACGGCGCAGTGGCGGCTGCCGGGGGGCGACCTGCAGGCCATCGCCGTGCCGGGCCGGTCGCAGGCAGGCGGCGCGCTGGCGGCGGACGAGAGTTCGGTGGCCGCGAAATGGCACCACACCGCTGGCAGCGTGGACGTCGATGCGTTGGCCGCCCGCCACGACGGCGACGCCGTCGTGGGGGCCGGGGCGAGCGCCGGGCTGGCCGGCGGCGTCTGGCGGATCGACCTGTCGCACACCCGCGTGAACGCGCACGGTGCGACGTCGCTCGTCGCCAATGTCGACCGCGCGTGGTCGCCTGGCGGCCGGACGCTGTACGCGTTCGCCGAGTACTTCCGCAACGGGTTCGGCCTCGCCGAAGGCGGCGGTCGCGTCCCGGTGCTCGATCTGGCGCTGCTGCCGCGGCTGCAACGCGGCGAGCTGTTCAGCCTCGGGCGCCACGAGCTCGCGGCCGGCGTGCGGTTCGACTGGACGCCGCTCGTCACGGTCTCACCGACGGCCCTGGTCAACCTCACCGACGGTAGCGTGTACGCGTTGGCGCAGGTCCAGTACGACTGGCGGCAGAATCTGACGCTGCACGCCGGCGTGCAGGCGGGACTGGGACCGCGCGGGTCCGAGTACGGCGGCATCGCGATCCCGGGCGTCGTCGCCGGCGATCTGGCGCCCGGCATCCGGGTATGGCTCCGGCTCGCGCGGTACTTCTGATGGACGGCCGGCGTCGACGGAGTCCTGCGGCGTCAGGCCCAGCGGCCGTCACGCGCGCCGCATCAGCGCGCCTGTTGACATGAACGCCGATCGGCTATATAGCTAATCGGTAATGAACACAGACGCCGCGCTCACCGAGACGCTGTTCGCGCTCGCGGATCCGACCAGGCGGGCCATCCTCTCCCGTCTCACGCGGGGGGAGGCCACCGTGTCGGAACTGGCCGAGCCCTTCGGTCTGGCCCAACCCACGATCTCCAAGCACCTGCGGGTGCTCGAGGACGCGGGGTTGATCGAGCAGAGCCGCGAGGCCCAGCGCCGCCCGCGGCGGCTCGTCGTCGGCGGCCCGCTCAGGGACGTCGATGCCTGGCTGCAGCCGTTTCGAGCCCAGTGGGAGGGCCGGTTCGACCGGCTCGACGCCCTGCTGCGGCAGAGCGCGCCCACGCGCCCTCGCAGGAAAGGAACCCGCCGATGATGTCCGCCACCACCACCACTGTTGACCGCTTGACCCACACCATCAGCTTCCTGCGCCAGTTCGACGCCCCACCGGACGCGGTGTTCGACGCCTGGACCAATCCGCACAAGATCGCGGCCTGGTGGGACCCGACCGGCGCGCCACTCGCCGCGTGCGACGTGGATCTGCGCCCGGGAGGGGCCTTCCAGTTCACGATGTCGTCGGGCCACGCCCCGCCGTTCGCCGGCGTCTATCGGACCATCGATCGCCCGGCCGAACTCGTCTTCGACGCGCTGGGCGCCGTTGGCGTCGTGCGGCTCGTCGAGGACCAGGGCGGGACGCGCATGACCGTCGACATCCGCTGCACGTCGTCGGCCCACCTGGAGCAGTTCCTGGCGCTCGGGATTCACACGGGCACCGATGTGACGCTCGACAACCTCGTCGCGTTCATTCGCACGCACTGAGCAGGTCCCCGGCCGCGCCGCCTTCGCCCCGCCAAGGGGGACACCATCACGGGCCAAGGCGGGTTGCGGCCCGGACGCGCACGACGGCCTGGGCCATGGGCACGCCCATGGCGATCTCCGCGGCCTTCAAAGGGCGGGGGACGTCACCGTCAGCCCTCGCGGCGGCGCGTGGGGCCCCGCCGCGCCCGCCGTGACGGCCGCGTCCTGGCGGAGGGAGCCTGGCCGGCCACCGGGGCGACCGCCGGTGCCGGCCCTCCCGCCAGCGCCGCGAATGCCGCGTAGATCACGTCGTCGGGGAAGAGCTCCGGCGTCAGCAGCCGCTGGAACGTCAGGCCCTCGATGAGCGCGTGCAGGACGCGCACGAGGGTATCGTTTGGCATCGGCAGCACGCGTGCGTCCCCGACGGTCGTCAGCCAGGCCGCGCCCGCGGCGTAGGAGTGCTCGGTGATGGCGCGGACGCGTTCCCGTACCGCGTCCTGCTTCAGCGCGTAGGCCATGCCCGTCAACCTCCCGGCCGCGGCCAGTCGCCGGTCCGGCAGCGCCGCGATGAGGGCAGCGGCCAGGGCGTGCATCACGTCGGGGAAGGTCGCACCGGGCGGCACGTGCGGTTTGAGCGGCGGCCAGTAGGCGTCGGCCAGCGCCATGAACAGGTCCTCGCGATCCTTGAAGTTCCCGTAGATCGCGCCGCTCGTCATGCCCGCGCGCTCGGCCACCGCGCGCAGCGTGGTGCGCTCGTAGCCGGTCTCGCGGATCAAGTCGCGGGCGGCCTCGAGCAGGCGGGCTCTGGTACGTGCGCGCTTGTCCCCCTTGGGGCCCGATCGCGCTGAGGCCGTCTTCGCCATGCGGCACCGATCATTTCATAGTTTGTAACATCGTTATTTAATAACTGTGTTATAAATCACCCCGGAGCACAAATGTCGCAATGGACGCGGAACGACGTGGTGGCGACGGCCCTGGCGCCGTTCGTCGATGGGGGCACGCTCGCCGGCGTGGCCACGCTCGAATGGCGGCCCGGCGGCGATCGCCACGTCACCTGCGTCGGCTCGCGCGATCGCGACGCCGGGCTGCCGGTCGAGCGGGACACGATCTTCCGCCTCGCCTCGATGACCAAACCGATCACGTCGGTGGCGACGCTGATGCTGTGGGAGGAGGGTCGCTTCGCGCTCGACGACCCCATCACGCGCTGGGCGCCGGAGTTCAGCGGGATGCGCGTCTTGCGGCACCCGGCGGCGGCGCTCGACGACACGGTGCCCGCCGACAGGCCGATCACGATCGAGGACCTCCTGTCGCACCGGTCCGGCCTGACCTACGGCGCGGCGCATGCCCCGCACATCGCGTCGGCGTTCCGCGAGGCGCTTGGTGGGGACATCGACTCGGAGGTGCCGCCGGACCAGTGGATTGCGGCGCTGGCGGCGTTGCCGCTCATCGATCAACCCGGCGCGGCCCTGCACTACGGCCACTCGACCGACCTCCTCGGACTGCTCATCGCGCGGATGGCCGGGACGTCGCTCGGGCGGCTGCTCCGCGATCGCCTGTTCCAGCCGCTCGGGATGAAGGACACCGGGTTCCTCGTGCCGCCCGACGCGTGGCACCGGCGGTCCAGGCTCTACGGCTTCGACGACGCCGGCGCGCTCGTGGCAAGGGCCACCGGCCCGGGAGGGTCGACGGTGCCGGAACGCCCGGCGGCCATGGCCTACGAGTCGGGCGGCCAGGGGCTCTGGTCCACCCTGGCGGACTACGCGACCTTCGCACGGATCTTCGTGGAGGGCGGGGAGGTGAACGGCGTGCGCGTGCTGCGGCCCGACACCGTCGCGGCGATGATGACGAACTGCCTGTCGGCTGGGCAGCGGGCGCGTTCCGAGGTGGTCGGCCTCCCGCTCTTCGCCACCGGCTACGGCTTCGGCCTCGGCGTCGCCGTCGTCATGGAACCCGAGACCGCGCTGCCCTCGATCGGCGGAGGGGCCCGGGGCGCCGTGGGCTGGCCGGGCGGGTTCGGCGGCTGGTGGCGGGCGGATCCGGGCGATGGGTCCGTGCTGGTCTTCCTCGCCCACAACGTCGTCGAGTTCGAGCAGTTCTCCCGGGGGATCGGCTTCGGCGTCCATTCCGCGATGGCGCGCTTCCAGGAGGCGGCGTCCGTGCGGCGGCTGCCCCAGCCGTAGCGGCCCACGGCTCGGCGGGGCCTATACTCATCACCCACGCGGCGCCGCCGCCGACCTTGCCCATGCTGCGCGTCCTGTCGATCGCCGCCTTCGCGGCCGTGTTCGTCGCTCCTTTCGTCGTTGCCGGCCAGCCGACGGACTGCGACCTGCTCATCGCGGGCGGCCGCGTCGTGGACGGCACCGGCGCGCCGGCCTTCGCCGCCGACGTGTGCGTGGCCGGCGACCGCATCGCGGCCATCGGCCGCCTGGCGGAGGCCACCGCCGCACGGCGTCTCGACGCCACCGGGCACGTCGTGGCGCCCGGCTTCATCGATCTCCTCGGGCAGTCGGAGTACTGGGTGCTCCGCGACTCGCGCGTCGGCAGCAAGGTGATGCAGGGCATCACGACGGAGCTCACGGGCGAGGCGAGCTTCACGAGTGTGGCGCATGCCGGCGCGCGCCGGAGCCATCCCTTCGCGGCGATGTTCGACCGCGAGGGCGTGCCGCAGTGGGACGACCTGGCCGGCTATCTCGCCGTCCTCGACGCCCATCCGGCCACGATCAATCTCGGGACCTTCATCAGCGCGGGCGGCGTCCGCGAGTCAATGGTCGGGCGGGAGGACCGGGCCGCCACGCCGGACGAACTGCGGCGCATGGAGGCGCAGGTGGCGTCGGCGATGGAGGCGGGCGCCTTCGGCCTGTCGACGTCGCTGCAGTACGTCCCGGACCGGTTCGCCCGGACCGACGAGCTCGTGGCCCTGGCGCGCGTGGCCGGGCGCTACGGCGGCAGCTACATCACCCACCAGCGCTCGGAAGCCGACGCCATCGACGAGAGCCTCGACGAGGTGTTCCGGATCGCGCGCGAGGCCGGCGTGCCCGCCACGATCCATCACCTGAAGACGGCCTACTCGCAGAACTGGGGCCGGATGCCGGCGGTCCTCGCGCGCATCGAGCAGGCGCGGCGCGACGGGCTGGACATCGCTGCGGACCAGTACCCCTACGTCGCCGGCAGCAACCCGCTCGACGCGAGCCTGCCGGTGTGGGCGCGCGAGGGCGGGCGGGACGCGATGGTGGCGCGGCTGAAGGATCCGGCGACGCGCGCGAAGATCCGGACGGAGATCCTGACGCCGTCGTCGGCCTGGGAGAACCAGTACCTGGGGTCGGGTGGCGCCGAGGGGATCCTGGTCTCGGCCGTCGGCCGGGCCGAGTTGAAGCGCTTCCAGGGGCGGACGCTCGCCGACATCGCGGCGGCGGAGGGCAAGGATCCCATCGACGTCCTGATGGACCTCATCACCGACGACGACACGACCGGCAGCGGCGTGATGTTCTTCATGCAGGAGGACGACGTGCGTGCGGCGCTCCGGCATCCGCTCGTCATGCTGGGGACGGACTCCGGGGGCATGGCGCCCGACAGCGGCCCGCCGACGGCCGGCGTGCATCCGCGGGCCTGGGGATCGGCGGCCCGGATCCTGGCGAAGTACGTGCGCGAGGAGCGCCTGCTCACCCTGGAGGAGGCCGTCCGCAAGATGACGTCGCAGCCCGCCCAGCGCATGGGGCTCTGGGATCGGGGCCTCGTGCGGCCGGGCGCCCTCGCCGATCTCGTGGTCTTCGATCCCGCGGCCATCCAGGACCGGGCGACCTTCGCGCAGCCGCGCCAGTACGCGACCGGTGTCCGCGACGTGCTCGTGAACGGCGGGCTCGTGGTGGACGGCGGCCGGTTGACGGCGGCCCGCCCGGGCCGGGCCCTTCGCGGCCCTGGGGCGCGCGCGCGGTCGACCTCGGCCGGCGGGACGGGCGCCGCGTCCGCGGGCCCGGCGACGGATGTCGCGCCGGTACGCCGCGTGGTGGACGACTACGTGGGGCTGTATCGCCAGGACACGCTCGAGCGCTGGCGCGCCCTCTTCCTGCCGTCGTTCACGGCCACGTCGCCCGCAGCGGACGGTGGCGTCACGGTGCGGACGCTCGAGCAGTTCTACGACGCCCAGGCCCGCGGCTTCCTTCGCGCCCAGGCGATGTCCGAGACGCTCGAGGACGTCGTCATCGAGCGCAGCGGGCGCATCGCCACCGCGCGGGCTGGCTTCGTCTTCCACCAGGGCGGCACGTCCCGTCGCGGCCGCCTGACCCTCACGCTCGTCGAACGCGCCGGCGCGTGGAAGATCGCCGGCCTGCTCTTCTCGTACTGATCCGGCCGGCGCCTCCGGAGCAGGTCGCGCCGCCGCCGGGTGGCCGTGCCCCGTGACACTTGGGGACAACCGCCGCGAGCCGCGGCGGCGCCCGGGAGACGCACGACGCGCGGCATACAATGAGCCGGACGGGCCGTGCCGCGAGGGTTCGTCGCGCGACTCCTCGGGCGAGGTTCGATCATGAAGAAGGCCATCGTCGCACTGGTGCTCATCGCCGCCGCCGGCGCGGTCGCCGCCGCGGTGTACCGCCAGCGCGGCGGTCCCGACGTCTCGGTGACGACCGCGCCCATCACGCGCGGCGAGATCGTCGACACGGTGGGCGCGACCGGGGCGCTCCAGGCCGTCACGACGGTCCTCGTCGGCAGCCAGGTGTCGGGCAACATCGCCTGGCTCGGCGCCGACTTCAACAGCATCGTCAAGCGCGGGCAGGTGATCGCGCGCCTCGACCCCTCGCTGTTCGACGCGCAGCTGCAGCAGGTCGAGGCGAACCTCAGTCAGACGCGGGCCAATCTCGTCAAGGCGCGGAGCGACCTCGACCGGACCCGCGTGCAGCTGGTCGACGCGCAGCAGAAGTACGCCCGGGCCGACGAGCTGGCCTCGCGCAAGCTGCTGCCCCAGAGCGAGCTCGACGCGGCCAAGATCGCGGTGGACACCGCCCAGGCCGCCGTCGCGTCCCAGCAGGCCACGGTCACGCAGGTGGAGGCGGCCGTGCGCCAGTCGGAGGCCTCGGTGAACCAGGCGCGCGTGAACCGCGAGCACACGGTGATCGAGGCGCCCATCGACGGCATCGTCACACAGCGCAACGTCGATGTCGGGCAGACGGTGGCCGCCAGCATGCAGGCGCCGACGCTCTTCATGATCGCGGCCGACCTCAAGCAGATGCAGGTCCTGGCCAGCGTGGACGAGGCCGACGTGGGGCGGATCCGGCCGAACCAGCGCGTCACCTTCCGCGTGGACGCCTATCCGACCGAGACGTTCGAAGGGACCGTGGCGCAGGTGCGCCTGCAGCCCACGGTGGTGCAGAACGTGACGACCTACGGCACCCTGATCACGGCGCCCAATCCGGAGCTGAAGCTGAAGCCGGGCATGACCGCCACGGTGAAGATCGAGGTGGCGCGCCGGACCAACGCGCTGCGGGTGTCGAACCTCGCGCTGCGCTTCCGGCCCACGAGCGAGATGTTCGCGGCGCTCGGCCAGGAGCCGCCCGCCGACCTGACGCCCGGCGGGGGGCGCGGCGGCCGGAACGGCCAGGGCGGCCCGGCCGGACGCGCGGACGCCGCGGCCCCGCCCGCCCCCGAGGCAGCCACGCCGCCCGCCGGTCCGCCCGCGGCCGCCGGACCCGGCCCGGCGCCCGGTGCCGGCGGGAATCCCGCCACGGGCGGCGACCGCGAGGCCCGGATGCGGGAGCGCCTGGCCGGCATGTCACCCGAGGAGCGCCAGCAGTTCCTGGCACGGCGGCAGGCGCGGGCCCAGGGCGGCGGCGCCCCCGGCGCTCCGGCGGGCCGAAGTCGGCCCGCGGTTGGGGGAACGCCGGATGCGCCCTCGTCGGCCGCGCAGACGATCGACGAGCTCTTCGCGCCGCTGCCGCCGATCGAGTCGCGCGGCCGGCTCTGGATCTTCTCGAACCGCGAGCTCAAGCCCGTGAACGTGCGGCTCGGCGTGACCGACGGTTCGTTCACCGAACTGCTCGGCGGCGGGCTGGAGGAGAACATGGAGGTCGTCACCGGCCTCACCGGCGTCACCTCCGCCCGCGCCACGCCGGCTCCCGGGGGGACGGCGAACCCGCTGATGCCCGGCCGCGGCCGCGGTCCGCGCTGACATGCCGCCAGCGGTCATCGCGACGAGCGACCTCGTCAAGACCTACGCGGTGGGCGACCACAAGGTGCGGGCCCTGCGCGGCGTGACGATCGAGGTCGGCCGGGGCGAGTTCGTGGCGGTGACGGGACCGTCCGGGTCGGGGAAGTCCACGTTCATGCACATCATCGGCTGCCTCGACCGCCCGACGTCGGGCCGCTACCTGCTGGACGGGCAGGACGTGTCCCAGATGTCGCGCAACCAGCTGGCCGAGGTCAGGAACCGCAAGATCGGCTTCGTCTTCCAGGGCTTCAACCTCCTGACGCGCACCTCGGCGATGGACAACGTGGAGCTGCCGCTCCTGTACGCCGGCGGCTCGACGACGACGGCGGCCCGGCGGACGCTCGCCCGCGAGATGCTCCAGGCCGTGGGCCTCGGCGAACGCCTCGATCACTATCCCAACCAGCTCTCCGGCGGGCAGCAGCAGCGCGTGGCCATCGCCCGGGCGCTCGTCAACTCGCCGTCGATCCTGCTGGCCGACGAGCCCACGGGCAATCTCGACACGCGGACCAGCATCGAGATCATGGGGCTCTTCCAGCGCCTCAACGTCGAGCGCCAGATCACGGTGCTCGTCATCACCCACGAGCCCGACATCGCGGAGTACGCCACGCGCGTCGTGGCGTTCCGGGACGGCCACGTGGTGGCGGATCGCCCCGTGGCGCATCGGCGGGACGCGGCCGACGAGCTCGCGCGGCTTCCCCCGGACGACGAGGAGGCAGTGTAGCCATGTCCTTCCTGATGGTGCTTCGGGTGGCGATCAAGGCCCTGGCCCGCAACAAGATGCGGACCGCGCTCACCATGCTCGGCATGATCATCGGCGTGTCGGCCGTCATCACGATGGTGGCGCTCGGTACCGGCGCGCAGTCGTCGATCGAGTCGCAGATCAGCGCCGCCGGCACGAACATGATCATGGTCAGCGCCGGCAACTTCCAGCAGGGCGGCGTGCGGCTGGGCCAGGGCAACGCCAGCACGCTCACGCCCGAGGACGCCGACGCCCTCCGCGACGTGCCGGGCGTGCAGTACCTGGCGGCCGGCGTCAACACGCGGGCCCAGGTCGTGGCGGGCAACCTCAACTGGGGCACGCAGGTGCAGGGCACCGACGTGGACCTGCCGCTCATCCGGTCGTGGCCCGAGCTGTACGGCCGCTTCTTCGCGCCCGTGGACGTGGCCACGGCGTCGAAGGTGGCGGTGCTCGGATCGGTCGTCAGCGAGCAGTTGTTCGGCGCCGGCGTCGATCCCACGGGCGAGGTGATCCGCGTCAACAACCAGCCGTTCACCGTCGTCGGCGTCATGTCCAGCAAGGGCCAGTCCGGCATGGGCCAGGACCAGGACGACGTCGTCTACGTGCCGTACACCACGGTCATGAAGAAGCTGCGCGGGATCACGTTCATCCAGAACGTCACCGTGTCGGCCGCGTCGGCTGGCGACACGGCCGCCACCGCCGAGCGCATCGCGGCCGTGCTGCGCCTGCGCCACCGGATTCAGGCCGGCGACGCCGACGACTTCATGGTGCGGACGCTCGAGGAGATGGCGAGCGTGCGCGTGCAGGCCACCGAGACGATGACCGGGCTGCTGGCCGGCATCGCGGGCGTGTCGCTCCTGGTCGGCGGCATCGGCATCATGAACATCATGCTGGTGTCGGTCACCGAGCGGACGCGCGAGATCGGCCTGCGCATGGCGGTCGGCGCCAAGGGCCGCGACGTGCTCCTGCAGTTCCTGGTCGAGGCGGTCGTGCTGAGCGCGATCGGGGGCGGCATCGGCATCGTGCTCGGGCTGGGGATGGCCCGCGGCATCACGGCCTGGATGACGTGGCCCACGTCGGTGACGGCGGGGGCCGTGGGGGTGGCCTTCGCGTTCGCGGCGATGACCGGCGTGTTCTTCGGGTTCTACCCGGCGCGCAAGGCCGCCGGGCTCGATCCCATCGACGCATTGCGCTTCGAGTGACCCGGCGGCGGGCCCTCAGCGCGTGCCGCGCCCGCTGGCGGCCGCGCGATACTCGGCCGCGCGATCCGGCCGGCCCAGGCGCCCGTAGAGCTCGACGAGCCTCGCCGCGTTGTCCCGGAGGTCGGCGTCCGCTGGCGCCGGCGCGCTTTCCAGGTCGTGCCTCGCTTCCAGCAGCGTGGTTTCGGCCGCGTCGAGGCGGCCCTGATCGCTGAGGGCCTCGCCCAGCAGGGTCTTGATGCGGCCGACCGGCCAGTCGTCGATGGCCAGCATCCGTCGGCGGCTGGGCATGATCTCGGGCGCGCTGCTCCTGATGCGCAGGGCGTCGCGCAGCAGCGCCTCGGCGGCCTCGGGATTCCGCCGGGCCAGATGAATCGTGGCGAGGTTGCTGGCGTAGACCGCAACCAGCTGGTGGTTCTGGCCCAGCGCCGGCCGCACCATCTCGAGCGCCCGGTTCAGCGCGTCGGCGGCCTCGTCGTAGCGGTGCTGGGCGATCAGCAGGTGCGCCAGGCTGTTGAGCGACGTGGCGACGGCCGGGTGTGTGTCGCCGAGCGCCTCGCGGTGGATGTCCATCGCCTGGCGGAAGAGCGCCTCGGCGCGGCGCGCGTCGCCGCGGGTCGCCGCGACGAGCCCGAGGTCGTGCAGCGTCGTGCCGGTGTTGGCGTGGCGTTCGCCGCGCGTCCGCCGGTTGATCTCCAGGCACTGCGTGAGCAGCGCCTCGGCACCGTCGAGATCGCCCTTCAGCCGAAGGACCGAGGCGAGGTCGCTCAGGCTGACGGCCGTCTCGCGGTCGCCGGCGCCGAGCACCCGCGTGCGGATGTCGAGGGCCTCGCGCTGCAGGGGCTCGGCCCGATCGTTCAGGCCGCGGTCCTGGAACACGCGGCCCAGCTCCACCATCGTCACCGCCACGTCCGGGTGATCCGTGCCGAGCAGTTCGCGGCGCATCGCGAGCGCGCGCTCCAGACTGCGGGTGGCGGCCACGTAGTCGCCTTTCTCGGTGAGCAGCGCGCCCAGTTCGTTCAGGGTGGCCGCCAGGGTCAGGTGCACCGGCCCGAAGGCCTGCTCGCCGCTGCTGAGCGCCTGTTCCAGGAGCGCCTGCGCGCGGTCGTACGCCCCGAACCGCCGGTAGAGGCGCCCGAGCACGGTCAGGATCTCGGCCTGGGCCTCGGGCTGCGACGCGAGTCCCTTCTGCGCCTGCTCGGCGCCGGCGTCGATCAGCCCCCGGACGGTCAGGGGCTCGCCGGTGGCGCGGTTGGCGATGGGGTCGGCGCCGATCAGCAGACCCGTGAGCGCCTGGCTGACCTTGGACGCGCGGTCGGCTTCGCGCTGCGCGCGGTCGCGCTCGGCCGCGATGCGCGTCGTGTAGAAGGCCACCAGGCCGATCAGCAGGACGACGGTCGCGGCCGCGGCCGCCACGCTCCGCGTGTGCCGGCCCACGAACTTGGCCATCCGGTAGCGCGCGGTATCGGGGCGCGCCGCGATGGGCTCGCGGTCCAGGTGCCGGCGGATGTCGTCGGCCAGGGCCGCCGCCGAGGGATAGCGTTCCTTCGGATCCTTCTTGAGCGCCGTCGCGAGAATCGTATCGAGGTCGCCTCGCAGGGCCCGGCCGAGGCGCTGCGGCGTGGACCGGCACTGCAGGGCGTGCCGCAGCTGCAGGTCCGGCGCGTCCGATCGTCCGGCCACCGCCTCGGACGCCCGCCGCGGCTCGTCCTCCATCACGGCCTTCACGAGCGCGGCCGGCGAACGCACGGCGGCGCCCGCCGGGTGCTGGCCCGTCAGCAGGATGTACAAGAGGACGCCCAGGGCGTAGACGTCGGTCGCCGTCGTGATCTGGCCCCGCTTGAGCTGTTCGGGCGCCGCGAATTGCGGCGTCATGGCGGCCCCGGCTTCGCGGGTGAGCGGCGTCGAGCCGGAGGCCGGCGTGCCCGTCACGGGCGTGTCGGCCCAGTCGGCGTCGTCATCGATCAGCTTGGCGATGCCGAAGTCGAGGAGCTTCACCTGGCCCGAGGCGTTGACCAGCACGTTGCTGGGCTTCAGGTCGCGGTGGACGATCAGGTTGGCGTGGGCGTGCGCCACCGCCGACACGACGTCGAGGAAGAGCGCGAGCCGGGCATCCACGTCGAGCGTGTGCTCGGCGCAATAGGCGTCGATGTGCACGCCGTCGACGAGCTCGATGACGAGGTAGGGCTGACCGGCCTTGGTGACCCCGGCGTCGATCAGGTGGGCGATGTTCGGGTGGGTGAAGCGCGCGAGGAAGGTGCCCTCGCGGCGGAAGCGGCCCTCGATGGCGCGGCCCACGAGCGCGGCGTTCAGGAGCTTGACGGCGGCGCGGCCCTCGAACCGCCCATCGCAGCGTTCGGCCAGCCACACGCTGCCCATGCCGCCGTGCCCCAGGACCGACAGCAGGCGATAGGCGCCCACCACCTGGCCTTCGAGCACCGGCGGTGCGGCCGGGGGCCGAAGGCCCTCCGCCACGCCGCCTTCCAGGTAGCCCGAGGCCAGGGCGACGTCGTGCTCGGCCAGGAACCCGCGGAGGTCCTCGGCCAGCGCGGGATCGGCGGCGGCAATCGACGCCAGCCACGCCGGTCGCGCCTCGGTGGCCAGGTCCAGCGCCTCGTCGAGGTACGGGCTGAGCGCCCGCCACCGCTGGGGATCCACGGGAGACATTGGGGGAACTTGTCGAATCATACGGCAGAGACACCACGACGGCGGCCCGCTCGACGGCAGGCGCCAGGGCCAGGGCCGCAAGCGCCGAACGGCGTCAGAGCACGGTCTTGCGGAGCCGCAGCGCGTTGCCGATGACCGAGACGGAACTGAACGTCATCGCCGCGCTCGCGATCATCGGGCTGAGCAGGAGCCCCACGATGGGATACAGGACGCCGGCGGCGACGGGCACGCCCAGCGCGTTGTAGACGAAGGCGAAGAACAGGTTCTGGCGGATGTTGCCCATGGTGGCGCGGCTGAGCCGCCTGGCCCGGACGAGGCCCGTCAGGTCGCCCTTCAGCAGCGTCACGCCGGCGCTCTCCATCGCCACGTCGGTGCCCGTGCCCATGGCAATCCCGACGTCGGCGGCCGACAGGGCCGGGGCGTCGTTGATGCCGTCGCCGGCCATCGCCACGCGGGCGCCCTCCCGCTGCAGCCGGCGCACGACCTCGGCCTTCCGGTCGGGGAGCACGTCGGCCTCCACCTGATCGATGCCGACGGCGCGGGCGACGGCTTCCGCCGTCGTCCGGGTGTCGCCCGTGAGCATGACGATCGAGAGGCCCTCCGCGCGCAGGGCCGCGACGGCGTCCCTGGCCGTGGGCTTGATGGGGTCGGCGACGCCGAGGAGGCCGGCGGCCCGGCCGTCCACGGCCACGAACATCGCCGTGTGCCCGTCGCGCCGCAGCGCGTCGGCCCGATCGCGGAGCGCCCCCGCCGACAGGCCGAGCGCCTCCAGCAGCGCGAGGTTCCCGACCGCCACGCGGCGGCCGTCGACCGTGCCCGTCACGCCGCGCCCGGTCTCGGAGCGGAAGTCCTCGACGGGCGCCAGCGTGAGGCCCTGCGCCTCCGCGCCCGCGACGATGGCGGCGCCGAGCGGATGCTCGCTGGCCCGCTCCAGGCTGGCCGACAGGCGGAGCAGGGTGGACGCGTCGATGCCGTCGGCCGGTTCCACGGCGACCAGGCGAGGCGCGCCCTCGGTGAGCGTCCCCGTCTTGTCCACGACCAGGGTCGTCACCGTCTCGAGCACTTCGAGCGCCTCGGCGTTCCGGACGAGCACACCGGCCTCGGCGCCCCGGCCCGTGCCCACCATGATCGACATGGGCGTGGCCAGGCCGAGCGCGCACGGGCAGGCGATGATCAGCACGGCCACGGCGTTGACGAGCGCGTGCGCCAGCCGCGGCTCGGGGCCGTACTGCGCCCAGACGACGAACGTCAGCGCCGCCGCGGCGACCACGATCGGCACGAACCAGGCCGAGACGGTGTCGGCCAGGCGCTGGATCGGCGCCCGCGAGCGCTGCGCCTCGCTCACCATGCGGACGATCCGGGCCAGGAGCGTGTCGGCGCCGACCCTGCGGGCTTCCATCACGAGGCTGCCCGTGCCGTTCACGGTGCCGCCCGTGACCTCGGCGTCGCGTGCCTTCTCGACGGGCATGGGCTCGCCCGTCACCATCGACTCGTCCACCGTGGACGTGCCGTCCACGACGACGCCGTCGACGGGCACGCGCTCGCCGGGTCGGACGCGCAGCCGGTCGCCGACACGCACCTCCTCCAGGGGCACGTCGTGCTCGCGGCCCCCGTCCTCGATCCGGCGAGCCGTCGTCGGGGCCAGGCCGAGCAGATTCCTGATGGCCGCGCTCGTCTGCGAGCGCGCCCGCAGTTCCAGCACCTGGCCGAGGAGCACGAGCACCACGATCACGGCGGCCGGCTCGAAGTAGACGGCCACCGCGCCCATGGTGCGGAACGACGGCGGAAAGAGTCCCGGCGCCAGGGTGGCCACGACGCTGAAGCCGTAGGCGGCGCCGACGCCGAGGCCGATGAGCGTGAACATGTTGAGGTGGCGGCTCACCACGGACCGCCAGGCGCGGACGAAGAACGGCCACCCGCCCCACAGGACCACGGGCGTCGCCAGCGCCATCTGCAGGCCGTTCAGCCAGCCGTCCGGGACCAGCGACTGCAGCGGGCGCCCGGGGAGGAACTCCGAGACCATCAGCGCCAGGATCGGCGCCGTGACGGCGGCCGACCACCGGAACCGGCGCGTCATGTCGTCCAGCTCCGGGTTCCGCTCGTCGAGCGTCACGGTGCGCGGCTCGAGCGCCATCCCGCAGATCGGGCAGGCCCCGGGTGCGTCGCGGACGACCTCGGGGTGCATCGGGCACGTCCATTCGACCGCCGTGGCCCGGGCCGGCGCCGGCTCGGGCGGGCCCGCGTCCCGGCCGGTAAAGGCGTCCGGCGTGGCCTGGAACCGCTCCAGGCAGTGCCGGCTGCAGAAGTAGAAGGTCCGGCCGTCATGGTCGAGCCGAGCGGCGGCGCCCGCCGGCGTGACGGCCATCCCGCAGACGGGGTCGCGAAGGTCGGCGGCCGCGGCGGCCGGTTCGTGGTGTGTGGGTCGTGACATCCCAAGCCCTCCACCGGGATGACGCAGCGGCGCCCCGGGCATTACACCCGGGCGCTCCGGACGACGGTCCGGCTCCGTAGAATCGACACATGCCGGAACGGGACGACCCGGCGCCGCTGGCGGCGCTCCTCGACAACCGCCGGGCCTTCCTGGCCTACCTCGAACGGCGGCTCGACGACCGGGGCCTGGCGGAGGACGTGCTGCAGGACGCCTTCACCAAGCTCGTCATGCGCCCGGGTCTTGCGCCGGACGACGAGGCCGTCGTGCCCTGGTTCTATCGTGCGCTCGGCAATGCCGTCATCGACCAGTATCGCCGCCGCGGCGCCCAGGGGCGAGCGCACGAGGCCTTCGCGCGCGAGTTGGGCGGCCGCGACGTCGCGCCGCCCGACCTCGAGCGCGAGATCTGCGCCTGCGTGTCCCGGCTGGCCCGGACGCTGAAGCCCGAGTACGCGGAGGCGCTCCAAGCGGTCGAGCTGGACGGCCTGCCTGTGGCGACCTATGCGCGGAACGCCGGGCTGACGGCCGGGAACGCGGCCGTCCGGGTGTTCCGCGCGCGGCGGGCGCTCAAGCAGCGCCTGACCGACAGTTGCGGCGCCTGCGCGGAGCACGGCTGCCTGGACTGCACCTGCAAAGCCCGGTGACCGAGGCGAGACGGTCCGGGTCGACCGGCTGGCCCCGACCGTCACAGCGCGTCGTGGAAGATCACGCCCAGCGTGAAGCGGCAGCCCGACCGGACCCGGCTGACGCCGTGGCGGACCTGCGCGCGGTAGAAGCCCTTTGCGCCCCGAACCGGACGGATGCGCGTCGTGAAGATCACGGCGTCGCCCTTCCCGGGCACCAGCACCTCGCCCGCCGACTGGGCCCGGGGCCGTTGTTCGACCAGCAGGAACTCGCCGCCCGTGTAGTCCACGCCCGGCTCGGAGAGGAAGATCGCCACCTGCAGCGGGAAGGCGACCTCGCCGTAGAGATCCTGGTGCAGGCAGTTGTAGTCGCCCGGGCCGTACTTGAGGAGGAGCGGCGTCGGCTTCGACTGCCCGTGCGCGGCGCATCGCGCGACGAACTCGGAATGCGCGGCCGGATAGCGCGTCTCGTCGTCCAGGGCCTCCATCCAGCCGTTGGCAATGGGCGCCAGCCGGGCGTACAAGGCCATCCGGCACGCGTCGACCAGCGGCGGCAGAGGCCGCGCGAAATACTTGTACTCGCCCTGGCCGAACCGGTAGCGCGCCATGTCGATGTGGGACCGGAAGCGCGGGGCGTCGTCGTAGCACGCGCTGACGGCCTGACACTCCTCCGGCGTGAGGAGCCCCGGCGCCAGGTGCGCCCCGCGGTCCCAGAGATCGCGCTCGGCCTTGGCCCAGTCCATGCGTGAAGTCGGATCGATCATCACGCGAGCACCGTATCGCGCGGCCGCCACGCAGCACGATCCGCGGCGTGCGGCCAGAGTGACGGACCGGGCGTCCGGTCCAGGCCGACCCCGAGGCACTGCCGGCCAGAGCCAGCGCTACGTGCGGCCGTCGGACGGGTCCAGCGGCAGGCGGGCGGGGAAGGCCATGGCCCGCATCAGCGCGGTGAAGCGCGCCGTGCCGCGCAGGCGGTCCCACGACGGGTCCGCGAGGAGGTCGCGCAGCATGGTGTCGGACTGCCCGTGCGCCTGCTCGAGTCGATCGAGGGCGTCGTCCGCGCGGTCCAGGCCGCTCAGGACCAGCGCCGGAAAGTACGGCGGCACGTACCGGCAGTCCGCCCGCTGGTCCAGCTCCGCGAGGCAGGCGCGGGCGTCGTCCTCGCGGCCGGCACGGCCGTACGCGTAGCCCAGGTAGCCCAGTTGGCGGGCGCTTCTCGCGGAGAGCTCGAGCGCGCGGCCGAGCGCGGCCAGCCCCTCGTCGAACTGCGCGAGCTCCACGAGCGCCTGGCCCAGGAACCACAGCGCGACGTGGTGGTCGGGCGCCTGATTGAGCACTCGCCGGTAGAACGGGAGCGCGTCCTCGAATCGGCGGGCGAAAAAGCGCACCCAGCCCTGCACCGACGGCACGAGCAACGACAGCGGGTCGAGCTCCGCGGCACGGTCCAGCAGCGCGTACGACCGCTCGAAGCGCCCGATGACCCCCAGGTACAGGCCGTACCAGTACACCGTGTCCGGCGACTGCGGATTGAGCGCCAGGGCGCGCTCGTATCCGGCGATGGCCTCGTCCCACGCGAACGCGAACTGCCAGTGGAGAAAGGCGAGCGCGCGGTGCGCATCCGCCGACTCCGGGTCGATGGCCAACGCGTGTTCGATCGCCCCGAGCGCCCGCGCGCGCACGTCGGCGGGCGGCACGATGCCGTAGTTGGCCAGCATGCCGAGCCCTTCGGCCAGTCCCACATAGGCGGGCCCGTAGGTCGGGTCGTGCTCGAGCGCCTCCTCGTAGAGCTTCACGGCCTCGCGAAAACCGGCCTCCGTGCGCTGGTGGCCCTTCTGCCGGGCCTTCAGGCACGGAATCAGCGTGTCGGGCGCCACGGCCCGCGAGCGCCGCGCCTGGCCCAGCTCGATGGCCAGCGACTGCGCCGTCCGGGCCGCCACGTCGGCCTGCACGGAGAGCGACTCGGTCAGCTGCCGCTCGAACGTCTCCACCCAGAGCGTCGCCTCGGAGGCGGCCTCGACCAGGCGCGCGACGATGCGCACACGCTCGCCGTCGCGCCGCACGCTGCCCTCGACCAGGTAGTCCACGCCCAGCGCCCGTCCGACCGTTCGCGCCCGTTCGGTCGTGCCCTTGCACGCCATGGACGACCCACGCGCGATGACGGCCAGCCGGCCGCGTCCGGTCAGCGCCAGTTGCGCGATGAGTTCCTCGGTGAGGCCATCGGTGAAGTAGTCGGGATCGCTCGCGCCGCCGAACGTCGTGAATGGCAGCACGGCCAGCCTGAGCGTGCCGTCCGCGATCCTGGCCGGGGCGGGCGCCGGGATGGTCGCGGCGACGGGCGCGACGAAGCGGTACCCCAGGCGCGGCAGGGTCTCGATGTAGCGCGGCTGCTCGGCGTCGTCGCCCAGGGCCGTGCGCAGCCGCTTCACCGCGGCATTCAGACTGTGCTCGAAGTCGACGAACGTGCCGTCCGGCCAGAGCCCCCGCTGCAGGTCTGCGCGGGTCACCACCTGCCCGGGGCGCGCCAGCAGCATCCGGAGCACCTCGAACGGCTGGTCCTGCAGCCGGATCGTCCGGGCGCCGCCGATGAGCTCGCGCGACCGCGTGTCGAGGGTGAAGGGACCGAAGCGCACGGTGGCGGCGTCATGCGACGGCATGGGCTGGGCGCGGGCGACTCCGGCAGACAGCGTGCCGTACCCCGGATGCCTTGAGAAGCGAAAAGCACCGGCGCGTCACCTCACGTCACCTGCAGGTCACCACTGCGTGACCCCTGGGGCATTGAGCGCCCCCGCGGTGCGGCGCACAGTGGGCGTCGCATCCGAGACCTGCGGTCGAGGCCGGCCGTGCCCCTCGTGATGCCAGGAGGACCGTCATGTCGAGCCACCCCATGTTCCGTCGTCCGTCGCTCCGCGGCCTGGGCGCGGCCACCGCCGTCGTGGCGCTGTTCGTCGTTCCGCGGGCGGCCGTCTCGCAGGACCTGGCCGCCGGGCACGCCCGCCCGGCCTCCGACGCGCTCGTGCGGCTGGTGCGCGACGGCACCCGGCCGTTCCTCGACGTGGACATGGCCATCGTCGCCGGCTACGGCCCGTTCCTCGGGTGCGTGAGCGGCCCGCAGGAAGGGGCGATGGGGCTGCACTACGTGAACGGTGCGCTGGTGGGCGACGGCGTGCTCGACCCGGCGAAGCCGGAAGCCCTGATGTACGAGACCTCCGGCGGCCGCGCGCGGCTGGTCGGCGTGGAGTTCATCGTGGACGCCGCCACGTGGCTTGCGCAGCACGGCAACCAGCCGCCCGTGCTCGAAGGCCAGGCGTTCCAGTACGTGGGCAGCCCCAACCGGTATGCGCTCCCGGCGTTCTTCGAGCTGCACGTCTGGGCGTGGCGGGACAACCCCCACGGCACCTTCGTGGACTGGAATCCGCGGGTCAGCTGCGACCACCCGTAGCCCCCCTCGCCATTTGCGTGGACATGCGTGAGAGGAGCAGCAGACCATGCCGAAATTCGTGATCGAACGTGACATCGCCGGGGCGGGCCGGTTGTCCCCCCAGGACCTGCAGGCCATCTCCCAGACGTCGTGCGGCGTCCTGGCGGCCATGGGGCCTCACATCCAGTGGGTGCAGAGCTACGTGACCGACGATGCCATCTACTGCGTCTACGTGGCCCCGGACGAAGCGGCCGTGCGCGAGCACGCGCGGCGGGGCGGCTTTCCCGCGAACCGCGTGTCGCAGGTGCGGGCCGTGATCGATCCGACCACCGCGGAATAGACGGCGGGGGGCGCGGCCTGGGCGGCCGGGCCCTCCCGAGTGGACGCGCGCGTCAGGCCTTGGTGCGCGTGATCACGGCGCCGCGCCGGGCGAGGCGGTCGAGGAACACGCGCGAGGGCTCGTCGAGGCTTTCCGACTCCTGCACACGGATTTCGAGGGGCGGCTGGCGGTGTTCGAGGGCGGGACCGCAGGCGCGCTCGAGACGACGGAGATCGGCAGCAACGAGGGGACCGTAGACGGTGACGTGATGACGGCCGTCGATCACACGCACCTGAATGCGCGCCACGGACAGGGCAGGTGCAAATCCCGGACCCCGTGCGGCGCGCGGGTCCCGCCGGAGGCATTCCCGCCAATCCCGGCCGCTGACCGCCGCGGCGTGCGGCGCGCGGCGGCCGGGTCCTGGCGAAATGACGCCAGGGGCGCGCTATTTGGTGGACGTCTCGGTCCTGACGGGCCGACGGATCCCCAGCTTCTTCATCTTCGCGTGCAGGGTCGTCGGCTTGGTGCCGAGGCGCTCGGCCGCGCCGCCGGGCCCGCTGATCTTCCAGCCGGCCGCATCGAGCGCCGCCCGGATGGCGCGGCGATCGGCCTCGGCCAGCGTCGTCACCCCGCCCTCGTCGTCGCGCGCGGGCAGCACGCGGTGGCGGGGCAGCCAGATGGCGTCGGCCGCCACCTCCGGGCCGGGTGCGAGGATGACGGCCCGTTCCATCACGTTCTGCAGCTCCCGGACGTTGCCCGGCCAGGCATAGGTCAGGAGCCGTGTCTCCGCGGCCTTGCTCAGGCGCCGGGCCGGCCGGCCGAGGCGACGCGCGAAGTCGCGCAGGAAGCTCTGGGCGAGGATCGGGATGTCGGAGGTGCGGTTCCGGAGCGGCGGGAGCTCGATCGGGAACACGCTCAACCTGAAGTAGAGATCGGCCCGGAAGGCGCCGCCATCGATCCCCTGCTCCAGGTCGCGGTTCGTCGCGGCCACGAGCCGCACGTCCACGGGGATCGACGAGGTGCTGCCCACGCGTTCGACCTTGGAGTCCTGCAGCACCCGGAGCAGCTTGGCCTGGGCGTCCAGCGGCAGGTCGCCGACCTCGTCCAGGAACAGGGTGCCGCCGTCGGCGATCTCGAACTTGCCGGCCTTCCGGGCGATGGCGTTGGTGAAGGCGCCCTTCTCGTGGCCGAAGAGCTCGCTCTCGACCAGCGCCTCGGGCAGGGCGGCGCAGTTCACGGCCACGAACGGGCCCGACGCGCGCGGGCTCTCGTCGTGGATCCGGCGCGCCAACAGTTCCTTGCCGGTACCCGTCTCGCCGAGCAGCATCACCGTGGTCGCCCCGGCGGCGACCACGTCGGCCAGGCGCACGGTGTCCGTCCAGGCCGGGCTGTCGCCAATGAGCTCGGTCACCGGACGCGCCGCGAGCACTTCCTCCTGCAGGTGCGCCACGCGGCGCCGCAGGCCCCGCCGCTCCTCGAGCAGGGCCGTCAGCCGGAGGCGGTCGCGCTCGCTCGCCTCGTACAGCTGCGCGTTGACGATGGCCACGCCGGCCTGGGCCGCCAGGGCCTCCAGGCGGGCGATGTCCACGGGCTCGGGCGGGTGATCGCTGTGGAACCGCGGCGTGTCGAGGCCGACGACGCCCAGGACGCGGCCGTTCCCGATGAGCGGGACGGCGAACGCCGACCGCATCCCCGTCCGGTGCACGCGGGCGACGTCGAACCAGCGGTCGTCGTCGTCCGCCTGGGCCACGAACACCACCCGGCGGCTGGTGAACGCCTTGCCCATGATGCCGGCGCCGGCCGGCATCATCACGTCCCGGAAGGCGTCGGCCCCGGGGCCGCGGAACGCCGCCGGCCGGAGGACGTCGTCATCCTCGACGTGGAGCAGCACCCAGCTCGACGTGGCGCCGAACACCTCCTGGACCGCGTCGAGGAGGGCGGTACACACGCTGGCCACGTCGAGCCGCGAGGTCAGGGACCGTGCGGCGTCGATGAGCGCGGTCTCGATGGACCGCGCCGAGACGTCCAGCGTGAACTCCGCCATGTGGGTGCTGCAGCCGGGAGACGGCCACCGCCGCATCTTACCAAGCCGCCCCCGGCCTCTCCGATGGCCACGCCCGCTGTCGGGGCCGTGGCGCCTGGGGCCGGTGGACGCCGCCTCTCGCCCATCATGTCGCACCTGCTCGCCAGTGCTGGCGACATTTCGCCAGTCGTGTGCGCGCCTGAGGGGCGGACCGGCGGAAATCGACCACAACGGTCCCCAAAGACGGACGTCCCGACCCGTCGGCAAGGCGTTTGCCCTGCTCCTGATCGCCGATGCCCCATCCGAGCGATCCCCGTGCCGTCCAGCGGAGCCACAGCCACCCGTGGCCGGGGTCGCCCTATCCCCTCGGGGCGACCTGGGACGGGCTCGGCGTGAACTTCGCCCTCTTCTCGGCCAACGCCACGCGGGTGGACCTGTGCCTGTTCGACGCGCCGGACTCCCTCCACGAGTCGCGGCGGGTCACGCTGCCCGAGCAGACGGCCATGGTCTGGCACGGCTACCTGCCCGACGTGCGCCCGGGACAGCTGTACGGCTACCGCGTCTACGGCCCCCACGAGCCCCGGTTCGGCCACCGCTTCAACCCCAACAAGGTCCTGCTCGATCCCTACGCCAAGGCGATCGGCCGGGTGGTGCAGTGGGGCGACTTCGAGATGTTCGGCTACCAGGCGGCCGCGGGCCAGGACGACCTGTCGTTCGACGTCCGCGACAACGCCGCGCTGGCGCCGCTGGCCGCCGTCATCGACTCCGCCTTCACCTGGGGGCCCGACCGGCCGCTCCGCACGCCCTGGCACAAGACCGTGATCTACGAGCTCCACGTGAAGGGCTTCACGGCGCGCCACCCGCGGATCCCCGAGGCCATCCGCGGCACCTACGAGGCCCTGACGACCGACGTCGCCCTCGACTACCTGACCCGGCTCGGCGTGACGGCCGTGGAACTCCTGCCCGTCCACCACCACACGAACGACCGCCACCTCGTGGACCGCGGGCTCACGAACTACTGGGGCTACAACACCCTGAGCTTCCTCGCCCCCGACGTGCGCTATGCCTACCACCAGGGCCCGGCCGCCTCGGTGCTGGAGTTCAAGCGGATGGTGCGCGCGCTGCACGCCGCGGGCATCGAGGTGATCCTCGACGTGGTCTACAACCACACCGCCGAGGGCAATCACCTCGGGCCCACGCTGTCCCTCCGCGGCATCGACAACGCCACCTACTACCGGCTCGCCCAGGACCGCCGGTACTACGTGGACTTCACCGGCTGCGGGAACACCCTGAACGTCACCGAGCCCCAGGTGCTGCAGCTCATCATGGACAGCCTGCGGTACTGGGTCCTCGAGATGCACGTGGACGGCTTCCGCTTCGACCTCGCCAGCGCGCTGGCGCGCGAGCTGCACGACGTCGATCGGCTGGGCGCGTTCCTGGACATCATCCACCAGGACCCGGTGCTGTCCCAGGTCAAGCTCATCGCCGAGCCGTGGGATCTCGGCGCCGGCGGCTACCAGGTGGGGCAGTTCCCGGTGCTGTGGACCGAGTGGAACGGCCGGTACCGCGACACGATCCGCCGCTTCTGGCGGGGCGACCCCGGCTCCACCTCGGAGATGGCGACCCGCCTGGCCGGCAGCAGCGATCTCTACGAGCACAGCGGTCGGCGGCCCTACGCGAGCATCAACTTCGTCACCGCCCACGACGGCTTCACGCTGCGCGACCTCGTCAGCTACAGCGAGAAGCACAACGAGGGCAACGGCGAGGGGAACCGCGACGGCGAGAACCACAACCTGAGCTGGAACTGCGGCCACGAGGGCCCGACCGACGATCCCGCCATCACGACGCTGCGCGCGCGCCAGGTCCGGAACTTCCTCGCCACGCTGTTCCTGTCGCAGGGCGTGCCGATGCTCACGGGCGGCGACGAGCTGGGCCGCACGCAGCGGGGGAACAACAACGCCTATTGCCAGGACAACGAGCTGAGCTGGACCGACTGGACGCTCGACGACGAGGCGCGGTCGCTGCTCGCCTTCACCACGCGCCTCATCCGGCTTCGCCGCGACGAGCCGGTGCTGCAGCGGCGCACGTTCTTCCAGGGGCGGGACATCCGCGGCGGCGGCGTGCAGGACATCGCCTGGCTCGAACCGGCCGGGGGCGAAGTGAGCGACGCGGCGTGGCACTCCGACATGCGGTGCTTCGGCATGCTGCTGCCGGGGAACGCCATCACCGAGACCGACGATCAGGGCCGCGCCATCCGCGGCGACACCCTCGTCGTCATGTACAACGCGGGATCGGAGGCCCGCCCGTTCGTCCTGCCGCGGCTGGCCATGCGCTCGCTGTGGCGCCTGGAACTCGACACCGCCGATCCGGCCGCCCTGCCGGCGCGGTTCGACGGCGGCAGCAGCTATCACCTCGAGGGCCGGTCCGTGGCGGTCCTGCGGCTCGTGGGGCCGCGGGCGTCCGAGCGGCCCGCCGGGGAAGGAGGAGGCACCGACCATGCCCACTGAACGCCCGGTCCGTCGGACGACTCGCGCGGCGTCTTCCCCCAAGCGCACGCGCACGACGATCGCGCCTCCGGAGCACGGGCGGCGCCGCGTGGTCGTGGAGGCCGTGCTGCCCGAGATCGACGGCGGGCGCTTCCCGATCAAGCGCACGGCCGGCGAGCAGGTGACCGTGATCGCCCACGTGTACGCCGACGGCCACGACGTGCTGGCCGTGCGGCTGCAGCACCGGCCCGCCGGCGATCCGACGGGCGGCTGGAGCGAGGTGCCGATGGTGCCGCTCGGCAACGACGAGTGGCAGGCGGTCTTCGTCGTCGAGGCCCTGGGCGTGCACGAGTACACGGTGGACGCCTGGGTGGACCATTTCCTGTCGTGGCGGCGCGAGCTCGCGATCAAGCTGAAGGCCGGCGTGGACGTGTCCACCGAACTCCAGGAAGGCGCCTCCCTGGTGGCCGCCGCCGCCGTGCGGTCCGCGCCCCTGCCCGCCCGGTCGCGCCGGAAGGCGGCTGCCGTCGAGGCGCCCGGGGCCGGCGATCACGATCACCTCAGGGAGACCGCGCTGGTGCTGGCCGGCGACGCCGAGATCGCCGTCCGCGCCAACGCGGCGCTGGACGACCGGCTGCTCGACGCGATGCAGCGGCACGCCGATCGCCGCTTCGCCTCGCGCTATCCGCGCGTCCTCCAGGTGACGGTGGACCGCGAGCGCGCCCGGTTCGGGGCCTGGTACGAGATGTTCCCGCGATCGTGGGGGCCCACCGACGGGCGGAGCGCCACCTTCGCCGAGGCCGCCCACCACCTGGCCAACGT
>JBFWXO010000012.1:0-127950 GCA_050187355.1 Vicinamibacterales bacterium
ACGCCCCTGGGCCGGCCTCAGCGCTGTCCCGCGCGTGCCTTCAGCGCGGCCCAGCGCCGCATGACGTCCTGCAGCTGCGCGCGGGCCGCATCGCAGGCCGCCACCTGACGCGCCGTCGGGCGCGCCTCCGCCTCCTGCATGGCCATCGCCGCCGCCAAGAGGCCACGGCTCGCGCCGTCGAGCGTCGGCGGCCCGGCGGGGGCCGGCGCGCCGAAGAAGCGGCCGGCCGCCGGCCGCGGGTCGGGTGCGAGCGCCCGGAGGTCGGCCGAGAGCGCGGCGTCATCGCCGACGCGGGCGAGCAGCGCCCGCGCCTCGAGATAGGCCGCGTTGGCCGCCACCGCGCCGTCATACATCTCCCGGGACAGCGTCGCCAGCTGCGCCAGGTCCGCCGCCGGCGTCTTCACCCGCGGGTCGAGGCGCAGCGTGAGCGGCTGGGTGTACGAGCGGCCACCCACCGTGAGCCGCACCTGATACTGGCCCGGGGGCGCCCACGGTGCCTGCACCGCCGGATACGTGTGGCCCGGGACGGCGCCCGTGGCCCCGCCGCCCTCCCGCGGCTCGTCGCCAATCGGGTCGAAGTGCAGGTCCCACGAGAAGCGGTGCATGCCCTTCGTGGTGGAGAGCACTATCTGCGGCGCCAGCCAGTAGAGGGGGACGCGGCAGTTGGGGGCCGTCGGCGTCGCCTGGCAGATCCTGTCGTAGCCGGCCGGATCCAGCGCGGGGTCCGGCGTGAGCACCGGGTCGGCGCTCGAGAGCGACCGCACCACCGCGCCGCGCGCGTCGAGAATCTCCAGCGTGACGGGGCCGGGCGCGTCGGCCGCCAGGTAGTAGTCGATCACGCCGCCGGGCAGCGGGTTCTCCCCGTGCGGCAGCTCCGGCGTCCACTCCGTGGGGTCGTTCGTGCCGTGGCGCACGCGCACCGCCGTGGCCGGCTCGAAGAGATACGCCGAGGTCGCGGCCTCGGCCGCCGCGAGCTGCCGGAGAGGCGTCACGTTGTCGAGGATCCAGAAGCCCCGGCCGTGCGTGCCCGCCACCAGGTCCGAGCACAGGCAGGAGGCGTCGTCCTTCACCTGGATGTCGCGGACCGACACGGCCGGCATGTTCATCCTGAGCGACTGCCAGTGGGCGCCGTCGTCGATCGAGAACCACACCTGCGTCTCGGTGGCGGCGTAGAGCAGGCCGCGCCGGCGCGGATCCTCGCGGATCGAGTTGGCGACGGCGCCGGGCGGCAGCCCCGCGCTGATCTCGGTCCAGGACTTCCCGCCGTCGTGCGTGCGCCAGAAGTGCGGCCGCATGTCGTCGATCCGCATCGTGTTGGCGGCCGCGTAGGCCGTTCCTTTGTCGAAATGGCCGGCCTCGATGTTGAAGATGCGCGTCCACGCCTGGATCTGGGGCGGCGTCACGTTGGTCCAGTGCCCACCGCCGTCCATCGTCACCTGGATGTTGCCGTCGTCGGTGCCCGCCCACAGCACGTTGACGTCCATCGGCGACGGCGAGAGCGCCGTGATGGTGCCCTGGGCGTCCACCGTCACCGTGGAGGCGTACTTGCCGGCGCTGGCCGGCACCTCCCAGGTGGCGCGGGCGAGATCGGGGCTGATGCGGGTCCAGCTGTGCCCCCGGTCGCGCGTCTTCCACACGACGTTCGAGGTGTAGAAGAGCAGGTCGGGATCGACGGGCGACCATTGGATCGGCATGGTGCGCACGTCCCGGTTCAGCGGGCCGCCGCGCGGGCCCATGTCGGGGCCGACGTTGGTGGTCTGGCCGGTCCTGCGGTTGTACAGCGTGACGTCGGTGCGGCTGCTGCCGAAGACCAGGTCCGGGTCGCGCGGATCGGGGGCGGCGATGCCGTACTCCTGGATCATCACCGGATGCCAGTCGTGGAACGTGATCATGCCGTCGTCGGACCGGCTCTGCACGCACGCCGAGCCGGAGTCCTGCTGCCCCGAGCACAGGCGATACGGGAAGGCGTTGTCGGCGGTGACGTGATACATCGCCGCGGTCGGCTGCGTGTACCAGTTGCTCCACGACGCCCCGCGGTTGGCGCTGATCACGGCGCCCTGGTCCGAGACGGCGAGAATGATCGTCGGGTCGTTCGGGTTGATCCAGATCTTCTGGTAGTCGTCGCCGCCGTAGGCGCCCCGGATGGCCGTCCAGTGGACGCCGGCGTCGTCGCTGCGCCACATCACGACCGAGGCGCTGTAGAGCACGCGCTCGTCGGTCGGGTCGACCGTCACGGTCGGCAGATCGCCGCCGCCGATCCGGGCCAGCGGCCGCGTGTCCACGTGCGCGGTCGCCGCGCCCATCGGGCCGGCGGGCACGTCCACCGCCGTCCAGTGGGCCCCGGCGTCGCGGGAGGTGTAGAGGCCGACCACGCCGGTCGTGCTCGACGGCTCGGCGCCCTTCGGCGTCCCCGCCACCATCGCATACAGCACCTGCGGATTGCTGGGGGCCAGCGCCAGGTTCGCCTGGATCACGTTCGGCAGTCCCTCCGCGAGCGGCTGCCACGTCGTGCCGCCGTCGGTCGACTTGAAGAGGCCGGTGCCGGCGCCGCCGAACGCGTTGCCTTCGCGGAAGCTCTGCTGCTGCGGCCATAGCGTGGCGTAGATCACGTTCGGGTCGGACGGGTCCAGGAGCAGGTCGTTCCCGCTCGTGTACTCGTCGCGATACAGCACCTTCTCGAAGGTCGCGCCGCCGTCGAGCGACCGGAAGATCCCGCGCTCGGCATTGGGTCCGTAGGGATGGCCGAGGACGGCCACGAACAGGCGATCGGGATTCCGCGGGTCCACCACGATGTCGGCGATCATCTGGCTGTCGCGCAGCCCCAGGTGCGTCCAGGTGCGGCCGGCGTCGGTGGACTTGTACATCCCGTCGCCGGTCGAGAGATCCGGCCGGATGATGCCGCCCCCGCCGCCCACGTAAATGATGTTCGGGTTCGACGGCGCCACCGCGATCGCGCCGATGGAGCTCGTGGACTCGCGGTCGAAGAGCGGCTCCCAGGTGGACCCGTAGTCGGTCGAGCGCCACACGCCGCCGTTGTCGAAGCCGATGTAGAAGACGTTCGGTTGACTGGGCACGCCGTCGAGCGCGCGCGTGCGTCCCGCCCGCGTCGGGCCGATGGCGCGCCAGCGGAGTTCGCCGTAGTGGTCGGGCGCCTGGGCCAGGACGGGCGCCGGCGAGGCCGGGATCAGCGCCGAGGCGAGGACGAGGGCGGAAATGAGCCTGTGCACGAGCCGTCTCCTGGAGCCGGCGGTCGTACAAGGGGCGGATGGGCTGTGGCGTCCGTGCCGCTCCCGGCAGGCCGGCAACCGGCCCAGTGTATGCCGAGGACCCCGGTTCCGGCGACGTCAGGGCACGGCCTCGGGCTAGGATCGTCCCCGTGCGCGAATCGCTCAGGGACGACAGCCTGCCGCCGGCCGAGCCGCCGGCCGTGGAATTCACGCGGGTGTCCCTGGCCTTCGACGAGCACGTCGTGCTGACGGACTTGAGCCTGAGCATCCCGAAAGGGGCGATGCGGATTCTGCTCGGCGTCAGCGGCTCGGGCAAGTCCGTGATTCTGAAGCTCGTGCTCGGCCTCATTCGCCCCGATGCCGGCGCGATCACCGTGAACGGCGAGCGGGTGGACGCCATGACGGAGCACGAGCTCCTGCGGGTGCGGCAGGGGATCGGCATGGTGTTCCAGGAGAACGCGCTGTTCGATTCCCTGACGGTGGCGGAGAACGTCGGGTTCGGCCTCTCCGACCGCAACGACGGCACCGACGCGCAGGTCCGCGCGCGCGTCGACGAGGTGCTGGGGTTCGTCGGGCTGGCCGAGTACGGCGAGCGCCTGCCCTCGGAGCTGTCCGGCGGCCAGCGCCGGCGCGTGGCGATCGCCCGCGCCATGGCGCCGCGCCCGGGCCTGCTGCTGTTCGACGATCCGATCACGGGGCTCGATCCGCTGATTGCGGCGACCGTCGACGGCGAGATCGTCAAGCTGCGCGACCTGGAACACGTCACCTCCCTCGTCGCGACGCACCAGATCCGCGATGCCTTCTACATCGCGACCCACCGGGCGACACGGGAGAACGAGCGCGTGCAGATCGCGCCCGCCGATGCCGGATCGCCCGCCCTGGCGGAGTTCCTGCTCCTGCGCGATGGACGCATCCAGTTCACGGGCACCGCCGACGATCTCCTGGCCTCCGAGGACCCGTACGTGAAGGAGTACCTGCTGAACACGCTTCCGCCCTGGTGACGGGCGCGCGGCGAGGGCGCGGCCGCTCGCGCCTCACCGCGCCGCGGCGTCCGCGGTTCGCCGCTGCCAGTCCGCGGCCTGGGCCGCGCGGCCGGCGTCGGGCTCCCGCCGGTTCCACTCCGTGTAGAACGCGGCCATGAATTGGCCGGCGCGCGTCGTGCTGGCGAGGCCGGCGCGCAGCCGGGGCACGCCCTCGGCCAGCAGGGCCTCCGCCTCCGGCCGGCGGCCCTGCGCGGCCAGCGCCATGCCGAGGTGGACCCGCATCGTGACGGCCAGGTCGTCGCCCTCCCCGGCATCGTCGCCCCGCCGCTTCTTCTCCTCGAGGATGGCGAGCTGCCGGCGCAGCAGCGTCTCGGCCTCGCCCGCGCGCCCGAGTCCGGTCAGCGCGCGCGCCACACCGTCCTGCGCCTCGAGCGTGACCAGGTGGCGATCGCCGAGTTCCTTCGTGGCCCGCGCGGCCGCGGCCGACGCGAGCCGCTCGGCGTCGGCGAAGCGGCCCAGGGCCGACAGCGTGGCGGCCAGGTGCTGCTCGGAGTCGAGGGTCAGACGGTGCCGCGGTCCCAGCGCCCGCGTGCGGCCGGCGAGGGTCTGCCGATGCAGCGCCTCGGCTACCGCCGGCTTCCCCATGTCGTCGGCATAGATCGCGAGGCTGTCGAGGCTGTTGAGGGTGGTCGGGTGCTCCTCGCCGAACAACTCGACCTTGAGCGCCAGGGTGCGCCGCATCAGCTGCTCGGCCTCGTCGTAGCGGCCAAGGGCCGCCAGGTCGTTGGCCAGGTTGTTCATGGTGAACACGGTCCTTGGCGCCTTCTCGCCCTCCACCCGGCTCCGGATCTCGAGCTCCCGGCGCCGCAGGGGCTCCGCCTGATCGGGCCGGCCCGTCTCCTGCAGCAGGTTGGCGAAGTTCGCCATCATGTCCAGCGTCGCGGCGTTCTCGGCGCCCAGCACGCGCTGCTTGACCTCCAGGTTGTGCCGGTAGATCGGCTCGGCCTCGGCGTAGCGCCCCTTCGCGCGCAGCACCGTGGCGATGTTCATCTCGTAGGCCAGCGTCGCCTCGTGTTCCTCGCCGAGCACGCGGCGGCTGGTGTCGAAGGCCTGCTGGAGGAGCGGTGCCGCCTCGTCGAGGCGCCCCTGCCGCCAATGGTTCAGGCCCAGCATGTTCAGCGCACGGACCGTCGCCTCGCCGTCGTCCCCGAGGGCCTTCCGGCGCAGCTCGAGCGCGCGCGTGAGCTGGGGCTCGGCGGCGGCGTAGTCGCCGCGCTCCATGAACGTGTCGCCGAGCGTGACGCGCACCTGCGCCTCGACCAGCGGCTCGCCCGCGAAGCGGCCGCCCGGCGCCGACGCGGCGTCGATGCGCTCGGCCGCCACGGTGAGCACTTCCCCCATCGTGACGTCCCGGCCCTGCCCCCGCGCCGCCGACGGACGCGCGACCGCCAGCAGGTCCTCGTTGAGGAACGCGTTGACGGCTCCGGCGATGGCCGATTGCCGGCGCGCCTCGGCGGCGCTGACGGCCGCCTCGTGCTCGGCGCGCACGGCCTGCCGCCAGCCCCACGAGGTGCCGATCACGCCGAGCACCAGCGCGACGCCGACGGCGGCCGCGGCCGTGAACGTGCCCCGGTGGCGGCGGACCAGCTTCCTCAACCGGTAGACACCCCCGGGCGGGCCGGCCAGCACGGGCTCGTCGTGCAGGTGCCGCTGCACGTCGAGCGCCAGCGCATGCGCCGTCTCGTAGCGCCTGACCCGGTCCTTCTCGAGGGCCTTCATCGTGATCCAGTCGAGATCGCCCTCGAGTGCCCTCGTCAGGCTCCGGAGATCCTCGCGCCGGTTCGTGGCCGAGACGGTGGAGCCCGCGCCGAGGCTGCTGATCCGGCTGCTGGGCCGGAGCGGTTCGTCCTCGCGGAGCTTCCGCTGAATCTCCGCCAGGCCGGCGCTCCGAAGCGCCTTCGAGTCGAATGGACGCTCGCCGGCGAGGAGCTCGTACAGCAGGACGCCGAGCGAATAGACGTCGGAGCGCGTGTCGATGTCGAGGTTCGACATCTCCGCCTGCTCCGGGCTCATGTATTCGGGGGTGCCGATCAACTGGCCGAGCTCGGTGAAGACGGTGCGCTCGGTGAGGCGCTGCGACGTCGCCTTGGCGACGCCGAAGTCGATGATCTTCGGGGTGTGGCGGTCGTCCTGCGTGGTCACGAGGACGTTCGAGGGCTTGATGTCGCGGTGGATGATCCCCTTCTGGTGTGCGTGCTGCACCCCGGCGCAGACCTCGACGAAGAGCGCCAGCCGCTCGCGGATGCCGAGCCGGTACTTGTCGCAGTAGTCGGTGATGGGGATGCCGGGCACCCACTCCATCGCGAAGTACGGCCGCCCCTCCGCAGTGACCCCCGCGTCGTACACGTCCGCGATGTTCGGGTGGTTCATCAGGGCCAGGGCCTGACGCTCGGCCTCGAAGCGCGCGACGACCTCCTCGGTGTCCATGCCGACCCTGATGATCTTGATCGCGACCTGCCGGCGGACGGGCTGCTCCTGCTCGGCCAGCCAGACGTCGCCCATGCCGCCCTGCCCCACTCGCCGCACCAGGCGGTACGCGCCCACCCGGGGCGGTCGCGCCGTTGGGGCGTCCTCACCGAGGCCGGTGGTGGTTGCGGCGAGGTCGTCGGCGTCGGAAGGCGGCCTGGGGGTCATGGGAGCCTCGTCCGCCAGACGATAGCAGTACGGAACGGGGCGCGGCCGTCGCCACGACGCCGTCGTCCGCGGCTACACTGACCCCGCCCCGCCCCGGCGCATGTCCGCTCCTGAACCGCCGCCGTTCGCTCCCGATGCCCAGGGGAGGGGTGCGCCCTCGACGGCCCCGGCAACCACCGGGTACGGCTGGCTGCTCGCCCTGCTGGCCGGTGCGACGGTCCTGAGGCTCGCACTCGCCGCCAACCCCGGGTACTACGACGACCTCCGCTCGTACGCCGTCTGGGGCGACCTGGCCGCTGCCAAGGGCATTGCCTCGATCTACGACCCCGAGGCCTACCCGGACGCGCTGCGGGGCAACATCTGCGACTACCCGCCCGGCCTGCCGTACGCGCTCATGGCCACGTCCGCCGTGAACGGCTGGCTCCACGGGGGCCAGGGCCTGGCCGATCGCCCCTACGACGTCTTCGTCGTCAAGCTGCTGCCGCTCGCCGGCGGCCTGGCCCTGACGCTCCTGGTCTTCGCCGCGGCGCGCGCGCTGGCCGGCCCGAGGGCCGCGCTCCTGGCCGCCGCCAGCTACGCGCTGAACCCGGCCGCGCTCTTCGACTCGGGGTATTGGGGCCAGACCGACGCGATCGTCTTCGCCTGGATCGGACTGGGACTCGCGGGGACCTGGTCCGGCCGGGCGGCGCTGGCGGGGGTGGCCCTGGGGATGGCAGTGCTGACCAAGCCCGTCGCCTGGATCTTCGTGCCGCTCGCGGCCGTCCTCGGGTGGCGGCGGCACGGTCCCGGCCGCCTGGGCGTCGGCGCCGGCGCCGCGCTCGCGCTCGGCGCGGCCGCGTTCCTGCCATTCGCCGCCACCGGCATCCTCGGCGACACGCTGTCCGCGATGGTCACGCAGCTGGGCGCCATGCCCAACGTGTCCAACAACGCCCACAACGTGTGGGGCCTGGTCGCGCTGTGGGCCAGCGCCACGGGGGACCTGAGGGTCGCGGGCCCGCTGGACCTGCGCCTGATCGGCATGCTGCTCTTCCTGGCGGTGTACCTGCGCGCCCTCGCACGGCTCTGGCACGACCCGACGCCGCCCACCGTCCTTCTCACGGGTGCCATCACGGCGTTCGCCTTCTTCCTCCTGTCCGTCCACCAGCACGAGAATCACCTCTTCGGCGTCCTGCCCTTCCTCGCGGCGCTGTGGGTGACGGACCGGCGGGTGCCGGTCCTGTACGCGGGGCTCAGCGCGACCCTGCTCGCCAACATGGCCCTGCACGATCCGTATCTGCTGTCGCTGGGGCTCTCGGACGTGGAGCGCTGGCGGGCCATCGAGTTCTACGACGTGCCGGTCACGGGCCACGCCGACGCCACGACGGCGTTCCGCGTCTGGACGTGGCTCGTGGCCCTCAACATCCTCGCCAACGTCGCGCTGTTCGTGCGTGCGCTGCAGGTGGCGGAGCGTCGGCCAGCCGTCCCTGCGGCGCCCGGGCGCGCCTGGTTCGGGCTCGCCCCGTCGCGGTGGCGGGCGGTCATGACGGGCTGTGTCGCCGCCGCGCTTCTGTCGGCCTGGTGGGTGACGGCCGTCGCGAACCCCGACGTCCGCGGCTTCTGGGTGGCCGAGGCCCGGAAGGGGCCCTGACACGCGGCGGGGCCCGGCTCAGCGCGCGATCGCGTCCGGCAGCCACGCGCCCAGGGCGTAGAGGTGATCCAGGTGGTCCGGGGCGGAATTTCCGGCGAAGCCGAGCACCCGGAACCGCCCGCGGCCGGTGGCACTCAACTGCTGCATCCCGATCGGCCCCTCGCGCAACTGCCGCGCGCGCGCCACCCCGGCGGCCCGAAGCAGGGCGTCAGCCGTCTCGGTCGTGCTCGCATACGTCCCCGGGTACACCTCCGAGTGCGTCACCAGGAACCGCTTCCGCCCGGCGGCGGCATCGGCGGCGAGGCGCAGGAACACGTCGAGGTCCGCCTCGTCCACCGGCAGGTCCGCGCTGCGCGCCGTCCCGGCGTCGCCCACGTAGTCCGCGTGCAGCGAGTCGGCCAGGACCACCGACGACACGCGGTCGTAGGCGGCCGGCGTCCGCAGGATCGCCCGCACGGCGCCGTACCCGGCACTGAAGCTCGTGAGCACCACGGGATGGAACGACACCGGCCGGCCCAGCCTGGTGGCGGCGGCGGTCCTGGCCTCCTCGAGCAGCGCGGGGAACTCGTCCGGAGTGGCGAACGCGCGGCCGTAGACGGCCGACCCGCTGCCGAGGTCGAACGTGAGGAGGGCGGCCCGGGGCCGGCCGGACGCGACGTGCCGCTCGATGAGCCACGGCGCCCCATGGAAGTGGATCACGAGCGGCAGCCGGCCGCCCCGGAGCCCGTCGGGCAGGAACAGCGTGCCTCCGCGCACGGGCTGGCGGGTCCCACGGGGCGGGGAGGCCACCACGCGCGGGTGGGGACGCGTGGTGTCCGACATCGGCGACGGGTGCTGCGGCGCCGGTGCCGGCGCCTGGGCGGAGGCCGCCGCCAGGCCGGCGGCCAGCAGGAGGCCGGCGGCGACGAGGCCGGCTCGACGGGGATGGACCGGGCGGCGGGCGCGCATGACGGATGATGTAGCGTAACGACAATCGGCTCGAGGGGACACGCGCGGCTGCCCGCGCCGCCGTCCCGGGAGGGAATCGCCCATGAGGCTCACGACACTGGCCGGCCTGCTGGCCATCGCGCTGTCCGCTTCGCCCCTGCACGCCCAGGACGTGCTGAAGACCGCCAACATCCAGCGCTACTACACGCCGGTCCGCCTCTTCCTGCAGGGCGCGGCCATCGTCATGCCGGAGGACAAGTACGGCTTCAAGCTCGATCCGGCGCAGATGACCTTCGGCCAGTGGATCAACCACGCGACCGAGCGCAACTACGTCGATTGCTCGACGCTCCGGGGCGAGCCCAACCCGCTGCCCAAGGCCAAGGTGGACATGCTCACGGCCAAGGCCGACATCGTGCGGCACCTCCAGGAGTCGTTCGCCTACTGCGACGCCACCTTCGAGAAGATCGACGACAAGAAGATCCTCTCCTCCCCGGAGATGGTGATTGCCTTCCTGCACACCACCGTCCACAACAACGAGATCTACGGCAACGTCGTCGGCTACATGCGCGCGAACCACATCGTGCCGCCCTCCACCGAGATGATCCAGGAGATGCAGAAGCAGAAGAAGACGCCGGCCGAGATGATGAAGGAGATGATGGACAAGTACAACCGGAAGCCCGGGCACTGACCGGCGTGGCGTTCCGGGACGGGCGGCGGCACGGCCCGCCGCCGGCGCCCGGCGGGAGGCGGGTCGCGCCGCGGACCCGCGGGTGGCTATGCTACGCTGGCCCGAACACGGGGACATCCGGAGGCGGTCATGAGGCTCTGGCGTGAGGGCGGCGCACGCATCGTGATGCTCGGCCTCGTCTCGGCCGTCCTGGCGGCGGATGCCGCGGCCCAGACCGGCCCCCGCGGCGCCCCCCCGCCGGCGCCGCCGCCCACCGACTTCATGCTCGGACGGCCGAAGGGGTTCATCGCCCTCGAGGGCGGCTTCCTCTTCGCCAACGCCGGCAGCGACCTCTACGAGTTCGTCACCACGCAGCTCACGCTCGACAAGCGGTCGTTCAATACGCCCGTCATCGGCGGCCGGCTGGGCTGGGCGGTCACGCCGTCGCTCGACGTGGCCGTCCTCTACGAGCGGGCGCAGTCCAGCACGCCGTCCGAATACCGGGATTTCGTGGACAACGACCTCCTGCCGATCGAGCAGACCACCGAGCGCAAGGAGGACCACGTCGGCCTCTCCATCCGCTGGTCGCTCGTGCCCGCGGGCCGGCGCATCAGCCGCTTCGCCTGGATCCCGCGCACGGTGACGCCCTACGTCGGCGGCGGCGCCGGCGCGGTGAGATACCAGTTCCGGCAGTACGGCAGCTTCGTGGACTTCCAGACGCAGCGCATCTTCGATTCCACCTTCGCCTCGGAAGGCTGGGCGCCGAGCGCGCACGCGCTGGCGGGCGTGGACGTGCGGGTGTACCGCCGACTCTACGTCGGCGCCGACGCGCGCTACACCTGGAGCCGGGCGACGCTCGGCGCGGACTTCGTCGACTTCGAGCCGATCAGCCTCGCGGGCCTCCGCGTGGGCGGCAGCCTGAAGATGGTCTTCTGAGGGACTCTCATGATCCTGCGACGCCTCGCCCCCGCCTGCGCCCTGGCGCTCACGCTCTCCCCCACGCCCGCCGGCGCGCAGACGCCCGCACCGGGCCCCGGCCTCGCCGACCAGCACTGGGCGCCGTTCCTGGGGTGCTGGCGCGCCGAGGGCGACCGCTCGGGCACGGGCGCGCGCCTGTGTGTCACGCCGTCGGGCGAGGGCGTGCGGATCACGACCGTCATCGCGAACCAGCAGGTGAGCCAGGAGACGCGCGTCGCGACGGGCGTCGAGCGGCCCGTCCGCGTGAACGCGTGCGATGGCACCGAGACCGCCCACTGGGCCCCGCGCTCGGTGCGGCTCTACCGCGCCGCACGGGTCAGGTGCGACGGGGGGCCGGTCCGGGCGCTCGACTCGGTCTCCTTCCTGCTGGACGACGACACCTGGGTGGACGTCGAGGCGGTGACGGAGGGCTCGGCCATCAACGTCCGGGCGAACCGGCTGGTGCGGGCCACGAACCAGCGCCTGCCCGACGGCACCTCGGCCGCACCCGCGAGCGCCGCGCCCGCGGTCACGGCGGCGCGCTGGACGGTCGACGACGTCATCGAGCTCGCGCACGAGCTCCCGACCGACGCCGTGCAGGCCGCGATCTCGGAGGGTCCGGTCAACTTCCGGCTGAACGCACGGGCGCTGGCGGCGATGGCGGACGCCGGCGTCGGCGAACGCGTGATCGACCTGATGGTGGGCCTCACCTATCCGTCGCGGTTCGTCGTGCAGCGCGCGGCCGCCGCGCCGTTGCCGGGCTTCGGCTCGGGCGCCTTCGGCTGGGATCCGTTCTTCGCGCCGCTCGTCGGCCCCGCCGCCCTCTACCAGTGCTACGCCCCGTACGGATGGGCCTCGTCGGCCTACTGGTCCGACTGCGCCGGCTACAACCGCGCGATGTTCACCGGCTATCCCGGCTACTACGCCGGCTATTGGGATCCCTACGGCCCGGCCTGGGTCCTCACCCAGCCGGGCGGCGGCGGCGGGACGCCGTTGCCGCAGGCGGCGGGCCGGGTCGTGAACGGCCGGGGCTATACCCAGGTGCGGCCGGTCGAGGCCCTGCCGCTGGCGGGGGGCGGCGGCTCGTCCGGGGCCACGTCCTCGGGCACGTCGTCCGGGTCGTCGGGCTCGAACTCCAGCGGCGTGAGTTCCGGCGGCTACTCCGGCGGCGGGACCTCGTCGGGCGGCGGCGACCGGGTGGCCGTGCCTCGACCGCCGCCCGGCGGCGGCCGCTGACACGCCCCGGCCAGCGGCCGGATCAGCGGCTCACGAGCATGCCCGCGAGGGGCGGGTGCAGCGGGGGCGTCACCGCGTGCGGCGCCTGCCAGCGATCGGCCGTCGGCATCTCGGCGACCAGGCGCGGCGCCAGGTCGATGAAGGTCTCCACCAGGACGCCGTCCATCTTGCCGGACGCCGCGTCGGCGCGCAGCTCCTCGAACGCGCGCTCGAGCCCGAGCGACGCCCGGTACGGACGATTGGTCGTCATGGCGTCGAACGCGTCCACCACGCCGATGATCTGGGCCAGCAGCGCCACGTCGCGGCCCTTGAGCCCATCGGGATAGCCCGACCCGTCGAGGCGTTCGTGGTGCTGGCGGATGATCGGTCGGACGGGCGCCAGCGACCGGAGGCCCGAGCAGAGGCGCTCGCCGATCACGGTGTGCGACTTGACGATCTCGTACTCGTCCGGCGTCAGCCGTCCCTGCTTCAGCAGGATCGCGTCCGGAATGCCCACCTTGCCGACGTCGTGCAGCAGCCCGCCCTTGCGCAGCGCCCAGAGCTCGTCCGACGCCAGGCCCATGGCCCGGCCGAGCCCCACCGCGTAGGACGACAGGCGGTCGCAGTGGCCTTCCGTGTAGGCATCGCGCGCCTCCACGGTGAGGGCCAGGCTCACGATGACCGACTCGGCCGACTCGAGCTCGTCGGTGTAGCGCTTCAGGCGCGAGAGCGACCGGACGCGCGCCGTCAGCTCGGACGAGTCGAAGGGCTTGGTCAGGAAGTCGTCGGCGCCGGCCTCGATCCCGGCCAGCCGATGCTCACGTCCGACCAGGCCCGTGAGCAGCACCACCGGAATCAACCGCGTGACTTCGCTCTTCTTGAGGCGCCGGCAGATGTCGAACCCGCTGGCGCCCGGCAGCTCCACGTCGAGCAGCACGACGTCGGGCGCGAACTGGGCGATGGCGCCCTCCACCGCCTCGCTCTCGTGCACCACGTCGGCCAGGAAGCCTTCGGCCCTCAGCAGACGCTGGAGGGCGTCGGTGAAGGCGGGCGAGTCGTCGACGACCAGCACGCGTCGGGGCGTGGTGTCGCGGATCACGTCAGTGCCCCCGCAGGTCGCGCAAGAGGCGGGCTTCCTTCACGACGACCCGGTTCTTGCCGTGCCGCTTCGCCGAGTACTGCGCGCCGTCGGCCCGTTCGTAGAGGGCGGCGGCCGTGTCGCCGGCCGAGTACTCGGAGATGCCGCAGCTCAGCGTGGGCACGTAGTCGGGGCGGCCGTTCTCGCCCGCCTTCCCGCAGGCGATCCGGGCGAGGACGTTGCCCAGCCGCGATTCGGCCTGCCGCAGGGTGAGCCCCGTCGCGAGCACGGCGAACTCGTCGCCGCCCACGCGCGCCACCAGGTCGTCGGACCGGAACGACTCGGTGAGGCACCGCGCCACGTACTTCAGCACCTCGTCGCCGGCGGCGTGGCCGTGCGCGTCGTTGATCAGCTTGAAGTGGTCGATGTCCAGGATGGCCAGGATGAACGACGGTCGCGACTGCCCCAGCCAGCGGTCCAGCGTCTGGTCGAACCCGCGGCGGTTCGCCACGCCGGTGAGCGGATCGGTCGAGGCCTCGCCCTTCACCGCCGACAGATCGCGCTCGAGGGCGGCGACGCGCTGGGTGAGGCCGCGCGCGGTCTCTTCCCAGGCCTTGCGCCGCGACGCGGCGACTTTCTTCAGCGTGAGCACCTCCGCCATCAGGCGGAGCTTGATCTGCCGAGGATCGGACAGCTTGCCGATGGCCTCGAAACGCTCGGTGGACTGCGTGATGCTGGTGTGCATCGTGTCCATCTCGACGCCCATGGTGGCCATCACGTCGCGCAGGGCCTCGACGACGGCGAACGACTCCTCGAGCCGCTGCGCCCGGACCTGCTGGAGCTGGTCGATGAGCCCGCGCCCCTCGGCCAGGCACGTCCGGGCCAGTTCCTCCACTTCCGGCGACGGCCCGCTCACGGCGAGCATCGCGCGGCACGCCTCGAAGTGGTTCCCGAGCTGCGACCAGCCCTCGTGCTCGTCCGAGGAGAGGAAGTCGCGGGCCCACGCCAGGATCTCGTCCAGCAGCCGCATCACCACGGCCAGGTCGTGGTCAGGGCCGAAGCGGCGGATATCGAGCGAGATGACGGCGTTGTTCGCCATGGATTCGTCTGCGGCAGGCGGCCGAGGATGACGCCTCAGGACGCTTCCAAGGGATGAATCGGCTCCCCGCCGTCGTGCTTGAGCCAGAGGTGTGCCAGCACCTCGGCGGCGGACTCCTCCTCCGACGCCGAGGGCCCGCCGCCGTCGCACAGGCCCCGCACCGCGTCGATGACCCGCGCGGCGGCCAGGGGCCGCGTGATGGACGCGGCGTGCGGCCGGTGGGACACGAGCGCCACGGCGCGGGCCGCCTCGTCCGACGTGGCCAGGATGCGCAGATCCGGGTGCGCCTCGAGCCAGGCGGCGCCAGCCTCCGGCGAGTCGCCGGCCACCCGGTCGGTCACGAGTACGGCATCCGGGTGCAGCGCCAGGTAGGTCTCCGCGTCGGCGATCGACTCGGCGGCGTCCACCTCATGGCCCTGGCCGCGCAGCACCGCCTGCAGGAGCCGCCGGTGGGTCGCGTCCTGCTCCACCACCATGACCGACCGGCCCGTGGGCCTCGGCGCCGAGGTGTCGCGGGGCTTGAGCACCGTCATGCCGTCGGACGGCAGGAGCAGGCCCACGGTCGCGATCCGCACCCCGTCGGTGTCCACCACGATGCGCCCGCCGGCCCGCCTGAGCGCCTCCAGCGCGGTGACGCCGGCATCGTCCACGTCACGCCGCCTGGGCGGCGCCGGCGCGCCCGGGTTCGCCGTCTGGTAGCTCACCTCCACGCGGACGTAGCGTCCCGGGCGGGCCGCGACCGGCGCGCCTTCATGCCGCCGGCCGACCTCGACGTTCATCGTGCGGAAGGTCAGCGTGCCGCCGTGCGGCATCGTCTCGACCGCCTCGGCCGACAGCGCCGCGAGCGCATGGTGCACGACGGCGCGGTCGATGGCGACCGTCCACGGGTGGGGCGCCGGCTGCACCACGACGCCGAGCCGGTGTCCGAAGGTCCGGCGCAGGTCGTCCTGCACGGCGGCGAGGACGGCATCGATGTCCACCGCGCGGCCCGGCCGCTCCGGCGCCTGGCCGAGGGCGCGGACCCGCACCGACACCTGCGCGGCACTGGCCACCGCGCGCCGGATCGCGTCGACGGCGGCCGCATCGCCCGGGATCGCGGCCAGGCACTCGGCGTGTCCGCCGATGATGGCCAGCAGGTTGTTGAGCTCGTGCGACAACTGGCCGGCCTCGTCGCGCTGGACCGGACGGGCCGGCGCGCCGGCCGGCTGCGGCCAGGCGGAGAGGGGCTTGATCGAGACCCGGACGCCGGCGAGCGCCCGCGGTTCGGCGAAGGCGGCGACGAGGTCCACCATCGACGGCAGCGCCTTCCCGTCCACGCGGACGAAGTCCGCGTCCCAGCGCTCGAGCCGGCCCGTGACGGCGGCGGCCCCCAGCGCTTCGGCGAGGCGCTCGGCATCGCGGCAGAACAGGCTCAGGTGGACGCCCAGCGCCTGGGCCGGACTGGCGAGTCCGAACAGCTCCGCGGCCGCGGGGTCGCACTCGACGATGCAGCCATCGGGCGCCACGACGAGTTCTGGCACCGGCGCGAACGGCGCGGCGGGGGTGAGGGACGCGGGAGCGGTGGACGCAAACGTGTGCACGGCTGGCATGGGCACCTCGTGGGAACTCCGGACCTGCGCGCCGGTGCGCGCCGTGGTCATCGACTTGCGGGTCGGTACAGGTTCCCCGATGAGCAATCGGCGCTCGCGGCGCGAGCTTGAATCAGTGGCGGACGGCGGCGGACGGCGGCGCCGGCGGCGCGCTGGCGGCCGCAGCCGCGGGGGACGGCAGGGACGCGACACGGCCGGCCTCGGCGTCGTCGACGCCGGCGTGTGAATGGCTGCGCACCACGATCGACACGCGGCGGTTGCGCGGGTCGAGCGGATCGGACGGGACGCGGAGCTGCGTGGCCGCGAACCCGCGGACCCCGCGCACCTGCCCGGGGACGAGGCCCACGGCCTCCATCACGCGACGGGCGGCGTTGGCGCGATCGGCGGACAGCTCCCAGTTCGAGTACTGCCCCCCGGCCCCGAAGGGCCGCGCGTCGGTGTGGCCTTCGACGACCACGTCGTTGGTCATGGCACCGAGCTCGCGGCCGATGATCGTCAGGATGCGCACGCTGGCGCCCCGCAGCACGGCGCTGCCCGTGTCGAAGAAGCTCGATCCGTCCTTCTCGATGAGCTCGATGCGCAGGCCCTCGTCGGTCACCGTGAACTCGATCTGCTCGCGCAGCTCGGCCAGGTCGGGCACCTCCGACAGGCTCTCGCGAATGGCCGCGGCCGCCGCCTCCATCCGCTGCCGCTCGGCGGTCAGGGCCGCCGGGTCGGGCAGGGCGTTCACCTCCGCGGCCCGCCCCTCGTCGACGCCCTGCATGCCGCCGTTGAACATCCCGATCGACCGCTCGTATTCGAACACGCCGGGATCGCGGAAGTATCCCGCCACCGACTTCTTCACGTCCGGGCTGGACGACACCAGCCACATCACGAGGAAGAAGGCCATCATCGCGGTCACGAAGTCGGCGTAGGCCACCTTCCAGGCGCCCCCGTGGTGGCCGCCGTGGCCGCCGCCCCTCTTCTTGATGATGATGACCGGCTGCGTCGGCTTCATGACGTCCCCTAGGCCGCGGCCGCCGCTTCAGGCTTGCCGGCCGCCTTGCACAGCTTCTCGGTCTCCTCGAAGCCCGGCCGCACCTGGTGCGGCAGGACCCGGCGGGCGAACTCGATGGCGATGGCCGGCGGCAGCCCCTTGAAGGTGGCCAGCACGCCCGCCTTGATGCACTTCTCGTAGTTGCCGTCGTCGTCCACGCGCGCGTCGAGCTGCGAGGCCAGCGGCCCGAAGAAGCCGTAGGAGAGCAGGATGCCCAGGAAGGTGCCGACGAGCGCGGCGCCCACCTTCTCGCCGATCTCCGACGGCGGGCCGTCGATGGCCTGCATGGTGATGACCACGCCCAGCACGGCGGCCACGATGCCCAGGCCCGGGAACGAGTCGGCCACCTTCGCCAGCGCCGCCGCGGGCGCCTTGGCCTCGTGGTGGTGGACCTCCAGGTCCTCGTCCATGAGGGCCTCGAGGTCGTGCGGCGCCATGCCGCCGACGATGATGACCTTGATCGAGTCCGACAGGAAGTCGAGCGACTCGTGGCGGGCGAGGAACTTCGGGTACTTGGAGAGGATGGTGCTCTCCTTCGGGTTCTCGAAGTGTCCTTCGAGCGCCATGATGCCCGTCTGCTGCGCGAGCCGGAACAGCTGGTACTGCATGGCGAGCAGGTCGGCGTAGTCGGACTTGGCCAGGCCGGGCGACAGGATGCCCGTCAGCTGCTTCACCAGCTTCTGGATGACCGGCATCGGCGTGGCGATGAGCATGCTGGCCAGCGCCGCGCCGCCGATGACGACGAACTCGGCCGGCTGGTTCAGGAGCGCGAGCTTGCCGTGCTCCATCAGATAGCCGCCGATGACGGCGGCGATGACGCCGACGAAGCCGACTATGACCAGCATGGCGGGTGCGTGGGAACCGGCGCGGCCGCGGGCCGCGCGACGTGATGGGTGGACGCCGGGCCGCGCCAGCGGGCGGCCAACGTCGGACGAGTGCGTTCGCGCCGTCGAATCATGAGGCTACGGGGGCAATCGGCGGGCCTCCGGAATCCTTGAAGCCCAGAAACATGCGCGAAAACCGGGGCGGAAGGCCTCGCCGGTGACGGCTGGCGCGACACTCGCGTGTCGGCCGGCCGACACGCCCGCGTGCGGCGCGCGGCCCGCCTCGAGGGAATCGGCCGGCAACAGCGCGTCAGGAGGACCTCCGGGCCGGCGCGGCCGCCCGGCACCATCCTTGCCGAAGGTGTGAGGGCATGCCCGTCGTCCTCGCCCACCGCGGTAACGCGCGCGGCCCCGATCCGGCCGGCGAGAACCGCCTGCCCGCCATCGCCTCCGCGCTGGCGCGCGGCTGGGGCCTCGAGATCGACATCCGGCGCGCGGCCGACGGCCGCTTCTACGTCGCGCACGACCCGCAGCCCTCCGCCGACGTGATGCCCGCCGGCGCCGTCTGCGCCGCCCTGCGCCGGCATCCCCGCGCGGCCGTCGCGCTGAACCTGAAGGAACTCGGCGACGAGGCCGCGCTCCTGGCGTTCCTCGACGCCGAGGGCGTGACGCGCCAGGTGTGCCTGTTCGACATGGAGCTGCTCGAGCCGGTGCCCGGCGCGACCGCGCGCGCGCTGCGGGCGCTCCACCCGACGGTCGCACTGGCCGCCCGCGTGAGCGACCGGGACGAGCCGATCGTCCGCGCCCTCGCGGTGGAGGCCGCCGCCACCATCTGGCTCGACGAATTCGACGGCCCCTGGACCACGGCCGCCGACGTGGCCCGGCTGAAGCGGGCCGGACGCGTGGTGTGGGCCGTCTCGCCCGATCTCCACGGCCGCCCCCTGGCCGAGGCCGAGCGCCGGTGGCTCGACTTCCTGGCCTGGGGCGTGGACGGCATCTGCACCGACTATCCCGAGGCGCTCCAGGCCCGCCTGGACGCCGCCCGCCCTGGAGTGGCCGTGTGACCCATCAACGCCTGTCGGACATGATCGGCGGCTGGTTCGTCGGGGACTTCGAGCCCACGTGCCTCCGCACCGCGGCATGCGAGGTCGCGTGCAAGTCGTATCCCGCCGGGGCGCGGGAGTCCGCCCACGTGCACCGCGTGGCGACGGAGCTCACCGTGGTCGCCTCGGGCCGGGTCCGCATGGCCGGGCGCGAGTTCGCCGCCGGCGACATCGTCGTGCTCGCCCCGGGCGAGCCCAGCGACTTCGAGGCGCTCGAGCCCACGATCACGGTCGTGGTGAAGCTGCCGAGCGTGCGGGGCGACAAGTATCCCGCCGTGCTCGGAAGCCCGGCGGCCGGCGGCGGCGCCGGGCAGGAGGCGGAGCGATGAGCGGCATCCGCGCCGTGCTGTTCGATCTCGACGGCGTGCTCGTGGACGCCACCGAGTGGCACTACGAGGCGCTGAACCGGGCGCTCGGGCTGTTCGGCTTCGACATCACCCGCTACGAGCACCTGTCGAGCTACAACGGCCTGCCCACGCGCAAGAAGCTCGAGATGCTGTCGGTGGAGAAGGGCCTCCCGGTGCCCATCCACACGATGCTGAACCGCCTGAAGCAGGTCTACACGCGCGACGAGATCCTCACGAAGTGCCGGCCGGTCTTCGAGAAGGAATACATGCTCCACCGCCTGAAGCGCGAGGGCTACCGTTTGGCGTGCTGCTCGAACTCGATCCGCGAGACGCTCGAGCTGATGATCCGGCTCTCGGGCGTGGACCCGTGCTTCGAGTTCCTCATGAGCAACGAGGACGTCTCGGCGCCCAAGCCCGATCCCGAGGTCTACGTGAAGGCGATGGCCCGGCTCGGCCTGCCGCCCGCCGCCGTCCTCATCGTCGAGGACGCCCCCCACGGCATCGAGGCCGCCCGGCGCTCGGGCGCCCACGTGTGTCCCGTGGGCGGGTTCGGCGACGTCGACTACTTCCGCATCCGCGCGGCCATCGACCGCGCCGATCGCGAGACGAGGCTCGTCGCATGACCCGCATCGTGGTGCCCATGGGCGGCGACGGCCGCCAGTTCGTGGAGCGCGGCTACACGTTCCCCAAGCCCCTGGTCGAGGTCGCCGGGCAGCCGCTCGTCGAGCTGGTCGTGCGCAACCTGACCCCCGCCGAGCCGCACCAGTTCGTCTTCATCTGCCGCGCCGAGCACGTCCAGAAGTACGCGCTGGGCGACGTCCTGCGCCTCGTCGCGCCGGGCTGCACCATCGTCACGATGGCCAAGCCGACGGCCGGCGCGCTCTGCAGCGTGCTCCTCGGCATGGAACACCTGGCCCACGACGACGAGCTCGTGATCGCCAACGCGGACCAGTGGATCGACGTGCCCATCGACCGCTTCCTGGCGGCGGCGCGGACCGGCGGCTGGGACGGCGGGATCATGACGTTCCCGAACACGCACCCGCGCTGGTCCTACGCCCGCATCGAGGACGGGCGGGTGGTGGCCGTGGCCGAGAAGCAGCCCATCAGCCGCCACGCCACGGTGGGCATCTACTACTTCCGCCGCGGCGCCGACTTCGTCTCGGCCGCCGAGCGGATGCTGCTCAAGAACGCCTCGGTGGCCGGCGAGTTCTACGTCGCGCCCGTCTTCAACGAGCTCGTCCTCGACGGCAGGACCGTCGGGCACTTCCCCATCGGCGCCGCCGAGATGCACGGCCTCGGCACGCCGGAGGAAGTGGAGCGCTTCCAGGCCCGGGCCTACGTGTCCGCGCCCTTCGCCCCGCCGCCATGCTGAACATCGTCCTCCCGATCGCCGGGCGCGGCAGCCGCTTCTCGGACGCCGGCTACCGCCTGCCCAAGCCCCTCATCCCCGTCCACGGCATTCCCATGATCGAGGCCGTGGTGCGCAACGTCCGCCCAAGGTCGCCGCACCGGTTCATCGTGATCGCGCTCCGGGCCCACCTCGACCACCTCGGCATGCGGGACGCGATCGAGCGCGCGGCCCCGGGCGCCGTCGTCGTCCCGGTGGACGCCGTCACCGAGGGCGCCGCGTGCACGGTGCTCCTGGCGCGCGAGCACATCGACTCCGACGCGCCGCTGATGCTGGCCAACAGCGACCAGTGGGTGGACGTCGACATCGACGAGTACCTCGCGGCGATGGAGGGCGCGCGCGCCGACGGCCTCATCATGACCATGTCGGCCGACGACCCGAAGTGGTCGTTCGTCGGCCTCACCGAGGACGGCTTCGTGACGCGCGTCGTCGAGAAGGAAGTCATCTCGCGCGAGGCCACGGTGGGCATCTACAACTTCCGGCGCGGCGCCGACTTCGTCCGCGCCGCCGAGGCCATGATCGCCAGGAACCTGCGGGTGAACGGCGAGTTCTACGTCGCGCCCGTCTACAACGAGCTCATCGCCGAGGGCGCGCGCATCGCCGTCCACAACGTGGGCCGCGAGGGGGCGGGGATGTACGGCCTCGGCATCCCCTCGGATCTCGAGCGCTTCCTCGCCGACCCCGTCTCGCTGAAGGCCGTGGCCTGACCGGCGCCTCCGCCATGAGCGCTCCGCACGCCCACGACTCCGCCGGCGCGCCCGGGCCCCCGGACGCCGCCTGGCCGCTCACCCGCCGGCGCCTCGACGACGCGCAGCGGGCGCTCTTCGATCGGCGCATGCGGATCATCGGCTGGGGCACGGGCAGCGTCTTCGACTACTTCCAGCGGCGCTTTCCAGTCCGCCTCGACTACCTCGTCGACAACGACGCCACGCGCTGGGGCCGGACCCGCCAGGGCGTGACGATCCAGCCGCCGTCGGCGCTGGCGGGCGAATCCGGCCGGGACGCCCTGGTCATCGTGTATTCGAGCGCCTGGCCGGAGATCCAGCGCCAGCTCGCCACCCTGTCGGACGTGCCCTCGCTGCCGGCCAGCGCGGCCTTCGCCGACGCGCCGGTGCGCGCCACGCTCGCCGCGGCCGACCTGCTCGCCGCGGACGCCCCGCGCCGCGAGGGGCGCGAGCGCCGGGACGCGATCGTCGTGCAGGGGCCGGTCGTGCCGTACACGACCGCGTACGTGGTCCGCGCGATGAGCGCTCGCCACCCCGACGCCCAGATCGTGCTCTCCACGTGGGACGACACGCCGCCGGCGGCGCTCGAGGCCGTCGCGCCGTGGACGGACGACGTGGTCCTCGGCCCGCGTCCCGCGAATCCCGGCATCCAGAACCGGAACCTGCAGATCGCGTCCACGCGCGCCGGCATCGCGCGGGCGATCGCGCGCGGCGCCCGGACCATCCTCAAGACGCGGAGCGACCTGGCGGTGCTGCAGCCCGAGGTGTTCCGGCAGGCGCAGTGGTGGTGCGCGCGCCTCGACGCGTCGGCCGCCAGGCAGCTCGGGCAGCGCGGCCGCCTCGTGGTGCCCTCGAGCTACACGCGGAAGTACATGCTCTACCACCCCTCGGACCTGGTGATGCTGGGCGCGGCGGAGGACCTGGAGCGCTACTGGTCGGCCCCGTTCGACGACCGCACCGGGTCGCTCCTGGCGGCCGAATGGCTCGACCAGCCGCTGGCCCAGGTGAACCTGGCCGGCAATCCAACGGAGAGCTACCTGGGCCTGGCCTTCTGCCGCGCGCTCGGCCGGCCGATCGCGGGGACGCTCGACGACAGCTGGGCGTTCTATCGCGACTCGTTCGCGGTGGTGGATCACGCCTGGCTCGATCTGCTGTGGTGCAAGCACCTGGCCGTGCCCGACACCGCGCTCACCGACGACGTCCGCGAGACCGTGACGCAGGCCTTCTGGCAGCGCCTGCAGCTGGATCCGGCCCCGCCGGCCACGCGCCTCGATCCGTACGGGCTGGCGCTGCGCGCCCTCACGGAGGCCGCCGCATGAGCCCGGCCACGCCGGCCCCCTGGGTGGCCCAGCGCTTCACCCGCCATTACGACGACTGGCGCGCGCGCCGGGTCGCGGCGATCCGCGGCCACTACGGCGACGCGTTCTTCCGGGGCCGCACGCTGCTCGAACTCGGCTGCGGCTACGGCGACCTCGGCGCGGCGTTCCTGGCCCTCGGCGCCGAGGTCTGCTGCGCCGACGCACGCGAGGAGCACCTCGAGGTGGCCCGCGCCCGCCATCCCGGGCTCCGCACGGTGCGCGCCGACCTGAACACCGACTGGCCCTTCGGCCGCGTCGACGTGATCTTCCACCTCGGGCTGCTCTACCACCTGGAGCCCACGCACGAGAGCCTCCGGCGGGCCTGCCGGTCGGCGCCGGTGGTCGTGGTGGAGACCGAGGTCTGCGATTCGCCGTCGCCCGACGCGGTGGTCCCCGCCGACGAAGCGGGCTACGACCAGGCGATCGACGGCCGCGGGTGCCGGCCGTCGGCGGCCCGCGTCGAGCGGGTGCTCGCGGAGGAAGGGTTCACGTGGACGCGGGTGGCCGATGCCCGCTGCAACTCGGGGATCCACGTGTACGACTGGGAGGAGACCGGCTCGGGGCGCGTGGGCCACGGACAGCGCCGGTTCTGGTTCACGGAGCGCCGCGTATGAGATCCACCTCGAGCGCCGGGGCGCCGGTGCGCTTCGACGGCCCCGGGGGCCGCCTGCTCGGCCGCCTGCTGCAACTGCCCTTCGTGCGCTATCACCGCGTCCAGCTCGGCTTCGTCGAGACGCCGGCGGAGTACGAGGCCTTCCTGCGCGACGTCGTCGGGCCGCGCCTCGACGCCCGGCCCGGGCGGCTGGGCATCTTCGGCGTGGGCGCCCACACCGATCTGGTGCTGCGCGTCCTCCCGGACCTGGCGGCCCGCCTCCACTGCTTCACCGACAACAACGCCGTGCACTGGCGCCGCCTGCGCCACGGCGTGACGGTGCTGCCGCCGGAGGACGCGGCGCGCGAGTGCGACGTGTTCTTCCTCTCCACCGCCGTCTACCAGCGCGTGCTGGAGGCCGACCTTCGGCGGCTGGGCTTCCACGGGCCGATCGTCGCCATGGACGACGTCGTCCCGCCCGCGTGGTTCCTCGGGAGGGCGGCATGATCCCGATGAGCGTGGTCGTGCCCACGCACGGCCGGACCGATCTGTTCCTGGAGACCCTCGAGAGCCTCCGTCGCCAGACGCTCGAGGACTTCGAGCTCGTGGTCAGCGACGACTCGGCCGAGGCCGGCGATCGGGTGGCGATCGCGGACGCCGTCGAGGGCTACGCGCGGAGAACCGGCCGGCCGGCCCGCTACCTCTTCACGGCGCCCCGCCTCGGCCAGGCCCGCAACACCAACCAGGGCCTCGGGGCCGCGCGCGGCGCGTTCGTCCGCATCCTGCACAGCGACGACCTCCTCGCCCCCCGGGCGCTCGAGGCGGAACTGGGCCTCCTGCGGGACCCGCGGCTGGGCCTCCGGATGCTCTTCCACCACGTCGAGCCATTCCGGACGGCGCCGCGCTTCGCGGCCACGCCGGCGCTGACGCTCGTGCAGCCGTCGCTGCTCGCGCGCTCGATGCTCCACTCCGGGACGCCGCTGCCCTCGGCCACCGTCGTCGCCCGGGAGCTCCTCGACGCCATCGGCGGCGGCATGCGCGAGGACTTCGACTTCCTGTGCGACTGGGACTACGCGCTCCGGTTCGTGGTGGCCGAACATCGGCGCCACGGCTTCATCGGCCTCGTCAGCCCGGGCTACGTCGGCTGGCGCCTGCACGGCGACAGCACCACCGGCCGCCTGTGGCACCGCCACTTCCTGGAGCACGAGCAGCTGATGGCGGAGCTGGCCGCCGATCCCGCGCTCGCCGAGTCGCTCATCGGCGACGCCGGCACCCGGGACGGCTTCTTCGCCACGGCCGTGCGCTACCGCTACCGCCGGCTCGGCGCCGACGTCCGCGGCATGACGGCGCGGCAGCTCGTCGCCGCCGTGCCCCGCCTCCTCCGGTGTCTCGCGTCGCCCGCGTCGCTTCGCGCGAGGCTCACGCCCGCGCCATGGACGCCCCTCGGCAGCCGCCGCTACCCCGCGCTCGTCGTGCCCGCCGAGGTCACGCCCGCTCACGTCGAGCGCCCCAGGCCCCACGCGTTCGTCGAACCCCGGCAGGGCCTCCGCTTCGTGGCGTCGGCCTACGCCTCGGCTGCCATCATCGGCTGGGCGAAGCGGCACGCCGCGCGCCAGGGCGCGCGGCCGATGGCGGTGGACAGCCAGGCGCCCGAGGCCCAGGGCCTCACGGCGGCCGGCCGCACGCTCGAGATCCGGCCCACGATGGCGGGGCAGCCGGCGGAACGCGGACGCGTGCTCGTGCTGACCGAATACAACAACACGATGAACCTGTGGCCGCTCAGGCACCTGGTGGCGGACGCCGGGACGGTCGTGGTGACGGCCGTGAACGGCAACGCGTTCGCCGAGCTGGTGCTCCACCAGGCGCTGAAGTTCGTCGCCGAGGACGCCGTGGTCGAGGTGCCGATCACCGACAACCAGCACCTCACCAGCTTCGGCTTCAAGGCCCTCATCGACCGCGTCGCCCCGGGCGAGTTCACCTGGGAGGCCCAGGCGAAGGCCGGCCCCGTGCACCACGTGCTGCGCTACCGCCGGCGCCGGCCCGCGCACGCGACCGTCGCGGCGCCGCACACCGGCTGGACCTTCGGCCTGCTCACGACAGGGGCCCGCCTGGAGAACGTCGAGCGCTACGTGGACTCGATCGCGGCCTTCTGCGACGAGCCCCACGAGATCCTCATCGTCTCGCCGGTGGACCTGGGCGCGATCGCCCGGCGTCCCAACGTCCGGGTCCTGCCCTTCGCCGAGCGCGACGAGCTGGGCTGGATCACGCGCAAGAAGAACCTCATCTGCGAGCAGGCGCGCTACTCCGACATCCTCGTCTGCCACGATCGCTTCTCGCTCACGCCGGACTTCTGCCGCGACTTCGCCGCCTGGGGCTACGCCTACGGCCTCGCGGCGGTGCGCGTGCGGCTGCCCGACGGTTCGCGCGGCCTCGACTGGGCCGTCGTCAGCAGCCAGAACCACGTGTGGTCGAGCGGCGGACTGCTCGACTACCGGGCCTACTCGCAGTACGCCTACAACCCGGGCGGCGCCACCGTGATCCGGCGGGCGTACTGGGCCGACTTCCCCTGGAACGAGAACCTCTTCTGGAACGAGCACGAGGACGTCGAGCTCTGCCGCCGCGTGCAGCGCGCCGGCGGCCTCGTCGCCCTCGCCGGCGCGACGCTGGTCGCCGCCGAGGACCGGTGGGTCCGCCAGAACCCGCTCATCCCCTACTGCGACCAGAACGAAGTGCTGTACGGCCGGCCGGTCGGCGAACAGCGCATCCACTTCCTGGCCCGGAGCGCCGCATGACGACCCGCACCTACTTCCTGCACGTCCCGAAGACCGCGGGCGTCACGCTGAAGGCCTATCTCGAGAACCAGTTCGATCGCGGCGACGTGCTGGCCATCGACCAGAAGATCGCGCGGACCCTGCCCCCCTCGACCCTCAACGCGTACCGCTTCTGGACCGGCCACTACGACGCGTCGGTGCTCGCGGCCCTCGATCCGGCGCCGTCGACGGTGCTGATGGTGCGCGATCCGGTGGCGCGCCTGCGGTCCTGGGTCGCCCACGGCCGCCGCTTGCGCGATCCGAAGCTGCACGCGCCCTTTGCCGGGACGAGCGTGATGGACGTCGCCCGCCAGAACATCGACGGCCACGCGCGCCAGGCCTTCTGGGTGGCCCGCGCGCTCGTGCCGGGCTGGACGCCCGCCCGGCTGCCCGAGGTCGACGAGCTCGACGGCCTGCTCGACACCGTGACCCACGTCGGCCTCACCGAGGAGCTCGACCGCACGCTGCTCCTCCTCGCGTTCCACCTCGGCGGCTCGCTGCCGCCGATCGGCTGGCGCCTGAACCAGCGGACGAACGAGGCCTCGGCCGACCGGGAGTCCCCGGAGGAGGACGAGGCGCTGCGCGACCTGCTGTCGCTCGACACCGCGCTCTACGCACGCGCGGCGGCGCGGTTCTGGGCCGCGTACGCCGGCATGCTCGAGACGATCGCCCCGGCGGCGTCGCGCGGCCTCGCGGCGGATCCGGGCCGCGTGCCCGTCTCCACGGCCCGCGACTGGCTGGCCGCCTGGCGCGCCGCGACCCGGCGGGCCGCGCCGCTGCAGTGGACGACGGCCTACCGCGTGGACGGCGACGACCCGCAGAGCGGCGACGGCTGGTGGTGGCGCGAGCACCCGGGGCAGGCCGGCTACCGCTGGACGGGGGCCGAGGGCCGGACCACGCTCGACCTCGGCGCCTTGAGCCCGGCCTTCTCCTATTCGGTCACGCTCGATATCTGCGGCGCGGCGGATTGGCCCACCTGGGATCGCTGGACGCTGGAACTGAACGGTCAGACCCTCCCCGTCGTCCGCACGCGCGTGACCCAGGCCAACGACCGCTCCGTGTCGCTGCGCGCGACGGCCACCCTGCCGGCGCACGCCGTGGCCGCCGGCGGCGGCCTCAGCACGCTCGCCATCGTCGTGCCCGAGCCGCAGCCGGTGCCCGGCGCGCCGCTCCTGCACGAGTCGCAGGACACCGTGCGCAGGGACGTCCGCCGTGTGGGCCTCGCCGTGCAGCGCGTCGAGGTCCTGCCGTACGTGGGCGCGCCCGTGTCCACGGCCGTGCGGCCGGCGCCCGCGAGCCCGGCGGAAGCCGCGGCCCTCGCGCGCTACCTGGACGAGGGCTACCACCTGATCAACGGCTGGCTGCACCCGGCCGCGGTCGACATGACGGTCGCGCTGGGCCACCTGCTGCGGCGCGCCGGCGGCGCCGGCCCGATCCTCGAGATCGGCGTCTGGCAGGGTCGCTATCTCTCGCTGCTCTCGTTCCTGGGCGAGGCCGGCCAGCCCCTGGTCGCCATCGACCCCTTCGTCCACGTCACCGATCGCGACCGCCAGATCGCGGCCCTGCGCGCGAACGTCGCGCGCTACGCCTGGCGGCCCGAGCGGCTCCGGCTGATCGAGCGCTACTCGGGCCGGATGACCCCGGCGGACCTCCTCGAGGCCGGCGGCGCGCCGTTCCAGTTCATCAGCGTGGACGGCGATCACACGATGGCCGGGTGCCTGCACGACCTGCGGCTGGCCGAGGCCGCCCTCGCCCCCGGCGGCATCGTCGCCGTGGACGACATCGCGAACATGTCCTGCCCGGGCGTGGTGGAAGCCACCGTCCGCTACGGCGTCACGCCGGGCGCCACGCTGGCGCCGTTCGCGCTGGCCGGGAACAAGCTCTTCATGACCCAGCGCGCGCACTGCGCCACGTATCGCGGCGCCCTGCTCGCGATGGCCCAGGCCGGGCAGTTGGGAGCCGCGAGCCGCGCCATCCTGAACTTCGACGCCAAAATGCGCAGCATCGGCGTGCCGGTGATGATGCTCGACGAGCCGATCCTCATCGCCGCCTGACGCGGGCCGCGGCGGGAGGCCGCGGCGGCCGCTCGTCAGTCGGAGCCGAGCGCGTAGACGCGCCGGGCGAGACCGGGGGCGGTGGATCCCGAGAGCAGCAGGTGCGCGAGCCGCGGCGCCCCGGCGCGGAACCCGCGGAGGGCCGCCGGGAAATCCACCACCTGGACGCCGACGTCCACGAAGGCCTCACCCAGATCGGCCAGCACGAGCGGCAGGTCGGCCGGCGTCGTCCAGACCTCGCCGCGCCGGCCGCGGCGTTCGGCGTCGAGGTCGTCGTAGGCCCAGGGCACGTGGGCCGCGGGGACCGCGTCCGGCGTGCGCTCCGGAAAGTACGGCACCTGCAGGTGCACGCATCCCCCGGGACGGAGCGCCCGGGCCATCGCCGCCAGCAAGGCGCGGCGGATCGACCGCGGGCGCACGCGGTGGAAGGCGTGGAACATCGTCACGAGATCGTAGGCCCCGTCGGGCGCGTCGCCGCAGTCGGCACCGGAGGTCAGGAACAGGCGGCAGCCCGCCAGCGCGGGGTCGGCCGCCGCCAGGGCCAGCATCGTCGCGCTGCTGTCGGCGCCGTCCACGGCGCACCCTCGCGCGATCCACGGCGCCATCGTCCGGCCCAGGCCGCACCCGACGTCGAGCACCCGCGCCGGATCCCCCGCGCCCGGCTGGCGCCGGCCGGCCTCCTCGAGCGCGAAGTCGACCTGCGAGGCGGCCTGGCCGCACGCGAACGCGTAGTCGGGATGGATCGCCCGCTCGGCCTCGGCCCGGGACGCCGCCGCGTCCCAGGGCGCCCGCGCGGCCGCCAGCGCGGCCGATCGTCGATCGAGATCCGCGAGCGCGGCGCGCGCCCCGTCGACGGCGCTGTCCACGTCCGCCGCGCCGTGCGTCCCGGCCGCGAAGGCCACCCAGGCGTCGCGCGGCCAGCGGCGCCGATCCGCCAGCGCGGATCCGAGAGCGGCCACCGCCGGGCCGGGCGCCGCCGAGCGGCGGTGCGCGCCGGCCAGCACGGCACACGCCTCGCCCCCCCACGACGGAGCCGCCGCGATCGCCGCCGCCACGGCCTCGGGCCCGGCCGTCTCGATGGGGCCGCCGTGCAGGATGCCTTCCCCGCCGGCGTTCAGCACGCGCCGTCCGGCACCACCCGCCACCCACGTCCGGGCGCGCGCGACGATCCAGTCGCGGAACTGGAGGAAGTGCGGGGCCGTCAGCACGTCGCGGCCGCGAACGTCGGGCGCCGGCCCGTGGTCGTGCGTGTCGAGGTAGCGCTGGAAGAGCGCCGCGCGCGCCGCGTCGTCGGCGCAGTCCTTCCACAGCGGTTCGTAGGTCGTGTTCCGGCAGTACTGGAGGCCGCGGGAGTACGCCAGGTCCGCGCCCGCGAAGACGATCGGCGCGCAGCCCATCACGCACGCGAGGTCGAACGCCGTCGTGAGCACCGATCCCCACGCCTGCAGGCGGCCGCGGTCGCGCCCGAGGCCCGCCAGCCACGGCCAGGGCTCGTGGTCCGCGACGGCAAAGGCGAACGTGCGGCCGCGGAAGGCCTCGAAGGCCGACGGGTGCAGGCTGGGCTCGGCCACCAGCCAGACGCCGGCGACGTCGCCCGGCGCGTGGAGGTGCCGCGCGTTCACCTCCGACGGATCGAGCGCGACGACGAGGTCGGGCCGCACGCCCGCCGCCAGGAGCGGCCGGAGCGCCGTGTCCACGGCGATGACGAGCGCGCGGCCGGCGAGCTCCCGCACCAGCGCGAGGCTCCGGTCGAGCGACGGGCCCGCCCCCACGACGATGGCCGGACGTCCCGCGCCCAGGGCCGTCAGCGCGGCCGCGTCGCCCTCGGTCGCGATGACGGGCAGGTTCTGCAGCGTGTGTATCAGGTAGCGGCCGGCGAACTGACGCCGGGCTTCGGCGTTGGCGGCCGCGCCCGAGACGATCCGTCCGGCCAGCGCCGTCGCCTCCGGGACCAGGTCCGGGCGGATGCGGTCGAGCCAGGGACCGACGAAGACGAACGGGGCGGCGCCGGCCGCATCGAGCCAGCGCCAGGCGTCGGTGGCGCCGGGATAGGCGGGGCCGACGAGCAGGCGAAGCCGGCCCGAAGTGAGCCACGCGGTCCAGTCGCGCCGCCCGAGCAGGGCCCGCGCGACGGCAGGCACGGGTTCGAGCGCCACGACACGAATCGCGGCGCCCCGGCGATCGATCGCCTCGAGCAGGTGGCCCAGGCCGAGGCCGATGGCGAGCACGGTGCCCGTGCCCGCCGCCGCGAGCTTCGCAATCAACGCATCGAACCCCGCGTCGGACTCGCCGCCGGCCAGCGGCATCCAGCGCCCGTCGGCGGCCTGGAGCGCGAGGCGTCCGCCCTCACCCGCGGCCCGCGGTCCCCCGCCCTCCACGATCGCGGCCCGCGTGGCCGGCGTCAGCGCCGCCAGGTTGGCGGCGAGCACCGCGTCTGCCGGGGCCCCGACGTCCCCGCCCGCGCCGCGCTGCGTCCCGCTCACCTCAGTGCTTCCGGAAGCTCCCGATCACGACGTCTCCGCGGCCCCGACCCGGCAGCGCCGCGCCAGGCAGACGCGGCAGATCGGCGGCCGGACGGCGCCGCACCGGCCGCGGCGGCGTCGCGGCGCCGTCGGTGCCGACGACGGCCGTGCACGCCCAGCGGAGGTACGCCAGCCACTCCCCGCCAGGCAGGGCGTGGCCGTAGAAGTAGCCCTGGAGGTCGTCGCACCCGAGGGCCCGGAGCGCGGAGGCCTGCGCCTCGGTCTCCACTCCTCCGGCGCTCACTTCGATCCCGAGGGCCCGGGCGAGCGCGACGATCGCGCCGGCCATCGCCGCCGCGTCGCGGCGGCCGGACGCCTCGCGGGCCAGGCCGCCATCGATCTTCACCCCGGCCGCGCGCATCCGGCTCAGGACCCGCAGCGACGCGACGCCGCTGCCGGCATCGTCCACGACCGCCGCCACGCCGAGCGCGGCCAGCGCGTCGAGGACGCCGGCAATCGCCGGGTCGTCGGCGCCGATGACGGCCTCGCTCAGTTCCACGCGCAGGGCCGAGGGCGGCACGCCCGCGGCCCGCAGCGCGCGCGCGACCTCGCCGGCCAGGTCGCCTTCCACGATCTGCCGGCGCGAGAGGTTCACCGAGATCGGCACGTCGAAGCCCGCGTCGCGCGTCGTCCGCGCGGTGCGGCAGGCCTCGCCGATGGTCCAGGCGGCGAACCTGGCGGCCAGGCCGGCCTGTTCCGCCGCCTCGAGGAACTGGTCCGGCAGCCACACGCCGTGTCCAGGGCGGCGCCAGCGCACGAGCGCCTCGCACGAAGAGATCCGGCGGCGCGAGGCCCGCCAGACGGGCTGGAAGTGGAGCTCGAACTCCTCCCGCGCGAACGCCCGGTCCAGCGCGGCGCCGAGCGCCGTCCGCGCGCGGGAGTGCTCGTTCATCCGCGCCCGGTAGTAGCAGAAGCGGCTCTTGCCGGCGTCCTTGGCCGCGTACATCGCCTGGTCGGCATGACGCAGGAGCGCGCCGGCGTCGACGCCGTCGCCCGGGAAGAGCGAGATGCCGATGCTGGCCGTGATCGCGGCCGGCGTGCCGTCGAGATCGATCGGCTCGGCCGCGGCCGCCACGAGCTTGGCCGCCACCGTCGCCGCGAACCGCCCGTCGTCGAGATCCTCCATCACGACGACGAACTCGTCGCCGCCGACGCGGGCCACCGTGTCCATGTCGCGCGTGCGTCCGGCGAAGCGCCGCGCCAGCGCCTGGAGCACGCGGTCGCCGGCGTCGTGCCCGTACCGGTCGTTGACGGCCTTGAAGCCGTCGAGATCGACGAAGAGCACCGCGAAGGTGCGCGCGTGCCGCCGGGCGCGCGCCATCGCGTGCTCGATGGCCGTCTGCAGGGCCTGCCGGTTGGGCAGCCCCGTGAGCGTGTCGGTGACGGCCTGCGTGCGCAGCGTGGCCGCGTGCGAGGTGCGCTCGAGCGCGCACAGCGCCGCCCGGATCACGGCGGTCCCGCCGGCCGAGGCCGCCACGCAGTCCTCGGCGCCGGCGCGCACGGCGGCGATGGCGGCCTCGTCGTGGGCGGCGTCGCTCACGACGACGACGGGCAGCGCGGGGTGCGCGCGCTTCAACTCGGCGAGCGCGATCCGGGCCAGGTCGAGCGATCGCGCCTGCAGCAGCACGAGCGCGGCCGGGCGGGCGCGCAGCCGGTCGAGGCCGCGGCCGAGACCGACGACCGACTCGAGCGAGACCCGGCCGGCGCCGGCGTCGACGACGGCGCGACCGAGCGCGCGGGCGGCGTCGTCCCCGGCGCCGACGACGAGATGGACGAGCCGCAGGGGCTCGGGAGCCTGTCCGCGGCGGCGGGGCCGGAGCAGTTCGATCGGCGCGGCCATCTAGCGCCTCCGCCCCTCGAAGGGCTGCCGCGCCAGCGCGGCCGCGTGCAGCACACCCGCGTGCACGGGCTCGACCGGCTCGGCGGCCGCGTGCACGCGCCGGCAGCTCGGACAGACCAGCGACGGCGTGTTCACGACCAGCAGGGTTCCGCCCGTCGATCCGGCGCCGTGGGTGACCAGCGAATCGGCCAGGTCGCTCTGGCCGAACCCGAGCAGGAAGAGACGGCGGCGCCACCAGTCCTCGCCGAGCCGCTCGTCGAAGGCCAGGCGTCCGGGCACCGGACGGCCCGAGACCTCCAGGACGAGGCGATCGCGTCCCACGCGCGCGAGCTCCGAGACGGCCGGCCCGAGGTCGGCGTCGTCGAGGTGCTCCAGCCAGTCGGCCGACGCGATGACCGTCGAGAACACGTGATCGGCGAACGGCAGCGCCGTCGGCGTGGCCTTCGAGTAGCGGGTCCGGTCGGGCCGGTCCAGACGCCGTGCAACGTCGGCGCCCCAGGCGCGCAGGCCTGCCTTGGCCAGCGCCTCCACCAGCTGCCCCTGCCCCGCCCCGGCGTGCAGCACGCTGCCGCCGGCCGGCGTGATGGCGGTCACGACGTCGACGGCGCCGTCGATCGCGGTCGTCCAGGCGTCGTCACGCCCGCCGAGCATCAGGCTGGGGCGCAGGCGCGAGAACGCGTCGAAGGCGCCGCCGCGCGCGCGGCGGGCCGCGGCGTGGGACGCGAACCACGCCCGCGCCTCGAGGGCGGCCGCGACCCGCGCGTCGAGCGGCTGGGAGGCGTCGGCCGCGCGCGCCGGATAGCCGCCCGCGGCGTCGAGCAGGCTGCGCGCCTCGTCGTCCGGGCCGAGCACCACGAACGGCACGCCGGCGGCCAGGGCCAGCCGGACGCCGTCGCGTCCCCCGGTCAGCACGGCCGAGGCCGTCGCGAGGTTCGCGCGCGCATGCGCCCAGTCGAGGACGGCGCCGGCGCTGTCGAGCGGCACGTCCGCCACCATGCCGGGCCACGCCGCGCGCACCGCCGCGAGCGCGGCCGTGAACTCCACCCGCCGCGCCGGCTCGCAGTCGATCATGACCAGGTGGTCGGTGAAGTCGCGGGTCGCCGTGTCCGAGAACGGCGCGGCGTAGAGGGCGTCGTCCACGAGGCGGTGCGGGATGCCGGCGTCGCGCAGCCGGCGCGCGCTGAGCGGGTCGGCGACGGTCAGGTCGGTGAGGCCGGCCAGGACCTCGTGTCCCTCGAGGCCGGGGCCGACGACGGCGCCGACGAGATAGGTCGCCAGGTCCAGGTGCTGGGCCGCCCCGAGGATCGCGAGCAGGTGGCGGCTGGACCGGAGGGCGAACGTGTCGCCGCACACGACCACCAGGTCCACCTCCGCGAAGACCCGCCTCAGCGCCGGGGACGCCAGCGCGGCGGCGATGGCGGCGTCGAGCGGACCCTCCGCCAGCTCCTGCCAGTCGCCGCGCGCGTAGGCGTGGCGGACGAGGCCACCGGCCCGGGCGAGCAGCTGGCGCGTCGCGGCCGACGCCGCGAGGCTGACGACGTCGGGCGTGTCGCCGCTGTCGTTGAAGAGGCCGACGGCCAGGGGCTGGGGTCGCGGCGCGAGTCGCCCGCCGGCGCCGGTGTCGAAGGCCGGGAGCGGCGGGACCATGCTGGGGAGCGGTCGTTCCATGCCTGCCCAGGGAGCAACGGCCGTGCCGGGCCGGCAGTGCCGGGCGGGAGTGGGCGCCGGTGTGCAGGGTGGGCGGGCCAGGTGTCGGCGCCCCGTCACGGGCTCCGGAACGGCGCGTCGCCGCGCCGACAGCGCCGCCTCAGGCCAGGCGCTGGTACTCGCGCAGGTAGCCGCTGACCATCCGGTCGATCGTGAACTCGAGCTGGTAGCGGACCCGCGCGCGCTGGCAGAGCGCGCGCAGCGCGTGCGGCGCCGTCCCGCGCGCGATGGCGATCGTCTCGGCGAGCGCGCGCGCGTCGCTCGGATCGAAGAGCCAGCCCGTCTGCCCGTCCTCGACCAGCTCGGTCAGCTCCGGCACGTTGCAGGCGACGACCGGCACCTGATCGCAGAACGCCTCGAGCACCGCCAGCGGCTGCTCGCCGTCGCCGGACGGCAGGACGAGCAGATCGGTGGCGCCCGCGAACTCCCGCACCACCGCCCCGCCGCGCGCCGCGCGCACGCGGACCGGCCCGTCGGAGGGCCACGTCACGTTCGGGGCGTCCGGGCCGCCGAAGACGACGCACAGGATGTTCAGCTTGCCGTCCACGTGCGTGAGCGCGTTGGCGAGGAGGCGATGGTCCACCGACGAGCTCGTCGCGCTGACGTAGCAGAGGACGAGTCCCCCGCTCTCCCGCCAGGCCTGCATCTCCTTCAGCAGCGCCATGTCGGACGTGGCCGGCGGCTCCGGCGGGATGCCGTAGGGCACGACGGCGAGCTGGCGCCGCACGACGCCCTTCGACACGAAGTAGTCGGCGACCGCCCACGTCGGCACGACGGCGCGATCCACCAGGTTCATCACCTCGAGGTCGTAGGGCTTGCGGCCGGGCGCGGGCCGCGACACCGTCCACTCGTGCGTCGTCTGGAGGATCGGCACGCGGTCGGCGGCCTTGCGCGACGCCGCGATCGCGATGACGCTCGGCACCGTGCCGTGCGTATGCAGCACGTCGAAGGCCGAGGCCGTGCCGAGCCGCTCGTGGATGAACTGCACGACGTCGGCGTTGGGACCCGTCTGGCGCGCGGCCAGCGAGTCCACGGCGTGCACGTCGATGCCGTGCGAGGCCAGCGTGGACAGCAGCCCGGCCTGGTTGGCGAGGCCGTTGGCCGCCGAGCTCGACGTGACGACCGACACGTGATGCCCGGCGCGCTTCTGGCCGATGGCCAGGTCGGTCACCGCGTGGCCGGCCGTCCCCGTGAGGAACCCCGTGAGGTGGAGGATGCGCACGCGTCCTAGCCCTCCGCACCTCGGGGCTCGGGCGCGGCCCCAGGGCCCGACGGCTCCTCGGAGCGCTCGGTGCGTTCGTTGAGAATGACGACGTCGACGCGCCGGTTGCGGGCGCGTCCCTCGGGCGTGGCGTTGTCCGCGCGCGGACGGAACTCCGAGTAGCCGGCCGCGGACAGCCGATCCGGCGCCAGTCCGCCGTCGAGGATGAAGGACTCCACCACGCGCGTGGCGCGGGCCGTGGAGAGATCCCAGTTCGATTCGAAGCGGGGCGTCCGGATGGGCCGATCGTCGGTATGGCCCTCGACGCGCACGCCGTTGGGCAGGCCGGCCAGCACCGCGGCGACGCGGCCGAGCATCCGGGCCGCGTCCGGGGTCAGCTCCGCCTGCCCGACGCCGAACGACCCGGCCTCCGGCACTTCGATCACCAGCCCCCGCGGGTCGTCCACCAGCTGCAAGTAGCCGGCGGCGAGCTCCGCCTGGAGCGCGTCCTCGACGTGGCGGCGGAGCCGTTCCGCCTCGCCGGGCGCCGGCGGGCCTTCCGGCGCCGGCGCGACCGCGGCCGGCGGCGGCGTGGAGACCACCGCGGCCAGCGCCGCGCGGGACTCGGCGAGCGAGCCCGCGTAGAGCGCCGTGAAGAAGGCGCACAGCAGCGTCATGAAGTCCGCGTACGAGACCAGCCAGCGATCGCGCGAGACGCGGGTGGCGGAGAGCTGGATGTTCATGACTTCACCAGCCGGGCCCGCGGCGCCCTGGCCGCCGGCTTGCCCTCGCGGGGCAGGCCGTGCCAGGCGATGAGCAGGCTGCGCAGGTGGCCGTCCACGAGCGTCGGGTGCATGCCCTGCTGGATGGCGACGGCGCCCTCGATCACGACCTCGCGGCTGAGCGCCGCCTGGCGGGCCAGGCTGCGCAGCCGCGTCGCGAGCGGCAGGAACACGAGGTTGGCGAGGCCCACGCCGTACACCGTCGCCACGAACGCGACGGCGATGCCGGGGCCGACGGCCGACGGCGACGACAGATGCTCCATCGCCTGGATGAGCCCGAGCACCGCGCCCAGGATGCCCAGGGTCGGCGCGTACCCGCCGGCCGCCTCGAGCACGAGGGCGCACTCGGCGTCGGCCTCCTCGCGGACCTGGCTGAACGTCTTCAGCGTGTGCCGGACGTCGGCCGCCGGGACGCCGTCCACCAGGAGCGTGAGGGCCCGGACGAGGAACGGATCGTCGTGCGTGCCGAGCTCGCTCTCGAGCGACAGCGCGCCGCGGGTCCTCGCCCGGCTCGCGTAGTCGGCCATCCGCGACAAGAGCGCCGTGTCGGACTCCGGCCGCCGGCCGAACGCGGCCGCGAGGGCGCGCGCCGTCCGCACGAGCAGGCTGAGCGGGAAGCTGAACACCACCGCCACGAGCGTCCCGCCGAAGACGACGAGCGCCGCCGCCGGCTGCACCAGCGTCGCCAGGCGTCCGCCGTCCATCGACTGCGCGGCCACGACGAGTCCCACGGTCAGCGGCACGCTGAACAGGAACGCCGCATCCGACGCGCGCCGGCGGGTCGTCATCTCCCGGCCTCCGTCTGATCGAGCTCCAGCGGCGGACGCACGCGGTCGGCCGCCGCGATGAGCGCCGCGAGGGGCCACGGCTCCGCGCTCGGCCCGGCCTCGTGATACACCCGCCGCATGAAGTCGAGATCCTCGGCCGTGTCCACCGTGAAGCGGAGATCCGGCCGGCGCAGGTCGGACGGGGCCAGCGCGTCGACGGCCCGCGACCGGCCGTCGCGCCGGATGAACGGGGTCACGTGCTCGCGGTCGTACGGGTCGGTCGCGAGGGCCGCGGCCCGCACGAGCGCGGGCATCGCGATGGCCTCGACCGTCGCCCCGAGCGGCAGCCCGTAGTCCACGACGTAGTCGGCGCCGGAGCGCAGGAGGATCCCGAGGGTGCGCAGCGGCGAGTCCATGTCGACGGCGGGGTTGTCGGCCGTCGCGCGGATGATCGCGGGCGTGCCCAGGAGCGACGCCGCGAAGGCGTAGCGTCCCAGCACGTCGTCGGCCGACCCGCGCAGCACCGGGACGCCGAGGCGGTCGGCCTCGTCCACCAGGAGGTCGTCCTCGAGGAGCGTCGTGGTCGCCACGACCACCGGCAGGCCGCTGCGGAAGGCCATCCGCTCGACCACCCGCGCGAGGAGCGTGCGGCCGGCGATCGGCACGAGCGACTTGCCGGGCAGGCGCGTGGAGCCCATCCGGGCCTGGATCACGATGGCGGCCGGCGCGCTCATGCCACCTCCTCGATCACGGGTATCGCCTGGTACTCGTGCAGTGCGATGCGGCTGCCCTCGAGGAACACCGACGTCTCGTAGCTCGACATCCACAGGCCGTCCCGGAAGCGGCCGATGGACGGGGGCACGCGGAGGCCGGCCGCCAGGTCGACGAGCATGCGGGGCAGGTCGGCGCCGGCGTGAATCGTGAGCGGAATGCCGCCCGAGAAGCGCGGGTTGATCTCGAAGACGATCGGGCGGCCGTCCACCACCCGGCACTGGATGTTGACGGCGCCCGCGAACTGGAGCGTCGCGGCGCAGCGCCGGGCCACCTGGATGAGGGACGGGTCGTTCACGGTCCGCCCGCGGTCCGAGACCCCGGCGCGGATGACGTCGCGCAGCCGCGGCACGATGGAGAGCGGCTGGCCCGAGAAGTCGCAGAGCATGTCGATCGTGTACTCGGGGCCGTCGAGGAAGGTCTGCACGACCGCGTCGGGCACGTAGCTCGCGAAGAACTCCAGCTCGCGGCGGGTGCGCACCGCGTAGGCACCCACGCCGCCGCGCCCGCGCCGCGGCTTGATGAAGAGCGGGAACGACGGCGCGTCGGGGAGCGCGTCCGGCAGCCACGAGTCGGCCGCGGCGATCCCGCGCTCCGCCAGGTACCGGCAGGTCGCGAACTTGTCCTCGCACAGCTCCGACGTCTGGGCCGGCGAGGCGGCGACGCGGATGCCGTGCTCGCGGAAGCGCGCCGCGGCCCGGCCGAAGAGCACCAGCTCGTCGTCGATCGTCGGCACGACCAAGGCCACGCGCTCGCCGAGGCAGATCTCGAGGATGTGGTCGATGTAGCCCGGGTCGGTCGAGAGCGGCACGCGGTAGGCCTGGTTGGCGGCGTGCACGGCCGGCGAGAGCGGGTTGATGTCGGTGACGATGACGCTGCCGCCCCGATGGCGGGCCACCGCCCGCTGGAAGGCGCGAACGAGCGGCACGCGCCGCGAGCCGGCGGTGATGAGGACGTTAAGCGACATGTTCGGATCCCTTGTCGGCGAGGCCGAGGTCCAGGAGGTCGAAGGACGCGCCGGCGGGAACGTCGCGCGTCAGGCGCCGGCCGACGAGCTCGCGCTGCCGTTCGGCGCCGAGCCCGAGCGCCGGGCGCAGGGCAATGAGATCGTCGGCCGACACGACGTGGCCGGCGGGCAGGGCGCGCCGGGCGTGGAGCGCGCGCCGGCTGGGGGCGAGGTTCGGACGCTCGGCCGCGAGGCACGCCTTCAGGCCGGTGCCGAGCGCCGCGGCGGCCCGCGCCGCGGTGCGGACGACGGCCGCGAGCTCCTCGGGCGTGCTCGACACGGCGGCATCCACGCTGCCGTCGTCGTGGTGCAGCACGAGGTGCCGCTCGTAGAGCGCCGCGCCCATGGCGACGGCCAGCGGGACGGCGAAGGTGTCGTGGCCGTGGTCCGACAGCCCGACGACGGCCGGACAGGCCATGCCGAGCGTGGCGATGGCGCGCAGGTTCTCGCTGCCCGTCGGCACGGGGTACGCCGAGACGCAGTGCAGCAGCGCGACGCCGCGGGCGCCGGCCCGGACCGCCCACAGGACGGCGCGCTGCGCCTCGTCCAGCGCGGCCATGCCGGTCGAGAGGATGACGGGCTTGCCGGTCGCGCCGGCGCGCTCGATGAGGCGCGTCCAGGTGATGTCCCCGCTCGCGATCTTGTAGGCGTCGACGCCCACGCGCTCCATCAGGTCCACGGCCGCCTCCGACAGCGGCGTCGCGATGAAGGCGAGGCCGTGGCGGCGGGCGCGTTCGGCCACGCGCCGGTAGTCGAGTTCGCTCAGCTCGAAGCGGCGGAAGAAGGCCACGAGCGACGGCGCGTCCACGTGCACGGGGGCCGGGGCGCCGGGCGCCACGAGGGCCTCGGCCTCGAGCACCTGCACCTTCACGGCGCTCGCGCCGGCCTCGGCGGCCGCGTCCACGAGCGCGAGCGCCCGCTCGACGGACCCGTCGTGGTTCAGGCCGATCTCGGCGATGACGAAGAGCGGCGCGCCGTCCCCGACCGGCGTTCCGCCGATGCGCAGCTGGGTCGCGTCAGGCAGCATGAGCCCTCCACTCGGGCGAAAGCACCCGGGCGGCCGCGCCCGGGACGGCGGCGAGCGATGCCACCACGATGTCGGCGACGTCGGCGGTCCGGTCGCCCGGCGGCACCGCGCGCGCGGGCAGCCAGATGGCCCTGAGGCCGGCGTCCCGGGCCCCGGCGATGTCGCAGATCGGGTCGTCGCCGACGAAGACCGCGGCCTCGCGCGCCACGCCGAGCCGGCGGCAGGCCTCGAGGAACGGGGCGCGGTCGGGCTTGCCCCGGCCGCTGCCGTGCTCAGTGGCGTACACCACCGTCGAGACGAGCGCGCCCAGGCCGAGGGCCCGCACCTTCCGCGCCTGGATGTCGGGCCGCCCGTTGGTGACGATGCCCAGCCGCCACCCCGGCGCCAGGGCGCAGAGCACGGCGCGCGTCAGTTCCGGGAGCCGCAGGTCGGGCACGTGCGTGCGCATCAGGTCGACCAGGCCGGGCACCGCGGCGGGGGCGAGGCCCGCGCGGACGGCCAGCGCCTGCAGTTCCTGGCCGCGGGCATCCTGGAAGGCGTCGAGCAGCACTTCCAGTGCGTCGTCCGCGGACAGCGGGCTCGCGGCCGCCACGTGCGCCGCGACCGCCCGGAAGCCGCTCAGGATGAACCGCTCCTGCGCGTAGAGCGTGTCGTCCAGGTCGAAGAGGACCGCGCGGGGCTCACGCATGCGCGCCTCCCCCCCTCGCCAGGGCGCGGAGCGCGGCGGCCACCCGCTCGGCGCCGCGACCGTCCACCAGGCCGCGGCCGGCCGCCGCCATCCGGCGGCGTTCGGCGGGTGTGGCCAACAGCCGCGCGGCGGCGTCCGCCACGCGGGCCACGGCGCGGCCGGCGCCCAGGGCGCCCCCGTCGACGACGGCGCCTCGCGCCGCCATCGCGCGGATGGCCGGCCGCTGCGCGGGCACGACGGCCACGGCCACGGCCGGGACGCCCAGCGCGCAGGCTTCCTGCGCCGTCAGTCCGCCGGCCACGATGGCGAGCCGGGCGCCGGCGAGCGTGGCGGCCAGCCGCGCCGGCCGGACCCAGCGCGCGCCGTCCAGCGCCGGACGGACGCGGGCCGTGAAGCCCGGGGCGACGCGGATGTCCGCGGCAGGCACGCGGGACGCCAGCGCCCGGACCACGGCCCCGACGTGCGGGAAGACGTGGGCGCCGCCGCCGAGCGCCACCACCACCGGGCCGCGGCGCCGGGCGCGGGCGCGGAGGGCCGGCAGGCGCGGGTCGAGCACGGCAAAGCGCGGCCCCAGGCACCGCCCGCGGCGCTCGTCGGCCGGCGTGCGGACGCTCCCGTCGATGACCAGGTCGGCGCCCAACGCGCGGGGCGCGGCGTCGCGCACCACCGCCACCGGCACGCCGCGCCGGCGCGCGGCGGCAATCCAGGTGCGGGCGGCGCGGGCATCGGGGTCGTCCACGACGAGCAGCCGCGCGCCGAGGCGCGTCAGCGCGGTCACCCCGCCGGGCGCCACGCGCACCCCGAGCGCCCCGGCGGCCCGCGCCGTGCCGGCGCTGCCGCGAATCGAGACGACGGGCCGGACGCCCAGCGCCCGGGCCAGGGCGCGGCAGCGCGCCAGGTGGCCGAATCCCACGCGCGGTCCAGCGGCCGCGCGAAAGAGGATGCCCATGTCGCCAGTAATCGGCATCACCGCACCTGACCCGCAATTGCGCGGCGCAGCGCCTCGACGACGACCCACGCGTCGTCCTCCGCCATGCCGCCGGACAACGGCAGCGAGAGGATGCGATCCGACACGCGCTCGGCCACCGGGAACATGCCGCGCGTGAGCCGGAAGCGCTCGCGGTAGTAGCGCTGCAGGTGGAGCGCACGGAAGTGCACGCTGGTCGCGATGCCCTTGCCGGCCAGGTGGGCGGCGAGCTCGTCGCGCCGCCAGCCCGACTCGGGCTCGACCAGCACCGAGTAGAGATGGCGGGCATGCACGTCGCCGGCGGGCACCGGCGCCGGCCGCGCGAGCGGCAGGTCGGCCAGGCCCTCGTCGTAGATCCGCCAGATGGCCTCGCGCCGCGCGAGGCGGGTCTCGAGCGCCTGCAGCTGGTGCAGGCCGATCGCGGCCGCGATGTCCGGCATGTTGTACTTGAAGCCCGGGAAGAGCACCTCGTAGTGCGGCGTGCCCGTGGCCCGGTAGCGCGCCCATCCGTCACGGCTGATGCCGTGCTGCGAGGCGGTGCGGGCGAAGCCGGCCACGTCGTCGGACGCCGTGGTGAGCATCCCGCCCTCGCCCGTCGTCAGGTTCTTGGTGGCGTAGAAGCTGAAACACGTGACGTCGGCCGTCGTGCCGATCTTGCGCCCCTGCGACACGGCCTCCACCGCGTGCGCGGCATCCTCGATGACGATGAGGGCATGACGGTCGGCGAGGGCACGGAACGCCGCGACGTCGGCGGGGCGCCCGCCGAAGTGCACGGGCACCAGGGCGCGGGTGGTCGGGCCGACGGCCGCCGCCGCCGCCGCCGGCGACAGGTTCCAGGTCACCGGGTCGATGTCGGCGAAGCGCGGCGTTGCCCCGGCGTGGATGGCGACGTTGGCCGTCGCGCAGAACGTCAGGGGGGTCGTCACCACCTCGTCGCCCGGCCCGATCTCGTACGCGAGGAGCGCCAGGTGCAGCGCGGCCGTGCAGGAGTTGAGGGCCAGGGCGTGCGGCGCCCCGACGTAGGCCGCGAAGGCCTCCTCGAACTGCCGCGCTCGCGGTCCGGTCGACAGCCAGCCCGACTCGAGGGCCGCGACGACCTCCTCGATCTCGGCCCGCCCGATGACGGGCGGCGCGAAGGGCACGGCCGTGGACGTGGTGGGCGCCATCAGTGCCTCGCGGCGCTCCGGAGCCAGGCCGGGCCGATCGCCCGAGGCGCCTCGGTGCCCGCCAGGAGCGCGGCGCTCAGGTGCACCTTGGTCCGGGCGCCCTCGATGCCCTCGATCTCGAGCACGGGCGCCCGCCAGGCCAGGCCCGTCGGCCGCCAGGGACCGCCGTCCCGCGCCTCGACGCTGATGCTGCCGACGACGGCGCCATCCAGCTCGAGGATCTGCACGCGGCGGTTGCCGTAGTCGGCGACGGCGAGCCACACGGCGTCGGGCATGTCGAACGGCAGGCGCTCGCCGGCGAACTCGGGACGCACGAACGCGAGGTCGAGCGGGGTGTCGAGGCAGCCGGGCGCGCGGCCGAAGCCGCCGAACGCGCGCACGATGCGGCCCGCCTCGTCGCTCACGACGACGCGGTGGCCCACCGTGTCGCAGCGATAACGCAGCGTCACGCCGGTCGTGCCGTAGAAGATCGTCCCGGTACCGGGGGCGGGGTGGGTGCACACGAGGCTCATGCCGCGGTCCTTTCGCGAATCGGCGACAGCACGTCTGTCCAGGCCGCCACGAGCGGCGCCAGCCGCATGTCGAGGGCGTCGGCAGTCGCCGCGCCGTCCGCCCGGGCCTGCTGCGTGACCACCTCCTCGAGGGCGCCGGCCAGCCGGTGCCCGAAGTCGGCCATCGCGGCGTCGGAGCCGCACGTCGTGCCGAGCGTCGCGTCGGCGGCCGTGACCGTCGCGGCGGTGAGCGCAATCAGCGTCTGGAGGGCCGAGACGAGCGCCGTCAGCTGCAGCGGCCCATCCGGCGCGCCCGCCCTGAGCGAGGCGGCGGTGAGGCGGATGCCGGCGACGAGCTCCGGCAGGCTGTCGGATGCGGCGTCGAGCGAGGCCCGGAGCAGCGCCGTCGCCTGCTCGGCGTCCACGTCGATCCGTGCAACGGCGTCGAGCGGCACGGCGGCCACCCCCGGGTCGCGAAATGACGGCTGGTCGACACCATCGAATCGCACCGCCGTCACCACCCGCCCGTCGACGGCGAGCCGGCCGTCGAGCCCGTCGAGCAGTTCTCCCCAGGTTTTCGGCCGGAAATCGAATCGTTCCGGCTCCAGGTTCACCAGGCACTCCGCCATGTGTCGTGTCTCCGGCAGGGCAAGGGAGCCGGATTCGTGCCAGGTGCCGGGCGGGCGATTCAAGGTCCCGCGGCGATGCCCGATTACTTCCCCGACGCGGGGACCGCACAGCAGCCCGCGCGAGCCGGCAGGGACGCCGGCCCGGACTCACGGAGGAGACTCAGATGGCTTCGTTCTCAGTTGTCAGCAACATCTCGGCCGCCAACGCCCAGGCCAACCTCAACACCACGAACATCGGTCTGCAGAAGACCCTGACCCGCCTGTCGAGCGGCTTCCGCATCAACATGGCCGGTGACGACGCGGCCGGTCTCGCGGTGGCGAACTCCTACCGCTCGGAGGTCGCCGTCCTCAACCAGGGCATGCGCAACGCCAACGACGGCCTGTCGACCCTGCAGATCAAGAACGGCGCGCTGGACAACATCAGCACGCTGCTCGACCGCATGGCGACGCTGGCGACGCAGTCGGCCTCCGCGGGCTTCACGGGCAGCCGCACCACCCTCGACCAGGAATTCCAGGACGTCGTCGCGGAAATCGGCCGTGAGGTCACGGTGGCGGGTCTCGGTTCGGCGCAGGGCTTCTCGGTGTTCGTGAGCAGCGGCACGAGCGGCACGGTGGGCGGCACGATCGGCGCGGCCGACACGACGACCCTCGGCATCGCCTCGCTGAGCATCGCGACGGCGGGCGGCGCCAGCACGGCGGTGTCGGCCATCACGAGCGCCGTCTCCACGGTGGGCACGGTCGTGGGCAACGTCGGTTCGCTCCAGAACCGCCTGCAGTACGCCGTCAGCCTGGCCCAGAACCAGTCGGTCAACACCCGGGCCGCCGAGAGCCGCATCCGCGACGCCAACATGGCCGAGGAGTCGGCGAACCTCACCCGCTACAACATCCTGACCCAGAGCGGCATCGCCGCCCTCGCGCAGGCCAACCAGCAGAGCTCGTCGGTCCTCTCGCTGCTCCGGTAATCACAGGCGACCGCGGAGGCGGCCGGCGCGCAGGTCGCGCCGGCGGTCCGCCGCGGCGGCTGACGGAGCGCCGTCACCGACACTCACCGGGCAGGCGCCGCGTCCCACGGACCGGCGCCGGGCCCGCCGCCATGCAGCGGGCAGGCGTCCCCACCGCCTGCTCGCCGTTTCACATGGCAAGGCTTTCGCACGGAGTATGGGGACCGGTGCGCGCGAACGCGCCGGCGAGGAGGTCCTGTGGGATCCCCGATCACGCTGAGCGGCTTCAACAACATCGACTTCAATCAGATCCTGACGGCCATCATGAGCCAGGAGAGCCAGCCTCTCCAGGCCATGCAGAGCCGCCAAAACGCGCTGCAGTCGCGGGCGAACACGTTCAGCCAGCTGGTCACGCGCGCTTCCGCGCTCCAGCAGGCCGCGGCCAAGCTCTCCACCGCGTCGGACCTGAGCGGCGTCTCCGCCAAGAGCAACAACGCGTCGGCCGTCTCGGTCGACGCCTCGCCGTCGGCGCAGTCCGGCCGGTACGAGGTCGTCGTCAACAACCTGGCGAAGGCCCAGGTGACGGCGTCGAACACGACGGCGCCCGACGCCGACACCACCGTGGTCGCGAGCGGCGGCACGCTCACCATCAACGGCATCACGGTCACGCTCAGCGGCGCCGTGACGCTGCGCGGCCTGGCCGACGCCATCAACGCCACCAGCGATCCGCCGGCCAGGGCCTCGGTGGTCCAGAGCGGACCCGGCACCTACCGCCTGGTGCTGTCGGCCAAGGACACGGGCGCGGCCAACGCCTTCACCATCACGAACAACCTCACCGGCGGCATCGGCGTGGGCTTCACCGACACCGACGGCGACGGGACGTCGGGCGACTCGGCGGCCGACAACGCCGTCCAGGCGAGCGACGCCTCGCTGCTCGTCAACAACATCCCGGTCACGAGCACCACCAACACGCTCACCGACGCCGTGCCCGGCGTCACGCTCACCCTCTTCAAGGAGGACCCCGCCGCGACCGTCGTCATCGACGTCGCGCCGGACGCCTCCCAGCTGAAGAGCCGGATCCAGAACTTCATCACCCAGTACAACGATCTGGTCAAGTTCCAGAACGACCAGATCGCGGCCGACAAGCGCGGCGACCCGACCGCGATCGGCCGCGATCCGCTGCTGCGCCAGCTCCGCGACCAGCTGCGGTCCGCGTTCACGTCCGAATACGCCACCGGCGGCGCCCTCACGACCCTGTCGCAGGCCGGCATCGAGCTGACCCGCTCGGGCACGCTCGAGCTGAACGAGACCACTTTCGCGGCCGCGACCGCCTCGGGCACGGCGGAGCTCGAAAAGCTCTTCGTCGGCAGCGGCGGCGTCACCGGCGTCTTCAAGTCGCTCGATCCGCTGATCAGCAGCTACACGGATTCCGACGGCCTGCTGCCGGGCGCACGCAAGCAGCTCACGGACCAGGCCTCGCGGCTCAGCGATTCGATCGCCTCGATGCAGGAGCGCCTGGCGGTCCGCCGCGCCGCCCTGCAGAAAGAGTTCATCGCGGCCGATCGGGCCATGAGCCTGCTCAAGAGTCAGAGCGGGTCGCTGGCCAACTTCGGCGCGCAGCTCTAGCCCCCTTCCCGGAGACCCACACGGATGACGTCGCAGCGCGGACTTTCGACCTACCGGCAGACCGAGGTGCAGTCCCGCACCCCGCTCGAGCTGGTCGTGATGCTCTACGACGGGGCCCTGCGGTTCCTGCACCAGGCGCGCGAGGCCGTCGAGCGCGGCGACATCGCCGCACGGCGCGACGCGACGGCGCGGGCGCTGGCCATCGTCGGTGAGCTGCAGAGCACGCTCAACCTGGCCGAGGGCGGCGAGATCGCCCAGCGCCTGGACGGCCTCTACACCTACGTCAACGGGCGGATCCTGCAGGCGGCCGGCGACAACACCACGGCGCCCCTGGACGACGCCACCCGCGTCATGACCTCGCTGCGCGACAGCTGGGCCGCGATTGCGACGCCCGCCGCCGAGACGCCCATCCGAGGCGCCGCGTGACCGACCGCGATCTCGCCGACGCGCTCGAGCAGTACCGGGCAGGCCTCGACGCCGAGATCGCGCTCCTGGAGCAGCTCGCCCTGGTGGCCGCCCGCCAGCAGGGCGTCACCGCGCGCCGCGACTACGAACAGCTCGGCGTCGAGGGCGACGAGCGCGACCGCCTCACGCGGGCCCTGGTGTCCATCGAGGAGGGGCTGCAGCCGGTGCGGGCGCGGCTGGCCATCGCCCGCGACCGCGTGGCCACCCTCGGCGGCTACGGCACGGTGGTGAGCCTCCGGCAGCGCGCCGCGGCCCTGGTGGCCCGGATCCTCGCCACCGACGAGGAGTCGATGCAGGCGCTCACCGACGCGGAGCTCGCGCGCCGCGCCGCCGTCGCCAGCCTGGAACAGGGAGAGACGACGCTGGCCGCCTACAGGCGCGTGCTCACGCCGTCGTTCGGCCAGGCCTCCCTCGTCAATCGGCGCGGCTGACGCCGGCCTGGCGGGCGTCCCCGCGCGCGGCCGCGCCCGGGTCCCCGGGGCGGACGGCCGACACGAACTCCCCCACCTGCGCGAATCCGAGCCGGGCATACAGGCGCCGCGCGATCAGGTTGTCGCGCCCGACGAGCAGCGTGAGCCGGTCGCAGCCGGCGGCGCGCGCCCGCGCGGACGCCGCGGCGACCATCGCCGTCGCGAGCCCGGCCTTCCGGTAGGACGGCCGGACGGCCAGCTGCGCCAGGTGCGCGGTGCCGCCGCCCACGAGGGTGACGAGCGCCACGCCGTCGAGCGCCTGGTCCTCGCCGGGCACGGCGATCGACCAGGACGGCCGGAACGTCCCGCAGCCGGCCCCGAGCACGAGGTCGCCCACGTACTGCTGCCACTCGGTCCGCCGGCCGGTCGGCGCGAAGGGCCGGCTCGGCTCATGCGCCGGATAGCTGGCCCGCAGGAGGTCGGCGGTGGCCTCGAGGTCGCGCACGTCCCACGGCCGGCCCGGCGCCGGCCCGGCGGCCGCCGTGGCCACGGGCAGCGGGGCGGACAGGTACTCGTAGGACGAGCGCTCGAACCCGGCCGCGGCGAGCGCGCCGTCGAGGCCGGGCGCCGAGGCGAAGGCGAAGAGCACCACGCGCGGACGCGCCGCGCCGGTCCGCGCATCGAGGACCGCCTCCACGAGGGCCGCGGTGGCGGCCGGGGCGTCGGCCGTCATCGCGCCGCAGTGCACCTCGCCGGCCCGGATCACCCAGTAGGCGTGCCCGCGCAGCGTGCCGTCGCCGCCCCGGACGACCACGCCCGGCAGGCGGCCATCGAGGCGGGCGTGGTCCAGCGTGGCCCAGAGCCCGCTCGTGTCCCAATGGAGGTCCGTGCGCCACCGCGCGATCTCGGCCTCCTGCAGGGCGCGCATCTCCAGCGGACGGACCGAGGCCCAGGGCTCGACGCGAAGCACGCCCTACTCCACCGGTTCGAGCGGCGGGTGCAGCTTGAGCCGGCGGGCGATGGCCGACAGCTCGGGCAGCGGCGCGCCGGCCGCCGTGCGGTTGGCGCGCCCCACCGCGTCGTACACCTCGCGCCGGTGGACGGGCACGTTGGCCGGCGCGGTCACGCCGATGCGGACGGCGTCCTTGCCGGTGCGCACGATCCGCACCTCGATGCCGTCGCCGATGACGATCGCCTCGTCGCGCCGCCGGGTGAAGACCAGCATCGCGTCAGGCCTCGCCCAGGCCGAAGTCGGTCGCGTACGCCGTGTCGGCGGCGACCACCTGCAGGCCGGTCATGCGGCCCGGATGGATCACGACGGGCGCCCGCAGGTTGACCGTCGTGTCGCGGTCGTCCACGTGGACGATCGCCAGCCACAGCAACTGGTCCCCCGCGGCCGCGCCGAGGCGGGCGCGGTCGGCCTCGGCGAGCGCGACGTCGTAGTCGGGCACGACCCGGCGGGGGTCCACCGCGAGGAACGACGGCCCCGGCGCGTCCAGGCCGTGCAGCCAGGTGAAGGGCGCGATCTCGGGCGGCGCGACCAGCACGAAGCGGCGGCAGGCCTCGAAGCCCGGCAGCCCGTGCGCGAAGTGCACGACGTCGGCCGGGTCCACGACCACCCGTCCGGCGCGGGTCTCGATGTCCAGCGGCGCGGCGCCTCCGCTCATCGCACGTAGTCCAGGAGCGAGGTGCGCGATGCGGTGCCGACCGCGCTGAGCGCCGCGCGATAGGCGGTCTCGGCCCGCGTCATCTCGCTGATGGCCATGGCGAGATCGGCGTCTTCGTCCTTCGAGACGCGCGCCAGGGCGCCGAGGCGCATGGGCGTGATCTGGCCCTGGCGATCGGCCACGGCCGATTCGTCGGCGCCCACCCGGCTCTGCGCCCGGGTGGTCCGGGCGAAGGCGCGATCCAGCGCGGCCGACCCGGCGGCCATCCCGGCTTGGTCGTCGGCGCGCACGGCCACGATCAGGGCCTCGAGCTCGTCGAGGATGTTGGTGGCGTCGGTGCCCTGCGCCACGGCCTGGCCGTCGGTCGTGACGTCCACCGTCTGGCTGGGCCCGATGTTCACGCCGACCGGCGTGTTGTCGCCCTGGTAGGTCCAGCTCGCACCCACCTTGACGTAGGACGGCGAGGTCGAGGCCGCGCCGCTGAACAGGTAGACGCCGCGGACCGCCGTGTTGAGGTTCCCGGCGATCGCGTCGCGGATGCCCTCGAGGGCCAGCGCCGCCGCGTCGCGCTGCTGCTGCGTGGCGACGGACCCGCGCACCGAGAGCGTGGCCACCTTCGCCTGCGACAGCTGGTCCACGATGTCGCCGAGGACCGTGTCCATGGCCGTGAGCCGCGACAGGGCGGAGTCGCCCGTCCGCGTGTAGGTCTCGAGCGTGCGGATCTCGGCGCGGCCCTCGACCGAGCGCTGCATGGCCGCCGGGTCGTCGCTCGGCTTCTCCACCCGCTTGCCGCTCTGCACCTGCTGGCGCGCCCGCTCCATCTGCTCGGACGCGATGGTGACGTAGTCGAGGCCGCCGTACGCCTGCCGGAAGGTGAGCCGCATCACGCCCTCACGAGGCCCATCAGGACCTGCAACGTGTCGTCGACGGCCGTGAAGTACTTGGCGTTGGCCTCGTAGGCCCGCTGGAACTTCAGCATCGACGCCGCTTCCTCGTCGAGCGACACCCCGGACACCTGATCGCGCAGCCGCCCCACTTCCTGGGCGACCGTGTGCTTGGCCTGCTGCTCGGCCCGGGCCGCGTCCACATCGGACCCGACGTGATAGGCCAGCTGCGCCCAGCCTTCGGTGAAGGTGGCCGAGCCGCCGAGCAGGGTCTTCTTGTCGCGCAGGTCCGCCAGGGCCCGCGCGATGCCGTTGTCGCCCGGCGCGCCGGTCTGCGACGCCGCAATCAGGCTCGGGTCGGCCTTGACCGCCGCGCTCACCGACAGGCCCGCGGCGGCGCCGGCCACGGCGGCCGGGGGCGTGAAGAAGTCGCCGCCGGCGGCGCCCGACAGGTCGAAGCCCGTCTGGTGCAGGGCGTTGACTTCCTGGGCCACGCCGTAGGCCAGCTCGTCCAGGCGCGCCTGGTAGCCGGGAATGAGCGTGTCGCGGGCGTAGCTCAGCCCCCCGATCCGCCCCGTGGTGAACTCGCCGGTGACGTTCGCGGTGCCCAGGGTGAGCGTGGCGTAGCCGTTGGCGCCGGTGCCGACGTGCACGTCGTAGTTCGACGCGCCGATCACGAGCGCGCGTCCCGACGGGATCGTCACGTCGACGCCGCCGTCCTTGCGCGCCAGCACGCTGACGGCCGTGAGGGTCGAGAGCTCCTCGATGGCGAGCGTCTGCTGGTCCTTCAGGCCCTCGATGTCCAGCCCGCCGCCCCCGCTGCCGATCTGCTCGTTGATCTTGGCGATCTTGGCGGCCAGCGCGTTGACCTCGTTCACGCTCTCGCGGACGCCGTTGTCGGCGGCGCGGCCGCTGTCGGTGAGCCGCCGGGCGACGTCGTTGAACGACGCCGTGAGCCGGCCGGCCTCGAGCACCACGCCGTCGCGCGCGGTCGCCGAGGTGGGATCGACCGACAGGGCGGACATCGAGTCGAAGAAGGCCGACAGCCGGGCGTCGATGCCCTGCCCCGGCGCGCCGATGTTGGTCTCGACGAGCGACAGCGCGTCGAGGAGCGCCCCCTCGCGCGTCTCGTCGGGAATCGCGGCGCGCACGCGCGCGTCGAGCACGCGGTCCCGGAGGGCGCGCGTGCCGGTCACCTCGACGCCCTTGGCGCCGTAGACGACCTCGGCGAGGCCGAGCCGGCGGCGCGCGTACCCGGGCGTGTTCAGGTTGGCCATGTTCTGGCCGGTCACGTCGAGGCCCGCGGTCTGGGCCTCGAGCGACCGGGCGGCCATCGAGAGCTGTCCGAAGAGTCCGGCCATCACGCCCTCGTGTCGAATTCGTGGCGGTGAGCGCCCTGCAGGGTGGGCGTCCCGTGCCGGTGATAGGTGTCGGCGTGCCCGAGCGCGTCGAGTGTCGCGCGGGCCACCAGGGCGGCGGCGGCGCCGACGGCGCGGCAGCGCGCCAGCGCGGACCGGGCCTCGGCCAGATGGAAGTCCAGCGCGGCCCGCTCGTCGTCGGCGAGCGCCGGGGACGCGGCCGAGAGCGGCACGAGCGCCGCGGCGAGGGCCGGCTCGACGGCCAGCACCGCCGCGGCGTCGCCGGAGGCCAGGGCCTCGGCGAGCGCGGTGAGGGTGGCGCCCAGGTGGCGCGTGTGATCGACCAGAGCCGCGGCCTGTCCTGCCGGGGTCATGGCGCGGTTCAACCCTTGTCGAGCAGGTGGTCGATGAGGGCGTTGGCGAGGCGGTCCGGGTCGCGGCCGAGCTCCCCGCTGGCGAGCAGGGCCCGCCCGCGCTCGACGGCCTCGGGACGGACGTCGGGCGCGTCGTTCGCCGCGGCGGCGGCGTTCGCCGCGAGCTGCCCCGTGCTCGACAGACGCACCTGGTCGGCCCGCGTGTCCTGCACGGCGCGCTCGGCGGCCGCCGCCCGCTCGTCGCGGACCTCGGCGCCCCGCACGCCTTCGAACTGGTCGAGACTGGCGCGGTTCTGCTCAATCTTCATCGTCATGTCCCTCGCCGGCTGTCCGGCGAACACCGCCGGCCCACGTGCCGGCGCCCCGTCATCGCCCCGGAGCGACGGGCCCCATGTGGCGATTCAACCATCCAATCGGCAATGGGCCCGGCACCATTAGGGGGACGGGCGTCATTCGTCCGATTCGCCGACATCGGTGTCGGCCGCCCGGTCATTCCAGGCCGCCGCCACGCCGCGCGCATCCACCGCGCGCCCGAATTCCCGTGCCTCGAAGTGCAGATGTGGTCCGGTCGCGCGTCCACTTTGGCCCGACAGTGCAAGGCGCTGACCAGCCTCCACGGACTGCCCGGGCTCGACCGCCAGCGCCGAGAGGTGCGCGTACAGCGTCTCACGGCCGCCGCCGTGGTCGACCATCACGGTCAGGCCGTAGCCGGGCCGCTCCCCCGCCGCGGTCACGACGCCGGGGCCGAAGGCCCGGACCTCGCTGCCGTAGGCCGCCGCCAGGTCGACGCCGCGGTGGAACCTCGCGTCGCCCGTGAACGGGTCGTGCCGCCAGCCGAACGGCGAGGTGACGCGGACCGGTCCGGCCACCAGATCCATGGCCCCCGCGACCGGCGCGGCCTGGGCGGCCGGCGCCGCGACCGGCATCGCGACCGGCGCCGCCGGACGTTGGGATACGGGCGCCGCGGGCGCGTCCGCGGCGGCGGCGGCCGGGGCGTCGGGCGCCGCCTCGGCGCCGGACAGGGCCGGCGCCCGGAGCAGGGCCGCCTCGAGCATCCCGCGCAGCCCGAGCCCGCCGGCCCGGCTCAACGCGAGCCCGAACTCGCCCTGCATCATGTCGGTCATCGTCGACCCGCCGAGCCCGAGGACCCCGTCCTCCTCGTCGCCGGCCTTCACGTCGCGCAGCATCTCGGTGAGCAGCATCCCCTCGAACTGCTCGACGAGCGTCAGCACCTGGAGCCGTTCGGCCTGCGCCGGCGTCAGCGCCCCGGCGCCGTCTCCCGCCGCCAACGATTCGAGTGTGGTTTTCATGGTGATTCTTGCAGGGACCGGGGACCAGGGACCCGGGACCCGGGACCCGGGCGCCGGCCTCCCTAGATGATCACGATCTCCGCCTGCAGCGCCCCGGCGGCCTTGAGCGCCTGCATGATGGCGATGATGTCGCGCGGCGTGGCGCCGAGCCGGTTCAGGGCGTCGACGACGGCCTCGAGCGTGGTCCCGTCGTCGAGGGACACGAGCCGGGCCGTGCCCTCGCGCACGTCCACCTGGGTGTTGGGCACGACCACCGTGTCGCCCGTCGGCGCCAGCGCGCCCGGCTGCGACACCTGGAAGCGCGTGCTGATCCGGACCGAGAGGTTGCCGTGGGCGACGGCGGCCGACGAGATGCGGACGTTGGCGCCCACCACGATCGTGCCCGATCGCTCGTTGATGACGACCCGGGCCGGGACGTCGGCCGACACGGTGAGGCCCTCCAGGCGGGCCATGAGCTCCGGCAGCGACTCCTTGTACTCGTCGGGCACCGCCACGGCGACCGTGCCCGGATCGACCACCTTGGCGCGGCCCGCGCCCAGGTCCGCATTGATGGCCTCGGCCACCCGCGAGGCGGTCGCGAAGTCCGGGTCGTGCAGCGACAGCGGCACGACGTCCACGACGGGCAGCGTGCGGCCCGTGGACTGCTGGACGAGCGCGCCGTTGGGCACGCGGCCCACGGTGAGGTGGTTCACGGCCACCGAGTTGCCGCCGGATCCGCCGCCGAAGCCGCCGATCGACAGCGGGCCCTGCGCCAGCGCGTACACCTGGCCGTCGGGCCCTCGGAGCGCCGTCGCCAGCAGCGTGCCGCCCTGGAGGCTGCGCGCATCGCCGATCGACGACGCCGTCACGTCGAGCCGCACCCCGGGCCGCGCGTACGACGGGAGCTGGGCCGTGACCATCACGGCCGCGATGTTCTCGACGACGATCTTCGTCGGCGACACCGCGACGCCCAGCTGCTGCAGCATGTTGGCGAGCGACTGGGTGGAGAAGATCGTCTGGCGCCGATCGCCGGTCTTGTTCAGGCCCACGATGAGCCCGTAGCCCATCAGGGGCAGGGCGTCGGGTCCCTGCAGCGACACGACGTCCTTGAGCCGGGCCGTCGTCCCCGCCGCGTCGGCCGCCGCGCCCGACGCCAGGGCCGCGGCCAGGGCCGCCGCGATCACGCGAGAGGTCGTCGTCATGTCAGAACACCTTGTTCAGGAGGCGCACCAGCCACCCCGGCGACATGCTGCTCTTGGTGAGCCCCCTGCCGAAGTAGCGGATGCTGAGCTGGCCGAGCGACGCCGACGAGACGACGTTGCCGGGCCCGATGTCCACCACGCGCGCGATGCCGCTCAGCACCACGGTCTGGCGGTCGCCGTTGATCTCGATCTCGCGCACGCCCTCGAGCAGCAGGTCGCCGTTGGGCATCACCTGCGCGACGCGCGCGCTCATGATGGCCGAGAGCACGCTGGCCCGGGCCGTCGACCCGCTGCCCTTGAAGCCCGTGTCGCCCTGGCTCGACGCCAGGTCGCCGAGGCCCACCGCCGCCGGGATCTTGTTCTGGAGGCCGAAGAGGCTCGTGATGCCGATGCCGCTGCTGGAGGACTTGGCGATCGACGCGTCGGTCGACCCGGTGGCCGCGATGCTCTCCTCGACCCGGATGGTCACGACGTCGTTCAGCCGGCGGGCGCGCAGGTCGAACAGCAGGCCCTGCATCCAGGGATTCGCTTCGCCGGTGGCCGGCGTCCGCGCAGCCTCCAGGTAGCGGGCCAGGGCCTTGTCCTGCGAGTCGGGCGGCGCGCCCGACGCGGTCTGCGCCAGCGCCGCCCCCGGCCACGCGGCCGCGAGCGCCAGCGTCAGCAGGCCGGCCCGCGCACTCGTACCGTGGCTCTTCCTCATGGCTCCACCTCCACCTCGCCCCGGCCGACGACGCGCGCCGTCAGGGTCCGTTTGCTCTCCGGGTGCCGCACGCGCACGCGGGCGCCCGGGCGCCCGGCGTCGACGGCCACGAGCGCGGCCCGCACTTCGAGGCCGCCCATCCGCACGACCGCCACGACCTGCTCGCCGGCGCGCACGGCCGGCATCGGCGTCACCGCCCGCGCCGTCACGCACGCATCGGCCGCCAGGTCGCGCAGCGCCGCGCCGCCGACCAGGTCGGCCAGCCCCGGCGGCGGATCGAGCGGGCCCTCGGTCAGCGCGTGCCGGACCGCCGCCAAGTCGCCCTCCGACACCGCGGTCCCGCGCGCGACCGCGTGCGTCGTGTGCCAGTGCGCCACCGACACCCGCAGGCGCAGCGTCCGCCGCGCCACCGGCACGAGCGCCGTCGTGCCCGCCCGCGGCATCGGCGCCCGGAGCAGGATCCGCACCGGGCGACCCAGGGACGCCCCGGGTTCCACCACCGCGTCCACCGCGTGCTCGACCGGCCCGCCGTCGTCGGCGGCCTCGACCTCCACCTCGGCGTCCTCGCCCATCCGGGCGCGTACTGCCGCCACGACGAGCGCGCGCGTGGCGTCGTCCACGGCCCCGGCGGCCGGCACCGGCCGGCCGAGCGATGTCGCGAGGGCGAGGATCGCGGCGGTCATCGGACGATGTTGTTGACCTGGGCCAGCATCTCGTCGGCGGCCCGGATCACCTTGGAACTGGCCTCGTAGGCGCGCTGGCCGAGGATCATGTTGACCATCTCCTCGACCACGCTCACGTTCGAGTCCTCGAGGAACCCCTGCGTGAGCGTGCCGCGCTGCTCGGTGCCGGCCGGGCCGGTCTGCGGCTCGCCGGAGGCGCTGGTCACCTGGAACAGGTTGCCGCCCATCGGCGTCAGGCCCGACGGGTTCTGGAAGGTCGTGAGCTCGATGACGCCGAGCTGCTGCGCGGCGCTCTGCCCCGGGATCGTCGCCGAGACGACGCCCTCGCGCGACACGGTCACGGAGGTGGCGTTCTCGGGGATCGAGATCTGCGGGTCGAGCAGGTAGCCGTCCACGGTGACGACCTGCCCCTGCGCGTCGCGCTGGAAGCTGCCGGCCCGCGTGAAGGCCTGCGTGCCGTCGGGCAGCGTCACCTTGAAGAAGCCCTGCCCCTGGATGGCCAGGTCGAGCGGGCTGCCGGTGCCGCGGAAGCTGCCGGTGGTGAAGTCGCGCGAGGTGGCGACCACCCGCGTGCCCAGCCCCACCTCAAGTCCGGTGGGCGAATCGCCGATTGACGTGGCAGCGCCGGGGACCCGGGTGTGCTGGTAGAAGAGATCCTCGAACTCCACGTGGCTCCGCTTGTAGCCGGCGGTGTTCACGTTGGCGAGGTTGTGGGCCACGTTGTCGATGCTGGCCTGCTGGGCGTTCATGCCGCTGGCGGCGGTGTAGAGCGCGCGAATCATGTCGGGTCCTCTCGAAACGGGTTACCGGCGGCCGAAGGTGTCGATGGCGCGGCCGTCCACGTCGTTCATCAGCACGGACACGGCCCGCTGGAGCGCCTGGAAGCTGCGGTTCACGGACGTGAGCTCGGCCACGCGATCGACGACCGAGACGTTGGACTGTTCGAGCGATCCGGCGCGGATCGTCGGCGCGTCCACGGGGAGGGGCGTCTCGTCGCCCCGCAGCAGCGCGCCGGTCTCCCGCACGAGGGCGCCCGGGTCCCTGAACTGCACCACCGCCAGGCGACCCACGGCCACCCCGTCGTTCATGACCGAGCCGTCGGGGTCGATCGAGATTGCGCCGTCCCCGACCGTGATCGGGCCGTCGGCGCCGCGCACCACGGCCCCGTCGGCCGTGACGAGCGTGCCGTCGGACGTGCGGCTCAGGTGGCCGTTGCGCGTGTAGCGCGCCCCGGCGGGCGTGTCGACCACCAGGAACCCGCCGCCCTCGATGGCGATGTCCAGGTCGCGGCCCGTCGGCTCGATGGCGCCGGGCCGGGCGTCGAGCCGCCGGGCGCCGAGCGAGGCGTCGATGGCCGACTCGAACGCCTGGTCGAACGCGGGCCGCGGCACGTCGCGATGGCCCGTCCGCTCGGCCTTGTAGCCGGCGGTCCCGGCGTTGGCCAGGTCCGAGGCGAGCCGATCGAGCTCGTCCAGCCGCGTGCGCATGCCGCTCAACGCGACGTAGTGGCCGCCTGCCATGTCTCCGCTCCTTCCATGGTGTCCTGCGGCGTCTGGTCGATGAGCAGGTCGAAGCCCACCCCCTCGCCCTGCAGCCGCACCCACACGTAGGGCCCCCAGCGCGCATCGCGCATCCGGGCCTCCCCCGTCGCCATCACCACCTGCGCGAGGCGCCGCGCGCCCTCGCCGGCATCGCGTTCGTGGGCAAAACCCATCGACAGGTCCTGGCCGGCGCAGCGTCCGCGGGCGCGAGCCCCGTACTGCTCCAGCAGCGCGAGCCAGTCCTCGTCGCTGACGAGGAACGGCTCGGGCGTCCAGCCCGTCTGCTGCCGGAAGATCGAGAGTTCGGTCCGCGGCACCGGCGCCGGGAACGCGACGCGGATGCGCCCGTCGTCGGGCGGGCTGATCGGCACGATGCGCAGCGCCTGGATGGCGTCGCGGCTCAGGCCGCCCGGAGCCTCGTGCACCCGCGTCGGGTCCACGCTGGGCAGGTAGCTCACGCCCGCCTGATCGGCGAGCGCGCGCAAGAGCGCGTGCGGGTCCAGCAGGCCCATCGAGCGCAGCTGCTCGCCGAGCCGCAGGCGGCTGGAGGCCTGCGCCTCGAGCGCCTGCGCGATGTGTTCGGGCGGCACCGCGCGGTGGTGGCGCAGGAGCGCCCCGAGGCGCACGGCCGGCAGGCGCGGCACGATCTGCTGGGCGGGCGGCGCCAACTGGAGCCGGGCGCGCACCACGCCTTCGACGCACGCCTGCGAGCACAGCCACGCGCCGTCGAGGGTGGCGCCCCGCGACTGGCGCACGCGCCACCAGCGCGGCGTGGAGGTGCAGTGGTCAGACGCGCACGGCGGCATGACGGGCGCCTCGGCCCCGGCGGGGCTTCTGCAGGGTGTGCATCCAGCGCTCGAGGTCGTCGAGCACGCCGGGCGAGGCCTCGGCCTCGGCGGCGGCCGCGGCGGCCTCGGCCGTGCTGGCCTGGTCGAGGCCGAGGTGCAGCCGCACCTCGCTCTCGGAAATCGATTCGGCCAGGGCGATGTCCTCGAGCGACCGTCCTTTCCTGGCGGCCGCGGCGATGCGCCGCGTCGTGGCGCGGCGCGCCGAGCCCATGGCCGGCGGCCGGGCGCCAAGGCGCTCGAGCTCGCTCGTGACGTTGACGAAGCCCTCCTCGGTCGTGTCCGTGAGCAGCTCCAGGGCGGCGGTCAGCTTCTCCACCCGGGCGAGCGCGTCGGCGGCCACGCGCGAGGAGCGCGCGAGCCGCCACAGCAGCACGATCTGGACGAGGCCGCCGAGCGCGGCGGCGCCGCCGGCGATCAGCAGGAGGGGGGACGTCGTGGACAGGACGGTCGGGGTCATAGCTCGATGGCCTTCAGCCGGTCTGCCGGGCTGACGAGCGACGTGATGCGCACGCCGTAGTTGCCGCTGACGACCACCACTTCGCCCTCGGCGATTACCTGGGAGCCCACGAGGAGCTGCACCGGCGCATCCGGCGAGCGGCCCATGTCCACCATCGACCCCGGTCCCAGCTGGGCCAGGGCCTTCAGGGACATCTCGGTGCGCGCGAAGCGCACGAGGAGCGGCAGGTCGATGTCGAGCAGGGCCGCCAGGTTGCCGGGCAGCGCGCCGGCCTCCTGCGGCGCCCGGGCCGCCGCGCTCCGCGGGGCCGCGTCCGCGGCGCCGGCCGCGGGCGACACCTCGCCGCTGGCCGAGACCTGGGCCAGGGGCGTGCCGGCATCGTCGATGAGCAGGCCGGGCGCGGCGGGCATCTCGCCGGCCGTGGGGGTGCCCACGGCCAGCTGGAGGCCCGCGAACTCCTCGACGAGCGTCGTGGCCGATGCCGCCTGGCCCCAGAGCTCGCGCAGCATGTCGATGACGACGGAGGGCTCGGCGGCCTCCTCCAGGCCCGTCATCTGCCGGGAGATCGTCTGGACGCCGGCCTCGTCCACCCAGAAGGTGACCGTGCCCGCGAGCACGCCCGACGCGGTGACCGGGGTCCCCCAGCCGCCGCCGGAGGGCGGCGGGACCTCGTTGGCCGACAGGACCGATCCGGTCACGGCCTCGATGGCCGACCGGAACTCGCGCAGAATCGCCTCGACGAGGCCGGCGGTGGTTCGTGAATCGCCCATGGCCTAGCCTTCCGCCCCTTCCGCGACGCCGCCGCCATCGGTCCGGTGCTGGATCACGACGCTCGCGCGCCCGTCGTGCACGGTCGGGCGGCCCCGGAACTTGAGAGTGCGGCCGATGCGCAGGTCCAGCGGCCGGGCCACCGGGATTCCGAGCGACACGATGTCGCCCGCGCCGAGATCGACGAGCTCGCGCGTCGTGCAGCGCGATTCCAGGAGCGCCGTGACCGGCATCGGCACCCGGGACAGGTTCTCGTGCAGCCAGACGCGCTCCTTCGGCGTCGGCTCGCGGCGGTGACGGTCGAGCGCGCCGGCGAAGTGGCTGTCGGTCTTCTCGACGACGCTGGCCGGCAGGCAGAGGTTGATCATCCCCTGCGCATCGCCGATCCGCATGTCGAACACCAGCATCACCACCGTGTCGTTCGGGGACGCCACCTGCAGCATCTGCGGGCGCGTCTCGCGCCCGCGGATGGCGAAGGTCAGATCCACGACCGGCCGCCAGGTCTCGGAGAGCGAGTCGAGGAGCAGCTTGACCACCGAGTCCACCACGTTCTGCTCGATGTCGGTCAGCGCGCGTTCGAGGGTGGCGCTCTTGCCCTCGCCGCCCAGCATCCGCTCGACCATCGCGAAGGCCACGGCCGGGTTGATCTCGAGGCCGCCGAGGTCGTCGAAGGGCGCCAGCGAGATGGCGTAGAAGGCCGTCGGGTCCGAGAGCGACATGAGGAACTCGGAGTAGGCGAACTGCTCGACCGAGACCAGCGTCAGGTCCGTCATCGAGCGGAGGTAGGCGGCCATCGACTGCGACACGTTGCGGGCGAAGCGCTCGTGCAGGAAGTGCAGCGCGTGGATCTGCTCCTTCGAGATGCGATCCGGCCGCCGGAAGTTGTAGCGGATGAACGACGCCGTCGGCGCCTCTTCCTTCCGCGTCACCGCGTCGGCGGCCCGGGGCGCCGACAGGAGGGCGTCGATCTCGTCCTGGGAGAGGATCTTGGCCACGGGACTACGCCGCGTCCTTCCGGGTCAGGCGCACCGACAGCGACGCCCGCAGCCGCGCGATGGCCTGGCTGCGCAGCTGCGAGACGCGCGACTCGCCCACGCCGATCACCTGGCCGATCTCGGCCAGCGTCAGCTCTTCCTCGTAGTAGAGCGCCAGGATGTGACGCTCGCGGTCCGGCAGGTCGGTGATGGCCGAGGCCAGCAGGCGCCGCATCTCCTCGCGCTCGAGGCGCGCGTGCGGGCCCTCGGACGGCTCGATCTCGACCTCGAGCATGGTGCGGCCGTCCTCGCTCACCGAGCTCTGGCGGATGGAGGCGAGTTCGGCCGAGCGCAGCCGGTCGAGCATCCGCTCGTACTCGGTCTCCGACACGTCCATGGCCTCGGCGATCTCGCCGGCCTCCGGCTCGCGGCCCAGCTTGAAGCGCAGGCTCGCGATCGTCGCGTCCACGTCGCGCCGGAGCTTCCGCACGGCGCGCGGGGCCCAGTCGAGGCCGCGCAGCGCGTCCAGCATCGCGCCGTGGATGCGCCGGCGGGCGAACGCGCTGAACGGCACGCCGAGCGACGGCCGGAACCGGCCCGCCGCGTCGATGAGGCCGAGGACGCCCACGCTGACGAGCTCGGACACCTCGACCTGCGGCGGCAGGCGGTTGGCGAGCCTGCTCGCCATCGCCTTCACCAGGCCGACGTGCTCCATCACCAGCTGGTCCCGCACCGTGTTGTCCGACTCGATGTCCTTGGCCGTCCGCATCGTGCTCTCCCCGCTCTCGCTCAGCCCCGTCATCGCTACGAGACGCCCATGGGCGCCGCGGCGGTCGTGTCGTCGCCGAGCATGGCGGCCGCGAGCATCTCGGGCGTCGCGCGCTCGAGGTCCTCGGGCACCCGCTGCCCCGTCGTCACGAACGACACGGGAATCCCCACGCCCACCAGCCACGCGAAGAGGGCGGCCGGCGACTCGGCTTCGTCGAGCCGCGAGACGACGACCCGGTCCGGCCGCGCGTCGGCGAAGCGGGCCAGGATCCGGCGGGCCGACGCCACCGAGGTGTCGGCCGGAATCACGAGGTGCGTCCGCACGCCGTCGCGGCGGCTCAGCATCCTGCGGACGTCGCGCAGGTCGTCGTCCTTCGGCGAGCGCCCGGCCGTGTCGACCAGGAGCGTCTGGCGGGCGCCGCCGATCGCCTGATCCATCTCCTCGATCGTGCGGGCGGTCTTGAACGGCGCGCCGATGATGGCCGCGTAGGTCCGCAGCTGCTCCACGGCGCCGGCGCGGAAAGCGTCGGCCGAGACCACGCCCACCGCGCGCTTCTTCCGCACGCGCTCCTGGGCCGCGATCTTGGCGATGGTGGTCGTCTTGCCGACACCGGGGGGGCCGACGAAGACCTCCACGCGGGCGAACGGCTCCTGGCCGGCGGCCATGGGGGCCAGGTGCGCCGCCAGGTGGCCGCGCACGGCCTCGGCCGTGAGGCCGCGCTGCTGCCGGGCCGGCACGCTGCCGCCGACGGCCTCGGCCAGCGCCGGGTCGATGCCGGCGGCGGCCAGCCGAGCGGCGAGGCTGCTCGTGGGCGGCGGGGTGTCGGCGGGCCGACGCTCGGGTTCGGCCGGCCGTCGCTCCTGCTGGGGCGTCCAGCCCTCGGGCGGGCGGGCCGTGACCTGCACCTCGCGCATCCCGAGCCAGCCGCGCCAGCCGCGCGCGCTCACGAGCTCGCTCGACAGGACCAGCGCGTGCGGCCCGAATTCCTCGCGGATCGCCTGAAAGGCTTCCCGCACCGTGGGTTGGCGGAATTGCTTGTCCTGCATGTCAGTCCAGCGTCGCAATCATGGAGACGTGCACCTGCGGCGGCACCTCGTTGTGCGACAGCACCCCGAGGTGCGGCAGCACCCGGGCGAACAGCCGCCACACATGCGGCCGTAGCGTCGGCGTGCACAGGAGCACAGGTTGTGCCACCGCCCCGGCGAACACCTCCCCGATGCGGCTGGCCAGGCGCTGGGCCTGCGACGGGTCGATGGCGAGCACCGCGCCGCCCTCGGTCTTGACGATCGAGGAGACCAGGCGCTCCTCCAGGTCGGGCGAGAGCGCGATGGCCGGCAGCTCGTCGCGGTCGGTCTGGTAGGGCCGGCAGATCGCCCGGCCGATGGCGCTGCGGACGGCCTCGGCCACCTGGTCGGCGTCCTTGGCGCCGGGCGCGGCGTCGGCGATGGCCTCGAGGATGGTCGTGAGGTCGCGGATCGACACGCGCTCGCGCAGGAGCTGCCGGAGGACCCGCTGCACGTCGCCAATCGACGCAATCTTGGGCACGAGCTCCTCGACCAGCTTCGGCGAGGTCTGCGCCACCTTGTCCACCAGCTCCTTGATGTGCTGGCGCGTGAGGAGCTCGGGCAGGAACACCCGGATCGTCTCGGACAGGTGCGTCGAGAGCGCGGTGGTCGGGTCGACCACGGTGTAGCCGAGCTGGGCGGCCCGGTCGCGCTGATCGGCGCCGACCCAGATCGCGGGCAGGCCGAAGGCCGGCTCCTTGGTGGGCACGCCGTCGAGGCCGCCGCCGGCCGTGCCGGGGTTGATGGCGAGGAGGCGGTCGGCGTAGAGCTCGCCGCGCGCGACCTCCACGCCCTTCACGAGGATCGTGTACTGGCGCGGGCCGAGCTGCAGGTTGTCGGCGACGTGCACGGCCGGCACCACCACGCCGGTCTCGGTGGCGATCTGGCGGCGCACCGAGCGGATGCGCGCCAGGAGCGTGCCGCCCTGGGTTTCGTCGACGAGCGGCACGAGCGCGTAGCCGACCTCCACGCTGAGCGGGTCCACGGTGAGGCCGCCGTCGAGGGCGTCGGGCGCCGGGGCGGGCGCGTCCGGCGCCGCCGCCGGCGCGGTCAGCGAGGCGCTGCGCGTGTAGTAGGCGGCGCCGCCGAGCACGGCCGCCACCGCCACGAACGCGAGCTTCGGCAGGCCCGGGATCGCGGCCAGCGCCAGCAGCGCCATGGCCGCCGCGGCCAGCGGACGCCACCGGGCGAGGAGCTGGTCGGCCACGTCCTCGCCCAGGTGCGACTCGGAGGCCGCGCGCGTGGTGATGAGGCCGCCCGACATCGAGACGAGCAGCGCCGGGATGGCGGTGACGAGGCCCTCGCCGATGGTCAGGATGGTGTAGGTCCGGGCGGCGGTGCCGAGGTCCACGCCGTGCTGCAGCACGCCGATGACGAGGCCGGCCGCGATGTTGACGGCCGTGATGAGCACGGCCGCGAGGGCGTCGCGCTGGGTGAAGCGGATGGCGCCGTCCATCGAGCCGTAGAAGTCGGCCTCGCGCCGGACGCGCTCGCGGCGCGTCCGGGCCTCGGTCTCGTCGATCGCGCCGGCGTTCAGGTCGGCGTCGATGGCCATCTGCCGGCCGGGCAGGGCGTCCAGGGTGAAGCGCGCGGTGACCTCCGAGATGCGGACCGCGCCGTGGTTGATGACGATGAACTGGATCGCGATGAGCACCAGGAAGACCACGATGCCCACGACGAAGTTGCCGCCGACCACGAACTGGCCGAACGCCATGATGACGTGGCCCGCCGACTCGACGCCCTCGTGCCCGTGCATGAGGATGAGGCGCGTGGCGGCCACGTTGAGCGACAGCCGGAGCAGCGTCAGGAGGAGCAGCAGGGACGGGAACACCGAGAACTCGACCGGCTGCTTCACGTAGACGACCGTGAGCAGCAGCACCACCGCCAGGCCGATGTCGATCGACAGCAGCAGGTCGAGGACGAGCGGCGGCAGGGGCACCACCATGAGCATCACGACCGCCAGGAGGGCGATCGGGACCAGGAGCTGCGAGGGACCGCGAGAGGAGGCGAGCGACATGGACACCTGCCGTTACAACATCAGTTGACGCACGCGGACGAGGTAGGCGAGCACTTCGGCCACCGCGCCGAAGAGATCCGCGGGAATGACGTCGCCGACCTCGGCGCCCTTGAAGAGGGCCTGCGCGAGCGGCTTGTTCTCGACGATGGGCACGCCGAACTCGCGCGCCAGTTCCTTGATCTTCTGGGCGAGGAGGTCCTGCCCCTTGGCGACGACCTTCGGCGCCGCCATGCCGCCGCGCCGGTACTCGAGGGCGACGGCGAAGTGCGTGGGGTTGGTGACGACCACGGTGGCCGTCTTCACGGCCGCGAGCATGCGGCGGCGGACCATCTCCCGCTGGATGCGCCGGATCCGCGCCTTGACATGCGGGTTGCCCTCGCTCAGCTTGGCTTCGTCCCGCAGCTCCTGCTTGGTCATCTTCAGGCCCTGGTAGTGGCGCCAGCGCTGCCAGAAGACGTCGGCGCCCGCCAGCAGCACGAGCGCCATGCCGCCGCGGACGAGGAGGCGCCACAGCCAGCGCGCCCCCTCCATCGCCGCCGCCGACGGCTCCATCCACGCCAGCTGCGGCGTCGCGGCGAGCGCCTCCTGGCCGACGGACCAGAGCACGGAGGTCACGATGGTCACGGCCACGATCGCCTTGACCACCGTGACGCCGGCCTGCGACGGCGCGAAGCGCTTGATGCCCGTGGCCGGGCTCAGGCGCGACCAGTCGAACGCCACCTTCTCGAGCGCGAACACCCACCCCGACTGCAGGACGTTGCCGGCCAGCCCGGTGACGGCGGCGACCGCCATCAGCGGGCCCACGATCGCGGCCAGCACCAGGCCGTCGTGGCGGGCCAGGACGGCGAGCGACTCCGGCGTCATCGCGGCATGGGCGCGGCCGCCCAGATTCTGGAGCGACTCGGTGAGGAGGCCGAGCAGCCGCTGCACGCCCGTGTCCCCGGTCCGCGCCAGCGCGGTGGTGACGGCCAGCAGCGACAGCGCGGCGACGAGATCGGCGCTGCGCGGGACGTTGCCCTTGTCGCGGGCCTCCCGCAGCCGTTTCGCGGAAGGTTTTTCCGTGCGTTCGTCGGAGGACTGGCCGGCCACGATCGGGTCACCTGAGCCCGCTGGCGGCGCGCAGCGCCAGGTCGGCGATGCCCGACGAGGCGGCGCGCACGATGGAGGGCACGAGGGGCACCATCGCCGCCATGGCGACGAGGCCCACCGCCATGCGCAGCGGCGGCGCGACCACCATCAGGTTGAGCGAGGGCGCCACCCGCGCCATGAAGGCCGTCCCGACCTCCACGAGGAGCATCACCACGACGATCGGCGCCGCCAGGCGCACGCCGAGGATGAAGATCACGCCCAGGAGCTCCACGACGGCCGATCCGAGCGTGGGCCCCACGGCGCCGGTGCCGATCGGCAGCGCCGCGTAGGACGCGGCCAGCGCCCGCAGGAGCGCGTGGTGGCCGTTCATCCCGAGGAACGTGACGAGCGCGATGTTCGTGTAGAGGGTGGCCGTGATGTTGTTCCGCACGCCGCCCTGCGGGTCGATCACCGACCCGTACGACAGCATGAGCTGGCTGCCCGTCAGGTGGCCGCCCAGGCCGGCGCCGGTCAGCACCGCGCGGAGCGCGAGCGCCATCAGCGCGCCGATGCCGATCTCGCGGGCCACGATGAGCCCCAGCCCCGCCGACGAGGCCAGCGCGGCGTCGGGCACCGCGGGCATCGCGAAGATGGCGATGGCCACGGTGAGGCCCAGGCGGACCTGGGTCGGCGCGAACGCCCCGCCGAACACCGGCGCCAGCGCGACGAGCGCGCCGGGACGGGCCAGCAGGATGCCGAGCCGGGCCAGGACCTCGAACTCGGTCACCGCACGAGCTCCGGCAGCCGCTGGATGAGGCCCGTCGAGAAGGTCGACACGACGCGCAGCATCCAGGGGAACGTCACGGCGAAGGCGAGGAAGATCGCGGCGGCGCGCGGGATGAACGCCAGCACGTTGTCCTGGATGGACGTGACGGTCTGGAACACGCTCACCAGCACGCCCGCGACCAGGCCCGCGGCGAGCATGGGCGTGGTCACGATGACGGCGGTCTCGATGGCCTGGCGCACGACTCCGACGACGAGGGCATCCGACATGTCAGCAGGTCTCCGGCGGGGGCCTCAGACGAAGCTCCGCACGAGCGAGCCCACGAGCAGCTGCCAGCCGTCGATGAGCACGAACAGCAGCACCTTGAACGGCAGCGAGATCATCGCGGGCGGCAGCTGGAGCATGCCCATCGACAGGAGCGTCGTGGACACGACGAGGTCGATGAGAAGGAACGGGACGAAGAGGAAGAAGCCCATCTGGAAGCCGGTCTTGAGCTCCGAGATGGCGAAGGCCGGGATGACGACGCGCATCGGCAGGTCGGCCGGCGTCGCGGGCCGCGCCTCCCGGCTCAGCTCGACGAAGAGCGCCAGGTCGGTCTGGCGCGTCTGCCGGAGCATGAACTCCCGGAGCGGCGGCGCGCCGCGCCGGAGCGCCTCGGTGACGTCGATCTGGCCGGCCATGGCCGGCTGCAGCGCGTCGGCGTTGATCCGCTCGCCCACCGGCGCCATCACGAAGAACGTCAGGAACAGCGTGAGGCCCACGAGCATCTGGTTCGAGGGCATGTCCTGGGTGCCGAGCGCCTGCCTCAAGAAATGGAAGACGATGGCGATTCTCGTGAACGAGGTCATGATCACGAGCGCCGCGGGGATGAACGTCAGCAGCGTCAGGAAGACGACGATCTGCAGCGGCGCCGAGACGGTGCCGACGCCGTTGACGGTGAGATCGAGCTGGTTCATGGCCGGGACGGAGGTTCGAGCGAGCGGTCGAGCGTCTCGGCGAACGACTGCCGGAGCTCGGTCACGAGGGACACGCCGCCGTGCGAGACGCCGAGCAGCAGCCGGCGTCCCTCGACGGTCACGATGACGAGCGAGCGCTTGTCGCCGAGCGACAGCGCCGTCTCGATGGCGAGCACGTCCTTGCCCCGGCGGGCCGCGCCCACGCGGCCCAGGGCCCAGACGGCCCCGCCCAGGAGCGCCGCGACGATCGCGAAGGCGGCGGCGGTCCTCAGGCCGAAGCCGCTGGACAGCGCGGCGTCGGCGGCGGCGCCGGCCGCCTGCATGGCGACGAGGGTCATTCCCAGCCGACTCCGGTCGGCACGGCGATCCGCGTGATGCGCAGGCCGGCGATGTCGTCCACCACGGCCACTTCCCCGAACGCGATGGCCACGCCGTTCACGCGCACCTCGAGGTCGCTGCCGGCCGGCTGGCCCAGGCGCAGGACCGAGTGGCGCGCGAGGTGAAGGCACTCCCCCACCGTCATCCGGCTCGTGCCGATGACGAAGTCCACGCCGCAGGCCACGTCGGCCAGCGCGGCGAGCGCGAACGCCGCGTCGCCCGGCTCAGAACTGGACGACGAAGTCTGAGAAGAGGACATCGACCACCTCGATCTCGTGGAGGGCGTCGGCGACACGCTCCGCGATCGCCTGGCGCAGCGCCACCTTGCCCTCGGGCGTGACGAGCGTGTCGGCGAACTGGGTGCCGAGCAGCTCGAGGATGATCGCGCGCGCCTGCATCGTCATGACCGGCGTCTCGTTCATCTCGGCGGCTTCCTCCGCCGTGGCGACGACCATCTGCACCGTCACCCGCACGAAGCGCCGGCCGCCCTCGTCGGCGAGGTTCGCCACGAAGGGCTCGAAGGACACGAGGCCGCGCTCCTTGGGCGAGACCGCGTGCTCCTTGGGCGCCGCTTCCTCGGCCTCCGCGTGCGCGGCCTGCGTCTTGTAGTAGTAGCCGCCGCCGGCCAGCGCGAGCACGACCGCGCCGAGAATCATGGGCTTCTGCTTTCCGCCCTTGGCCTTCGCGCCTGCGGCGCCGTCGGCGACGGGTTCGGCCTTCGGCGCGCTCACGCGCCCACCGGCAGCCACTGCCAGGCCACGCCGCCCCCGGGATAGGCCCCCTGGATCACGTCGATCGGGCCGTAGCCGTCGCCGAAGTCGATCTTGTCGAAGTCGGTCTGCCTGGCATCGAGGCCCTGGGCCTTCAGCCGCTCCACGACGGCCGGGAGGCTCTCGGGCATCGGCGGGTAGTCCTGGAAGATGCGCGCCGCGATGTACTTCGACGTGCCCGCGCCCTGCAGCGTCGGGTTGTCGATCTTGGCGTGATCGAAGCCGGCGAGCCGCATCCGGTACTGGCCGGTGCCTTCCATCGGGTCCTTGCCGCCGGCGGCGGCCGCGGCGTTCGCGGGCGCGGCACCCGTCGCGCCCAGCAGCCCGGTCAGGAAGCTGCCGAACTCCTGGCTCGTCAGCTTGCCGTCCTTGTCGCCGTCGTACTTGTCCATGACGCGCGAGATGAGCTGGCTGATCGTGTCGACGCCGCTGTTCGGGGTGAGGGTCATGACGGTTCGTTCCTTTCCTTCCTACGGGGTGAGCTCGAACGGGCGGTCCTGCCCGTCGTCGGGCCGGCGGCGCGGCCGCTCCCGCGGCGCGTCCTGCTGGCGGCCGCGCTGGCGGCCCTGGCGGTCGGGCTCCGCGCCCTCGCGCGGCGGCTCGGCGACCTCGAGGCGGTCGAGGCGCAGGCCGTGCTCGACGAGCGCGTCGCGCAGCGAGCCGGCATTGGCCTCCATCCACCGCCGGACTTCCGGGGTGTCGGCGTGCAGGGTCGCCGTCACGGTGCCGCGGTCCACCGTGATCGACGCCGTGACCTGGCCGAGGAACTCGGGCTTCAAGGTGACGCGCGCCTCGCCGAGACTGCCCGCCCACTGCATGCGCAGGGACCGGACGATCTGGCCGTGCACGGCCTCGCCGGTCTGGCGGTCGATCTCGGCAGGCGCGCCGGCCGCGGGCGCGGGCGCCGCCCCGGGAACCGCCGGCGTGCGGTCGGCCACCTGCGCGAGCACGTGGGCCACCGCCTCCTTGACGGCCGGTCTGGCGGACTCCGCCGTGCCGTGCACGTCGGCCGCGGCGGCAGCCGCGAACGCCGCGCGCCAGGCGCTCCCGGCCACGGGCCCGGACGCCGGGGCCTTTCCGGATTCGCCGTTCCCAGCCACCTGGTCGGCCGCGACCACGGCGGCGACCGCCGGTGCGGACGCCGCGGGCAGGCCGGCTCCGGGGGCCGGGGCGATCCAACCGCGGCCCGCGCGCCGGCCGGTGCCGGCATCGTCGGCCGCGCCGCCGCCGGCGCCGGTCTCCGCGGGCGGCACGACGAGGCGCGCCGCCTGCGTGACGAGGCCCTGCGGTTCCCCGCCCGCCTCGATCCGCCGGGCGAGCGCGCGCTGCAGCGCCGCCGCCCGCTCGGCCATGCCCAGTCCGGCGCGGGGCACCGGCAGCGCGGGGGCCGCCATGCGCTCGGACGCGGGAGCGGCCTCCGGCGCCGGGACCGCCTCGGGCGGCACGACCGGCTCGGGCGCGGCCGTCTCGGCGTCGGTCGCCTCGATCCGGCCGGCGCCACGGTCACCGGCGCCTGGCGCCGCGGGGTCGGACACCACGACGCCGCCTGCGCCACGGCCGGGCTCGGCGCGCCCGCCCTTCCGGGCGGCAACGCCGATGGGACCCTCGGCGGGACGCGCCTCGACGCGGGGGCCGTCCACCGGCGCGGGCGTGGGCGCCGCGTCGAGGGCGGGCGCCTCGATCGTGTCGTCCGCAGTCGCCTCCACCGAGGCGTCGAACGCCGCCGGATCCGCGATCGGCACGTCGGGAAGCCGCGGCACCGGCTGCGACGGCGCCGCGGACCCGCCCTGTTGGACGGGCCCCGTCGGCGGGGCCGACGCTCCGCTGGCGCTCGCGCCCTCCTCGGGGGTCACGGCGCCGTCGAGCGACTCGCCGGCCGGGACGATCACGGGCTGCGGCTGGACCAGCACGGGCACCGCGACGCCGGCGAAGCCGGCCACGGCACCGGACGGATCCGCGTCGGCCTCCCCGTCGTCCGCCGCGTCGTCCGGCGGCGCGCCCGACCCGGCCGGCGTCCCCGCCGGGTGCACGTCGGCCACGAGCGCGAGCAGCGCGCCCGTGAGCTGGCCGAGGACGTCCTCGAACCCGGCGCCGAGCGCCGGGTCGACGCCCGGGGCCCGGGCGCCCGCGGGCGCCCCGGAGGGCGGTGCGCCAAGGCCCGCCGGCACGATGCCGCCGAGCCCGGCTGGCGACGAGGGAATGCCAATCACGGCCGTCGGCCTAGCGCTTGAGGTTGAGGGTCTCGACGAGGAGCTCGTCGGCCACGGTGATGCTGCGCGAGTTGGCCTGGTAGCCGCGCTGCGCCAGGATCATCTGCGTGAACTCCTGCGCGATGTCGACGTTCGCCTGCTCCAGCGCGCCGCCGAAGACGCTGCCGCGGCCGCCGGTGTTCGCGATGCCGACGTTCGGGATGCCGGACGCCTGGCTCTCGGCGAAGCGGTTCGCGCCCAGCTTCACCAGCCCCTGCGGGTTGTTGAAGTTGGCGAGCGCGAGCTGCGCGATGACGATCGTGCGGCCGGCGCCGATGGTCGCCTGGATGTTGCCGTCGGCGTCGATCGTGATCGGGTTGATGGTGCCGGCCGCGTAGCCGTTCTGCGTGATCGACGAGGTCTGCGACGCGGCCGCGTAGCCGGTCAGCGAGGCCGTGCCGTTGGCGTCGAACAGGTCCCACGTGAAATTCGTGGCCGCCGCGCCGTTCGCCCACGCGGGGCTCGTGATGACCACGTCGGCCGCCGGGGCCGTCAGGGCGCCCGTGGGGCCGAAGGTCAGGTTGCCGGCCGCGATGGAAAAGGGCGTGCCGGCCGTGCCGCCGGTGACGTCACCGCCGTCCACGCTGATGTCGTAGCCCCAGGCGCCGGGCGCGGTGTTCGTGTAGGTGATCGTGGCCACGTGCACGTCGCCGAGGGCGTCGTAGATCTGGATCGACGCCGTGAACGTGTCGCCCACCGCCGCCGACGCGTCGAGGTTGCTGGTGGTGCCGAACTGCGTCGTCGGCCCCGGCGCGCGGAGGATGCCGGGCGGGATGACGATGTCGGTCGGCTGGCCCGTGGTGACGATGAGGCCCGTCACCGGGTCGATCTGGGTGTAGCCCTGCACGGGCAGGCCCTCGGCCGACACCATCGTGCCGTTGGCATCGAACGAGAAGTCGCCCGCGCGCGTGAACGAGCGGTCGTTGCTGCCGTTGCCGACGATGAAGAAGCCGCGGCCCTGGATGGCGACGTGCGTGTTGACGCCGGTGTTCTCGAGCCCGCCCTGGGTGAAGTTGGGCGAGATGGCGCCGGTCGTGACGCCCAGGCCGATCTGCATCGGGTTGGCGCCGGAGCCGCCGACGTTCTGGCTGACGAGGTCCATGAACTGGACGGAGCTCGCCTTGAACCCCACGGTGTTGATGTTGGCGAGGTTGTTGCCGATCACGCTCAACTTCTGCTGGTTGGCGTTGAGGCCCGAGAGGCTAGCCGAGAATCCCATGAGTGTCCGTCCTCCAGTGGTCCGCGCAGGTCACGAAGCCGCGTCAGTCGCGGGGATCGCCGTGTGCGCGATACAGCCGATCCGGGGAGAGCGCCGAGCCGCCGCGCGCCAAGGCATCGACCCTCAGACGCGCGGCGATGAACGCATCGACGGTCCGCCACTCCCAGTCGCCCGGCCTGGGCGTCTGCGGCGCGGCCGTCTCCGCGTTCCCGCTCCGGGAGCTGGCGCCTTCCAGCGTCAGCACGTGTGGCTCCTGTCCCGGTGCATGCCGCAGGTGGCTTCAAAGGCGGTGCCACCCGCGAGGGGACGGCTCAAGCCCGGCGCGTTCCGGCCGATTGCCCTGGGATCGCCCGCGTCTTCACGCTTCTGGCGGGGAGCGGCGCGGCGCCCAGGCCGCCGGCGGCCTGGCCGATCGCGTCGACGGGCCGGCCGGTGTGTCGAGCGTCCGACAGGGCGCGGGCGGCCGGCGATGGAGCGAGTCCGCGGGGCCGACGGCGGGAAGGGGTCATTGGGCGGGCGGGTGCCGCGCGGCACGCGGACCGCACGGTCTCGGGACGGTGGGGCGTGGGCCCGGGCGCACCGGCAGGGCCGCCGCGCGAGGCGCGCGGCCGGGTCCCGCGGGATCGCGCCAGGCGCGCTCAGGGCGTCGTGGTGTCGCCGCTGATGAGGCTCGTCAGCGCGTCGAGCTTCTGGTTCATCAGCTGCAGCTGCTCGAGCGTGCTGAACTGCGCCAGCTGCGCCAGGAACTCGCCGTCCGCCTGCGGCTGCGTGGGGTCCTGGTGCTGCAGCTGCGTGACGAGCAGGTTCAGGAAGGCATCGCGGCCCAGCGCCTTCTCAGGGTCGATCGCCTGCGAGGTCTGCGTCTGGGTCTGTGTCTGCGTCGCGGTCGTGGGCGTGACTGTCACGGGTGCCTCCCTCGATGGCCCGGTGCGCGAAGCGCAGCGTGGCCAGCTGATCCATCTCGCGAATCTCTGCGCGATCCCGATCGACGCAGTACGTCCGCCATGCCCTGTCGCGCAGGCGCTCCAGCACCCGGCGACGCTGCATGGCCTGGCCGAGCGCCGCGGCCGCCGCGGCCGTGGCGCGCTCGGCCTCGGCCGCGGCATGGGCCGCGACCTGGACGCCGATCCGCAGACGGACGATCCAACTTCGGTGCCAGGTCAGCGTGCCGTGCGCGGCGCCGGCCGACGCCTGGGACTGGAGCGCCTCGCCCGCCCGCGCGACGGCCGCGTGGGCGGCCGCGAGCGCCTGCTGCGCGCGTTCCGCCATGGCGCGCTGCCGCGCCAGCGCGTTCTTCGCGGCCTCTTCCTCGCGCCGCCGGAGGTCGAGCACCGCCTGGGCCCGGAAGCGGAACGGCTTCACCGCGGGGCCCCGCCGGGCCGCCGCCGGTCACGCCGCGCGCCCGTCCCCGGGCCCTCACAGCGCCTGGAGGGCATCCACCGCCTCGGTGAACCCGACCAGGGTGTCGGACGGCTGACACAGGAACGACATGACCGTGTCGCGCCGATCGAGGGCCTTGTCGATCCGGGGCGTCGAGCCGCGGACGTACGCGCCGACCGAGACGAGGTCCTCGGTGTCGCGCAGTGTCGCCAGCCAGTCCCTGACGTCGGCCGCCCGCTGGCGGTGGGCCACGTCGGTCACGTCGGGCATGGTCCGGCTGATGCTGGCGAGGATGTCGATCGCCGGATAGTGGTTGCGGCCCGCCAGGTCCCGCGACAGGACGATGTGCCCGTCGAGGATGCCCCGTACCGCGTCGGCGATGGGCTCGTTGGTGTCGTCGCCTTCGACGAGCACCGTGTAGAGGGCCGTGATGCTGCCCCGCCCGCGCACGTTGCCGGCCCGCTCCAGCAGTCCCGGCAGCAGCGCGAAGACCGACGGCGGATAGCCCTTCGCCGTGGGCGGCTCGCCGGCGGCCAGGCCGACCTCGCGCTGGGCCATGGCGAAGCGCGTCACCGAGTCCATCATGAGGAGCACGTGCTTCCCGCGATCGCGGAAGTACTCGGCCAGCGCGGTCGCGCCGTAGGCCGCCCGCAGGCGCACGAGCGGCGGGCTGTCGGAGGTGGACACCACGACGACCGAGCGGGCCAGGCCCGACGGGCCGAGGTCGTGCTCCAGGAAGCTGCGGACCTCGCGGCCCCGCTCGCCGACGAGCGCGAGGACGACCACGTCGGCCGCCGTGCCGCGCGCCATCATCCCCAGGAGCGTGCTCTTGCCCACGCCGCTGCCGCCGAACAGGCCCATGCGCTGGCCGCGCCCGCACGTGAGCATGGCGTCGATGGCGCGCACGCCGGTGCCCACGGGCGCGACGACCGGGTCGCGGTCGAGCGGATTCAGGGCCGCCGGCCGCAGCGGCGCGCGGTCGGGCACGTCCAGCGGCCCGAGGCCATCGAGCGGACGGCCCAGGCCGTCGATCACGCGGCCGAGCAGGGCCTCCCCCGCCGGCAGCGACAGGACGCCGCGCTGCGACACGATGCGATCGCCGGGTCGGATGCCCGACGTGTCGCCGAGCGGCACCGAGAGCAGCCGGCCGTCGCGGAAGCCCACGACCTCCACCGGCAGCGGCGGCTGCCCGTCGGCGCGGCGCAGCTGGCACACGTCGCCGACGCGCGCGCGGGGGCCCTGGGACTCCACCACCAGGCCGACCACGCGCGTGACGTGGCCGAACACCGGCACGGCATCGGCGTCGCGCAGGCGCGACAGGTACGGCGCCAGCCCGAGGTGGGCCTCAGGCGGCATCGTCCCGCCGCTGCTCGAGACCCGCGGCGTGGCGGCTGTCGCCGAGCAGCGCCTCGGTGAGCTCGTCGATCTGGGCCGTGAGGCCGACGTCCACGGCCCCGGCGTCGGACTGCACGATGCAGCCGCCGCGCCCGACGGTCGGATCGGCGACGACCTGCACGCCGTGGGTCGTCAGGGCGGAAGCGCCGCGCCCGGCCATGGCCGCCGCGTAGTCGTCCGGGTGGAGGCGGATGCTCGCCGTGGTCACGTCGGCCAGGCGATCCAGGGCGACGCGCGCCATGGCCCACACGAGGTCGCCGTCGAGGGCGAGCTCCCGCTGCAGCACCTTCTTCGCGATGGCCAGGGCCAGCTCGACGACCTCGCGCTCGGTCCGGCGCACCAGGTCGCGGCGGAGGCCGCGCAGCTCGTCGAGCGTCTGCGCCAGGCGGCGCAGCATCGCCTCGGCGCGGGCCGCGCCGGCCTCGGCGCCCGCGCGTTCGCCCTGCTGGTAGCCCTTGGCGAAGGCGTCGCGCTCGATCGCCGCCGGGTCCACCACGCGCTCCACGACCGCGGCCGGGACCGGCTCGACCGCGAACACCTCGGGCTCCTCGGCGGCGGCCGCGCCCCAGGCGAAGCGCTCCGCCACGACCGACGGCCGCACGCGGCGTGCCCTAGACGACATACGGCTCCCCGGCGCCCGCGCCCGTCGAGATGACGCCTTCCTCCTCGAGCTTGCGCGCGATGGCGACGATCTCCTGCTGCGCCTTCTCGACCTCGCGCAGGCGGACGGCGCCCATGATCTCCATCTCCTCCTTGAGCATCTCCACGGCGCGCTTCGACATGTTGTTGTAGAAGCGGGTGCGGATGTCCTCGCTCGCGCCCTTGAGCGCGACGGTCACGGCCTTCTTGTCGGCGCGGTTCACGATCTCGCGGATGCCGACGTCCTCCACCTTGGCGAGGTCGTCGAAGACGAACATCAGGTTCCGGATCTGGACGGCCAGGTCCTGCGACTTCTCCTCCACCAGCTCGAGGGCCCGCTGGCTGAGGGTGCGCTCCATCCGGTTGAACAGCTCGGCCACGGCCTTGACGCCGCCGTGCTGCTCGCGCGACGGCCCGCCGAGCGACTTCAGGCGCTGGTCGATCACGCTGGAGATGCGGCCGATGACCTCGGGCAGGATCTCGTCGATGCTCGCCATCCGCACGATGACGTCGGCGCGCAGGTCGTCGGGCAGCTGCGAGACCAGCTGCGCGGCGCTCCCGGCGTTCATGTGCGCCAGGATGACGGCGATCGTCTGCGGGTGCTCGCCCAGGATGAACTTCGAGAGCTGCTGCGGATTCGCCTTCTCGAGCGACGCGAAGCCCTTGGACGTGGTGAACGACCGGACCACCCGGTCCAGGATGCGGCGGGCCGACTCGGGCCCCAGCGACTTCATGAGCAGCCGGCGCGCCTGCTCGACGCCGCCGGTGGCGATGTTGCTCACGGCGTCGGCCATCTCGCTGAACTCGGCCAGCACGTTCTCGCCCACCTCGGCCGACACGTTGCCGGCCTGGGCGACCTCGCGGGCGAGCGCCTCGATCTCGTGTTCCTGCAGGTACTTGAACACCTGCGCCGAGCGCTCCTCGCCGAGGGCCATCATCACGATCGCGGCCTTGCGGGCCGGGGTGAGGGGGGTGGACGCGGTCGTGACCACGGCTTAGCGCTCCTCCTGCGTCAGCATCGCCCGGACCAGCTGCGCCACGTGCTCGGGCTGCTGCTCGGCCCGGGCCACGAGGTTCTTCGTCAGTGCGGGAACCCGGCCGACGTCCCGCCGCGACTCGATGGCCGCGTGCATCTCGCCCTCGAGTTCGGCCACGGTCCTCGGCGCCGCCACGGCCGGCGCCGCCGGCGCGGCTTCGGGCAGGGCGGCCGCCGTCTTCGGGCCGGCGCCGAGCGCGGCCTTCGCCATCGGCCGGATCACGGCGAAGAGCGCCACCAGCGCGAGGACGCCCACCAGCGTCCACCGCAGCAGGTCGCCCACCGACACGCCGAGCGTGGTGGTGACCGTGGGCGCCACCTGCTGCCACCACGGGCCCGGGGCCTCGACCGGCTCGACCGGCTCCTCGAACGCGATGCTCTCGACGGTGAGCTGGTCGCCCCGCTCCGTGTTCAGGCCGACCGACGCGGCGACGAGTCCCTTGATGCGCTCCATCTCGGTGGCCTCGCGCGACTTGGTCGTGGCGGGCTTCCCCTCCTCGCCGGGCGTGCGCACGTCGTCCACGATGACGGCCACCGACAGGCGCGCGACCTGCCCGGCGGGCTCCAGGGTGTGGCGGGTCTTCTTGCCGATCTCGTAGTTGGTCGTCTCGGTGATCCGGCCGTTGGTGGCCTCCGTGCCCGCGACCTGCACGGCCTGGGGATTGGCGGTGCTCGCCTCGGGCGGGGCGTTGGCGCGGGCGCCGGCCACGCCGCCGGCCACGCCGCCCTGCTTGGAGGCGTTCATGAGCGAGGTCGTCGTGTCGGACGACTTCTGCTGGCTGCGGATGACCGAGTTCGGGTCCCAGGACTCCTCGGTCTCCTCCGACGTGCCCGCCGTCATCTGCGCCGACACGTTCACGCGCACGCGGCCCGGCCCGACCACGGGTTCCAGCAGCGACACGACCTTCATGGTCAGGTCCCGCTCGAGCCGCTGCTGGCGCTCGAGCGTCGGGCCGGCCATGTCGCCGTCGGCGTCGTCGGAGGGACGCGTGAGGGGCCGGCCGAAGGTGTCCATGATCACGACCGACTCGGGCCGCAGCGACTCGACCGAGGACGCCATGAGGCCGGCGATGGCGGCGGCCGTGGCCGGCGCCAGCGGACGCGAGTTGCGGAGCTTCAGCACGACCGACGCCTTCGCCGGCTCGGCCTGCGTGGTGAAGAGCGAGTCCTTGGCCAGGGCGATGTGCACGCGCGCGCTCGCCACGTCGCGGATCGTCGCGATCGTGCGGGCCAGCTCCCCTTCGAGCCCCCGGCGGAAGTTCACCTTCTCGAGGAACTCGGTCGTGCCGAACGACGTGCGGTCGAAGATCTCGAAGCCGATGCGGCCGGCCGTGGGCAGGCCCTGCGAGGCGAAGTCGAGCCGCAGCTCGTCCACGCGCGTCGCGGGGACGAGGAGCGTGGCGCCGGCGTCGTCGAGGCGGTACGGCACGTTGGCGGCCTTCAGCTTCGAGACCACGGCGTTGGCCGACTCCGGATCCAGCTCCCCGTACAGCACCGTGTAGTCGGGGGCGTTGGCCCAGTACGCCGCGCCGACGACGACGCCGACGACGGCGACGAACGCGGCGGCGAGGCTCGCGAGCTGGCCGGTCGACAGCGTCGACCGGAGCCGCGAGAAGTGCGCGAGGAGCTGCTGGGGATTCACGGGCTACCGGGCGGGCGGCCTAGATGGGCATCCGCATGAGGTCCTGGTAGGCCTGGACCAGTTTGTTCCGCACCTGCACGGTGAACTGCATGGACACCTCGGCGCGCTGGAGCGCGAGCATCGCCGAGTGGACGTCGCCGGTGCCCTCGGTCATCGCGGACACCGCCGCGTTGGCCTCGCCGGCCGTCGACTCGACCGAGTCGAGGAGCGCCTCGAGCGAGCTGCCGAAGCTGCCCGCGTCCGCCGTGTCCCGCGCGCCGGCGCCGGGCGTGGCGAGGGCGGGCGGCGTGGTGATGGGTGTGATGGCCATGGCTCAGGCTCCCGGCGCTAGCGGCCCAGCTCGAGCGCGCGCTGGATGGTGTCGCGGATGAGGTTGATGGCGGTGAGGTTGGCCTGATAGGCGCGGGCGGCGCCCAGCATGTCGACCATCTCCTCCGGCACGTCCACGTTGGGGGTCGCGACGAAGCCCTCGGCGTCCGCATCGGGATGCGACGGCTCGTAGCGGCGGCGGAACGGGGTCTGGTCTTCGACGATGTCCTGCACGGTGACTCCAATGGCGCCGGCGCGGTCCAGCGCGCCGGCAAACGGCTCGATCGGCTCGGCGCCGAGCACGACGTCGCGGCGCCGGTACGGCTGCCCGTCGGGACCGCGCGTGGACTCGGCGTTGGCGATGTTCGAGACGGCGACCTCGATGCGCGCGCGCTGCGCGTCGAGGGCGCTGGCGCTGGCGGAGAGGGCGGTCGAGAGCGGCATGGCGCGCTATCTCCCCTCGTTGATGGCGTAGCGCACGAGCCGGAACTTGGCGGCCAGCGCGGTCTGCGCCTTCGAGAAGTCGCCCGCCGCCCGCGTCATGGCGAGCAGCTCGCGATCCACCTGCACGTTGTTGCCGTCGCGCCGGGACGCCAGTCCCTGCGATTCGGCCACGTGTTCGGTGTCGGGGTCGGGCCCGCCGAGATGCCGGTCGTCGGTGCGCGACAGCATCCCGAGCTGATCCTCGAGGGCGTCGTCGAACGACACCTCGCGCGTCCGGTACCCGGGCGTGTCCACGTTGGCCAGGTTGCTGGCGGCGACGGTCTGGCGTGCCACCGCCTGGTTCAACTGGCGGCCGAGGGCCGCCAGGATTGCCGCGTCGCTGATGTCAGGCACGCCGCAGGGGTGAGCAAGACCGATGCCCGCCGCGCCGGGGCGCGCGGTGATCGGGATTGCACGGCGGCGACTGCCACTCCGTGTCGGCGAGCCGACACTCAGCGTCGCTCGAACGTCGCTGCCGGGACCGGAAGGCCGAGGGAGGCCTCGATGCGCTCCAGCGCCCCCTCGATGCGCGAGAGCCGCGCGTCGAGGTCGCCGCCGCCGCCCGCCGGGCGGGCGGGCCAGGGCGCGGCATCGGCGTGGAGCAGCTGGCGGTTCTCGCGCTCCAGCGACTCGCGGTCCACGATCCTGCGCAGGATGACGTCCAGTTGCCCCAGGGAAAACGGCTTGGTGAGGTAGTCGTAGGCGCCGTGACGCACGGCCGCGATCGCCGAGTCGAGCGACGCATACCCCGTCACGATGACCACGTAGCACGACGCGTTGGCCTGCCGCGCCGCCTTCAGGACCGCCAGGCCGTCGGCGCCGGGCAGCCCGAGGTCCGTCACGACGACCTTGAAGCGGCCGCGCGCCCGCTCGATCGCGGAAATGGCTGATCGCCCGTCAGTTGCGCCCGTGACCGTCAGTCCGAGCTTGGTCAGGTACGAGCTGATGACCTCGCGGACGGCCTCGTCGTCGTCGACGACGAGCGCTTCCATTCTCAAAAAGGGCTCAGATGGCATGGCGGTTGCTAGGCTCGCTCGTCGTTGATCTTCCGGATCAATCGGCAATCCGCGCAAAACCTGTGGAGGGCCGTCACGTCTCGACCGAGAGATGTAGTGCACGCTCCTCCGTGCAAGGACACAGCCTGACGCCATGACCCAAGCGCCACCCCCGACCGTGCTCGTCGTCGAAGACGAGGCCACCCTCCGCGAGCTCATCGCGGAATCCCTCGAGGCCCAGGGCTTCGCCGTCGCCCAGGCCCACGACGCGGCCGATGCGCTCGAACGGCTCGCCGGCTTCGCCTACGACGCGCTCGTCGTCGACCTCAGGCTGCCCGACGCGGACGGCATGGACGTGCTCGACGCCGCCCTGGACCGCTACCCGGAGCTGCGGTCGGTCGTCATCACCGGGTTCGGCGGCGTGGACGAGGCCGTGCGGGCGATCAAGCGCGGCGCCATCGACTTCCTGATCAAGCCCTTCCAGCTCGGGCAGCTCGCGCACGTGCTGCACGCGGGCATCACCGAACGGCGCCTGCGCATCGAGAACGCGCACCTGCGCGCCCAGCTGCACGACCGCTTCGGCTTCGACAACGTCGTGGGCCGGAGCGGGGCCATGCAGCACGTCTTCTCCACCCTCGAGCTCGTGTCGCCCATGAACAGCGGCGTGCTCATCCAGGGCGAGACCGGTACCGGCAAGGAGCTCATCGCGCGCACCATCCACTACAACAGCCCGCGGCGCGACCAGCACTTCGTGGCGTTCAACTCGGCCGCGATCCCCGAGAGCCTGGCCGAGGCCGAGCTCTTCGGGCACGTGAAGGGCGCGTTCACGGGCGCGGTCAACGCCCGCGTGGGCCGCTTCGAGCTCGCGCACAAGGGCACGCTCTTCATCGACGAGGTGGGCTCGATGTCGCTGGCCCTCCAGGCGAAGCTGCTGCGCGCGCTGCAGGAGCGCGAGGTGGAGCGCGTCGGCGAGTCGAAGGCGTTCAAGTTCGACATCCGCGTCATCGCGGCCAGCAACGTCGATCTGCGCAAGCTCGTGAAGGAGGGGACGTTCCGCGAGGACCTCTTCTACCGCCTGAACGTCGTGCCCATCACCCTGCCCCCGCTCCGGCAGCGCCGCGAGGACATCGCCCTCATCGCCCAGCACTTCCTGCAGAAGTCCTGCAAGAGCAACGGCCTCACGGGGCGCGTGCTCGGCCAGGCGACGCTCCGGGCGCTGATGGACTACCCGTGGCCGGGCAACATCCGCCAGCTCGAGAACGCCATCGAGCACGCCGTCGCCATGAGCGGGGGCGAGCGCGAAATCACGCCGGCGATGCTGCCCGAGGACGTGCGCCAGCCCGGCCAGTCGGCCCTGCTCACGCCGGTCACGATTCCCGACGAGGGCCTCGACTTCACCACCGTCATGACGCAGCTCGAACGGGAGCTCCTGCGCCGCGGCCTCGAGAAGACGGGCGGCAACAAGCGCCAGGCGGCGCGCCTGCTCAACCTGAGCCGGACCACGCTCATCGACAAGCTGAACCGGCTCGGCGGCGACGAGGCGGTGTCGGCGGCGTAGACGGGCGGTCGCGGGGCCGTGATAGCCTCGCGCCATGACGCTCGCGGACCTCGCCGGCACGTCGTGGCACGGCACGTCGGAGCTGTGGCTGGATCCGCTCGGCGATCGCGCCGAGACGAGCCCGTGCCTGCTCCAGGTGGAGCCGGACGCCATCCGGTACACGTGGGCCCTGCAGGACGCGCCGCACGACGGCCGGATCACGGTGGGTCCGGCCGGCGGCACCTTCACCGACACCTTCCACAGCCGCGACCTGATGCCCTGCGCGCCCGGCCCCGGAACCTGGGCGCTCGTGGACCTGGTGGGCACCTATGCCGCGGCGCCGGGCCCGCCCTGGGGCTGGCGCATCCTCGCCTCGCTGCGGCCGGCGGAGGACGACGCCCTCGAGGCGCTGGTGCTGCAGATGACGAACATCGCCCCGTGGGGCGAGGAGACGCGCGCGGTCCGCATGATCGCGCGCCGCGGCTGACGGCGGCGCGCCGTCAGGCGAAGTGACGGGGCACGTCGAGGACGGCCCGCAGGCCCCCGTCCCCGTCGCGCGCCAGGGTCAGCGTGCCGCCGGCGTCGGCCACGAGCGCACGGCTCACGCGCAGGCCGAGTCCGAGCGCTCCGGCGGCGCCGCCAGGCATCGGTGGCCAGGCGAACGCGGCGTCGGCCGCCGGCGGCGCCAGGCCCGGCCCGTTGTCGGCCACTACCACGCGCACCCGGTCGCCGGCGGCGACCTCGATGCGAATGCGCCCCTCGGCCGCCCCCGTCAGGGCGTGTTCGGCGTTCAGGACCAGGTTGAGGATCACCTGGTGCAGGCGATGGCTCGCCATGGCACACATCGCGCCCTCGTCGCCCTCGACCGTGACGGCCAGGCGCGCCTTGCGGATCGCGTACTGGCGGGCCGCCACGACCGCGCGGGCGACCGGCAGCGGCCGCGCCCCGTCGGCGGCGCTGCTCGACGCCTTGACGAACGCGGTCAGGGCATGCAACGCCGACGTGGCGGCGACCGAGTGGGAGACGATGGCCGTGGTGCGCTTGGCGACGGTGGCAGGCGTCGGGTCCAGGGCGAGCACCTCGGCGGCGCCGCTCATCACCTGCAGGATGTTGTTGACGTCGTGGATCGTCGCCGCCAGGAGCCTCACGGCGAGCGACTGGCGATTGACGAGGGCGAGCCACTCGTCGGGGGGCGGAGTGCCCCTGGCCGGGGCCTCGTCCACGGGCACGGCCCTCAACCTTAGCACGAGTCGGCCGATTTGCCAGGAAACAGGGGCCTGCCGCCCCAGGAGCTGCTATGCGCTTTCTCGTCGTCGACGATTCGAGCACGATGCGCCGCATCATCATCAACACGCTGGGCAAGCTCGGCCATACCGAGTGTCGGGAGGCCGGCAACGGCAAGGAGGGCCTCGATCAGCTCGCGGCGGCCCCCGTGGACATCGTGATCACGGATTGGAACATGCCCGAGATGAACGGGGTGGAGTTCGCCCGCGCGATCCGGGCCAACGACGCCACCAAACAGCTCCCCATCCTCATGGTCACGACGAACGCCGCCGAGGGCGACATCGTCGAGGCGCTCAAGGCGGGCGTCAGCAACTACGTGGTGAAACCCTTCACGCCGGCCACGATCAAGGAAAAGATCGAGTCCGTGCTGAAGGCCTGAGGGAGCGCACCATGAGCGTCCCCGGAGCCATCCTCGATCACCTCGTGTCGGCCACCGAAGAAGTGTTCGAGACGATGCTGTTCACGCCGCTCGAGCGCCGTCCGCCCGTCACCGGGTCCTTCGAGACCCCCGCCAACATCGTGGCGAGCGTTGCGTTCGCCGGGCACCGCAAGGGCCTCGTCGCCGTGTACGCCTCGACGGCCGCGGCCACCCGGATCACCAGCGGCCTGCTGGGCATTCCCACCCAGGAGGTGAACGGCGAGGTGCCCGACGCCATGGGCGAGATCGCCAACATGGTGGCCGGCACGTTCAGGAACCGCCTGGCCCAGTCCGAACCGTCGTCGGAGATCGCGGTCCCGACGGTCACGATCGGCACCGACTTCTGCACCGTCTACTCGAGTGCCGCCTCGCGCGTGCGCTGCCCCTTCGTGATGGAGGGCGAGACGCTGGCGGTCGAGCTCATCCTGATGGGCGAGCAGCCCGCCGCCGCCTGATCGCCTCCACGCCTCCACCGCCTCCCCCTGCGCTGGCCGCCGGCCCTGCCTGCGGCCAGCCTCCGCCGACACCCCGCCTTCCCGGCCCGCGCCGACGCCGCGGCCGTCATCCGATGTCGTTCGCTGGTCGTGCCGCGCGGGGTCGCGCCACCGGGGAGGGGCCTACGCGGCCTGCTGATCGCTGACCTGGCCGCGCAGGAGCACGGGTGCGCCGAACCCGGAGAGCTCGAACGCCTGGGCGAAGCCCGCGCCGGGCGCGGCGTCCGCGAGCGTCTCGCCCGGCGGCAGCGCCCGCGTCGCCGGGAGCGTGACGTGGCTGCCGAGCGACTTGCCCTTGAGCCACGCGTCGAGCCGGCCGCTGACCATGTTGACCAGCTCGCTCACCGTGGACGAGCGGGCCTCCTCGTCCACTTCTTCCTTCTCGCAGCCGAGCAGCCGCGTGCTCACCTCGTCGGCGACGTCCTGCGGCAGGACGAGCTCCAGGTGGAGGTTGAAGCGGCCGTCGATGGCCACCGTCACCTCCGACAGGATGCCGGACGGCTGGACGGCGGCGCCGTCGCCGGAGGGGGCCACTTCCAGGCCGCCCATCATGCCGAACACCTGGGTGACGGCCGACGACAGGCAGGCGTCGAACTGCGGCGCCAGTCCTTCCAGGGCCGACAGGGGGCCCTGCACGCGCGTGAACGGCCGGACCTCGTGGGCCAGCGTGTCGGGGATGAAAACGCGCGCCATCCTGGCGTCGAACCAGCCGTCGTCCTCGGTGGCCCCCACGGCCACGATGCGCGTATAGGACGACTCGACTTCCCGGATCTTCTTGACGAGGACCTGCGGCCCCATGATGCCGAGCTGCTGCCCGACGAAGACGAGGCTCACCGGAGAGCGGCGATAGCTGGCGAGCGCGTCGGCGCCGGACTCGGCCACGATGATCGGGCCGAACTGACCCGCGACGCTCGCGAAGGTGTGGCGGAAATTCTGGTCGCCGTCCACCAGCAGGGCCGGTGAGTCGGCTTCGAGGCAGATCTCCCGCACCGCCCGGGGCGAGAACTTGCGGGTCGCCCGGCTGGCCGTCAGGATCGGGCCGATCCGGCCCAGCACCGTCCGCTCGCGCAGCGGCTTCAGCAGGTACGCCGAGACGCCGAGGGCCACGAGCTTGCGGACCACTTCCTCGCGGCGCTCCTGCGAGAGCACGACGACGGGCAGCTCCCGCGTCTCCTCGTTGCCGCGGATGGCCTCGATGACCTCCACGCCGTTGAGGCGCGGCAGGTCCAGGTCGATGAGGGCGAGGTCGAACGGCTGAACCGACAGGATCTCGAGGGCGCGGACGCCGTCTTCGCAGTCGGTCACGTTGCAGCCGAGCGCGCTGGTCAACCAGCGCTTGGCCACGAACCGGGCCGCCGGATCGTCGTCACAGACCAGCACCCTCATGACAGCCCACCCTTGGCGGACGGGGACCGGTCGACCCGCCGGCGCTGGCGCCTGGGATCGCCGCGCGACGGGTCCCGTGCATCGATTGCGCGGGTCGGAGCAGTCCTCATGCCACCTCTGGAATCGACAGCCGGACGGCCGGCTTGAACCTGAGCGGACGTGTGCATGGCATCACGGAAGACGGCCTGATTCAAAGAGACGGTCCGGCGGTCGAGTTTTTGGGAGGAACTCCGCAAGCCCCGAGATTGAATTCCGGGGCGAATCAGCCGATTACCCGACTGCCGGGGCGAGTACCGCCCTCTGCCCATGACCATCGAGACCTTCGCGCACATCGTCGCCCACGACCTCAAGGCGCCGCTGAACGGCATCGCCTCGATGATCGACTTCGTCGTGGACGACTACGCGGATCGCCTCGACGCCGACGGCCAGGACCAGCTGCGCCTCATCCAGGCCATGGCCACCCGCGGCGTCGCCATGGTGGACGGACTCCGGGCGCTGACGCGCGTCTCCACCGCCGAGGTCCGGTTCCGCCCGCTGGATCTCGGCCCCATGGCCGCCCGGGCCGTCGCCGACGCGCGGGTCCGCGAACCGGAGGCCACCATCGAGGCGGCGATCGCCACGGCACTCCCGGCCGCCTGGGGAGATCCCACGCTGGTCCCCATGGTGCTCCAGGCGCTCGTGGCCAACGCCGCGCGGTTCCACCGCCAGCCGGTACGCCGGATCTGGATCGAGCCGCTCGCCGCGCCCCCACCGCCGATCGCCGAGGGCTTCACCGCGTTCGCCGTGCGCGACGACGGCATCGGCATTCCCGAGCGGGAGCGGGCCGCCGTGTTCGACATCTTCAAGCGGCTCCATCCCGTGGACGCCTTCGGCGGCGGCGTCGGCGCGGGCCTCGCCATTGCCGCGTGCGTCGTGGCGCGTCACGGCGGGCGCATCTGGGTGGAGTCGGGCGAGCCCGGCCACACGGTGGTCGCCTTCACGCTGCCGGCGGCGCCGCCGGCCCCGGAGGAGTGAGTACGTCGATGCCGCAGCGCCGCCGCCTCTTGTTCGTGGACGACGACGCGCCCATCCTGCGGGCGCTCGAGCGGATGATGCGGTCCTACCGGACCGAGTGGGAGTGTCACTTCGCCGACGATCCGATCACGGCGCTCGAGGACGTCAGCCGCCTCGCGCCGGACGCGGTCGTCACCGACATGCTGATGCCGGGCATCGACGGCGCCGAGCTCCTGGCCGAGGTCGTGCAGCGCCAGCCCCTGTCGGCGCGGTTCATCCTGTCGGGCGAGGTCGGCGAGGGGTCGCTCGTCCGGATGGCGCGGGGCGCCCACCAGTGCCTGGCCAAACCGTGCCGCGGCGACGTCCTCCGCGGCGTGCTGCAGGAGGCGCTGCTCGACCCCGACGAGTTCACGACGCCGGTCGTCATGGAGGGCCTGCTGCGCCTCTCGCGCCTGCCGGTCGCGGCGACGCACTTCGAGGCCCTGCGTCGGACGATGGCGCAGCCATCGAGCGACGCGCGGGACGATCACGCGATCGCCCTCATCGAGAGCTCGGGCGGCATCGCGGCCAAGGTCCTCCAGATCGCCACCTGGGCCCGGCTCGGGCTCGGATCGCCCCCGACCGACGCCTACGACGCCTACTTCCAGCTCGGACCCGACGCGGTGTGCGCGCTGCTGGAGTCGGACCTGCTCCTCCCCGTGCCCCCGCAGGAGTCCACGCCCCTCCAGCGGGAGGCCTGGCTGCGCGCCGAGCGCGCGGCCCGGATCGCGGGCGCGATCGGCCAGGCCGAGGGCCTGTTGCCGGACGACACCCGGCGCGCGACCCTCGTCGCGCTGTGGACGGCCAGCGGGCCGCTGCTCCTCGACGCGGCCTGCCGCGGCAACGGCCTGCAGCCCGCCGGGCCTGCGGGCAGCCCTCGGGAGACATCGGCCGCCGAGCGGGAGGCGTTCGGCCTGTCCGCCGGGGCGATGCTCTCGCGGATGCTCCGGCTCTGGGGCCTGTCGCCGATCCTGGCCGGCCCGGTGGAACGGAGCGACGCCGTTCCCGGCCTGCCGGCGGACGCCGCCCTCTCCCATCGCATCGCGTTCGCGGCGCCGTTCCTGGCCGACAGCCTCGACGGCGACCCCCTGCCGGCCGACGTCCTGGCCTGGATCGCGCCCCTCGATCTCGGCGAGCGCCTGGAGACCTGGCGCCGGATCGGCGGCCGGGTCCTCGAGTCCGCTGCGGCGGCGTGACCGCCGACTCGCCGTGATGCCGATGCCCCCGTCCCCGCCCGTCACCCGCGACGACGCGGCGCGCCTCGCCGAGCGCCGGAGCTTCGAGGTGCTCGACACGGCGGCCGACGCCGACCTGGACGCGCTTACCGCGCTCGCGGCGCACGTCTGCGGCGTGGCGATGGCCGCGGTCTCGCTCGTCGACGGCGACCGGCACCTGGTCAAGGCGCGCCATGGCTTCCCGTTCGCCGACGCGTACCGGGACGCGCTGTTCTCGGCCCAGGCGGTCCAGCCGGACGGGGTGTTCGAGGTGGCCGACGCCGCCGCCGACGCGCGGCTCGCGGCCTCGGCCCTGGTCACGGGCGCCCCCTCCGTCGCCTTCTGCGCGGGCGCGCCCCTGACGACCGACTCGGGCCGGCCCATCGGGGCCCTCCTGGTCCTCGACCAGCGGCCGCGGCGCCTCGGCGCCGAGCAGCGCCAGACCCTGGCCCTGCTGGCACGCCAGGTGGCCCGACGGCTCGAGCACCAGCGCAGCGTGCGCGCCCTGCAGCGCTCCAGCGAGGAGGGCCGCGCGCATGCCGAAGACATGCGGCGCGCCGCCGAGGCCGCCGCCCTGAACGAGCAGCGGATGACGCTCGTCCTGAACTCGCTCGGCGCGGGCTACTTCGACTGGGACATGAGCGGCGGCCTGGTCACCTACGACGGCCGCTTCGCCGCGCTGCTGCACGTGCACCAGCCGAGTCCGCAGCCGCCGGACCTCGTCTTCGCGGCCATCGACGATCCCGAGCTGGCCGAGCTGCACACGGCCCTCGCCGATCTCTTCGCCGGCCGCGCCCGCCGCGTCCAGCTCCAGTTCGCCGTGCGGTCGCCGGACAGCGATCCCCGGTGGGTGCGCCTGCACTGCGACATCGCGGTCCGGACGCCCGAGGGCGATCCCCTCCGGACGATCGGCCTGCTGGTGGACGTCACCCACGACCACCAGCGCGACGATCAGCTCCGCACCGCGCAGAAGCTCGACGCGATCGGCACCCTGGCCGCCGGCGTCGCGCACGAGATCAACACGCCGCTGCAGTTCGTCAGCCACAACCTCGACTTCGTGGCCTCCGAGATCGGCGCGCTGGCCGGCGCGGTCCAGCCGGCGGGGACCGAACACACCTGGCGCGACATCGAGCTCGCCGTCGCCGAGTCGATCGAGGGACTCGACCGCGTCACCGAGATCGTCCGCGCGCTGAAGGAGTTCTCGCACAACGGGCGCGGCGGCCGCGAACGCGTCGACATCAACCAGATGGTCCAGAACGCCATCACGCTCACGCGCAACGAGTGGCGCAACGCGGCGACCATCGAGCGCCACTTCGCGCCGGGCCTGCCGCCCATCGCGGCGGCCGGCAACGAGTGCGGCCAGGTGCTCATCAACCTGATCGTCAACGCCGCCCACGCCATCCAGGCGGCGACGCGCCCCGGCCAGCGCGGGCTGATCGGCATCACCACGCGGCTCGTGGGCGGCCAGGTGGAAATCCGGGTGGCCGACAACGGCACCGGCATCGGGGTCGAGATCCAGCCGCGCATCTTCGAGCCGTTCTTCACGACCAAGGCCGTCGGCCGCGGCACCGGCCAGGGGCTGGCGACGGCCAAGGCGGTGGTGGAGCGCTACGGCGGCACGATCGGCTTCGAGACGGAGGTCGGCCTCGGCACCACGTTCACCGTGCGCTTCCCCGTCCTGGGCGCGGCGTCGCAGGCGGCCTGATCCCTTCGCGTCGCTGGCCGGCCGTCCGGTCCACGCGGGAGCACCGCCCGCCGTGAAAAGTTCGTGTCACCTGCCGCCCGGCTGTGTAGCATCTAGGCCGCGGCGGTTCTGAGGCGCCGCTGGACTGCGGTCGCCGAGCGCCCCCCTCGCCCGGATCCGGCTGGGAGCGACAGGTGCGTGGAGCCAGGCGGGATGGAACGGACAGGGCGGTGGTCGGGGTCACGGGGGCCACGGGCATGAGGGGCCGGGATCACCAGGGCGGCGATCCGGCGATCTCGGAGGAGGCCTTCCAGGCGCTGTTCGAGGCCAGCCCGCTGCCGCTGCTCCTCACCGACGCGGCCACCGGCGAGATCCTCGACGCCAACGCGCTCGCCCTGGCGGCCTGCGGGCTGCAGTCCGACCAGATCCGGGGCCGATCGGTCTACGAGTTCGGCCACTATCGCGACGCGGGCGACCGGCAGTCGCAGTTGGACGCGCTGGATCGCGCCACGGGGACGGGCCGGGAAGTGCAGCTGACCACGCCCGCCGGGCGTCGGCTGCGGCTGCTGGCGCACACCAGCCGCATGCGGCTCGCCGGGCGGTCCTGCTTCCTCACGGCGTTCACCGACGTCACCAGCCTCGGCCGTCTCGACGAGCAGCTCCTGGCCGCCCAGCGCATGGAAGTCGCGGGCAAGCTGGCCGGCGGCGTGGCGCACGAGTTCAACAACCTGCTGACGGTGATGCGGGGCCACCTCGACGCCCTCACCGAGGACGCGCCGGACGATCCGGCGCTCCAGGCGCGCGTCGCCGCGCTCGGACGGGCGGTGGACCAGGCCACGCGGATCACCTCCGGCCTCCTCACCTTCTCGGGCCGCAACCCGACGCCGGCCGCCACGATCGATCTCAACGACGCCCTCACGGGCCTGCGGTCGCTCATCACGGGCACGATCGGCGAGACGATCGAGATCGTCTGGCAGCTCGACGCGCGGGAGGCCACCGTGCGCATGGGCGAGGCCCAGATCGCCCAGGTGGTCCTGAACCTGGCGCTGAACGCCCGGGAGGCGATGCCCCAGGGCGGCCGCATCACGATCGGGACCGCGTTCGAGCCCGCCAGCCTGGCCGACGGCCCCGGGTCGGGCCCCTGGGTGTGCCTGCGGGTCGCCGACACGGGCTGCGGGATGTCGGCCGACGTCCGGCGCCGGGCGTTCGAGCCGTTCTTCACCACGAAGGGCCCGGGCCGAGGCACCGGCCTGGGCCTGCCGATCTGCCAGGGCATCGCGGAGCAGGCCAGCGGGCACATCGAGGTGCACTCCGCGGAAGGCCGCGGCACGTCCGTGCAGGTCTACCTGCCGTGGGTGGCGCCGCGGGCCGAGGTCGCCCTGCCGATCGCGCCGCCCCAGAAACCCCCGGCCCGCTCGGGCCGGGTCATCCTGCTCGTGGAGGACGAGGCCGACGTCCGGATGATCGTGGCCGAGATCCTGCGGCGCGCCGGCCACACCGTGCACGCGGCCGACGGCGCGGCGGCGGCGGAGGCGCTCCTGGACCAGCTCGACGCGCCGCTGGACCTGCTGCTGAGCGACCTGGTCCTGCCAGGCGCCAACGGCGTGGAGGTGGCGCGGCGCGTCCAGGCCCGCCACCCCGACGTGCCGGTCCTGTTCATCTCGGGGTATTCGGAGGACGTCTTCTCCGGCGAGGCCCGCGTGGAACACCTGCTGCAGAAGCCATTCACGTCGCGGGAACTCCTCGACACGATCGCCACGCTGCTGTCGGACTGACGGCGGGGCCGGGGCGCCCGCGGCCGCCCGCCGGGGCGGATTCAAGGCGGCCCCCACCGGGCCGATTCTCCCGGTGGGCATGAGCGTCACCACTGACCAGTTCCACGTCGCGCGCCAACCAATCCTGGACGCCCGTCAGCAGGTCTTCGGCTACGAGCTCCTGTATCGCGCCAATGCCGAGGACCAGGCGGCCGCCGACGACGGCGTCAACCGATCGGCCAAGGTCATCGGCGATGCCCTGCTCGGCATCGGCTTCGAGGCCCTGACCGACGGCCGGCACGCATTCATCAACCTCGACATCCACACGCTGCTGGCCGACGCCAGCGGCGTCCTGGACCCGGACCAGGTCGTGCTGGAGATCCTCGAATCGGTGGACGTGACGCCTGAGGTCGAGTCGATGTGCGCGTCGCTCAAGGACCGCGGCTACGCCATCGCCCTCGACGACTTCGTGCCCGGGTCGCCCGCCGAGAAGCTCGTACCGCTCGCGCGGTTCGTCAAGCTGGACGTGCTGGCGCTCAGCCGCGCGACGCTGCCGGCCACGATCAAGCGGCTCCTCAGCGCCGGCGTGACCGTCGTCGCCGAGAAGGTCGAGACCGAGGAGATCTTCCAGCTCGCGAAGGGCGCCGGCTGCTCGCTCTTCCAGGGCTATTACTTCTGCCGTCCCGTCACCTTCTCGGGCAAGGCGCTGCCGGCGAACCAGGTGGCGCAGATCCAGCTCGTGGCGGCGCTCAACCAGCCGTCGGTCTCCCTCGGCACGATCGAGGACCTGCTGAAGCGCGACGCGTCGCTGTCCTACCGCGTGCTCCGGTCGGTCAACTCGGCCGGCTTCGGGCTGCGCCGGGAGATCCACTCCATCCGCGAGGCGCTGCTCCTGCTGGGGCTCGACCAGGTGCGCAAGTGGAGCTCGATCTGGGCCCTGGCCGGCCTCAACCGCGGACCGTCGGAACTGGTGACGATGACCGTCATCCGCGCCCGCTGCTGCGAGCTCATCGGCCGGGCGCTCGACAGGCCCGACGGCGGCTCCGCCTTCTTCCTGCTCGGCCTCTGCTCCCTCCTCGACGTGCTCCTCGGCCATCCGATGGACCAGGTCGTCAAGGACCTGCCCCTCGACCCCGAGGTCGAGGCGGCGCTGACCGGCGGCGCCAACGACGCCCGCCGGGTCCTCGACGCCGTCGTCCAGTACGAGCACGGCCAGTGGGACAGGGCCGACGAGACCATCGCGGCGCTGGGCCTGCCCGACGGCACGCTGCCCGAGTCCTACGCGGACGCGCTCGTCTGGGCACGGACCCTGACGCAGATGGCCAAGCAGGGCTGAGGTCGCCCGCGCCGTATTGCACACACTTTTCGCCTTTGGGCGTGAATCCTGTGCAATAGGGTGCGATCATCGGGGGGAAGTGGCCAGGTTTGCGGACCCGGCCGCGGAAGGGCCGACGTGAACAGTTCTTCTCCGGGCCGGCGCGCCGCCCCTCCCGCGGCGAGCCGGACGGTGCTCGTGGCCGGGGGCGGGGCGCACCTGCTCACCCCCCTGGCCCAGTTGCTCGACAGCCAGGGATATCTGCTCGACGCCGTCGACGAGGCCGGCGCGACGTTGCCGGCGCTCGTGGCCCGCGTGCCCGACGCCATCGTCCTCGTCGACGCGCCCCCCCGGCTCGACGCCCTCTCGCTCGCCCGCCGGCTGCGGGCCCACAACAGCCTCAGGCGGACCCCCGTGGCCGTGCTGGCCGATGCGCCGGTGCCTGGCCCGCTGGAGGCGGACGTGCTGCCGCACGACGCCCCCGCCGCCGTCGTCGCCGCCTGGGTGGCGGCGCGCCTCCCCGCCGACGCCTCCCCGGAGGAGCGGCTCCGGACCACCCTGGCGCGCACCGACGACGAGCCGTCCGAGGCGGGCGGCGTCGACGTGGACGCCGTGGCCTGGCGGCGCCTCTTCGATCACCTGCCGCACGGCGCCGCCGTCCTCGACCGCGACGGGCTGGTGCTCGACGCGAACCAGGCGTTCGCCAGCCTGTTGGGGCTCGCCTCCATCGAGGCCTGCCGCGGGCAGCACCTCCTGCAGCTGCTCCCGGCGCCTCGCGCGGCGGAGGGGTCGGCGGGGTCCGGCGTCCCGGTGCTGTCGGCCACGGTCGACGTGGGCGGCGCCGCCGTGCCCGTCGACCTCACCTTCTCGCCGGCCGGCACCGGCGGGTCGGGCCGCGTCTTCGTGACGCTGACCGACCAGCGCTGGCGCAAGGCCGCCACCGATGCGCTGCAGGCGAATCACGACCTGACCGAGCAGCTGCGCCGCTCCCAGAAGATCGGGGCCCTCGGCCGGCTGGCCGGCGGCGTGGCCCACGACTTCAACAACCTGCTGCAGGTGATAGGCGGGTACGCCGAGACGCTCGGGGCCGAGGGGCTCGAGCACTCGGCCCGACGCCGCCTCCTCCAGCGCATCCAGCGGGCGACCGACCGCGCCACGTCGCTGACCCGCCAGCTGCTCGCCTTCGGCCGGCGGCAGGTGCTCGTGCCGCAGGTGCTCGACCTGAACGTGACGGTGCTGTCGCTCGAGCACATGCTGGGGCGCGTCATCGGCGAGGACATCCAGTTCGTCAGCACGCTGGCGTCGGATCTGAACCGCGTGAAGGTCGATCCGGGCCAGATCGAACAGGTCCTGCTGAACCTGGCCATCAACGCGCGCGACGCCATGTCGGAGGGCGGCGCGCTGGAGATCGCCACCGCCAACTTTCCGCTCGACCGCGACTGGAGCCATCCCTCGCTCCCGGTGCCGGTGCCGGCCGGCGACTGGGTGCTGCTCTCGGTGGCCGACACCGGCTGCGGCATGGATCCCGACACGGCCGGCCAGGCCTTCGAGCCGTTCTTCACGACCAAGGACGCCAGCCACGGCAGCGGCCTGGGCCTGTCGATGGTCTACGGCATCGTCAAGCAGAGCGGCGGCTTCACGTGGATCGACACGGCGCCCGGGGCCGGGACCAGCGTGCACGTGCTGCTCCCGGCGGTGGAGGAAGCCCTGGCGCCGGCCGCGCGCGACGAGACGGCCCTGCCCGGGCGCACCGAGGCCCGCGGCGCCACGGTCCTGCTCGTCGAGGACGATCCGGAGGTGCGGACCCTGTTCACGACGTTCCTGCGGGACGCGGGCTACGAGGTACGCGAGGCCGGCGACGGCGAGGAGGCGCTCCAGATCTTCGAGCGGTACGGCGCCGACATCGACGTGGTCATGACCGACGTCGTCATGCCCAACGTCAGCGGCCCGTCGCTGGCCAGCGCCCTGCGCGCGCGCAAGCCGGACATCCGCGTGCTCTTCGTCTCCGGCTACACCGATCAGCTCCAGATCGACGGCGAGGATCCCCTGGCCGGCCACGTCGCCAAGCCCGTCACGCGCGGGGTCCTCCTGAAGCACGTGGCGACGCTCCTGGGCCACACGCCGCCCTGAGGCGGGCCGTCCTGGGGCCGCCGCGCCGGCCCGCGCCCGTCCGCGCTGCAGCAGCGGCGGGACGTGCCGATTGAAGGGGCGAGCCTGTGGAGTTCAACGGACACCCCTCGGATCACGCGACGGTGACGGGTCGCTTCGCCCCCGTGGCCAAGACGCGCCTCCTTCGCCGGAACTGTGAACTTCCGCCCATTCCGGCCGTCGCGGTGCAGCTACTCGGCCTGCTCGCCAAGGAGGACGTGGCCCTGGGCGAGGTGGCGGCCACCGTCGGCGCCGATGCGACCATCGCCGCCGAGGTGCTGCGGGCGGCCAACACCGCCTACTACGGGATTCGCGGCGAGGTCACGAGCATCCGGCACGCCACCACCCTGCTGGGCGTGGCCCGGATCCGCACGCTGGCCGCGACGATCGGCCTCCGCCGCTTCCTGGGCAGCGCCCTCAAGGTGCCGGCGGTCGAGCGCTGCTGGCGGCACAACCTCGCATGCGCGGCGACGACCGAGCAAATGGCCCTCCGGCTCGGCGGCAACGCCTCCGACGCCTACGCGGCCGGGCTCCTGCACGACATCGGGCGGCTGGCGCTCGTCGTCGCGCACCCGAAGCAGTACCCGGCCCTCCTCGACACCGCCGATACCCGCGGCGAGGAGATGCTCGAGCTCGAACGCGAGCTGATGGGCATCGACCACTGCGAGGCCGGGCAGTGGTTCACGCAGCAGCTCCTGCTGCCCCAGGTCTTCCAGGACGTCGCGGGTCACCACCACCACCCGTCCGCGGTGGGGCCGACCGACACGCTCGAGCGGGTCGCCGTGGCGTGCGAGATGGCGGAATGGATGGGCTACTGGGTCACGCCGCGGTCGCTTCCCGACGACGGCACCGCGGCACAGCTCGACGGGATCCTCCAGCGCCTCCCCGTCACGGCGCGGGCGACCATCGCGAGCGAGATCGACGACTTCGTGGCCGACGTCCGCGAGCAGGTGCAGGCCACCGACAGCATGTTCCACTAGCCAGCCACGCCGGAAGGATCCCATGACCGCGTTCCCCCCTACGACGCTCGGCGCCCTCCCTGGCGAGCTCGACGGCGCCCCGGCCGCCGAGACCGGGCGCACCCCGCTGGCGGCGCCGCCGGCCCCGCTGCCGGGCGAGTCGGGCCGGGCGCGGACGATCCTGGTCGTCGAGGACGACCCCGAGGTGCGGGCGCTGTTCGTCAGCTTCCTGGCGCACGCCGGCTATCACGTCATCGAGTCGCCGAACGGCGCCGACGCCATGGACCTGGTGTCCCGCCACGGCCTGCACATCGACCTGCTGCTGACCGACGTGGTGATGCCGCGGGCGGGCGGGCCGACGCTCGCCGCGGCGCTGGCCGTGCGCCAGCCGTCGATGAAGGTCATCTACATCTCCGGCTTTCCGCCGGTCGCCGACCAGCCGCGCGGCATCGTGTCGGTCCAGCTCCGCAAGCCCGTGGCGCGGTCGACCTTGCTCGAGCAGGTGGCGGCCCTCATCGGCCGCTGATCGGTCGTCGAGCCCGCCTGACGCCAGGCCGGCCGCCCGGGCCGCCCCTCTCCGGCCCGGGCCATGTTCAAGGACGGGGCGACCCGGCCGATTTTCCGAGGGGATGTGTGCGTGAATGGCACCTGGGACGCGGTCGCGCGGAGCACACGGCCGGACGGCGGCGGCGCGGCCGCCCGCGAGGGCGCGGTGACGCCGTCGCCTGACCCGGGCCGCGCGGCGTCCCTCGAGGCCCTTCCGCGACCCGCGGATCCGGCGGGCCAGGCGCCGCGGATGCTGGTCCCGCTCGACGCCGTGGGCGAGGCCCTCGTCGTCGTGGACCGCGATCACGTCGTCCTCGACGCCAACGCCGCGTTCGCCCGCCTCGTCGGCACGCCCCTCCCGTCGCTGCTGGGGGCGCCGCTCGATCGCTGGGTGGTCGTCCCGGCGGCACCGGCCGAGGGGCCGCTCGCCCCACCCTGCCCGCGTCCCAGGCGGGCGGCGACGTTCCAGGCGGGGAACGGCGAGTGGCGGCCGGCCGTCGTCCACGTGGCGCCGCTCGGCACGGAGCGTCAGATCCTCACGGTGCGCGACGGGAGCGACGGCGCCCGGATCGACGCGGCGCTCCAGCAGGTCCGGGATCTCACCGAGCAGCTGCGCCGGTCGCAGAAGATCGGCGCCCTCGGCCGCCTGGCCGGCGGCGTCGCGCACGACTTCAACAACCTCCTCCAGGTGATCGGCGGACAGGCGGAGGCGCTGGCGGTGCCGGAGCTCGACGGGGCCGCCCGCCTGCGGCTCGTCGCCAGCATCCGCGCCGCGGCCGACCGCGCGGCGTCGCTCACGCGCCAGCTGCTGGCCTTCGGCCGGCGGCAGCTGATGGCGCCGGAGGTCCTCGACCTCAACGAGACGGTGCGCACGCTGGAGCGGATGCTGACGCGCGTCATCGGGGACGACGTGCGTCTCCTCGCCACGCTGGCGCCGGAACTGGCGCCGGTCCGCGTCGATCCCGGGCAGATCGAACAGGTGGTGCTCAACCTGGCGATCAACGCCCGCGACGCGATGCGCGAAGGCGGCGCGCTGGAGATCGCCACCGCCAACTTCCGGCTGGATGCCCCCTGGGCCCACCCGTCGCTCCCGGTCCGCGTGCCGCCGGGTCACTGGGTGCTGCTCTCGGTGCGCGACACCGGCTGCGGCATGGACGAGGACACCGCGGCGCAGGCCTTCGAGCCGTTCTTCACGACCAAGGACGCCTCGGAGGGCAGCGGCCTCGGCCTGTCGATGGTCTACGGCATCGTGAAGCAGAGCGGCGGCTACACCTGGATCGACACCGCGCCGGGCGCGGGCACCGCCGTCCACGTGCTGCTGCCGGCCGTGGACGGGCAGGCCGTGCCGCTGGCGGATCGGCGCCCCGGAACGTCGGCGCCGGCGTCCCGTCCGGCCGGCGCCTCGATCCTGCTCGTCGAGGACGACCCGGAGGTGCGCGGCCTCTTCACGCGCTTCCTCGAGTCGGCCGGCTACACGGTGCACGAAGCGGCGGACGGCGGGCTGGCCCTCGACGCGTTCGAGCGCCACGGCGGCGCCTTCGACCTGGTGATCTCCGACGTCCTGATGCCGAACATCAGCGGGCTGGCGCTGATGCGGGCGATCCGCCTGCGCCGGCCGGACGTGAAGGTGCTCCTCGTGTCGGGCTACGCCGACGAGCTCGAGGCCGGGACGACGCAGGCGCCCCACACCGTCCTCGTGCACAAGCCGGTCACGCGGCAGGTCCTGCTCGACCGCGTCGAGGCCCTCCTGAGCGGCGGCGCCGCCGCCTGAGCCGGCGGATCAGCGCCGGCCCGGCGCCAGCGTGGTGGCGAAGATCTCGCGGCCGCCGCGGTCGTGGAGGCTGGCGCGGAGCGCGTCGGTCCGCGCGTCGACCGCCAGCCGCCCGAAGAACTGGAAGCCCGCGGACGGCGGACGGTTCGGCGCCATGCCCGGCGGGATGCCCAGGAACCGCACCTCGGGCCCGAACGTCGGGTCGAGCGTGTTGGGACCGAACGTGCCCGCGTGCAGGGGGCCCGCCACGAATTCCCAGAACGGATCGAACTCGGTGAAGCGCGCGCGCGACGGATCGTAGTGGTGGGCCGCCGCGTAATGGACGTCCCCCGTGATCCACACCACGTTGTCGACCCGCTCGTCGCGCATGAAGCGCAGCAGGTCAGCGATCTCCAGCTCGCGGCCGAGCGGTCCGCCGCCGTCGCCGTTGGCGAACGCCTCGTAGCGCCCGGGGCCGTCGCCCACGACGAGCCCGATCGGCAGGCTGCTGGCCATCACCTTCCAGGTCGCGGTGCTGGCCACCAGCGCCCGCTTCAGCCACGCCACCTGCGCCGGCCCCATCATGGCCGCGGCCTCCCCGGGCGCGGCCTGCCGGTTGTCGCTGTTGGGCCCGCGATAGCTCCGGTGGTCCAGCACGAAGACCTCGAGCGGTCCGTAGCGCACGGTGCGGTAGAAACGCTCCGGGTCGACGGGGTCCACGGGAATCGGCGTGTACTCGAGGCACGCGCGGCGCGCCCGCGCCGCCAGCAGCGCCACCGACTTCACCTGGTAGCGCGCGTCGGCGTCCTGCCGCCGCTCGAAGTACCAGTTGTCGCGCACCTCGTGGTCGTCCCACGTCGTCAGCTGCGGGACGGCGGCGTTGAACCGGCGCATGTGCGCGTCCTGCAGGTTGTAGCGATAGTTGCCGCGGTACTCGTCGAGCGTCTCGGCCACCTTGCTCTTGGCCGCCGCGGGCAGGCTGCGCCAGACGCCGCCGCCGTCGAGGGGCGCCTCGAGCTGGACCGGCTGGTCGGCGTAGATGGCGTCGCCGAGGTTCACGAAGAGGTCGGGCTCGACGCCGAGCATGCTGGCGTAGGTCAGCATGCCGCCGTGCGCCGGATCGAGTCCCCAGCCCTGCCCCACCGTGTCCGCCGAGAAGACCAGCGACACGTCCCGCGCGCGGCCCGCCGGTGACGTCGTGAGCTGCCCCACGACGGGCTCGCTCCAGCGCCGCAGATCCGTGAGGTCCTGGAACGAGACGCGGTAGAAGATCCGCTGCCCGCGCGGCAGATCCGTCAGCACCGTCCGCGCCGTGAAGTCCGACACCTCGAGCGCCGACGGACCGGGCACCCGGCGCGCGTCCCGGAAGGCGTCGGTCGTCGCGTATTCGACGAGCATCCGGGCTGCCCGATCCGACCGCGCCCAGACGAGGGCGGCGTCCTCGCCGACCAGCGTGGACGCGACCCCGTCGCTCACCACCGGCCGCTCCCCCGCCGCCACGACAATCCCCGGCCCCTGCCCGAACACCCGCCCCCGGGCCGCCAGCACGCCGGCCGCCCCCGCCGCGACCTGCGTCGCGAACCGCCGCCTGCTCAGCGTGACTGCGTGACGTCGTGACATTCGTTCCAGTGTGCCAGCGCGGCCGTGCGGCAGCGTGACATCCGTGACAGCGTCATAGCGTGACAGCCGTGACGCCCCTAGCCGCTAGCCGCTAGCCGCAGTCCCTGTCCTAGAAGGAGTACTTGACCGCCAGCTGCAGCACGCGCCCGTCGTCGGCGGTGGAGGTGATGCGGCCGAAGTTCGCCGTGCCGATCACGTTGCCCGGCTGGTTGAAGCGGACCTGGTTGAACACGTTGAAGCCCTCGAGCCGCAGCTGGATGCGGTGCCGCGCGCCGAGCTCGATGTTCTTGAACAGCGACAGGTCCGTCCGCTGGAAGCCCGGGCCACGCACCGCGTTGCGGCCCTGCGTGCTGAGATCGCCGGTCTGCGCCACCGGCCGCCGCTGGAAGCACGCGATGTTGAACCACTGGTCCGTCGTGTGCGGCGCTCCATCGTTCGGATCGCACGTCATGTTCGGACGGTTCGTGAGGTACCGGATGCTGCTGACGCCGTCCACCACCGTGAACGGCGTGCCGGTCTGCGCCTGGAAGATCCCGTTCAGCTGCCAGCCGCCGACCACGTGCTTCATGACCGCGCCCATCGACTCCGGCGTCGGCAGCTCCGCGCTGAAGCTGAACACGAAGCGGTGGCGCACGTCGAAGAGGGCGTCGCCCTTCTCCTGCGCCAGCGCCGCGTCGATCGAGGCCTGGTCGCCGATCGTCACGGGCAGCACGGGCCGCGATTCGCCGCCGATGTTCAGCCCCGAGACGTGGTCCACCGCGTGCCCGAGCGTGTAGGCGGCCAGGAAGTTCATGCCCTTCCACTGCCGCATGCGCAGGCTCGCCTGGAGCGAGTCGTACCAGCTCTTCGCGACCGAGAAGGTGGGCCGCACGAGCGAGAAGGCCGGGAACACGCGGGCGCCCGGCGAGGTCTGGCCTGGCGTGTAGACGCCGGGATTCACCTCCATGAACATCGGCAGGTTCTGGCCCCGGGAGCCGACGTAGCCCACCTCCGCGCCGAAGCGCTGGCCGAGTTCCTGCTGCACGCTGACGTTGAAGTGCTGGGCCGAGGGCGTCACGAAGTCCTCGCCCCAGCCGATGAAGATGAGTCCGGGCGGGAAGAGGGTGGCGCCGCCGGTGACCGCGGACTTGGGATCGGCCAGGGTCAGCGCCGTCGTGGGCGGCGAGTTGATCTCGAGCAGCGGCGTGAACGGCGGCGCGAGGACGCCGTTCTGGAAGAAGTCGCCCTGCCCGGCCAGCGCGTCGTAGAAGATGCCCCAGGCGGCGCGGACGCTCGTCCGGCCGTCGCCCTTGACGTCCCAGGCCAGGCCCAGGCGCGGCGAGATGTTGTTCTTGTCGGTGTTGTAGGTGCCGTCCGGCACCCCGGGGTCGCCGGGATACACGAGCCCCACGGGGGCCTCCGGGAACCGCTGCGACTGCTGGCCCGGGCGGAAGCCGTTCAGGGCGCCGTTCACGTCCTCGAACGGCAGCGGGAGCTCGTAGCGCACGCCCAGGTTCAGGGTGACGTTGTCGAACGGCCGGAACTCGTCCTGCGCGTAGGCCGCATACAGCCAGCCGGAGCCGTCCTGCGGCGAGTTCTGCGTGGCGCCCCGGAACTGGGACGGCAGGCCGAGCAGGAAGTCGGCCGCGGCGTTGCCCGTCTGCACGCCGCTGAAGGTGAAGTCGCCGTTGGGGCGGTTCACGAACGCGATGAACATGCGCTCCTTGCGGACGTCGACGCCGAACTTCAGCGAGTGCCGGCCCGTGAGCCACGTGAAGTCGTCCGCGAACTGGTAGACGTCGTTCTTGCGCTCGACGAACGGCTGGTTCACGTCGCCGAGGCCGCCGAAGAAGCCCGTGACCGCGATGTTGGCGAGGCCGCGGGCGCTCTCCACGTTGTGGCCGACGTTGATGCCGAAGTCGCTGTTGCTGAGGCCGCTCGTCGTCGCCGGGTTGGCGTTGATCCGGTTCAGCGAGACGCGGATCTGGTTGATCTTGTTGGACGCGAAGACGTGCTGGTCCGAGACCATGAAGTCCTGGAGCGTGGCCTTGGACAGCGTGCCGATGGGCCGCGTGCTCGGGGGCGTGTTGGCCTCGGTCCGGCTCCGCATGTAGCGGGCGATCATCGAGTTGCTCTGGCCGAGCTGCAGGTCGAACCGCGTGCCGAACTGGTCGCGGTCGTCGGTGTTCACGGGCGACGCCACCCAGCGGTTGGCGCCGCTGTTGGCCTCGGGGACGAACCGGTCGACGAGCGCCCGCGCGATCGGGCTGATGCGGCCGGCCGGGATCGTGTTGTTCGGGAACGGCAGGCCGGTGAGCGGGTCGCGGATCGTCGTGGCGCCGAAGTTGCCCGCGCGCTGGGCCGCGGTGAGGACGACGATGTTCTGCGTCGCGCCGTTCTCGTTCCGGTGGCCCTCGTAGTAGCCGAACCCGAAGAGGCGGTTGCGCATGACGGGCCCCCCCAGGGCGCCCCCGAACTGGTTCTGCTTGAGGACGGGCTTGGGCTGCGTCCCCGGCGCGAAGAAGTTGCGCGCCTGGAGGTTGTCGTCGCGGTTGAACTCCCAGAGCCCGCCGTGCAGCTCGTTGGTGCCGCTCTTGGTCACGATGTTGACGACCGACCCGGCGTTCCGGCCGTACTCGGCGTTGTAGGAGTGCGTGAGGATCTTGAACTCCTGGATCGCGTCGGGCGGGGGCCGCAGCACGAAGCCCGTGTTGAACGTGTCGTTGTTGCTCGCGCCGTCCAGCAGGAAGTTGTTCGACTGGTTGCGCATGCCGTTCACGCTGAAGCCCGACGTGACGGCGCCGAAGCCGCCGGGGGTGGCATCGCCGCTCGCGCCGCCGAGGCCCGCCGGCGGCGCGACCACGCCCGGCATCAGCGTGCCGAGCTGGGTGAAGTTGCGCCCGTTGAGGGGCAGCTCGACCACCTTCTGCTGGTCGATGGTGATGCCGAGCGTGGCGTGGGTGGTCTCGACGAGCGGCGCTTCGCCCGTCACCATGACGGACTCCTCGACCCCGCCCACGGCCATGGCGACGTCGACGCGCGCGGTGTCGTTCACCTGCACCGTGACGCCGTCCCGCTGCACCGTCTTGAACCCGGGGAGGGACGCCTTCACCGCGTAGCGTCCGGGCGCCAGGAGCGGCGCGTTGTAGACGCCGTCGGCCGCCGTCACGACGACGCGCGTCTGGCCGGTGCCCTGATTGGTGATCTCGACGGTCACGCCGGGCACGACCGCGCCAGTGTCGTCGGTCACGACGCCCGTCATCCCGCCCGTGGCCTGGGCGCGCGCGAGGCCGTTCATCGGCCCCGCCAGCACCGCGACGGCGCACACCACCATTGCCAGTCTCAACCTCGCACTCATGTCTCAACCTCCGCGCAGCGGACGACTCAGAGTGAACCCGAGCACGCCGACGGTTGTCAATCGATGTCACGCAAAGTGGCCGCGCGCACATCACCGCGCGCGCCGGAGTTACACTTGGCCCCGCATGTCGTGCGCGTCGCTCCGCTCCACCCTCACGGCGTTCGCCCTGGTGGTGGCCGCCGTGCCCGCCGCCACCGCCCAGGACCTGACCCTCGCCTCCGCCGACGGACGCCGGACGATCGCCGCGGTGCGCGCGGCGACGCCGCCCGCCATCGACGGACGCCTCGACGACGCCGTGTGGGCCGGTGCACCGGCGGCGGACGGATTCGTCCAGGCCGATCCCCGGGAGGGCGCGCCGGCCACGGAGGTCACGACGGTCTCGGTGGCGTTCGACGACGCCTACCTGTACATCGCGGCCCGCTGCCTCGACACCGATCCGTCCGGCATCGTGGTCAACGACATCCGCAAGGACTTCGCCACCGCGGAGCAGGACACCTTCGAGGTGCTGCTCGACACGTTCGCCGACCGCCGCAACGGCTTCGTCTTCGCCACCAACCCGCGGGGCGCCCGCTCGGACTCGCAGATCGCGAACGAGGGCCGCGACGTCAACCTGAACTGGGACGCCGTGTGGTGGGTGGCCGCCGCCACGGGCGACGACGGGTGGACAGCGGAGTTCCGGATCCCGTTCAAGACCCTGCGCTTCGAGCCCGGGACCGGCCATCTCTGGGGCATCAACTTCGGCCGGCGCATCCGGCGCAAGAACGAGGTCAGCTACTGGTCGCCGGTGTCGCGCGCGTTCAGCATCGTCCGGGCCTCGTCGGCGGGCACGCTGACCGGCCTCCCCGACCTGGCGCAGGGGCGCAACATCCGCGTGAAGCCGTACCTCCTGGGGGGCACGGTGCGCCCCCTCGGCGGCTCCGGCTTCTCGCTCGATCGCCAGGCGGGCCTGGACGTCAAGGCCGGGCTCACGCCGTCGCTGACGCTCGACGCCACGGCGAACCCCGACTTCGCGCAGGCCGAGGCCGACGAACAGCAGGTGAACCTGACCCAGTTCAGCCTGTTCTTCCCCGAGAAGCGTGAGTTCTTCCTGGAGAACTCGGGCATCTTCTACTTCGGCGACATCCCCAGGAACCAGCGCCAGACCAGCCGCTTCCGGCCGCCCGAGGAGGACCTGCTGCTCTTCTTCAGCCGCCGGATCGGGCTCACCGACACCGGCGAGCAGGTGCCGCTCTACGGCGGCCTCCGGGTGACGGGACGCGCGGGCAAGTTCGGCGTGGGCCTGCTCAGCATGCAGGGCGAGCCCGACGGCGGGCGGGCCGGCCAGAACTACACCGTCGCGCGCGTGCGCCGGGATCTCTTCGGCAGTTCCGACGTGGGCGCGATCGTGCTGTCACGCCAGGCCGTCAGCGGCCCCCAGGACTTCAACCGCGTCGCCGGCGTGGACGTGAACTTCCGCTTCTTCAAGAGCTTCAGCCTGAACGGCTTCGCCGCCCGGTCGGACTCCCCGGGCGAGACGCGCCCGGAAGGCACCGGCAAGGTCTCGGTCGGGTGGGAGGACAGCCGGAAGCGCCTGCAGGCCTCGGTCATGACCGTGGGCGAGGGCTTCCGCGACGACATGGGCTTCGTGCGCCGCACCGGCGTGACGCGGACCTTCCTCGACTGGGCCTCGTTCCTCCAGCCGGAGAAGCTGCGCCGGTGGGGCATCCGGCAGATCGAGCCGCACGCGCGCGACTTCGACTACTACGACCCGCGCGGCACCCTGGTGTCGCGCCAGGGACACGTGGCATTCCAAGCCACCTGGAACTCCGGATCGCGCATCGAGTACGCGTTCGAGCCGCGCGAGGAAGCCATCGTGAAGCCGTTCCAGATCCAGCCGACGGTGGCGATTCCGGCCGGCCGCTACGACTGGTACCAGCACCTGTGGGTCATCGAGAGCGACCACAGCCGGACGCTCTCCTTCTCGAGCCGGATCACGCACGGCGGCTTCTGGAGCGGCCGCCAGAAGAACATCCAGACGAGCATGCTGTTCCGCCCGAACCACCGGCTGTTCGTGGACGCCGGTGTACAGGTGACGGCCATCGACCTCGACGTGCCGGCGGCGTCGTTCGTGACGACGCTGGTCAACTGGCGCACCGGCTACGCGTTCAACACGAACATGTTCCTCGACGCGCTCATCCAGTACCGCAACGACGTCAGGCAGTTCTCGTCGAACGTCCGGTTCAACCTGATCCACCATCCGCTCAGCGACTTCTTCGTCGTCTACAACGAGCAGCAATACACGGACGGCCGCGTCCCGGCCGGACGGGGCGTCGTCGTCAAGTACACCCAGCTCTTCTCGTTCTGAGACGGGCCCGGCGGTTCAGCCGCCCTGGCCGTCGCCGCCCCGCACGCCGGCGGACACGGCGCGCGGCTTGACCTGCAGCACGTGGATCGTCCCGCTCCCCGCCGGCTGTTCGTGGATGACCGTGACGTCATCCCACGACAGGGCGTTCCTGAACGTCTCCGCGTGGTTCCAGGACGCGTGGTAGGGCATCGAGAGGTCGGGCGCGTCGTAGTCCATGACGTAGTCGATCCCCTCCGCCCGCAGGTACTCGACCAGGGGGCGCCTCTCGCGCAGCGCCTCGGCGAAGCGCCGGTCGTTCACGAGCCCGTCCAGGTTCACGACCGGCCGGTCCAGGAAGTAGCCGACCTGGCCGGCATTCCAGGCCGCGATCGGCTTGCCCGGCGGCAGGTGGGCGCGCACCCACTGCAGGGCCACGAACCGCCCCTGTTTCAGCGAGGCCGTCGACACCGGCTGGAAGCGCGGCGCCACCGCCGCCCCCTGCGCGGCGGCCACGACGGCGAGCGCGGCGGCGGCCACCGGCCGCGTCAGCAGCCGGGGCCACCGGGCGGCGGCTTCGGCGCCGACGTAGGCGAAGAAGATCGCCCAGGCGACGTGATTCCAGGCGTAGTAGTGCCGGGTCACGTAGGAGAAGTGGGCGATGGACGCGATCAGCACCGCGACGTGGACGCCGCCGATGAGGAGGACGCTGCCCACCACGATGGCCACGGCGCGCGTGCGGGCGTGGTGCCACGTCTGCCAGGCCCGCCAGAGGCCCCAGCCGGCCAGCGCCACCCCCACCAGAAAGCACGCGACTTTCACGCTCGGCTGCCAGGCCGCGATGCCGAGCGGCGTGGCCACGACGTCCACGATCGGCTGGACCTGGATCTGGATCCACCACTCCACGCGCTCGCGCCACACGGTGGAAGCGGGCTGGCCGTCGAAGTAGCGCGCCGCGTACATCTGTTTCACGAGGCCGGAGATGGGCACCGCGGTGCCGCCGATGGCCAGGCACGCCGTCATGTAGGCCAGTCCCCCGGCGAGGGGCGCGCCGGCCAGCCAGGCGAGGGCGGGCCGGCTCAGCGCGCCCGCCGACCACAGGCGCCAGGCAGCCACGGCGCCGAGCGCCCCCGAGTAGAGCGCCGAGTCCAGGCGCGTCCAGAAGTTCACGACCAGGAGGCAGGCCAGACCCGCCACGCCGGCGAGGGTCGCGGCGGCGGGCCTCGCCACGATGGGCCACCACGCCAGCAGCGTCAGCACCACGACCGTCGTGTGCAGCGAGTACTCCATGCCGGTGAGGCTCGGCGTGAGCCGCACGAGCAGCACCATCGCCCAGAGCGCGGCCGCCCACTCGCCGGCGGTCTCCGAATGCAGCCGGGTCGTGAGACGCCGGAGGCCGAGGCCCGTCGCCAGGTTGAGCGCCGCGCACACGACCATGACCGCGCGCATGAAGAGATCGCGGTCCTCGACGGCCCACGCCAGCGGCACGAGCAGGAACGACCACAGGAGCTGCACGCCGCTGGCCGCGTGCAGGCCGTCGAACGTGAACCACCCCAGCCGCACGTAGTTGCGGACGATCTGGAAGTAGTAGAACGCGTCGTCGGTGGACAGCGCGTGGGCGCTCAGGTACGCGTACGGCAGCGTGGCCTGGACGAGCTGCCAGCTCACGGCCGTCCCGAGCGCGATCGTGCCGATGCGCGACGCCAGGACGCCACGGCGTCCCTCGCCCGCTGCGGGCATAGGCTCCCCCCCGGACCGGCAGGTCGGGGGAGACGCCGGCAGCCCGACTACTCTACCCCGCCAGCCACGGTCGGGCAACGGGTCCGCGAGCCGTGTGTCCGGCGCTACCATGGAGAGGCTCCATGTCGCCGCACCGCGCCGCCGATCCCCTGGTCCCCCCGGCACCGGACGAAGCTCAGCAGCCAGACATCGTGATGCTCGCGGGACCAAGGTCCCGCATCCGCGAGCTCGGCACGATCCTCCGCGCGGGCCGCGACTTCATCCGCGGGTACCGCGTGCTGCACTTCGTCGGACCGTGCGTGACGATCTTCGGGTCCGCGCGCATCGGCGAGGATCACCCGAGCTACGCGCTCGCGCGCGAGATGGGCGCGGCCGTCGCGCGGCTGGGGTTCACCGTCATGACGGGCGGCGGCCCCGGCGTGATGGAGGCCGCCAACCGGGGTGCCCGCGACGTCGGCGGCGCGTCGGTCGGCTGCAACATCGAGCTGCCGTTCGAGCAGGCGCCGAATCCCTACCTCGACCGGTCGGTCACGTGCCGGTACTTCTTCGTCCGCAAGGTGCTCCTGTTCAAGTACTCGTACGCCTTCGTGGCGCTGCCCGGGGGGCTGGGCACGCTGGACGAGCTGACCGAGGCGCTCACCCTCATCCAGACCGGGAAGATCAAGCAGTTCCCGGTGGTCCTGATGGGGACCACGTACTGGGCGGCGTTCACCGAGATGCTGCAGACGATGGTGACGGCGGGCACGATCTCCAAAAGCGACCTCGACCTGATGCTGGTCACCGACTCGGTCACCGACGCCATCGCCCACCTGCAGCGCCACGCCATCCAGGGCTTCGGGCTCACGCGCCGGCCGCCGCCCTCGCCCTGGCGCCTGCTGGGCGAACGGGCGCTCCGGGTCGCCCGGCGTGCCGGACAGCCCGGCTGATCCCGGCCCGGCCGCCGCCCGGATCGGGTCCGGCGGCGCGGACTCGGCGGGGCCGCCGCCCCGCGATCGGCCCTGCCTGGGCGTGCACCGCACGCGGTAAGCTGATGGCGATGCGACTCGTGAAGCTCGCGGTGTGCAGCCTCAGCCCGACGGTTGGGGCCGTCACCGCCAATACCGCGAGCCTGGTCGCGGCCGCCCGCGACATGGCCGGGCAGGATGTCACCCTGGGCGCGTTTCCCGAGCAGGTGCTCGGCGGGTATCCGCCCGAGGATCTCGTGCAGTGGCGGGCCTTCCTCGACGCGCAGCGCCGGGGCCTCGAACGCTTCGCCGCCGAGACGGCCGACCTGTCCACGGTGTTCGTCCTGGGCCTGGCCGTGCCGGTCGACTCGCTGCTTTTCAACGCCGCCGCCGTCGTGCACCGCGGCCGCGTCCTCGGCTGCGTGCCGAAGGAGAAGCTGCCGACTTACAACGTCTTCTACGAGGGCCGGACCTTCTCACGCGGCGGCCCGGCGCTGGCCCTCGACGCGGCTGGGTGGCCGCTGGGCGACTACCTGTTCCGCTTCGACTTCGGCACCGTGGGCGTCGAGGTGTGTGAAGACGCCTGGGCGCCCGACGGCCCGATGCGCCGCCGCTGCCTCTCCGGCGCCGAGATCGTGGTCAACGTCTCGGCGTCGCCCTACCGGATGGGCATCGTCGCCACGCGGCGCGAGATGCTCGCCACGCGCGCCGCCGACAACCAGACGGTGCTGCTCTACGCCAACGCCGTCGGCGCGCAGGACGGCCTCGTGTACGACGGCGGCGGCTACGTCTTCCAGAACGGCCGGCTCGTCCTCGAGGCGCCGCGCTTCCAGGTGGGGGCCGCCGCCGCCGTCGTCGACCTCGACCGCACCCGCCGGCTGCGGATGGAGAACACGACGTGGCGGGCCGACTGCGAGCACTTCGTGCGCCGGGAGCGGCCCGTGGCCGTGCTGACCGGCGACGGCGCCACGGCCGACACCGCCGGGCTGGCCTATCCGGTCCCGGCCGGAGGCAGCTTCTTCCTGCCCCCGCCGTCACCGCCAGCGGTCGACGCGCGGGACGAGGCGCTCGACGACCTCTTCGAGGCCCTGGCCATGGGCGTGGCCAGCTACTACGAGAAGACCGGCGCGTTCAGCTCGCTCGGGCTGGCCCTCTCGGGCGGCCGCGACTCGATGCTGACGCTGCTCGTGGCGTGGCGGGCCGCCGCCCGCATCCTCGGCCCCGCCGCCGACGCGGGCGCCGCCGGCCGCCTCATCACGGCGTTCTACATGCCGACGCGCCATTCGCTCGACGCCACGCGGACCGCCGCGCACGAGCTGGCGGCGGCCCTCGGCGTCACGCTGCGCACCGTCGCCCTGGACGAGGCCTACGACCGCGAGGTCGACGCGGCGGCGGCGATGCTGGACGGCCGGCCTCCGGGCGCCATGACGCGTCAAAACGTCCAGGCGCGGCTGCGCGGCCAGCGGATGTGGAACTGGGCCAACACGTCGGGCGCGCTCTTCCTGCAGACGGGCGACATGAGCGAGAAGGCCGTGGGCTACACGACCATCGGCGGGGATCTGGAGGGGGCGTTGTCGGTCATCGCGAACGTGCCGAAGACCGTCGTCGAGGCGCTGCTCGTGCGTCTCCACGCCCGCTTCGGGTTCGCCGGCATCACGGCGACCCTGGCCACGGCCCCCGGGCCCGAACTGGCCGACCGCCAGGAGGCCGAGCAGGAGCTGATGCCCTTCCCCATTCTCGACGCCTGTCTGCACCTGTACGCCGGCGAGAAGCTGTCGCCGCCGGAGATGGCCGAGGCGCTCGTCAGCGTCTGCCCAGGCTACGATCGCGAGTACCTGGCCGCGTGCGCGGTGCGCTTCGCGCGGCTCTTCACGCAGTCGATTTACAAGTGGGTGCAGTCGCCGCTCGCCCTGCACGTCGGCTCGCTGGATCTGGACCGCGAGCGGGCCCTGCAGATGCCGGTGGTGCAGCGCACCGAATGGTGATGCCGTGACCGAGCGCCCGAGGGGACGCGCCTGGACGTGGACGGCGGTCGCCGTCCTGTGCGCCGCCGCGCTGGCGGCGCCGGGGCCGGCGCCGATCCTGGCGCAGGCGCCCGCCGCGCCGCAGTCGCCGGCGCCCCCGGACGCCGCGCCGGGCGGTACCGCCGGAAACGCCCAGGACCAGCCGGTCTTCCGCGCCGGCGTGAAGCTCGTGCTCGTCGACGTCTCGGTCACGGGCCCTGGCGACGAGCCGCTGACCGACCTGACACCCGAGGACTTCGAGCTCACCGAGGACGGCGTCCAGCAGACCGTGGAACAGGCCACGCTCGTGCAGCTCGACGGGCAGCCCCGGGGCGACGGCGAGGCGCTGGAGATTCGGTCGCAGTCGCACGCGCTGGCCGAGGCGGCGCGCGACGACGTCCGCCTGTTCGCCGTCTTCATGGACGACTACCACCTGGGCCGCTATCCCCGCGAGATGCTGCCGCTGCGCAAGGCGTTGACGGACTTCCTCGACACGATGATGGGGCCGCTGGACCTGGTCACGGTGATGAACCCGATCACGCCGCTCAGCGCGCTCGAGTGGACGCGCGACCGCGCCCGGCTCGTGCGCGAGATCAAGACCTACGAGGGCCGCAACGACAACCTCATCGGCCGGAGCCCGCTCGAGGAATCGCAGAACCTGTCGCGCAACCCGGGCCGCGTGCGCTCGCAGGTGGTCATCTCGGCGCTGCGCGCGCTGGTCATGCACCTCTCGGGCCTGCGCGAGGGCCGGAAGACGCTGCTCGTCGTCTCGCAGGGCATCCCGCTCACGTGGGACATCTCGCTCGAGCCGGACTTCCAGGATCTCCTGCGCGAGGCGAACCGCGGCAACGTCGTCATCCACACGCTCGATCCGCGCGGACTCGGCCAGGGGACGTTCGTCCACAGCACGCTCTACCGCCTCGCGAGCGAGACGGGCGGCCAGGCCATCGTGAACACGAACAACCTGACCCGCGGCCTCGAGCAGGTCGTGCGCGACGCCAGCCACTACTACTTGATCGGCTATGCGCCCACGCGCGAGCCGAACGACGGGAAGTTCCACAAGATCTCGGTCAAGGTCCGCCGGCGCGGCGTGAAGACGGTGGCCCGCCGCGGCTACTGGGCGCCGTCGGCCGAGGAGATGACGCCGTCGGAGCCGCCGGCGATCGCGCCGGCCGTGGGCTCGGCCCTCACGAACCTGGAGGCGCGGCGGGACAACCGCGTCGCGCACGTCGAAACCGGGTTCTCGCCGGGCGCCGCCGGACACGTCCGGCTGACCGCCACGTGGCGGCCCGTGGACGGTTTCAAGGACCCGCCGACGCGCCTGCGGCTCGAGGTGCACGACGATCAGGGCACGCGGATCGGCACGGCCGAGGACGCGCTCGGCGACACCGGCACCGGCGTCGTCTCGCTGGAGTTGCCGCCGGGCGACGTGGTGGTGCGCTTCAGCGCGACGGGTGAGAGCGGCGACGTGGTGGACCGCTGGGAGGCGCCGCTGACGGTGCCGGACCTGGCGGGCGCCGCCGTGGCGCTGGCCACGCCCCAGTTCGTGCGGGCGCTGACGACGGCGGCGTACCAGGGCCTGCGCCGGGGCGGTCCGGGCCCGCCGAGCCCGGACCGCGAGTTCCGCACGACGGACCTCGTCGTCGTCCGCACGGCGGTGACGGGCGAGGCGTCCGACGCCGCGTCGGTCACGGCCGAGGTCCTCACGCGCGAGGGCAAGGTGCTCGCGTCGCTGCCGTCGGCGGCCGTCGCCGGCCGGCGTCAGGTGGAGTTGCCCGTGCGCGCCCTGGCGCTCGGCGAATACGTGCTCCGCTTCACCGCCACGAGCGGCACCGAATCGGCTGAAGCCACGGCGGGCTTCGCCATCGTGCGCTAGCTAGCGCGTGGGTGCCGGGCCGGTGGCTCCCGTCGACATTCCCGCCGGGCTCGACGACCCCAGACTCGAGGACTACCGGCACATCGGCGATCCGGCGTGGCTCCTCGCGCGCGGCTGCTTCGTGGCCGAGGGCCGGCTCGTGGTGGAGCGCCTGGTCGCCGACCGCCGGCACCCCGTCCGCTCGCTGCTCCTGACCGAGGCGGCCGCGCGGGCCCTGGCGCACACGGTCGCGCAGGTAGCGCCGGAGACGGCCGTGTACGTGACGCCGCAAGCCGCCATGAACGCGGTCGTCGGGTTCAACATCCACCGCGGCTGCCTCGCCCTGGCGAGCCGCCCGCCCGCCGCGGTACTCGACAGCCTGCCGCTCGACACCGCGACGGCCGTGGTCGTGGCCGAGGGCGTGAACAATCCCGACAACGTGGGCGGCCTCTTCAGGAACGCTGCGGCCCTCGGCGCCGCGGCGCTCGTGCTGGGCCCGGACTGCGGCGACCCCTTCTACCGCAAGGCGATCCGCACGTCGATGGCGGCGACGCTGCGCCTGCCGTGGGCGAGTGCCGGCGCCTGGCCGGACGCGCTGGACGCGCTGCGGCGCGCCGGACTGGCCATCGTGGCCGCCACGCCCGGGCCCGGCGCGGTGTCCCTCTACGACGCGGGCCTGCCGGCGCGTGCGGCCGTGCTCGTCGGGGCGGAGGGTCCGGGCCTCTCGCCGGCGGCGATCGCCAAGGCGGACCTCTGCGTCAGGATTCCCATGCACGCGGACATGGACTCGCTGAACGTGGCGACGGCCGCCGCCGTGATCCTCGCGGCGCTGGCCGCCCGCCGCGCCTGACGCGGCGGACGGCATCACCCGCGCGCCGTTCCGGCGCGCTCAGCCGGAGGCCCAGCCCAGGGAACGCTCGACGGCACGCTTCCACCCGCCGTAGCCGCGGTCCCTGGCGTCGGCCGCCATCGCGGGGCGGAACTCCCGGTCCAGGACCCAGTTGCGGCGGACGTCGTCGAGCCCGTCCCAGTAGCCCACGGCGAGCCCGGCCAGGTACGCCGCGCCGAGGGCGGTCGTCTCGGCCACCACGGGCCGGCGCACGGGCACGCCGAGCTGATCGGCCTGGAACTGCAGCAGCATCGCGTTGGCCGCGGCGCCCCCGTCCACCTTCAGCACGGGCACCGTGAGCCCGGTGTCGGCCTCCATCACTTCGACGACGTCGCGCGTCTGGTAGGCCATCGCGTCCACGGCCGCCCGCGCGATGTGCTCGATGCGCGAGTCGCGCGTGAGCCCCACGATGGTGCCGCGCGCGTACGGATCCCAGTACGGCGCGCCGAGACCGACGAACGCCGGCACGAGGTAGACGCCGCCGCTGTCGGGGACCGCCCCCATCAGGCGCTCGACGTCGGCGGACGTGGCGATGGCGCGCAGCCCGTCGCGCAGCCACTGTACGGCCGCGCCGGCCACGAACACCGCGCCTTCCATCGCGTACGTGGTCTGTCCGCCCAGCCGCCAGGCCACGGTCGTGAGGAGCCCCCGCGACGAGGCCACGGGCGTCGTCCCGGTGTTGATCAGCAGGAAGCAGCCCGTGCCGTAGGTGTTCTTGACCTCGCCCGGCGAGAAGCACGCCTGGCCGAACAGCGCGGCCTGCTGGTCGCCGGCCGCGCCGGCAATCGGCACCGGGGCGCCGAGGACGTCCGCGGCGGTGTGGCCGTAGATCTCGCTGTTGCCGCGCACCTCGGGCAGCATCGCCCGCGGCACGTCGAAGAGCGCCAGCAGGTCGTCGTCCCAGCGCCGCTTGTGGATGTCGTAGAGGAGCGTCCGGCTCGCGTTGCTCTCGTCGGTCACGTGCACGGCCCCGCCCGTGAGGCGCCAGATGAGGAAGCTGTCCACGGTGCCGAAGAGCACCTCGCCGCGGGCCGCGCGGGCGCGCAGGCCGTCGACGGCGTCGAGCAGGTGCGTGATCTTCGACGCCGAGAAGTAGGCGTCGATCACCAGGCCGGTTCTGGCGCGCACGGCGGCCTCGTGCCCGGCGGCCTTGAGCCGCTCGCAGTGCGCGGCCGTGACGCGGCTCTGCCAGACGATGGCGTTGGCCACCGGCCGCCCGGTCGCCTTGTCCCACACGAGCGTCGTCTCGCGCTGGTTCGCCACGCCGATCGCGGCCACGTCCGCCGCCGTGACGCCCGCCTCCGCCAGCACCGCCCGCGCCGTGTCGATCTGCGAGCGCCAGATGTCCTCGGGGTCGTGCTCCACGTGCCCGGGCGCGGGAAAGATCTGGCGGAACTCCTGCTGCGCCTTCGCGACGGCGCGGCCGCTCCGGTCGAAGAGGATGGCCCGGCTGGACGTGGTGCCCTGATCGAGGGCGAGGACATAGCGGCTCATCGCGCGGTCCCTCCGTCGTGCAGCCTGGTGACGCAGGCGTCGTAGACGGCGCCGCCGAGGACGGCTCCGACGACGGGACCGACGATCGGCACCCACCACCAGCCGCCGGAGGCGCCGAACACGCCGGCGCCCCAGCCGGCCATGGCCGTGAAGAGGCGCGGACCGAAGTCGCGGGCCGGGTTGATCGCGTAGCCGGCATTGAAGCCGAACGACACGCCGATGCCCACCACGAGCAGCCCGACCAGCAGCGGTCCCAGCCAGCCGGGCACCGCGACGTTCCTGGCGTCGCCGATGGCGAAGACGCCGATGATGAGCAGCGCCGTGCCCACCACCTGGTCCACGAGCCCGCCGCCCAGCGAGAGGAAGGCCTGCGGGTAGGTGGCGAAGATGCCGGCGGTACCCTGCGCGCCCGCGATCTGGCGCACGCCGCCGTCGAAGGCCGCGAAGGCCTCGCGGTAGGTCACGTAGACCACGGCGGCCGCCGCGAAGGCGCCGAGCGTCTGCGCCGCCGCATACGGCAGCACCTTCCGCCAGGGCAGCCCGCGATGGGCGGCCAGCGCGATGGTGACGGCCGGGTTGAGATGGGCGCCGGACACGCCGCCGGCGACGAGCACGCCGAGCGTCACGCCGATGCCCCACCCGAGGTTGATCGCCAGGTAGCTGCCATTGGCGCTCGCGCTCAGCACCGTCTGCGCGACGACGCCGACGCCGAAGGCGATCAGGACGAACGTGCCCAGGGCCTCGGCGAGCAGTTCACGTGCGAGATGTCGGGACATGCTCGCGCATTATGCCCCGGGAGCGGCCGGCGCCCCGCGACCGCACGCTACAATGACCGGCGGATGTTCGCGGGCATCGTGCAGGCCGTGCGCGCGTGGGCCGACGGCGCCGGCGGGCTCGGCGTGCTCGTGGTCGCCCTGCTCGACTCCAGCGTGCTCGCGCTCCCGAACGCGAGCGACGCCCTGATCATGTACCTCGCCATCCGCGAGCCCGGACGGTGGTGGTACTACGCGGCGATGGGCGTCGCCGGCGTCGTCGCGGGGTCGTGGCCGTTGTACCTCCTCGCCAGGCGCGGCGGCCAGGCGTTCGTCGAGCGCCGCCTGGCCCGCACCCGGGCGAGCCGGCTCATGGACTGGTATGCCAGGAGCGCCTTCGCGGGCCTCGCCGTGCCGGCGTTCCTGCCCCCGCCCTTCCCCCTCAAGATCTTCGTGCTCGCCGCCGGCGCGGCGGGCTATCCCTGGTGGCGGGTGGCGGCGGCGCTCACGCTGGGACGAGGCGCACGGCACGTCCTCGAGGCCGGGCTCGCCGCGGTGTACCGCGACCAGGCCGTCGTGGCCGTGGACCGCTACGGGGCCACGCTGGGCCTGGCCGGCGCCGGCGCGGTGGCGGCCGTCTTCGTGGCGGTGCTGGTGTGGCAGCGCCGCACCGCGAGCCCGTAGGCCGCGCCGGGCGGGCCCGCGGGATAATGGCCGCGCGATGGCCCACGTGCCGGAGGCGACGCCGCAGGACGCGGTGCAGATCGTGACGGTGGCGACGGCGGAGGCGGGCGAGCCGCTGGTCGCGTCGCTCCATGCCCGCCTGTCGCCGCACGAGCAGGCACGCGCGGCCCGGTTCGTCCGACCGGCGGACCGGCGGACCTACGTCATCGCGCACGCCCTCGTCCGGGTCACGCTGTCGGAGCACGCCCCGCGCGCGCCGGACGCGTGGCAGTTCGCCACGGGCGTGCATGGACGTCCCGCGATCGCCGCGCCGCCTGCCGGCGCCGAGGGACTCACCTTCTCGCTGTCGCACACGTCCGGGCTGGCGGCCGTCGCCGTCACGCGCCGGCGGTCGATCGGCGTGGACGTCGAGCAGGTGACCCGTGCGGTGTCCGAGCGCGTGGCCGAGGCGCGCTTCGCCCCCGCCGAGATCCAGGCGCTTCGGGCGCTGCCGGCCGACGAACGCCGGCGCGCCTTCTTCGATTACTGGACGTTGAAGGAGGCGTACGTGAAGGCGCGCGGACACGGCCTGACCCTGCCCCTCGACGGCTTCGCCTTCACGATCGCCGGCGACGTCCCCCCGGCGATCGCCTTCGCCGCCGGCACCGACGACCGCGCCGAGCGCTGGCAGTTCCACCTGTCGTGGCCGACCGCCGAGCACCGCCTCGCCCTGGCCGTCGAGCGCGAGGGGCCGGACCTGCCGATTGCGTGGCGGGCGACGACGGCCGAGGCGCTCTGCCCGTGAGGCTGTGGGCGACGAGCGACCTCCACGTCGGCTTCGCGGCGAACCGGCGCGCTGTCGACGCCCTCACCGACCACGGTGACGACTGGCTGATCCTGGCCGGCGACACGGGCGATACGCTGGCCCAGCTGCAGACGGTGCTCGACGTGGTCACGCGGCGGTTCGCGACCGTGATCTGGACGCCCGGCAACCACGACCTGTGGACGCCGCGCCAGTGGCCCGACGCGCGCCGCGGCGTCGCGCACTACGAGCGCCTCGTCGAGACGTGCCGGGCCGCCGGCGTCCTCACGCCCGAGGATCCCTTCGCGGTGTGGCCGGACACGGGCCACGTCATCGCGCCGACCTTCACCCTGTACGACTACTCGTTCGGGCCCGCGGGGGCGACGCCGGACGAGGCCGTCGCGTGGGCGGCCGAGACGGGCGTGACGTGCGCCGACGAGCTCCTGCTCTCGGCGGCGCCGTATCCGTCACGCGCCGCCTGGTGCGCGGCGCGGGTCGCGGCCTCGGAGGCGCGCCTTGCCGCGGTGCCGTCCGGCGCGCGGATCGTCCTCGTCAACCACTTCGCGCTGCGGCCGGACCTGGCGGTGCTGCCGCGCGTGCCGCGCTTCACGATCTGGTGCGGTTCGGCCCTCACCGCCGGCTGGCACGTCAGGTTCCCCATCGACGTGGTCGTCTCCGGGCACCTCCACATGCGCTCCACGCGGTGGCGCGACGGCGTCCGGTTCGAAGAGGTGTCGCTCGGCTATCCCGCGCAGTGGAATCCGCAGAAGGACGCGAACGCCTACCTCCGCCCCATCCTCCCGCCGCAGCCGGCGGGCGAACGCTGGGAGCGCGAGGATGTCGTGATCCGCTATCCCTGATCGACGACGGCGCCGGGGCCCTGGCGGCGCGGCATTCGCCGCTACAATGCGGCGCATGGCTTCCCGACTCGTACTCGCCGCGGCGGCGGCGCTCCTGGTGACGGCGACGCAGGGCCGCGCGCAGACGCCGGCACAGCGCTTCGCGCGGCCCGACCTCATCGTGGACGGCGACTGGCTGGCCCGCAACCTGTCGGCGCCGGGCCTCCGGATCGTGGACATGCGCCCGCGCGGGTACGCCGACGGCCACATCCCGGGCGCCGTCTGGCTCGACAACAACGCGATCCGCAGCCCGAAGGCGCCGCCGACGTTCCTCCCCACGCCGCAGGAGTTCGCTTCGCTCATGGGCCGCCTCGGCATCTCGGACACGACGCGCGTCGTGGTGTACGACGAGCGCGGCGGCCTGTACGCGGCGCGCCTGTGGTGGATCCTGAACCTTCACGGCCACGCCAACGTCGCGCTGCTCGACGGCGGCTGGCCGGGGTGGGTGGCCGGCAAGCGGGCCGTGGACGCGGCCGTGCCCGCCGTCGCCCCGGCCGTGTTCACCGTGCGGAAGGGCACGGTCGGCGTCGCCACGGCCGACGACGTGAAGGCCGCCATCAACAACCCGGCGGTCCGCCTCGTCGATGCCCGCACGCAGGGCGAGATCGACGGCCGGGACCTGCGCGGCATCAAGCGCGGCGGCTACATCGAGTCGTCGATCCCCGTCTACTGGGAGGACCTGCTCGACGCCAGCACCCGCGCGGTGAAGGGGCCCGCCGAGGTGGAGGCCCTCTGGCGCGGCAAGGGCATCGGCGCGACCGACCAGGTGATCGTCTACTGCCAGGTGGGGATGCGCGCGAGCTACGACCTCTGGACCCTGGCGCTCCTGGGCCACGACCTCACCAGGCTCCGCAACTACTACGGTGCCTGGGAGGAATGGGGGAACAGGGAGGATACGCCTGTTGTGAGGAAAGACGAGTAGGGACCAGGGACCAGGGACCGGGGACTGGGGACCGGGGGGACCGGGGGGACCGAGGACAGGGAACCGGAGACCATGCCATTCCTTGCGTCGGTTCGCCCGTAATGTAGTCCCCAGTCCCTGGTCCATGGTCCCTGGTCCCTGGTCTCTGGTCCCTGGTCCCTGGTCCCTACTGAGTAGTTCTCCCCCCATGCCCACCGTCCTCGCCCGCTTCCTGTCCCGCCTGGCCACGCCCCGGCTGTTCCTGCTGGCGGCGGCGCTGCTCGGCCTCGACCTGGTGATTCCGGATGTCGTGCCGTTCCTCGACGAGATCCTGCTCGCCATCCTCACGCTCGTCTTCGCCAGGCGGAAGCCCGGGCTGTGACGCCGGGCGCACGCCGTCCTTGACTGCCCTCCCGCCGTCCCCTATCGTCGGAGACGATTTGGAGGCTCCGATGCGTACCCGCCGTCCCGCCGCGCCCCTGGTGGCGCTCGCCGTCTGCTCGCTGGCGCTCACCCTGAACGCCGGGAACCTGCCGTACCGGGCCAAGGGAGGCATGGTCATCTCCGCGAGCGACATCGCGTCCGAGGTCGGCTGGCGGGTGATGAAGAGCGGCGGGAACGCCATCGACGGCGCGGTGGCCACCGCCTTCGCCCTGGCCGTCACCCACCCCACCGCCGGAAACATCGGCGGCGGCGGCTTCATCGTGTACCGGGCGGCCGACGGCACCGCGACCACGTTCGACTTCCGCGAGATGGCGCCCGCCGGCTCGAGTCCCACGATGTGGATGAAGGACGGCAAGTACGACTTCGACATCCATCACAACAGCCATCGCTCGGTCGGCGTGCCCGGCACGGTGGCGGGCCTGTACCTGGCGCACCAGAAACTGGGCAAGAAGCCCTGGAAGGACCTGGTCGCGCCGGCCGTGGGGCTGGCCCGCGACGGGTTCGAGATCAGCATCGACCTGGCGCGGTCGCTCGAGCGGATGATTCCCGAGTTCAAGAAGTTCCCGGCCTCGCTGGCCCAGTTCACGAAGAGCGGCCAGCCGTACCAGGCGGGCGAGCTCCTGAAGCAGCCGGACCTGGCGCGCACGCTCCAGCGGATCGCCGAGGGAGGGCCGAAGGGCTTCTACGAGGGGGAGACGGCCGAGCTCATCGAGAAGGAGATGAAGGCCAACGGCGGGCTCATCACGCGCGACGACCTGAAGAAGTACGAGGCCAAGGAGCGCACGCCCGTCAAGAGCACCTACCGCGGCTACGAGCTCATCGGGATGCCGCCGCCCAGCTCGGGCGGCATCGCCGTCAGCGAAGCGCTGAACATCCTCGAGGGCTACGACCTGAGGGCCGGCGGCTACGGCTCGGCGCAGAACCTCCACCTCGTGGCCGAGTCGATGCGGCGCGCGTTCGCCGATCGCGCCCAGCACCTCGGCGATCCCGACTTCAACACCGGCATCCCGGTGACGCAGCTCCTGTCGAAGGACTACGCCACGCAGATCCGCAAGACGATCAACCCGAACAAGGCCTCGGTGTCGTCGCCGACCTCGTTCACGTGGCCGACCGAGTCGCAGGAGACGACTCACCTCTCGGTCGTCGACGGGACGCACAATGCCGTCTCCCTGACCTACACGCTCGAGTACGGGTACGGCTCGCGGATCGTCGTGCCGGGCGCCGGCTTCCTGCTGAACAACGAGCTGGGCGACTTCAACTCCGCGCCCGAGATGACCGACGAGCGGGGCAACATCGGGACCAAGCCGAACCTCGCCCTGCCCTACAAGCGCCCGCTGTCCAGCATGTCGCCCATGATCCTGGCGAAGGACGGCCAGCTGTTCATGGTCACCGGCTCGCCCGGCGGCCGCACCATCATCAACACCGTGCTCATGACCATCCTGAACGTGGTGGACTTCGGCATGAACGCGCAGGAAGCCGTGGACGCCGGGCGCATGCACCACCAGTGGCTGCCCGATCGCCTCTCGATGGAGCGCTACGGGTTCTCGGCCGACACCATCGCGAAGCTGAAGGCGATGGGCCACAACGTGTCCGAGGGCGGCAGCCAGGGCGTGGCCGAGGTCATCGTGCTGAAGGACGGCCTCCTCGAAGGCGGCGTCGATCGGCGTCAGGCCGACGGCGGCGCGGCCGGCCAATAGCCGGCGCGGCGCTCGGAGGCGGCGCGGCCGGCCAATAGCCGGCGCATCGCTTGGAGGCGGCGCGGCCGGCCAATAGCCGGCGCATCGCGTGGAGGCGGCGCGGCCGGCCAATAGCCGGCGCATCGCTTGGAGGCGGCGCGGCCGGCCAATAGCCGGCGCATCGCTTGGAGGCGGCGCGGCCGGCCCGTAGTCGGCCTGCGTTGCGCGTCAGTGCCGCCGCAGGCGGCGGACGCGCTCGCCGACGGCGAACGAGGCCTTGAAGATCGACCCGACCCGGAGGCCGCCGGGCAGCCGGTGCCGGCCGACGGCGGCGAGCGCCGCCGACGCCATGCAGCCGCAGCGCTGACAGTCCGGCGTCCCCCCGAACTGGCACGGTGTGATCCGGGTCTGGAGGTCCGCCGAGACGCACTCGGTGGTCCGCGCGAAGATGCAGTCGTCGGGCGAGGCCGGCGGCGCGGTCAGCGCCGTCAGCAGCCCGTGGGGCATCTGCAGCTTCGGCACGCGCGTGCGGAGCCGGTGCAGCGCCTCGACGACGCGCGCCCGGTCGTCCGCGGACAGGCACTCGTCGCTTTCCTCGCCCACCTGCGGCGTGTAGAGGCTCACCCAGATCGTCCGGGTGTCGGGATTCGCCGCCCAGAAGTCCACGAACTCGTCGAGATAGCCGTCCCGCGCGGCCTGCTGCCGCGTCACCGTGCAGTGGACCGTGATCTGGTGGCCGGCGATGTGCTTCAGGATGCGGTCGTAGGTGGCCGGCGCCCGTCGCACGTCGTGTTCGGCGGGCAGCCCGTCGATCGACACGCACACCTGCAGGCGTCGAATCGAGGCCCAGGCCGGCGGGATCGGGCGCACGGCGCTCGTCACGAGCTGCGTGTACACGCCGCGGTCGGCGAGGCGCGGCAGGAGCGCGTCGAGCTCCCGGAAGCGCACCAGCGGCTCGCCGCCCACGATCGACACGTGCACGGGCCTGGTGCGATCCACGAGGGCCAGGACGTTGTCCACCAGGGCCTCGCCGCGCAGGTCGCTCATGTCGCGCAGGGTGACGGCGCCGCCGAGGTGTCCGTCCCCGTAGGCGTAGCAGCCCGGACACCGCAGCGGGCATTCGCGGGTGATCTCGATCGACAGACTGGGACGGTATCCGGTCAGGATGCGTCCCCAGGCCTTCACGAGCCCTTCCATGCGCACTCCTCCTCGGCCGCCGCCGCGGCCGGTTCGAGTGAGCCCTAGGGCAGCTTCAGGACGGTCTTCAGTTGCGCTGCCGTCAGGCCTTTCACGTACACGAGGGTGCCGGCGTCGAATTCGCGTGCACGCGCCAGGCCGCCGACGACGACGGGATCGAACCCGGCGTCGGTGACGAGGCGGACGGTCATCGCGATGGCGGCCTGGTCGTCGGAGGCGATGGGGATGCCCAGCTTCTCGCCGGCGCGGTGCGCCTCCTTCGTGACCTGCGTGTAGCTCAGCGCGTTCAGGGCGCGCACGAGGCGCACGCCCGGGAGGTACTCCTTCGACGTGACGCCCGTTCCGCGCGCCAGGCCGTCCTTCCCGACATCGCCGTCGCGGTCCACCCGGGGGTTGCCGACGTCGATGACGATCTTGCCCTGCATGTACTTGCCGTAGTCGCGGCCCACCTGCGGCGTCGCGCCGTAGGGCACGGCAATCAGGATGACGTCGCCAAACTGCGCCGCCTCCTCCGGCAGGCCCGCCCGCGCCTTGCCTCCGGCCTGCGCGACGAGGTCCTTGAGGTTCTCGGGATGCCGGGACGAGAAGAACACCTCGTGCCCGGCCCTGGCCCACAGCAGGCCGATCGCCCCGCCCTGCCGGCCGGACCCGATGAGGCCGATCTTGACCGGCGCGGCCTGCGCCAGCGCCTCGAGCCCGCCGAGGCCGAGCACGGCCACCCCCGCGACTCCCGACAGCAGCCACTCACGGCGCGTGGTCCAGCGTGACGACTCGCTCATGCGATCCCCCGGTGCCGGTCCCTGGTCCCTGGTCCCCGGTCCCTACACGTCTTCTTCATTCTGATTGGCGTACTCGAAGCCGAACCGGCCCTTCACGCACAGGTTACCCTGCGTGACGCTGTTGTCGAGGGGAGAGGTGACCTTGACGATCCGGTCGTCCTGCACGTGCGCCGTGAGCGTGCAGCCGACGCCGCAGAAGGGGCAGATGGTGTCGGTGACCGTCTGCCGCTCGGGCGCCCACGCGCCGGCTTGGCGCAGCTCGAACTCCGGCTTCGCCATGAGCGCGCCGGTCGGGCAGACGGCGATGCAGTTGCCGCAGTACACGCAGGCGGACTCCGGCAGCGGCACGTCCAGTTCGGTCGAGATGTGCGCGTGGAAGCCGCGCCCCGCCACGGCGATCGCGAACGTGTTCTGGGCGTCGGTGCCGCACGCCTCGACGCACTTGTAGCAGAGCACGCACTTCGAATAGTCGCGGACGTAGAGGTCGTTGTCGTCCTTGACGGGCTGGGCGACCGTGGCGGCTCCGGCGCCGAAGCGCTCCGGCTCGGCGCCGTAGTCGCGCAGCATCGGCCTGAGCGAGTCGGCCGTGGACAGGTCCACCGACGAGGCCAGCAGTTCCAGCACCACCTTGCGCGCGGTCCTCACCCGCGGCGAGTCGGTGTGGACCGTCATGCCGGCTTCGGCCTTCCGCGAGCACGCGGGCGCGAGCACGCGGGCCCCCTCGAGTTCCACCACGCACACCCGGCAGACGTTCACCGGCGTGAGCGTCTCGAGGTAGCAGAGCGTGGGCACGTCCTTCCCCGCCGCGCGGCAGGCGTCGAGCAGCGTGCTCCCCTCGGGCACCTCGACGGCGGCCCCGTCCACGGTGACGGCGACGGTCGGCACCGCGGGTGCCGGCGGCGCCACCGGCGTGACGGCCGGCGGCGGCGGCAGGTGGAACCAGATGGCGTTCTCGGTGCTCACGACGCGTGCCCCCCCTGGAAGACGTGCAGCCGCTGAACGGCCGACTCCACGGCCGACGAGGCCGTCTGGCCCAGGCCGCAGATCGACGCATCGCGCATCGCCTGGCCCAGTTCGGTGAGCAGGGCCAGCCGCTCCGGCGTCGCGGCGCCGGCCCCGGCCCGCAGCCGCTCCAGCAGCTCACGCTGCCGCACGGTGCCCACCCGGCAGGGGACGCACTGCCCGCAGCTCTCGTCCTCGAAGAACTGGGCGATCCGGCCGAGCAGGTCCGGCAGGTCGGCCGTGTCGTCGAACACCATCACGACGCCGGACCCCAGCGTGAGGGACGCCGCCCTGGTGTCCTCGAACGTCAGCCGGAGGTCCAGCGACTCCGGCCCGACGAACATGCCGGCCGCGCCGCCGAGCAGGATCGCCTGCAGGGGGCGTCCGCCCGCCACGCCGCCCGCCAGGTCCAGCACGTCGCCGAGCGTCCGCCCGAAGGGCAGCTCGTACAGGCCGGGCCGGGCCACGTGGCCCGACACGCAGAAGAGGCGCGTGCCGGTGGAGGCCGGCGTGCCGGCGGCCGCCCACGCGGCGGCGCCCTCGGTGAGGATGTCGAGGACGTTGGCCAGCGTCTCGACGTTGTTGACGACCGTCGGCTGGCCGAACACACCGGACTGGCTCGGGAACGGCGGCTTCGATCGGGGCTCGCCCCGCTTGCCCTCGATCGAGTTGAAGAGCGCCGTCTCCTCGCCGCAGATGTAGGCGCCGGCCCCGCGCCGCACCTCCAGCTCGAAGGCGTGGCCCGAGCCGAGGATGTCCGGTCCGAGCAGGCCGGCCGCGCGCGCCGCGGCCGCGGCGCCGGCGATCCGGTCTTCCGCGTCGGGGTACTCGCCCCGGACGTACAGGAAGCCGCGTTCGCTTCCCGTGGCGATGCCGCAGATCGTCATCGCCTCGACGATCGCGAACGGGTCGCCCGTCATGAGGACGCGGTCCTTGAACGTGCCCGGCTCGGACTCGTCCGCGTTGCAGACGACGTAGTGCGGCTGCGCCGGCTCTCCGAGCACCGCCTCCCACTTGACGCCGGTGGGAAACGCCGCGCCGCCGCGGCCCATGAGCTTCGACGCCTTCACCTCGGCGATGACGCCGCGCGGCCCGAGTTCGATCGCGCGCGCGAGCGCCTGATAGCCGCCCGATCCGCGGTAGGCCTCGAGGCTGGTGGGATCCACCACGCCGACGCGCCGGAGCAGGCGCAGACCCGACTCCCCCGCCTGCGGCACGAGGCGGCGGAGTTCGGCGAGCGTTTCGGTCACGCCCGTGCCGGCCCCCGGGGCCAGCGCCCGCACGACCTCGGCGGCGTCGGCGGCCGGCGCCACCACGTGGCGTCTGGCCGGGTCGCCGGCGCCCACGACGAGCACCGCCGGCGCCCGCTCGCACTGCCCCAGGCACGGACTGCGCATCCAGGTCGCCTCGCCGCCACCGGCGGGCGCCCCCGCCGGCCCGAGCGCCGCCTGCAGCGACGCGCACAACGCCTCGGCGCCGCGCGCCCGGCACGCGATGTCGTCGCACACGTGAGCCACGGTGCGCGGACGCTCCGCGGTGGCGAACAGGTGATAGAAGGTCAGGACGCCCCAGGCGTCCGCCGGGGGCACGACGAGCCGCTGGCAGATGTAGTTGAGGGCGCCGCGGCTCACCCAGCCCACGCGGTCCTGCACGGCGTGAAAGGCGGGCACAAGCAGGTGCCGCCGCTCCACCGACGCGCCCCGGCCGATCCGGGCCGAGCGCCCGTCGCGCGCGGCATTGCGCGCGCCGCCTTCCCATCCCGACGCCGGCGGGCCGAGCAGCTGATCGACGGCGCTTCGTTCCTCGGCCGTGGCCTCCGGCCCGACGACGTGTATGTCCACTGGCTACCCTTCGACCGCTTCCAGGCGGACGGCGGCCGCCTTGAACTCCGCCGTGCCCGACTTCGGGTCGATGGCATCGATGGTGAGGTGGTTGGTGGCGACGTCCTCCGGGAAGTGGAACGTCATGAACGTGAGGCCGGGACGCAGCGCCCGATCGATGTGCACGGGGGCGACGACGCTCCCGCGCCGCGATCGGACGCGGATCGCCTGGCCCTCATGGAACCCCAGCCGCGCGGCATCCTCCGGCGAGACGTCGATCGTCTCCCCCCGCCTGGTGGGCGACGCGTAGCGACCCGTCTGCACGCCCGTGTTGTACTCCGCCAGCCGGCGTCCCGTCGTGAGCCGCATCGGATACTCGTCGTCGAGGGCCTCGACCGGCAGGGCGTGCTCGACGATCGAGAACGGCGCGCGAGCGCCGCCCACCGGACGCTCCCACAGCCGGGCGTGCAGGAAGGCCTCGCCCGGGTGCTGATCGTCGTAGCAGGGCCAGTGCAGGCCCCCCTCGGCTTCCAGGCGCGCGTAGCTCATGCCGGTGTGCACGGGGGACAGCGTCCTGAGCTCGTTCCAGATTCCCTCGGGATCGGTCGCCGGCCACGTCGCGCCCATGGCGCGCGCCAGGGACACGATGATGTCGAGATCGTCCCGGCTCTCGCCGAGCGGCGCCTTCGCGCGCCGCACGCGCTGGACGCGGCGCTCGCTCGAGGTGACGGTGCCCTCGGACTCGAACGAGCCCGCGGCGGCCGGAAACACGACATCGGCCAGTTCGACGGTGGCCGTGCGCATCACGTCCTGCACGACGAGGATCTCGAGATTCGAGAGCAGCCGCTCGGCCCGGTGCTGATCGGCCTCGGACTGCGCCGGGTTCTCGCCGATGACGTAGAGGGCCGTGAGGTCACCGCGGTCCATCGCCTCGAACATCCCCGACAGGTGCCAGCCGCGCGTGGGCGGCACGGTGACGCCCCAGGCGCGATCGAACCGCTCGCGGACCGCGTCGTTCTCGACGTGCTGGAAGCCGGGGAGGCGGTCCGGCAGCGCGCCCATGTCGCCGCCGCCCTGGACGTTGTTCTGTCCGCGCAGCGGGTTGATGCCCGATCCCCATCGCCCGACGTGACCCGTCAGCAGCGCCAGGTTGATGAGGGACAGCACGTTGTCCACGGCGTTGTGGTGCTCGGTGATGCCGAGCGTCCAGCAGATCATGGCGCGCGGCGCCGTCGCGTACCCGTGCGCCATCTCGCGGATGAGCCCGGCGGGCACGCCGGTCGCCTGCTCGCCCCGCTCGAGCGTCCAGGGCATGATCGATGCCTTGTAGGCCTCGAAGCCCGACGTGGCGTTGGCGATGAACTCCCGGTGCGCCAGGCCGGACACGATGATCTCGCGGGCCATCGCATGCGCGAGCGCGATGTCGGTGCCGACGTCGAGGCCGGCCCAGAGCTCGGCCCACTGCGCGGAGGTCGTGCGCCGGGGATCCACGGCGAACAGGCGCGCCCCCCGGTGGAGCCCCTTGAGCAGGTGATGGAAGAAGATCGGGTGCGTCTCGCGGGCGTTCGAGCCCCACAGGAGGACGCAGTCGGTCTCCTCGATCTCGCGATACGACGTCGTGCCGCCGCCCATGCCGAAGACCGCCGCCAGACCGGCGACGCTGGGGGCGTGTCAAGTACGGTTGCAGCTGTCGATGTTGTTCGACCCGATGACGGCGCGCGCGAACTTCTGCGCGGCGTAGTTCATCTCGTTCGTGCTCTTCGAGCAGCTGAAGAGCCCGAACGCCTGCGGGCCGCGGCGGTCCACGACCGTCTTGAGCCCCGCGGCGGCGCGGGCGATCGCCTCGTCCCACGAGGCGCGTCGGAGTGCCCCGCCGCGCGCGTCGCGCACGAGGGGATGCGTCAGTCGGTGCAGGCGTGCCATACGCGAAAGAGTAGCACGCAGGTTTGCGCCGGCTCCGGCCTCCGGTGCGGCCCCTGGACGCGGCCTGCCCGGCCGTGGCTCAGCCGGCGTCGAGCGTCCAGCGGTCGAGGGGCGTGGACAGGAGCAGGTACCGGCGGCGGAGCGCCACGACCCGGCCGGCCAGTTCCCGCACCGGGAACTCGCCGGACCTGCAGCGGTCGCGCAGCGCGCGGATCTCGTGCCGGTACAGCCGGCTCAGGGCGCGGCGCAGCACGGCGGGCTCGGTGGCGGACGTGGGCACGAGGCCGTGCGCGGCCAGGGCGTCGAGAATGTCGGGGCGGTAGATCGGCATCAGGGACACCCGGTCCGCAGCAGGTCCCCCGCCGCCGCGGCGGCAGGGCCCGTCGCGGCCGACGGGCCGGCGGCGCCAGCGGCCCGGCGCAGGGCGGCGCACGCCTCGCCGTGTCGGCCGAGGCCGTCCATGGCCCTGGCGAGCCCGAGCCACGCCACCGGCGTGCCGCCGTCCGTCACGGCCCGCTCGAACGCCGCGAGCGCCTCTTCGTAGTCGTCCACGGCGAGCCAGAGCACGCCCTCGGCGGAGTCGATCGGCAGCGGCCAGCGCGGCGCGGCGGCCCCCAGGGCGAGCCGGCGCGAGATCTCGTGGGCGTGATCCAGCCAGAGCGCCATCTCCTCGCGCTCGTCCTGGGCCGCCGCTTCCGCGGCCCGGACCACGGCGGCCGCGTACGCGGCGGGCGACGTGGCGCCGCCGAGCGCCGCCAGGCGGGCGGCCGCATCGGCGGCGGGCGCCAGGTCCTCCGGGCGTCCGCCGGCCGGCTCGGCGCGCCGCGCGGCCAGCCAGCCCTGCCAGCTCCACGCGGCCAACACGACGTCGGCGCATCCGGCGGCTTCCGCGTACCCGGCGCGCAGCACGCGATCGGCTTCAGCGTCGTCACCGCGGGCCACGAGCGCGGCCGCGCGATCGGCGAGCGCCAGCGCCTCCGGGGCGCACGGGGCGCCCTGCGTCAGGACGGCGAACGCCATCAGCCAGCCGGCCACGTCCGTGGACATTCGAATACAAGCAATTATGGCGCGATCCCGCTGCCGGGCCACTGGGCGGCGAGGTATCATGAGCGCGTTTTGGAAGGAGTACCCCAGATGACGATTGCTCGTTCCTCCGCGCCCCGCCGGCGCGGGTTCGCCGCGATGGTATCGACCGTGGCCGTCGCGTCGATCGCGATCGCGGCCGCACAACAACAGCCGGCCGGGGGTGGACAGCGTCCTGCGCCCGGCGGGCAGGCACCGGCCGCCGCTCCGGGCACGCTTCCGCCGCCGACGCGCGCGATCGTCCCCGTCGCGGCCAGCTCGGTCGCGGCCCGCCCCGACCAGTGGATGGGCGAGTACGTGGCCATGACCGGCATCGTCGATCAGCAGCTCGGCACGATGGCCTTCACCGTCGATCAGGACAAGACGAAGAGCGCGCCCGACGTGCTGGTGCTCGCGCAGCGCATGAGCGACCCCGTCACGCCCAACACCTACGTCACCGTGATCGGCCTGCTCATGAAGTACGACCCGGCGGCGGTGGCCGCGAAGTCGAAGGCCCACGCCCAGGATCTCGGCGCGAACGCAGCGAAGTACGAGGGCAAGCCGGTCGTGCTCGCCACGTCGGTCGTGAACGACAAGATGCTGGACCTGGCGCGCTTCATCCCGCCGCCCATGACGCCGGACGAGGAGGCCCTGCAGAAGGCGATGCGCGGGCTGCCCGGCGCCTCCGGCGAGCTGCGCAAGGGCGCGGACGGATCCAACCTGGAACTGGCCACGAAGAACATCGCGTCGCTGACGGCGGCCTTCACCGAGGCCGAGACCTTCATGAAGAAGCGCGGCAAGATGGACGGCGCGAAGTGGGCGGCCGACGCCCGCGCCAACGTCCTGGCCGTGGAGAAGGCGGCGAAGAGCGGGGCGTGGGACGCGGCCAAGACCGCCGCGGCGTCCGTCGGGTCGTCGTGCGGCACCTGTCACACGCCCTACCGCGAGCGCCTCGAAGACGGCTCCTTCCGGTTCAAGAGCGGCGGCTAGCCGCGCGGACGCCGGGCGCGCGACCGGAGGGTCACGCGCCCAGGCGCTCGAGCATCCGATAGAACGAGCGGCGGCTCACGCCGAGCTGCTGGG